>NZ_JBBCQO010000066.1:0-202 GCF_037149875.1 Pantoea sp. USHLN256 | reverse complement strand
GCGGGTGACGCCGCCAATCAGCACAGGAATGGACAGCCAGCCCGCACCGTTGGTGATGGCGGATGCGGCGGGCATTTTCGCGGCTTCGCCTAAACCAAGGTTTGCGAGAAAGATACCCCTGGCACTTATTCGCGGCCTGCTGGCACACTTCACGGCTTTTAACGGAATGAGTCCATGCTGATTGGCTATATCAGGGTATCAA
>NZ_JBBCQO010000065.1:0-202 GCF_037149875.1 Pantoea sp. USHLN256 | reverse complement strand
CGATCCGAACTTTGCTACTACCATGACCAACGCACTTGCCGGAAAGATGGACATCAGCAAGAACGGCAGCGATATCGCCAGCGTCCCGGCGTTTCTCGCAAACCTTGGTTTGGGCGAAGCGGCAAAGCGCTCAGTTGGTACAGGTGCCAATCAGATTCCGGATATGAGCAGCTTTCCTGCTCAGCGTGGCGGCGCATGGTAC
>NZ_JBBCQO010000064.1:0-210 GCF_037149875.1 Pantoea sp. USHLN256 | reverse complement strand
GTATGCGCCATTGTAGCACGTGTGTAGCCCTACTCGTAAGGGCCATGATGACTTGACGTCATCCCCACCTTCCTCCAGTTTATCACTGGCAGTCTCCTTTGAGTTCCCGGCCGGACCGCTGGCAACAAAGGATAAGGGTTGCGCTCGTTGCGGGACTTAACCCAACATTTCACAACACGAGCTGACGACAGCCATGCAGCACCTGTCTCA
>NZ_JBBCQO010000063.1:0-219 GCF_037149875.1 Pantoea sp. USHLN256 | reverse complement strand
ACAGATTGTCTGATAAATTGTTAAAGAGCGTTGCGAGCAGCGGGTTAACCGCCTGTCGCGAGGTGGCGTATATTACGCTTTCCTCCTTCAGAGTCAAACACTTTTTTCAGCATTTTCATCCGGCGGGATGAATTTCTTCACTCCCTGCTGAGCCGCCTGCGTTGCCGCTTTGCCGTCTCAGTGGTGGCGCATTATAGGGAGTTATTCGGAGGTGACAAG
>NZ_JBBCQO010000062.1:0-223 GCF_037149875.1 Pantoea sp. USHLN256 | reverse complement strand
GCAAGGTTAAAACTCAAATGAATTGACGGGGGCCCGCACAAGCGGTGGAGCATGTGGTTTAATTCGATGCAACGCGAAGAACCTTACCTACTCTTGACATCCAGCGAACTTAGCAGAGATGCTTTGGTGCCTTCGGGAACGCTGAGACAGGTGCTGCATGGCTGTCGTCAGCTCGTGTTGTGAAATGTTGGGTTAAGTCCCGCAACGAGCGCAACCCTTATCC
>NZ_JBBCQO010000061.1:0-223 GCF_037149875.1 Pantoea sp. USHLN256 | reverse complement strand
AATATTGCACAATGGGCGCAAGCCTGATGCAGCCATGCCGCGTGTATGAAGAAGGCCTTCGGGTTGTAAAGTACTTTCAGCGGGGAGGAAGGCGGTGAGGTTAATAACCTCACCGATTGACGTTACCCGCAGAAGAAGCACCGGCTAACTCCGTGCCAGCAGCCGCGGTAATACGGAGGGTGCAAGCGTTAATCGGAATTACTGGGCGTAAAGCGCACGCAGG
>NZ_JBBCQO010000060.1:0-223 GCF_037149875.1 Pantoea sp. USHLN256 | reverse complement strand
AAAGGATAAGGGTTGCGCTCGTTGCGGGACTTAACCCAACATTTCACAACACGAGCTGACGACAGCCATGCAGCACCTGTCTCACGGTTCCCGAAGGCACCAAGGCATCTCTGCCAAGTTCCGTGGATGTCAAGAGTAGGTAAGGTTCTTCGCGTTGCATCGAATTAAACCACATGCTCCACCGCTTGTGCGGGCCCCCGTCAATTCATTTGAGTTTTAACCT
>NZ_JBBCQO010000059.1:0-223 GCF_037149875.1 Pantoea sp. USHLN256 | reverse complement strand
TCGCTCATAGCGGACATTGGACTGGTACCGTCCTCTTTGTTCCACTACCGGACGTCTTACGATGACGGCAACTGCCTAATATGGCGTTCATCGTATTGGCTGTGTCCGGAGAGAGGCCCGTGAACTCTGGTTTTTCATCAGGGGACGCCAGCTGCAGATGGTGTCTGGATTCGTGGCCATAGTCATATGTTAAAAGGAATTCGGCAGACCCCTTTTGTCCCAA
>NZ_JBBCQO010000058.1:0-223 GCF_037149875.1 Pantoea sp. USHLN256 | reverse complement strand
AATATTGCACAATGGGCGCAAGCCTGATGCAGCCATGCCGCGTGTATGAAGAAGGCCTTCGGGTTGTAAAGTACTTTCAGCGGGGAGGAAGGCGGTGAGGTTAATAACCTCGCCGATTGACGTTACCCGCAGAAGAAGCACCGGCTAACTCCGTGCCAGCAGCCGCGGTAATACGGAGGGTGCAAGCGTTAATCGGAATTACTGGGCGTAAAGCGCACGCAGG
>NZ_JBBCQO010000057.1:0-223 GCF_037149875.1 Pantoea sp. USHLN256 | reverse complement strand
TCAGGCTTGCGCCCATTGTGCAATATTCCCCACTGCTGCCTCCCGTAGGAGTCTGGACCGTGTCTCAGTTCCAGTGTGGCTGGTCATCCTCTCAGACCAGCTAGGGATCGTTGCCTAGGTGAGCCATTACCCCACCTACTAGCTAATCCCATCTGGGCACATCCGATGGTGTGAGGCCCGAAGGTCCCCCACTTTGGTCTTGCGACGTTATGCGGTATTAGCT
>NZ_JBBCQO010000056.1:0-223 GCF_037149875.1 Pantoea sp. USHLN256 | reverse complement strand
AAAGGATAAGGGTTGCGCTCGTTGCGGGACTTAACCCAACATTTCACAACACGAGCTGACGACAGCCATGCAGCACCTGTCTCACGGTTCCCGAAGGCACCAAGGCATCTCCGCCAAGTTCCGTGGATGTCAAGAGTAGGTAAGGTTCTTCGCGTTGCATCGAATTAAACCACATGCTCCACCGCTTGTGCGGGCCCCCGTCAATTCATTTGAGTTTTAACCT
>NZ_JBBCQO010000055.1:0-223 GCF_037149875.1 Pantoea sp. USHLN256 | reverse complement strand
GCCATCTTCACCCAGGCCAATCGAGTCGTGGGTGTAGACCATGATCTGACGGATTTTCATCAGCGCGGCCATACGGGCGGCGTTGCGCGCGTACTCGACGAACATCAGGAAAGTCGCGGTGTACGGCAGGAAGCCGCCGTGCAGCGCCAGGCCGTTGGCAATCGCGGTCATACCGAACTCGCGCACGCCGTAGTGAATGTAGTTGCCCGCCGCGTCTTCGTTG
>NZ_JBBCQO010000054.1:0-223 GCF_037149875.1 Pantoea sp. USHLN256 | reverse complement strand
GGAACCTGCGGTTGGATCACCTCCTTACCTGAAGATACCTTCCCGCGAAGTGCTCACACAGATTGTCTGATAGAAAGTAATGAGCAAGACGGCTGCGAAGTCGTGACACTACCGTGTCCCCTTCGTCTAGCGGTTAGGACTCCGCCCTTTCACGGCGGCAACAGGGGTTCGAATCCCCTAGGGGACGCCACTTGCTTGGTGACAGGTGAAAGGTGTCTCCACG
>NZ_JBBCQO010000053.1:0-223 GCF_037149875.1 Pantoea sp. USHLN256 | reverse complement strand
GGCCGCGCTGATGAAAATCCGTCAGATCATGGTCTACACCCACGACTCGATTGGCCTGGGTGAAGATGGCCCGACGCACCAGCCGGTTGAGCAGATGGCCAGCCTGCGCGTGACGCCAAACATGAGCCTGTGGCGCCCGTGCGACCAGGTTGAGTCGGCGGTGGCGTGGAAGTACGCCATCGAGCGCGTTGACGGCCCGTCGGCGCTGATCTTCTCGCGTCAG
>NZ_JBBCQO010000052.1:0-223 GCF_037149875.1 Pantoea sp. USHLN256 | reverse complement strand
GTTTATGTCGAGCCTATCCAACTCTCGTTGAAGCGACTCGATATACTTTTTTGTAAGCGCGTAAGGAAAATATCCCTTTTGCAGCGGTGATCGTCCCAACGTGGGGCTGGGCCTGTGCACGACGTAGATAATTTTTCCTGTCATAACTCTCCCTGTTTTTGTCAGTTAACCAGACTACAGGCCTCAGTTGTACGGCTCCGCTTTCCAGCAAGGATACATGTCA
>NZ_JBBCQO010000051.1:0-223 GCF_037149875.1 Pantoea sp. USHLN256 | reverse complement strand
GCCATCAACGGACGTTTCTAATATCTGTATGTAATAATCTAAGGAGAGCAGATCTATCTGCATATTCATGCATGCGCACAAAAATAATCGGGTATGTTTTTAAACATGATGGGCATTAAAGATGCCAGAAAAGGCTATCCCACCTTAAAATGGTGCTAAGGCGCAGTGTGTAGTAGCAGTAGAAAGCTTATATGACATGTATCCTTGCTGGAAAGCGGAGCCG
>NZ_JBBCQO010000050.1:0-223 GCF_037149875.1 Pantoea sp. USHLN256 | reverse complement strand
GCTATAGCCCCATACAGTTACTGCAGAGACCACTACTACCACTCACCAGGAGTCACATTCATCAAATGAGAAATGTTAATTTCTTCTCAGGCAAGGCATGCGTAAGGGAAGTTTACTTTCGTAAACGACCGCGCGCATAACGCAGCATGAGGAGAAATTTGGTAGGCCTGAGTGGACTTGAACCACCGACCTCACCCTTATCAGGGGTGCGCTCTAACCACCT
>NZ_JBBCQO010000049.1:0-223 GCF_037149875.1 Pantoea sp. USHLN256 | reverse complement strand
CCCCCCCCCCCCCCCCCCCCCCCCCCCCCCCCCCCCCCCCCCCCCCCCCCCCCCCCCCCCCCCCCCCCCCCCCCCCCCCCCCCCCCCCCCCCCCCCCCCCCCCCCCCCCCCGCCCCCCCCCCCCCCCCCCCCCCCCCCCCCCCCCCCCCCCCCCCCCCCCCCCCCCCCCCCCCCCCCCCCCCCCCCCCCCCCCCCCCCCCCCCCCCCCCCCCCCCCCCCCCCC
>NZ_JBBCQO010000048.1:0-224 GCF_037149875.1 Pantoea sp. USHLN256 | reverse complement strand
TGTATGGGGCTATAGCTCAGCTGGGAGAGCGCCTGCCTTGCACGCAGGAGGTCAGCGGTTCGATCCCGCTTAGCTCCACCATTACAGTGACTCAAAACAATACTTCAGAGCGTACCGGAAACGGTGTGCTGCGAAGTATTATGCTCTTTAACAATCCGGAACAAGCTGAAAATTGAAACGACGTGTTGGTTCATTTCTCCGTAATAAGAAATGAATAACAACAT
>NZ_JBBCQO010000047.1:0-224 GCF_037149875.1 Pantoea sp. USHLN256 | reverse complement strand
ACCGACACAGGTGGTCAGGTAGAGAATACCAAGGCGCTTGAGAGAACTCGGGTGAAGGAACTAGGCAAAATGGTGCCGTAACTTCGGGAGAAGGCACGCTGGCGCGTAGGTGAAGGGACTTGCTCCCCGAGCCGAAGCCAGTCGAAGATACCAGCTGGCTGCAACTGTTTATTAAAAACACAGCACTGTGCAAACACGAAAGTGGACGTATACGGTGTGACGCC
>NZ_JBBCQO010000046.1:0-224 GCF_037149875.1 Pantoea sp. USHLN256 | reverse complement strand
ACCGACACAGGTGGTCAGGTAGAGAATACCAAGGCGCTTGAGAGAACTCGGGTGAAGGAACTAGGCAAAATGGTGCCGTAACTTCGGGAGAAGGCACGCTGGCGCGTAGGTAGAGGGACTTGCTCCCCGAGCCGAAGCCAGTCGAAGATACCAGCTGGCTGCAACTGTTTATTAAAAACACAGCACTGTGCAAACACGAAAGTGGACGTATACGGTGTGACGCC
>NZ_JBBCQO010000045.1:0-252 GCF_037149875.1 Pantoea sp. USHLN256 | reverse complement strand
CCTCCTTACCTGAAGATACCTTCCCGCGAAGTGCTCACACAGATTGTCTGATAGAAAGTAATGAGCAAGACGGCTGCGAAGTCGTGACACTATCGTGTCCCCTTCGTCTAGAGGCCTAGGACACCGCCCTTTCACGGCGGTAACAGGGGTTCGAATCCCCTAGGGGACGCCACTTGCTTGGTGACAGGTGAAAGGTGTCTCCACGACGTATCTCAAAACTGACGTAACCGTCATGTTTGAGATACTGCTCTT
>NZ_JBBCQO010000044.1:0-261 GCF_037149875.1 Pantoea sp. USHLN256 | reverse complement strand
TTGAACAGGAACCCTTGGTCTTCCGGCGAGCGGGCTTTTCACCCGCTTTATCGTTACTTATGTCAGCATTCGCACTTCTGATACCTCCAGCATGCCTCACAGCACACCTTCGACGGCTTACAGAACGCTCCCCTACCCAACAACGCATACGCGTCGCTGCCGCAGCTTCGGTGCATGGTTTAGCCCCGTTACATCTTCCGCGCAGGCCGACTCGACCAGTGAGCTATTACGCTTTCTTTAAATGATGGCTGCTTCTAAGCC
>NZ_JBBCQO010000043.1:0-304 GCF_037149875.1 Pantoea sp. USHLN256 | reverse complement strand
ACCATGGCTGTTTTCATCAGCCCAGACAGAGGTAATGACCGGCACTGGCGGGGCTGGCGGGGCATAGTAAATATCGTAAGGTTCGCTGGAAACACCCTGCGATTTCACCACAATTTGGTTACGACCTTCACTCAGCGTGATGTGGTAAGACCAGTTGCCGAAATTGTCCGCCTGAACGGTATCGATGCGTCGACCATGCAGCCAGATTTCCACCTCAGCAAAACTGCCGACGTTATGACCACGGATATATGGCGTGGCGTCATCGGTGCTATCACCGTTACCAATATGACCATGGCTGTTTTCA
>NZ_JBBCQO010000042.1:0-331 GCF_037149875.1 Pantoea sp. USHLN256 | reverse complement strand
TAGCGCGGTGGTCCCACCTGACCCCATGCCGAACTCAGAAGTGAAACGCCGTAGCGCCGATGGTAGTGTGGGGTCTCCCCATGCGAGAGTAGGGAACTGCCAGGCATCAAATTTAGCGTGCTGATATGGCTCAGTTGGTAGAGCGCACCCTTGGTAAGGGTGAGGTCCCCAGTTCGACTCTGGGTATCAGCACCAGTTATAGGCATGAGTTCGGTTTAAAAGAATTTGCCTGGCGGCTTTAGCGCGGTGGTCCCACCTGACCCCATGCCGAACTCAGAAGTGAAACGCCGTAGCGCCGATGGTAGTGTGGGGTCTCCCCATGCGAGAGTAG
>NZ_JBBCQO010000041.1:0-342 GCF_037149875.1 Pantoea sp. USHLN256 | reverse complement strand
TGAGGTATTGATAACGCGCTACCCTGTACTTCTCGTCTGCGCCCCGGGACTTCGTTATCAGTTTTACCATCAGGGTTTCGACAAACAAAAAATTGTCTGGTTAGGCGTCATAGAATATTGCTCGTCAGATCCCCGTTCTGCGCTCAAGAAGCTGGCGGAGCTGGCTTTTGCTGATTTTTAGCAGGGTTGTTATGTTTGATGTGGTAGAGCTACTCAGTCGCCATGTTTTTGACGTCCGCTCCTCGCTCATAGCGGACATTGGACTGGTACCGTCCTCTTTGTTCCACTACCGGACGTCTTACGATGACGGCAACTGCCTAATATGGCGTTCATCGTATTGGC
>NZ_JBBCQO010000040.1:0-361 GCF_037149875.1 Pantoea sp. USHLN256 | reverse complement strand
GTATGCGCCATTGTAGCACGTGTGTAGCCCTACTCGTAAGGGCCATGATGACTTGACGTCATCCCCACCTTCCTCCAGTTTATCACTGGCAGTCTCCTTTGAGTTCCCGGCATTACCCGCTGGCAACAAAGGATAAGGGTTGCGCTCGTTGCGGGACTTAACCCAACATTTCACAACACGAGCTGACGACAGCCATGCAGCACCTGTCTCAGCGTTCCCGAAGGCACCAAAGCATCTCTGCCAAGTTCGCTGGATGTCAAGAGTAGGTAAGGTTCTTCGCGTTGCATCGAATTAAACCACATGCTCCACCGCTTGTGCGGGCCCCCGTCAATTCATTTGAGTTTTAACCTTGCGGCCGTAC
>NZ_JBBCQO010000039.1:0-390 GCF_037149875.1 Pantoea sp. USHLN256 | reverse complement strand
TCAAACTCTTCAATTTAAGTTTGATTTGCTTAAACAAGTTAAGCGATGCTCATCTGTAAAACGTCATAATGAATTTCATTATGTGTTCACTCGTGAGACTTGATATTTTTTTGCGTCCGGAGACGCTGATATCAATCCTGCGAGTGCCCACACAGATTGTCTGATAAATTGTTAAAGAGCGTTGCGAACAGCGGGTTAACCGCCTGTCGCGAGGTGGCGTATATTACGCTTTCCTCCTTCAGAGTCAAACACTTTTTTCAGCGCTTTCATCCGGCGGGATGAATTTCTTCACTCCCTGCTGAGCCGCCTGCGTTGCCGCTTTGCCGTCTCAGTGGTGGCGCATTATAGGGAGTTATTCGGAGGTGACAAGGGTTTATTGCAAAAAAATGA
>NZ_JBBCQO010000038.1:0-405 GCF_037149875.1 Pantoea sp. USHLN256 | reverse complement strand
TGGGGTGAAGTCGTAACAAGGTAACCGTAGGGGAACCTGCGGTTGGATCACCTCCTTACCTGAAGATACCTTCCCGCGAAGTGCTCACACAGATTGTCTGATAGAAAGTAATGAGCAAGACGGCTGCGAAGTCGTGACACTATCGTGTCCCCTTCGTCTAGCGGTTAGGACTCCGCCCTTTCACGGCGGCAACAGGGGTTCGAATCCCCTAGGGGACGCCACTTGCTTGGTGACAGGTGAAAGGTGTCTCCACGACGTATCTCAAAACTGACGTAACCGTCATGTTTGAGATACTGCTCTTTAACAATCCGGAACAAGCTGAAAATTGAAACGACGTGTTGGTTCATTTCTCCGTAATAAGAAATGAATAACAACATGTTCGAGTCTCTCAAATGCTTACAGTCC
>NZ_JBBCQO010000037.1:0-411 GCF_037149875.1 Pantoea sp. USHLN256 | reverse complement strand
GAGGCAGTTTCAGTCATGCCGTGCGGCGACCGAGCAGAGGACGCCTGGCCGCGCCCTCTGCACTCCCGGGCCCTGCGCCAGCCCATCCCGCCGCTTCGCGGTGCCTTCGCTCTCTCGCGATTCCTGACGGACCGGCGGCGATTCGCTCCTGCTCAGCGCCGCCTCTCGCCGCATCCCTGTGGCTCGCCCTGGAATCCCTCACTCGCTCAGCGGGCTGGGATGTCGCCTCAACACCCGCGCTGCAGCAGCAATGCCTATTCCTGAATTATCATCGCTGTAACGCCTGTAGGGTCGCCATTTAGGTACAAACCGGGCACATGGGTAACACTTTAGACCGGGCACATGGGTAACAGTTATAAATGGCATAGCAGAGGAGACTCACTATGCCCTGGACTGAGACCGTTACCATGC
>NZ_JBBCQO010000036.1:0-448 GCF_037149875.1 Pantoea sp. USHLN256 | reverse complement strand
GCCGGGAACTCAAAGGAGACTGCCAGTGATAAACTGGAGGAAGGTGGGGATGACGTCAAGTCATCATGGCCCTTACGAGTAGGGCTACACACGTGCTACAATGGCGCATACAAAGAGAAGCGACCTCGCGAGAGCAAGCGGACCTCATAAAGTGCGTCGTAGTCCGGATCGGAGTCTGCAACTCGACTCCGTGAAGTCGGAATCGCTAGTAATCGTAGATCAGAATGCTACGGTGAATACGTTCCCGGGCCTTGTACACACCGCCCGTCACACCATGGGAGTGGGTTGCAAAAGAAGTAGGTAGCTTAACCTTCGGGAGGGCGCTTACCACTTTGTGATTCATGACTGGGGTGAAGTCGTAACAAGGTAACCGTAGGGGAACCTGCGGTTGGATCACCTCCTTACCTGAAGATACCTTCCCGCGAAGTGCTCACACAGATTGTCTGAT
>NZ_JBBCQO010000035.1:0-487 GCF_037149875.1 Pantoea sp. USHLN256 | reverse complement strand
CTTTAAACAGCTGATCCGCTGGCGCTGACTCACCGAAGGTGGTCATGCCGACGATCGCGCCGTTCAGGCCGGTGTATTTGAACCAGTAGTCCGCGATACCCGCTTCGATCGCCACGCGCGCCGCCACCGCTTTCGGCAGCACCGATTCACGGTACGCCGCATCCTGCTTGTCGAACGCGTCGGTGGATGGCATGGAGACCACGCGCACCTTGCGGCCTTCCGCCGTCAGCTGCTCGTAAGCGCTCACCGCCAGCTCCACTTCCGAACCGGTGGCGATCAGGATCAGCTCCGGCGTGCCGTTGCTGTCCTTCAGCACGTAACCGCCGCGCGCCACGTTAGCCAGCTGCTCAGCGCTACGATCCTGCTGCGCCAGGTTCTGACGCGAGAAGATCAGCGCCGACGGGCCGTCAACGCGCTCGATGGCGTACTTCCACGCCACCGCCGACTCAACCTGGTCGCACGGGCGCCACAGGCTCATGTTTGGCGT
>NZ_JBBCQO010000034.1:0-511 GCF_037149875.1 Pantoea sp. USHLN256 | reverse complement strand
GAAGGTGTGCTGTGAGGCATGCTGGAGGTATCAGAAGTGCGAATGCTGACATAAGTAACGATAAAGCGGGTGAAAAGCCCGCTCGCCGGAAGACCAAGGGTTCCTGTTCAACGTTAATCGGAGCAGGGTGAGTCGACCCCTAAGGCGAGGCTGAAAAGCGTAGTCGATGGGAAGCAGGTTAATATTCCTGCACTTGGTGTTACTGCGAAGGGGGGACGGAGAAGGCTAGGTTATCCGGGCGACGGTTGTCCCGGTTTAAGCGTGTAGGCTGACACCTTTGGTAAATCCGGGGTGTCTTAAGGCTGAGGCGTGACGACGAGCCACTACGGTGGTGAAGTAACTGATGCCCTGCTTCCAGGAAAAGCCTCTAAGCTCCAGGTAACACGAAATCGTACCCCAAACCGACACAGGTGGTCAGGTAGAGAATACCAAGGCGCTTGAGAGAACTCGGGTGAAGGAACTAGGCAAAATGGTGCCGTAACTTCGGGAGAAGGCACGCTGGCGCGTAGGT
>NZ_JBBCQO010000032.1:0-568 GCF_037149875.1 Pantoea sp. USHLN256 | reverse complement strand
AAAAAATATCAAGTCTCACGAGTGAACACATAATGAAATTCATTATGACGTTTTACAGATGAGCATCGCTTAACTTGTTTAAGCAAATCAAACTTAAATTGAAGAGTTTGATCATGGCTCAGATTGAACGCTGGCGGCAGGCCTAACACATGCAAGTCGGACGGTAGCACAGAGGAGCTTGCTCCTTGGGTGACGAGTGGCGGACGGGTGAGTAATGTCTGGGAAACTGCCCGATGGAGGGGGATAACTACTGGAAACGGTAGCTAATACCGCATAACGTCGCAAGACCAAAGTGGGGGACCTTCGGGCCTCACACCATCGGATGTGCCCAGATGGGATTAGCTAGTAGGTGGGGTAATGGCTCACCTAGGCGACGATCCCTAGCTGGTCTGAGAGGATGACCAGCCACACTGGAACTGAGACACGGTCCAGACTCCTACGGGAGGCAGCAGTGGGGAATATTGCACAATGGGCGCAAGCCTGATGCAGCCATGCCGCGTGTATGAAGAAGGCCTTCGGGTTGTAAAGTACTTTCAGCGGGGAGGAAGGCGGTGAGGTTAATAACCTC
>NZ_JBBCQO010000031.1:0-581 GCF_037149875.1 Pantoea sp. USHLN256 | reverse complement strand
GGACTGTAAGCATTTGAGAGACTCGAACATGTTGTTATTCATTTCTTATTACGGAGAAATGAACCAACACGTCGTTTCAATTTTCAGCTTGTTCCGGATTGTTAAAGAGCAATAACTTCGCAATGCACCCGAGGATACATTCTGAAGTTAGTTATCAACGTGGGGTCGTTGATGGTGGAGCTAAGCGGGATCGAACCGCTGACCTCCTGCGTGCAAGGCAGGCGCTCTCCCAGCTGAGCTATAGCCCCATAGAGTTTTGTAAAACGCTTGCTTACCAGGAGAATTCTTTCAGGTTCAAGGCGTGACGACACGAAGCATACTGAAGTATGCGAGCTGTCGGCACAACGCAGAAACGGGAAGAATTTGGTAGGCCTGAGTGGACTTGAACCACCGACCTCACCCTTATCAGGGGTGCGCTCTAACCACCTGAGCTACAAGCCTGCAGGCGTTTTACGCTCTTCTTTAATTTCATCAGACAATCTGTGTGAGCACTTCGCGGGAAGGTATCTTCAGGTAAGGAGGTGATCCAACCGCAGGTTCCCCTACGGTTACCTTGTTACGACTTCACCCCAGTCATGAAT
>NZ_JBBCQO010000030.1:0-612 GCF_037149875.1 Pantoea sp. USHLN256 | reverse complement strand
ATTCATGACTGGGGTGAAGTCGTAACAAGGTAACCGTAGGGGAACCTGCGGTTGGATCACCTCCTTACCTGAAGATACCTTCCCGCGAAGTGCTCACACAGATTGTCTGATAGAAAGTAACGAGCAGAAAAAACCTCTACAGGCTTGTAGCTCAGGTGGTTAGAGCGCACCCCTGATAAGGGTGAGGTCGGTGGTTCAAGTCCACTCAGGCCTACCAAATTTCTCCTCATGCTGCGTTATGCGCGCGGTCGTTTACGAAAGTAAGCTTCCCTTACGCATGCCTTGCCTGAGAAGAAATTAACATTTCTCATTTGATGAATGTGACTCCTGGTGAGTGGTAGTAGTGGTCTCTGCAGTAACTGTATGGGGCTATAGCTCAGCTGGGAGAGCGCCTGCCTTGCACGCAGGAGGTCAGCGGTTCGATCCCGCTTAGCTCCACCATTACAGTGACTCAAAACAATACTTCAGAGCAAACCGGAAACGGTGTGCTGCGAAGTATTATGCTCTTTAACAATCCGGAACAAGCTGAAAATTGAAACGACGTGTTGGTTCATTTCTCCGTAATAAGAAATGAATAACAACATGTTCGAGTCTCTCAAATGCTTACAGTCC
>NZ_JBBCQO010000029.1:0-735 GCF_037149875.1 Pantoea sp. USHLN256 | reverse complement strand
GAGGCCCGTGAACTCTGGTTTTTCATCAGGGGACGCCAGCTGCAGATGGTGTCTGGATTCGTGGCCATAGTCATATGTTAAAAGGAATTCGGCAGACCCCTTTTGTCCCAATCGGTTTGGGTCAGAGTAAACAGCATGCTGGCAGGCGCATTTTTAACATCGTGAATGTCCCTTACATACCGGAGTCCGGCATTCGTCAGGACTTTCTGCGATGCCAGGTGATTTGCTCTTACTGCGGCAGATATCTCAGGCATTTTGAGCTCAAAAAACCCGTAGCTTACCGCATAGTTAGCAAACTCTGTCGCCAGACCCTTCCCCCATGACTCAGTGGAGAAACGGTATCCCAGGTTATTGATAGCGTTATCGGCATAACTGCGGATACTTAGTCCGCCAAAGCCGATGATCCTTTCGGGATTATCCTTCAAAGTGATAGCCCAGTTTCCGAAACCGTAATCCTCCCAGTGTTTAAGCCAGCGAGCCAAAACATCGCGAGCGTAATCAATATCAGGATACGGACCTGCAGGATTAAACGTATTTGTGGCAGGGTCGCCATAAATTCTGAAAAGGTCATCTGCATCGGAGGTGATTACTGGACGAAGATGCAGTCGGGAGGTAGTTAGCTGCAAAATGTCTCCTGAGCTTTTGAT
Organism: Pantoea sp. USHLN256; assembly: GCF_037149875.1. Classification (NCBI taxonomy): domain Bacteria; kingdom Pseudomonadati; phylum Pseudomonadota; class Gammaproteobacteria; order Enterobacterales; family Erwiniaceae; genus Pantoea; species Pantoea sp. USHLN256. Next base: position 88 of record NZ_JBBCQO010000029.1, on the reverse strand, counting down.
GGATTCTATGAGTTATCTTTCTTTTTTATAGCCAGAATTCTTCAGGTTCACAATGGGGGTTGTTTTTAAGGTGGAAGACTACCCATGC
>NZ_JBBCQO010000028.1:0-1284 GCF_037149875.1 Pantoea sp. USHLN256 | reverse complement strand
TGTTCAGTCCGGGGAGATCGTGAACACTTGTTCGGGGACATGGTAGACACTTACAACTAAGGCATAAGAACCCGTTTATGGAGTCGCTTATGCCCTGGGATGCGAGAGATACCATGTCATTACGTACTGAGTTTGTTCTGCTCGCCTCGCAAGACGGGGCGAACATCCGCGAGCTGTGCCGCCGCTACGGCATTTCTCCCGCCACCGCCTATAAGTGGCTTCGCCGCTGGGCTGAGGAAGGGCCGTCCGGTCTTCAGGACCGCTCACGCACGCCCCATCATTCCCCCGGCAGGTCGCCCGACGACATCACTGACCTGCTGCGTATGGCGCATGAGCTTCATCAGCGCTGGGGAGCACGCAAGATTAAGCGCTGGCTCGAAGAACGCGGACACCGCATGCCCGCCTTCAGCACCGTCCATAACCTGATGGCCCGCCACGGCCTGCTGCCGGGACTGGCTCCGGGTATCCCGGCCACGGGGCGCTTTGAACACGCGGCCCCGAACCAGCTCTGGCAGATGGATTTTAAGGGCCACTTTCCCTTTGGCGGCGGCCGCTGCCATCCGCTTACCCTGCTGGACGACCATTCCCGGTTCTCGCTGTGCCTTGTGCACTGCGCTGACGAACGGCGCGAGACGGTACAGGAGCAGCTGGTCAGCGTCTTTGAGCGCTACGGCCTGCCGGACCGGATGACGATGGATAACGGCTCACCGTGGGGCGACACGACCGGGACCTGGACGGCAGTGGAGCTGTGGCTGATGCGGCAGGGTATCCGGGTGGGCCACTCCCGGCCTTACCATCCGCAGACGCAGGGCAAGCTGGAGCGCTTTCACCGCAGTCTGAAGGCGGAAGTGTTGCAGGGAAAGTGGTTCGCGGATAGCGGAGAGCTGCAGCGCGCCTTCGACCACTGGCGGGCAGTCTACAACCTCGAACGCCCGCATGAGGCGCTGGATATGGCGGTGCCGGCGTCGCGCTATCAGCCATCATCGCGGCAGTACAGCGCCCGCGTATCGTCACCGGAATACGACGAGGGCGTGATGGTCAGGAAGGTGGATATCAGCGGGAAGCTGAGCGTAAAAGGCGTCAGCCTGAAGGCAGGCAAGGCGTTCAGGGGAGAGCGGGTTGGGCTGAAGGAGACGCGGGAAGACGGTTACTACGAAGTGTGGTGGTACAGCACAAAGGTGGGGGTGATCGACCTGAAGAATAAGTCGATCACCATGGGTAAGAATGTTAAAAAGTGTTCACCATGTCCCTGAACACCCGTTTACCATGTCCCCGGACTGTACA
>NZ_JBBCQO010000027.1:0-1287 GCF_037149875.1 Pantoea sp. USHLN256 | reverse complement strand
ACCGGGCACATGGGTAACACTTTAGACCGGGCACATGGGTAACAGTTATAAATGGCATAGCAGAGGAGACTCACTATGCCCTGGACTGAGACCGTTACCATGCAACGCCTTGATTTCATCCGTGCCTGCGAAGCAGGCACGCATTCCATTTCTGAACTCTGCCGTCTCCACGGCATCAGCCGCAAAACCGGCTATAAGTGGCTCGCCCGCTTTGACCCGGCGGCGCTGTCCTCTCTCGAAAATCACTCCCGCGCGCGCCTCACTCAGCCGGAAAAAATCCCGCCGGACATTGCCGACCGGCTGGTGCTGTTCCGCATGCAGCACCCCGACTGGGGGCCTAAAAAAATCCGTCACTGGCTCCTCAACCACAACGCCGACTTCATCGTGCCCGCTGCAAGCACCATTGGTGACCTGCTAAAAGATGAAGGCCTCGTACCGGACCGCCTGAAGCGCAAACGCACTCCCGGCAACGTACAGAAGCTCACCGTCGCAGAAAAAAATAATCAGGTCTGGAGCGCCGACTTTAAGGGGCGGTTCCGCCTGAAAGACGCGCGCTACTGCCGTCCGTTCACGCTGACGGATAATCACAGCCGCTACCTGCTGGCCTGCGAGGCCAGCTACGTGGAGACCACCGCGTTCGTACGCGCGTGCATGGAGCGGGTGTTCCGGGAGTGCGGGCTGCCTGACGTCATACTCACCGATAACGGCTCCCCTTTTGCCGGGCCCGGTATTGCCGCGCTGACAAAGCTAAACGTGTGGCTGATAAAGCTGGGTATCCTGCCGGAGCGCATCGCGCCGGGTTGCCCCGGACAGAACGCACGCCATGAAAGAATGCACCGCTCGCTGAAGGCCTCAATGAGCCATGGCAACATCTTCACCACGCTGGCGGAACAGCAGGCCTGGTTCAGCAGCTGGCAGGAGGAGTTCAATCATGAAAGACCACACGAGGCACATGAAAATAAGCCGCCGGCAAGCTGCTGGACGCCATCAGCCCGGCAGTGGGATGGCCGGGTGCCGGAGGTTAATTATCCGGAGGGGGCGAAGCTCTTCAAAGTGGGAGAAAAAGGTGACCTGAGACTGAACGGAAGAACGTTCCTGAGCGCATCGCTGTGTGGAGAATACGTACGGTTCCTGGAGGTGGATGACGGAATCGACGTCATCCTCTTCGACAGGCTGATACTGGCGTATTATGACCAGGCAGAAAAACGTATTATCCGGATAGACTGAGCACAAATGTGTTACCTATGTGCCCGGTCTGATCTGTTACCTATGTGCCCGGTCGTACCT
>NZ_JBBCQO010000026.1:0-1312 GCF_037149875.1 Pantoea sp. USHLN256 | reverse complement strand
GCGTCGCTGCCGCAGCTTCGGTGCATGGTTTAGCCCCGTTACATCTTCCGCGCAGGCCGACTCGACCAGTGAGCTATTACGCTTTCTTTAAATGATGGCTGCTTCTAAGCCAACATCCTGGCTGTCTGTGCCTTCCCACATCGTTTCCCACTTAACCATGACTTTGGGACCTTAGCTGGCGGTCTGGGTTGTTTCCCTCTTCACGACGGACGTTAGCACCCGCCGTGTGTCTCCCGTGATAACATTCTCCGGTATTCGCAGTTTGCATCGGGTTGGTAAGCCGGGATGGCCCCCTAGCCGAAACAGTGCTCTACCCCCGGAGATGAGTTCACGAGGCGCTACCTAAATAGCTTTCGGGGAGAACCAGCTATCTCCCGGTTTGATTGGCCTTTCACCCCCAGCCACAAGTCATCCGCTAATTTTTCAACATTAGTCGGTTCGGTCCTCCAGTTAGTGTTACCCAACCTTCAACCTGCCCATGGCTAGATCACCGGGTTTCGGGTCTATACCCTGCAACTTAACGCCCAGTTAAGACTCGGTTTCCCTGCGGCTCCCCTATACGGTTAACCTTGCTACAGAATATAAGTCGCTGACCCATTATACAAAAGGTACGCAGTCACCCCATAAATGAGGCTCCCACTGCTTGTACGTACACGGTTTCAGGTTCTGTTTCACTCCCCTCGCCGGGGTTCTTTTCGCCTTTCCCTCACGGTACTGGTTCACTATCGGTCAGTCAGGAGTATTTAGCCTTGGAGGATGGTCCCCCCATATTCAGACAGGATACCACGTGTCCCGCCCTACTCTTCGAACTCACAATCTGTGCACTTTCGTGTACGGGACTATCACCCGGTATCGTGCGACTTTCCAGACGCTTCCACTAACGCACAAACTGATTCAGGTTCTGGGCTGTTCCCCGTTCGCTCGCCGCTACTGGGGGAATCTCGGTTGATTTCTTTTCCTCTGGGTACTTAGATGTTTCAGTTCCCCAGGTTCGCCTCGCAACACTATGTATTCATGTTGCGATGATGCACTGAGTGCACCGGGTTTCCCCATTCGGACATCGTCGGCTGTAGCGGTTCATATCACCTTACCGACGCTTTACGCAGATTAGCACGTCCTTCATCGCCTCTGACTGCCAGGGCATCCACCGTGTACGCTTAGTCGCTTAACCTCACAACCCACAGGCGTTTTGCAACGCTCGGGACTGTAAGCATTTGAGAGACTCGAACATGTTGTTATTCATTTCTTATTACGGAGAAATGAACCAACACGTCGTTTCAATTTTCAGCTTGTTCCGGATTGTTAAAGAGCA
>NZ_JBBCQO010000025.1:0-1365 GCF_037149875.1 Pantoea sp. USHLN256 | reverse complement strand
TTTCTCGCAAACCTTGGTTTGGGCGAAGCGGCAAAGCGCTCAGTTGGTACAGGTGCCAATCAGATTCCGGATATGAGCAGCTTTCCTGCTCAGCGTGGCGGCGCATGGTACAGGCAGCACCCATCAGGGATGATTGAGCAAGGGGGATCATTCAGCGTTTCCGGCGCTTCTGGCGCTCAAAAAGTCACGGTGAATTTTCCTATTCCATTTCCTTCGGTGTGCGTAGGTATCTGGTTTACCTATCAGACTGAAGACCCAAGCTCTCGTTTTGTGGGTGTGTTTACTAAATCTGCAAGTTCATTCGTGGCATCAATCGTATGCAGCACAGCTAACACGATTTATTACAGGGCAGAGGGGTATTAAATGCACATGCTATGGTCAGCTATAAACAATGTTTTCATTCCTGCTCAGATGCGTCAGCAGTATGAAGCCGCAGGATGGGATTTATTAGATTGCACAGAGGCCAGCAACGAGCTGGCTGCCGAATTTATGGGGCTGGCACCATTAGGGAAAATGAGGATCGCAGGTGGGAATGGAATGCCTCAGTGGGGAGACATTCCGGTTAACCCTACTGAGCAGGAGCATCAGGCCAGCTGATAACTTCCGGTGATGTAACATCAAGAGCCTGGACTGCATCAATATAATCCAGCCAGTCGTTGAGACTTGCCTTATCTGCGTCACTGATGCGCCCAAGCAGTAACTTAGTTTGCCAGATGCTGATGGTGTCCTGCGCCATTTCAAGCAGGCTGGTTTTGCGCTGCTCCGCCTGCTCTGACAACTGCGCGGGCGATGGCGGCGGAGTATTGGCCCATGCGGGTAAGCCATCAGGCCCGGCGCGCATAATTTTGTCTTCCGGGGCCTCCCCCATAAATTCCAGCGCGGTGGACGGCTCCAGCTCCACGGCGTCACCCGGCCATGTCCCCGCCAGCTCATAATCATGCTTTAGCGCGACGGCGCAAATCATATTCAGCGACGCGCTGTAAACGTAGTCTTTCATCAGTAGCCCACTCCCCATACGGTGACGGTTGATGTCGATTTGGAATAGCTGCTCGCTGCGGCAAACGTGGCGCGATCAATGGAGGCTGACGACGTGAAAGGCGTGCCATTGGTTGCGTAAATGAGCGAGTTGGTTAACGCCTGGATGGTTGACAGGCACGCCGTCGGAAACGCCACGGGCCATGATGTATTGACCACCTGCATGGTGCCGTCTGTCGACATCGGGACGCTCACCGATTTCCACTGCAGAATGATATTGCGGGTGACGCCGCCAATCAGCACAGGAATGGACAGCCAGCCCGCACCGTTGGTGATGGCGGATGCGGCGGGCATTTTCGCGGCTTCGCCTAAACCAAGGTTTGCGAGAAA
>NZ_JBBCQO010000024.1:0-1387 GCF_037149875.1 Pantoea sp. USHLN256 | reverse complement strand
CTACTCTCGCATGGGGAGACCCCACACTACCATCGGCGCTACGGCGTTTCACTTCTGAGTTCGGCATGGGGTCAGGTGGGACCACCGCGCTAAAGCCGCCAGGCAAATTCTGTTTCGTTCGCGTAGCCCTCACAGGCGCCGCAAACCAGTCCGTGAACAAGCTGAAAATCCGGTCTCTCAGACCAAAACGCCTCTGGCGTTGTAAGGTTAAGCCTCACGGGTCATTAGTACCGGTTAGCTCAACGCATCGCTGCGCTTACACACCCGGCCTATCAACGTCGTAGTCTTCAACGTCCCTTCAGGACTCTCAAGGAGTCAGGGAGAACTCATCTCGGGGCAAGTTTCGTGCTTAGATGCTTTCAGCACTTATCTTTTCCGCACTTAGCTACCGGGCAGTGCCATTGGCATGACAACCCGAACACCAGTGGTGCGTTCACTCCGGTCCTCTCGTACTAGGAGCAACCCCCCTCAATTCTCCAGCGCCCACGGCAGATAGGGACCGAACTGTCTCACGACGTTCTAAACCCAGCTCGCGTACCACTTTAAACGGCGAACAGCCGTACCCTTGGGACCTACTTCAGCCCCAGGATGTGATGAGCCGACATCGAGGTGCCAAACACCGCCGTCGATATGAACTCTTGGGCGGTATCAGCCTGTTATCCCCGGAGTACCTTTTATCCGTTGAGCGATGGCCCTTCCATTCAGAACCACCGGATCACTATGACCTGCTTTCGCACCTGCTCGAGCCGTCACTCTCGCAGTCAAGCTGGCTTATGCCATTGCACTAACCTCCTGATGTCCGACCAGGATTAGCCAACCTTCGTGCTCCTCCGTTACTCTTTGGGAGGAGACCGCCCCAGTCAAACTACCCACCAGACACTGTCCGCAGCCCGGATCACGGGCCTACGTTAGAACATCAAACATTAAAGGGTGGTATTTCAAGGTTGGCTCCACGCAGACTGGCGTCCACGCTTCAAAGCCTCCCACCTATCCTACACATCAAGGCTCAATGTTCAGTGTCAAGCTATAGTAAAGGTTCACGGGGTCTTTCCGTCTTGCCGCGGGTACACTGCATCTTCACAGCGATTTCAATTTCACTGAGTCTCGGGTGGAGACAGCCTGGCCATCATTACGCCATTCGTGCAGGTCGGAACTTACCCGACAAGGAATTTCGCTACCTTAGGACCGTTATAGTTACGGCCGCCGTTTACCGGGGCTTCGATCAAGAGCTTCTCCTTGCGGATAACCCCATCAATTAACCTTCCGGCACCGGGCAGGCGTCACACCGTATACGTCCACTTTCGTGTTTGCACAGTGCTGTGTTTTTAATAAACAGTTGCAGCCAGCTGGTATCTTCGACTGGCTTCGGCTCGGGGAGCAAGTCCCT
>NZ_JBBCQO010000023.1:0-9004 GCF_037149875.1 Pantoea sp. USHLN256 | reverse complement strand
AGAACGATTTTCTGATGTCAGTACAGAATCGGTGGAGCGGTAGTTCAGTTGGTTAGAATACCTGCCTGTCACGCAGGGGGTCGCGGGTTCGAGCCCCGTCCGTTCCGCCACTTAATTGATAAGCCCTGACTGCAAAGTCAGGGCTTTTTCATGTTGGTAATATTTTCGTTATTGTTGATGAAAAATCAAAATTCTTCTGCTTATAAGCGGATTTTTCAGCAATAATAAACCTGCCAGAATAGTTCCCATCGAAACATAACGCTATACGATGAGGAAATCATGACAATCCCCGCTTTTGGTTTAGGTACTTTTCGTCTTCAGGACGATGTCGTCATTCAGTCCGTTAAAAATGCACTGGATCTTGGCTATCGCGCTATCGATACCGCTCAAATCTATGAAAATGAGGCTGCTGTAGGGCAAGCAATTGCAGAAAGCGGCGTAGCGCGTGATGAACTATTCATTACTACCAAGATATGGATCGAGAATTTGTCCTCTGAGGCGCTAATCCCGAGCTTAGAAGAGAGCCTGATAAAACTGCGTACCAATTATGTCGATCTCACGCTGATTCATTGGCCTTCGCCCGGAAAAGCTATTTCTGTTAAAGAAAGTATGATGGCATTAATGGCAGCAAAAGAAGCAGGACTGACGCGTCAAATTGGTATTTCAAACTTCCCAATTGAATTGATGAAAGAGGCGATTGAAGCAGTGGGTGTGGAAAATATTGCGACTAACCAGATCGAGTTGCATCCCTTCCTACAGAATCGACAGGTAGTCGATTTCGCGCAACAGCACGCTCTTCATATCACTTCTTATATGACGCTGGCTTATGGAGAAGCGCTAAAGGATGAGGTGATTAACGCGATTGCTCAGAAGCATAAAGCCACTCCAGCTCAGATTGTTCTGGCATGGGCAATGAAGTTAGGTTACGCGGTTATCCCGTCATCAACCAAACGTGAAAACCTGGCGAGCAACATGGCAGCGGTTAATTTGCATCTGGATGATAAAGATATGGCAGATATTGCAGCGCTGGATCGTCAGCAGCGTTTAGTGAGCCCGGAAGGTCTGGCGCCTGACTGGGATTAATCACTAACCAATATTCAGCCCTGCACTCGCCAGGGCTGATCTTTTAACCATTCACTCAGAAAGTCGATAAACGCCCTGACGCGTTGGCTAACACCTAAGTCGCTGTAATAGACTGCATTAAAAGGCATTTTTACTGGAACGCGTCGCTCAGCAAGCAGCTCAATGAAAGTGCCATCCGCAATTTCTTTATCCACCATAAAATCTGATAAACAAGCGATACCCTGATCGCCTAAAACTAACTGTTTGAGAGTTTCGCCGCTGTTAGAGGACATACTCGGAATACTGTCATATAGGTCACCATTTTCATCGGTGACAGGCCAACGATTTAACCGGGGCGTTTCAACAAAGCCGAGGCATTCATGATAGGCCAAATCAGCTGCTGAAGCCGGTACGCCATATTTCGCCAGATAAGCCGGCGTGGCTACTAGTTTGCGATAGCTAGTGAAGAGTAGGCGAGCACGTAGCGTGGAGTCCGTTAAATTGCCAGCGCGAATTGCCACATCGACTTTACGTTCGATGAGATTGATGAAGCTCTCTGAAGAAATCAGCGATAGCCTAACGTCCGGATAGCGCTCACGAAATGGTTTAATCATCGGTAGTAACAGATGCAGAATCACGGGTGTAGCTGCATCAATGCGCAGTATGCCCTGTGGAGCCATTTGCCGCTCTATGAGCTCACTCTCGGCCGTAGACATCTCCTGCATCAACTTTTGCACACGGCGAAAGTAATGTTCGCCTTCATGAGTGAGTGCCAGCTGGCGTGTGGTACGCGTTAATAGCGCTACACCCAGTTTATTCTCCAGTTTCTTAACGGTACGGCTTACTGCCGAATTGGCCATCTGTAGCTGTTCCGCAGCACGGCTGAAACTGCCGCTTTCAACCACGGCAATAAACACTTTTAACTCATCTGACGATGCCTTCATTATCCCTCCAAAAGCAAAAGTCTATTCTCACTTTGCATCTTTTTGTCATTAAAGCATGCGGTAATACTAACGCCCAACAAAACCTTATTGGGAGTTAATCATGCCACTTGCACTTTGGGCGCTTACAATCAGTGCCTATGCCATCGGGACCACAGAATTTGTGATTGTTGGATTGATTCCGACCATCGCTGAACAGCTCAGTATTACGCTACCTTCTGCAGGAATGCTGGTATCCATTTACGCTTTAGGCGTGGCTGTCGGCGCACCCGTGCTTACCGCCTTAACCGGCAAGCTAGCCCGTAAACAATTATTGATGGGATTGATGGCACTATTTACCGTCGGTAATCTGGTTGCCTGGCTGGCGCCAAACTATGAAACGCTGGTAATAGCCCGTTTGCTGACCGGTCTCGCTCATGGTGTGTTCTTCTCTGTCGGATCAACGATTGCAACCAGTCTGGTGAGCAAGGAGAAAGCCGCGAGTGCGATTGCCATCATGTTTGGTGGTCTAACCGTCGCTTTGGTCACAGGTGTGCCGTTGGGGACGCTAATCGGGCAACACTTTGGCTGGCGTGAAAGTTTCCTCGCTGTATCGCTATTAGGAGTGATTGCATTAGTCGCAAGTCAGGTGCTTATCCCACGTAATATTGCGCAACCACCGGCCACGACACTGGCACAGCAGGCACGCGTAATGGTTAATCCACGTCTGCTACTGATCTATGCCATTACTGCACTGGGTTATGGCGGCGTATTTACTGCCTTCACATTCCTTGCGCCGATGATGCAGTCGCTGGCCGGTTTTTCGCCGACCGCGGTAAGCGTGATTTTGTTGGGATATGGTATTTCCGTTGCCATTGGTAACATCTGGGGCGGTAGGCTGGCCGATCGACGCGGAGCCGTTCCCGCTCTAACACTGATCTTTACGGCGCTGGCAATTTTGCTGATGGTATTCCAGTTCACTGCAAGTATGCATTACATGTCAGTGGCAACGATATTGGTCATGGGTATCTTCGCTTTTGCCAACGTGCCCGGTTTGCAGGTTTATGTGGTGCAGAAAGCTGAACACTTTGCACCGGGCGCAGTGGATGTCGCTTCAGGTTTGAATATCGCGGCATTCAATATTGGCATTGCTCTGGGGTCTACGGTCGGTGGTTATATTGTTGAGCATTATGGTTTGGCACAAACACCATGGGTAGGCGCTGTCATTGTTTTTGGTGCGTTGCTGCTGGTACGTTTAAGCGGTCAGCTCGAAAAGCCGAACTCGGCGATTGCGATTGAATAAGAGGCACAACAGCCTGCCAACTGGCAGGCTGTTACATTACTCTGCTGTGAGGTGAATTCCGACAATCTCCAACATCAATTGAAACCCCGCGCTACAATCCCTATAACAGTCAGGTGAAGTCAGAGTCGTAAACCAGTCAGGCGGGAAAGTGCGAAAAAAAACTTATTCAATGCGTTATGTAGCAGGTCAGCCAGCTGAGCGGATCTTTCCGCCGGGGGCAATGCTGCATGCTGGACAGGCTTTACCGCCCGGAGCACCTTTACCCGCAGATCCAACGCTGCGGGTTTTAGTCTGGAATATCTTCAAGCAGCAGCGTGCAGAGTGGATGTCAGTGCTGGAAGGCTTCGGCAAAGATGCTCACCTGGTGCTGTTACAGGAAGCGCAAGCCACGCCTGAGCTGGTCAAATTCGCCACCAGCAACTATCTCGCAGCCGATCAGGTCCCCGCATTTGTCTTACCGCAACATCCTTCTGGCGTCATGACGTTGGCTTCTGCGCATCCTGTGTATTGCTGCCCATTGCGTGAACGAGAGCCATTGCTACGTTTGGCCAAATCAGCGTTGGTCACGGCTTATCCTTTACCCACCGGCGAAATGCTGATGGTGGTAAATATCCACGCGGTGAATTTCAGTCTCGGAGTGGATGTGTACAGCAAGCAGCTCGGACCGATTGGTGAACAGATTCAACATCATCGTGGGCCGGTAATCATGGCCGGCGATTTCAACGCATGGAGCCGTCAGCGCATGAACGCGCTGTACCGTTTTGCCCGGGATATGTCACTGCGTGAGGTTAACTTCACGGACGACCATCGCCGTAAAGCCTTTGGTCGTCCGCTGGATTTCGTTTTCTATCGCGATATGAAGGTGAGTGAAGCCTCTGTGCTGGTAACGCGCGCTTCAGACCACAATCCTCTGTTGGTTGAATTCAACTCCCTCTACGGTATCGAGCGTTAAGAAACGCGCTCAGAACGCCGCTTTGCAATAATCAAAAATTATCAGAAATGGATAAGGCGGATTATTCGCAAAAGCCTTAAGAAGGGAAGGGCACATTTTGTGGATTGCCGAAAATGAAAAAGGCTGACAAAAGTCAGCCTTTTCGGGGCATTAGGTATCAGGTGTTGCGCTATTATTCACAAACAGCGTGAGCTTGTCGCCCGGCTGGATGTCTTTAGCATCACTGTTCCAGCGCATAACATCTTTGGTGTTCACACCATGACGTTTTGCAATACTGGCAAAAGAATCACCCTTACGTACACGGTAGGTGATGCTGTTGCCGTTATCAGCCAACTGCGTGCTCGCTTTGCCGCTTACGGTCAAGGTCTGACCGGTACGAACCGAAGCGCTGCGCAGATTGTTCTGCTGTTTCAATGCACTGACGCTAACGCCAAGCTTGCTGGCAATGCCAGACAAGGTGTCACCTTTGCGAACCGTGTAGCTGTTTCCTGCCGCGCTGACTTTCGCCATCTCGGTAGGCTGCACGGAAGCGATATCACCGGAAGCCAGTGAATCGCGCAACTTAGCAACGTTAGACTTCGGCACCATAATGTAGTGCGGTCCGTTTGGCGCTGTGGCACCGTTTTTATAACCAGCATTAAATGTCTTCAGCTTGCTGAGAGACATGCCTGCCATGTCGGCGGCCTGCGTCAGTTCAATCTGCTGTCCCACTTCTACGCGAGCTAATGCACGGCTCTCGTTCGGGGTCGGCAGTTTGATACCGTAACGCTTGTTGTTCTTGAGGATCTCACTCAAGGCCAACATTTTAGGTACGTACACCGTCGTCTCGCGTGGTAACGATAAACTCCAGAAGTCCGTCGGCTTGCCGCGCGCCTTATTCTGTTTCATCGCTTTCAGCACACGCCCTTCACCGCTGTTATAGGCGGCGATGGTCAGTAACCAGTCACCGTCAAACATACCGTTCAGACGCTGCATCATATCCAGCGCTACTTTGGTCGAGGCCACCACATCGCGGCGTCCGTCGTACCATTGGTTCTGTTTCAAACCATAGTTTTTGCCCGTTTGTGCAACAATCTGCCAGATGCCGGCGGCATTCGCAGAAGATGTTGCGTGTGGGTCAAAAGCGCTCTCCACTATGGGTAGCAGTACCAGTTCCATCGGCATTTTACGTTTCTGTATCTGCTCGACTATCCAGTACATGTACGGCTCTGCCCGTAATGTTACATCGTGGAGATAGCTCTTATTTTTTAAAAATTTTGTTTTTTGTTCGCGGATCCGGCTGTTTTCCGGAATCCCCATCTTCAACTCGTCACTAATGTGATTCCAGAGATCAGTATCTTCTGCGAGGCTTGTTCCATCATCCTGCCATCGCGGCGACAACAATCGATCTCCGTACTTTCCATTTTCACCTTGACCAGCTGAAGACAGACTCTGTGCATGCTGTACGGGGATATTGGCGTCATTCCTTGATGCCTGACATCCTACCAGCAAGACCGAGGCGAGTAATATCGCTTTAGCCTTCATGTGTGTGTCAATAGTTCGCTTAAAAGACGAGCAACTATACGTGACGGTCCGCCACAACACAACCTCAAAAATCAAAAGCGGTCTTTCTTCTCGCGTAGATCGGCAAAAGTTTGCCATAACGCTGACGATGACACGTTAGTGCCTAAAGCCTTTTGTAAATCAGCATCTTGCGTGCGCAAAAATAAATTTATTTCACGCTCTAAGGCCAGTTTTGTCGGTAAAGTAATGCGGTTTTCTGCGCGTAAGTCCTTAATTTGCTGATACCTTGCCAAAATTTTAGGGTCTTGGGGCAGAATAGCCGCAGCAAACTTCATATTGGATAAAGTGTATTCATGCGCACAGCAAATAAGGGTATCTTCAGGTAGCTGATTAAGCTTTTGAAATGATTCGAACATTTGTTGTGCGGTGCCTTCAAATAAGCGTCCGCAGCCGCCAGAAAATAGGGTGTCACCACAGAAAAGATAAGGGGAGCTGAAATATGAGATATGTCCTAAAGTATGACCAGGCGTTGCGATGACGCGGAAGTTCAGACCAAGTAGGGTAAATTCATCCCCTTCAGTCACAATGCGCTTGGCTCCTTTATCTGCAGTTTCCTGTGGACCGAAAACCTCCAAATCGGGATAGTGCTGCAACAGTTCGCTCACACCGCCGACGTGATCATGATGATGATGCGTCAGCAAAATCGCGACAGGTTGCCAGCGATTCGCTTTCAATTTATCCAGCACCGGCTGTGCTTCGCCGGGATCGACAATCAGACATCTATTGTCTTCGTCCGTCAGTGCCCAGATGTAGTTATCCTGCAATGCGGGAATGCTGGTAAGATTCATAAACACCTCTCAGGTCGTAGAAAAAGGAAAATGGTAGAGCATGAAGCCAGCTAAAACACGCCAAATCCTGACTGCACCGCGCTCCTGGCGCGATATGCCCATGGGAGACTATTTTCGCGACGCGCTCACCCAGCAACTGCAGCCCTATCTCGGTAAGCTCTATGGCTTTCATATGCTTAAAATTGGCAGCCTCAGCGCAGAAATCAACACCAGTCAGTGTGCCATATCGCATCAGGTGAATGTGGGCATTGAGGGCGATGAGCTACAGGTGATTGCCAATTCCACCCAGTTACCCTTTGAATCGAAATCCGTTGATGCCTGTTTACTCGCACATACGCTGGCATGGAGTCAGGATCCCCATCGAGTATTACGCGAGGTAGATCGCGTGCTGATTGATGATGGCTGGATGATCATTAGCGGCTTCAATCCGTTCAGTCTGTTAGGTATTAGCAAAGGTATTCCCGGTTTGCACTCACGCGCGCCATGGAGTGGACGCATGTTCAGTCAGGTACGTTTGCTCGATTGGCTCAACCTGCTTAATTATGAAGTGGTATATCGCACGCGTTTTCAGGTGGTGCCATGGCATCGACAAGGCGGCAGGGTGATCAGTGCGCATCTGCCTGCACTCGGGTGTTTGAATATTGTAGTGGCGCGTAAACGTACGTTCCCGTTAACGCCCACCAAAATGAAGAAGAATCTAAGTCAAAGCCAGCTGCGTCAAACGGTTAACGTGACGCGCCAGTTTCGCGAAGTGAAGGATCAGGACTCAACCTGATAGCCGATGTCATCCTGCGTAGGATTACCCGCCGCGCTGCGTGCCAGTTCATCGCAGCGTTCATTTTCTGGATGACCGGCGTGACCTTTCACCCATTCCCACTTAATTTCATGATTGCTGAGCGCCAGATCGAGGCGTTTCCACAAATCAACATTTTTCACGGGCTTCTTATCGGCGGTTTTCCAGCCGCGCTTCTTCCAGTTATGAATCCAGCTGGTAATGCCCTGGCGCACATATTGGCTGTCGGTGCTGATCACCACGTCACACGGCTGCGTCAAGGCTTCGAGTGCCACGATCGCGGCCATCAACTCCATGCGATTATTGGTGGTAAGACGATAGCCGGTGCTGAACAATTTTTCATGTTCGCGATAGCGTAGAATGGCGCCGTAGCCACCGGGACCGGGATTGCCCAGGCAGGATCCATCGGTGAATATTTCTACCTGTTTGCGCATCTCTGGTAGACTTCCTTCTGACAAAACGCCAAGTCTGACATAAAACGAGTCCTATGAGCACTGCAAATAACCGCCAGATCGTCCTCGATACTGAAACCACCGGCATGAACATGATCGGTGTGCATTATGAAGGACATCGCATCATTGAAATTGGTGCGGTTGAGGTGATCAACCGTCGCCTGACCGGCAACAACTTCCACATGTATCTGAAGCCCGATCGGCTGGTGGATCCAGAAGCGTTCGGCGTGCACGGCATTGCCGATGAATTTCTCGCTGATAAACCGCTGTTTGCGGATATTGCCGACGAATTTCTTGAGTACATTCGTGGCGCAGAGCTGGTGATCCATAACGCCTCGTTCGATATCGGCTTTATGGATTATGAATTCGGCATGCTGAAGCGCGATATCGGCAAAACCGAAACTTTCTGCCAGATCACCGATAGCCTGGCGATGGCGCGTAAGATGTATCCCGGCAAACGCAACAGCCTTGATGCATTGTGTAACCGTTATGAAATAGACAACAGCAAGCGTACGCTGCACGGCGCACTGCTCGATGCCGAGATTCTGGCAGAAGTGTTCCTGATGATGACCGGCGGGCAAACCTCGCTGGCCTTTTCGCTGGACGGCGAGCAGAACAATCAGGGTGGCGGTGAGAATATTCAACGCATTGTGCGTCCGAGTTCGGGCCTGCGCATCGTTACCGCCAGCGACGAAGAGTTAATCGCGCATGAAGGTCGTCTGGATTTAGTGCAGAAGAAGGGCGGCAGCTGCCTGTGGCGGGTGTAAAACAGCTGATTTTGCGTGCAAAATCGTCGTTAAGCTGAAAAAAACGCCAAACGAAACATTCCCACATAAAAAGCGTTGACGGGTGCTGAAGCTGCTATTAATATGCGCCTCGTTCTCGACGGGGAACAAAGCGCGGAGCGGTAGTTCAGTTGGTTAGAATACCTGCCTGTCACGCAGGGGGTCGCGGGTTCGAGCCCCGTCCGTTCCGCCAATCTATTTAAAGAAGCCGATGCAGAAATGCATCGGCTTTTTGCTTTTCCTGGCTGACATAAATGCCAGCCCTACACATCCAGCGTAGGGTCGCCATTCAGGTACAAACCGGGCACATGGGTAACACTTTAGACCGGGCACATGGGTAACAGTTATAAATGGCATAGCAGAGGAGACTCACTATGCCCTGGACT
>NZ_JBBCQO010000022.1:0-22131 GCF_037149875.1 Pantoea sp. USHLN256 | reverse complement strand
TTAGCGCGGTGGTCCCACCTGACCCCATGCCGAACTCAGAAGTGAAACGCCGTAGCGCCGATGGTAGTGTGGGGTCTCCCCATGCGAGAGTAGGGAACTGCCAGGCATCAATTTAAGATCCGTTATCGGATCGTGACCTTCCCGGTGACGCGGAAAGGGCGAAACACCTGAAATCAGAACGATTTTCTGATGTCAGTACAGAATCGGTGGAGCGGTAGTTCAGTTGGTTAGAATACCTGCCTGTCACGCAGGGGGTCGCGGGTTCGAGCCCCGTCCGTTCCGCCACCCTAATTAGGGGCGTAGTTCAATTGGTAGAGCACCGGTCTCCAAAACCGGGTGTTGGGGGTTCGAGTCCCTCCGCCCCTGCCAGAAAATAATCCTTTGCTTCGGCAAAGGATTTTTTTTGTCCAAAATTCAGCAGTGAAATGAGTTTGAGTTTCACTGTGATCCACTCAAACTCCCCCTCATTTATTATTTTATGGTGCCAATACCGGATATTTAAGCAGCTGGCGGATGTGACTCTGCTGATCGCTATTCTGCAGCCACACAGCATATAACGGTCGCACAGCGACTGGTGTATCTGGAATAACCATCAAATCACTATAAATTCCGTGCCAGAAATCAGGTAAAAATGCACACGCACCCGTGGTATGCAGTAATTCACGCGTAACATGTGCTGATGTGGTGGTTAATACTGGAACATCATCGCTGGATAGATAACTTTCATGTTGATGAAAATCCGCGCCCCATTCCAGCTTAATGTAATCATACTTTTCACGCTTCTCAGTTTTCCGCGCTCGGAATAATGCGAGCGAGATATGGCCAATCTGCTGACTGGTTAACTCATCCATCTTTGGTGCTTCGGTGGTAATCAACAAGTCCAACTGACGTTCATGTAATTGCTTAACCAATAGATGTCGTTGGGCAATACGTGCTTCAAGATGAAGGCTCTCTCTGTTCTCATAAAGTGTTTGTAACCAAGGAGTTAAATAGGCTTCCCAAAGGGATGCGCTGCCTCCTATTGAAAGCTCGTGATGCTGCTGTGTGTGCGAAACTTCCTTTTTAGCCATCAACCACGTACTCATCAAGCTTTCGGCATAGGGTAATAAACGCTCACCTGCCGAAGTTAGCCGGATGTTATTACGGTGACGAGTAAAAAGATTAACGCCCAGCTGATTCTCCAGCTGACGAATGCGAAAACTAACGGCAGATTGCGTGAGGTAAAGCGCTTCAGCAGCACGCCCGAAATGACGCGTTCTGCTCACTTCGAGGAAAGTTTTCAGTAATTCCGTATCCACTGCATTCTCCCAAAAATTGTTTGTCGTACTGATTTAAATGTTTTGTTTTACACTCTGTCAAGCCTATCTAATACTCCGCGCCATAAATAGCACGGCCATATGAGAGTCAGGAGCGTGTAAAATGGCGGATAGCTTCGCAACAACGAATCGTTTCTTTGATAACAAACATTACCCACGTGGTTTTTCGCGTCATGGTGATTTCACCATTAAAGAAGCTCAGCTTCTGGAGCGCCACGGTTACGCCTTTAATGAACTGGATCTCGCTAAGCGTGAACCCACTACAGAAGAAGAGCGTTCATTTTTAGAAGTATGTCGTGGTCTTCGTGAGCCGCAAACGGAAGCTGAACGCGTATGGTCGAAATATACCTCACGTATCAAGCGTCCTAAGCGTTTCCACACGTTGTCTGGCGGGAAGCCGCAGATGGACACTGTGGAAGATTTCAGCGATAGCGATGATTAAGAATAGCGGGGCTTAAATAAGCCCCGTTTTTTATTCCAGATTTTTATGTAGATAGATCATTAAACGGTCAATGCTGCGATAACCCACCGCTTCCTGCAAATGATCCCGCTGAATCGACTCTTCACCTGCTAAGTCAGCAATTGTTCTCGCCACTTTTAGAATCCGCTGCCATGCACGCACTGAAAGTCCCAACGAATTCAATACCCCTTCCAGCCATTCAGCATCCTGCTGCTTTAACGGGCACCAGCGTAAAATCTCTGGGTTAGAGAGGTGGGCATTCACCTTGCCACTACGCGCTGTTTGGATCTCATGGGCCACAAGGACGCGACTCAAAACCTCAGCGCTGCTTTCGCTGACCTGATGTTTCTTACTTAACGATCCGCTCGGGAGAAGAGGGACTTCCAGCGAGAGATCAAAGCGGTCAAGAAAAGGTCCTGAAAGGCGATTGAGATAGCGCAAGACCTGTTGTGGAGAAGAGCGATTGTGGTTGCCCTGATAATGCCCGGTGGGGCTAGGATTCATTGCACCAATTAATTGAAAACGCGCTGGATAGGTCACTTTAGCGCGGGTACGCGAAATAGCAATCTCACCTGACTCAATGGGTTCGCGTAACGCATCCAGCGTTTTGCGCTCAAACTCCGGCAGTTCATCAAGGAACAACACGCCGTTGTGCGCCAAAGAGATTTCTCCCGGGCGTGGTAGTGAACCGCCACCCACTAGCGCATACAATGAAGCACTGTGGTGAGGCGCTCTGAACGGCCGTTTACGCCACTGTTGATGCAGATTGCCACTGCTGACCAGACTGGCGATAGCGGCGCACTCCAGCGCTTCCTGGTCGTCTAACGGCGGCATGATTCCCGGCAGACGCGTCGCCAGCATCGTCTTACCGGTGCCCGGCGGTCCAATGAGTAATAGATTATGCCCACCCGCAGCTGTAATCTCGAGCGCCCGCCGGCCTTGATCCTGACCAATGATATCGCTGAGGTCTTGCTTCCCCTGCTCAATCGTATCGGGTTGATAGTGGGCGACAGTCAATGTTGTTTGGTTATGTAGAAAGGCGCAGATTTCGACCAGATGTTTGCCAACTAACGTCTCGCCTTGCTGAATCAATCCTACATCCTGTTGATTCTGTTCAGCTAACACCATTTGTCGGCCTGCTTGCAATGCTGCCATGGCTGCCGGAATAGCAGCCTGAACGCCACAGAGCGCGCCGTTGAGGGCTAACTCGCCCAGGAATTCATATTGCGCCAGTTTTGCGTCAGGAAGCTGCTCAGAGGCCGCCAGAATCGCGATAGCGATTGGTAGGTCATAGCGTCCGCCTTCTTTAGGGAGATCGGCAGGTGCAAGATTAATGGTGACGCGTTTCGCCGGGAAGGTGAATCCACTGTTGATAATCGCACTGCGCACCCGTTCTCTGGCTTCTTTAACCGTGGTTTCGGGCAGGCCAACCAATGTTAGGGCGGGTAAGCCATTACTGATATGTACTTCCACCGTCACCAGCGGAGCCTGCACACCCAGCGCTGCCCGCGTTAATACTTTTGATAAAGACATAACAGCTCCTTGTTGCCTTTATCATCTGTGCCCTAAAGTGGTCGATCAAATACCAACGCTACATTTCCAGACCTCGACTCCTTACGTTCAGCAATAGTTACAGTTGTTTCGCTGTAATTCGGAACCGCCTCTCAAACCACAAATGAAAATTACGCCGCGTGCGTAATGAATATTTATCACAAATGTAAATAACCTTTTACTTACAATGTGATAACGGACAGGCGCCAAAGTCGCTATAAAAAAATCCCATGAAAATTATTGTCAACATCATGCTAACTATGGTAACTCTGTAGGTATTACTTCGAACAATCGAAAAAACAAATTACACATGAAAGCCCTTCTACAAGTGATTAGCCTAGTCGTGATTAGCGTGGTGGTGATTATTATCCCACCGTGCGGGGCATCGCTTGGAGAAAGAAAGGCTTAAAAATCAAGTCTGGAATTCCAAAAACCCCCGCACCGAAAGGTCCGGGGGTTTTTTTTTAACCAGATGAAATATCAGCGAATCAGCGAGGAACAGATTATGAGCAGTAGCATAAAATTCTGTTGTTCCCCAAGGAATACAGGAGAATAACCATGACAGGTGCACAGTGGGTAGTTCAGGCTTTACGCGCGCAGGGTGTCGATACAGTGTTTGGCTATCCTGGCGGCGCAATCATGCCAGTGTACGACGCGCTCTACGATGGCGGCGTGGAACACCTACTGTGCCGTCATGAGCAAGGTGCGGTGATGGCGGCAATTGGTTATGCCCGCGCAACCGGGAAGACTGGCGTATGTATTGCGACTTCGGGCCCAGGTGCCACCAACCTGATTACAGGGCTGGCGGATGCGATGATGGATTCAATCCCAGTTGTGGCGATCACCGGTCAGGTCTCTTCCGCCTTCATCGGTACCGACGCCTTCCAGGAAATCGATGTTCTCGGTTTGTCGTTAGCTTGTACCAAGCACAGTTTCCTCGTTGAATCCCTTGATGATTTACCTTCTGTCATGGCCGAAGCCTTCGCCATTGCCCAGGCTGGCCGCCCTGGCCCGGTGCTGGTCGATATCCCGAAAGACATTCAGGTCGCCAATGGCGAACTGACGCCGCACCTGCTGCCAGTGGAAGAAGAAGTAAGCCATTCCGCGCAACATATCGCGGAGGCGCGAGCCTTAATGGCGCAGTCCCACAAACCGATGTTGTATATCGGTGGTGGCGTAGGAATGGCGCAGGCGGTTCCAGCACTGCGCGCCATGGCGCAGGAAACGGGTATTCCGATGGTTTCCACCCTGAAAGGTCTCGGCAGCGCGGATGCCAGCAGCGATCTTTATCTGGGTATGCTGGGCATGCACGGCACCAAAGCCGCCAACCTCGCCGTGCAATCCTGTGATTTGCTGATTGCAGTGGGCGCACGCTTTGACGACCGCGTCACCGGCAAGCTGGATACTTTTGCACCTCATGCCAGCGTCATTCACATCGATATCGATCCTGCCGAGCTGAACAAACTGCGTCGTGCACATGTCTCGTTGCAGGGCGATATGAATCAGGTGTTGCCTGCGCTCAGCATGCCGCTGCAGATTGATGGCTGGCGCAAAGAAGTGAGCGCGATGAAAAGCGAATTCGACTGGCGTTATGATCATCCAGGCGAAGCGATTTACGCGCCGTTGCTGCTGAAGCAGTTGTCCGATCGTAAAGCAGATAGCGCCGTGGTGACCACCGATGTGGGCCAGCACCAGATGTGGGCCGCTCAGCACATGAGTTTCACCGCCCCAGAAAACTTCATTACCTCTAGCGGCCTCGGCACCATGGGCTTTGGTCTGCCGGCGGCGATCGGTGCGCAAGTGGCGCGTCCTAAAGATACGGTAATCTGCGTGTCCGGCGATGGCTCAATCATGATGAACATTCAGGAGCTGGGCACCATCAAGCGCGGCAAGTTACCGGTGAAAATCCTGCTGTTGGATAACCAACGTCTGGGCATGGTGCGCCAGTGGCAGCAACTGTTCTTTGATGGTCGCTATAGCGAAACCATTCTTACCGATAATCCCGATTTCCTTACGCTGGCCAGCGCCTTTGATATTCCGGGCCAGCGCATTAGCCGTAAAGATCAGGTCGACGCCGCCCTCGATGCTCTGCTGAACAGTGAAGGTCCTTACTTCCTGCATGTTTCGATAGATGAGCATGAAAACGTCTGGCCATTGGTACCACCGGGTGCCAGCAACGCAAACATGATGGAGAGAACCGCATGAATCAGCATCAATTGTCTATCGAAGCCCGCTTTCGTCCTGAAATATTGGAGCGCATTTTGCGTGTCGTGCGTCACCGCGGCTTCCAGGTGTGTGCGATGAATATGGCCTCCGCGGTCAATGCCGGGAACATTAATATCGAAATGACCGTTGCCAGCCAACGCTCTGTCGATTTACTGTCTTCGCAGTTAAGCAAACTTATGGATGTCGCTTGCGTCGAGATCCAACAACAGACAACACAACAAATCCGCGCTTAGTCGCCAAAGGAAAAAAGCAATGAGTACGAAGAAAGCAGACTTTATTTGGTTCAATGGGGAGATGGTTAAGTGGGAAGACGCCAAGGTTAGCGTGATGTCTCATGCACTGCATTACGGTACTTCTGTGTTTGAAGGCGTGCGTTGCTACGACTCACACAAAGGCCCAGTGGTGTTCCGTCATCGTGAGCACATGAAGCGTCTGCATGAATCCGCCAAAATTTATCGTTTCCCGATTAAAGCCAGCGTTGATGAACTGATGGAAGCGTGCCGCGAAGTGATTCGCGTGAACAAACTGAAAAGCGCTTATATCCGTCCGCTGGCCTTTGTGGGTGACGTGGGTCTGGGTGTGAACCCGCCAGATGGCTACACCACCGATGTAATCATCGCCGCCTTCCCATGGGGTGCTTACCTGGGCGCTGAAGCGCTGGAAAACGGCATCGACGCGATGGTTTCTTCGTGGAACCGCGTGGCACCAAACACCTTGCCGACCGCCGCAAAAGCGGGTGGTAACTATCTCTCCTCGCTGCTGGTGGGTAGCGAAGCACGTCGCCACGGCTATCAGGAAGGTATCGCCCTCGACACCAACGGCTATATTTCAGAAGGTGCTGGCGAAAACTTGTTCGAAGTGAAAGATGGCATTCTGTTCACGCCACCGTTCACCTCTTCAGCGCTGCCGGGCATCACGCGTGACGCCATCATCAAGCTGGCGCAAGACATGGGTATCGAAGTGCGTGAGCAGGTGCTGTCGCGCGAATCCCTGTATCTGGCAGACGAAGTGTTCATGTCTGGTACTGCAGCGGAGATCACTCCGGTGCGCAGCGTCGACGGCATTCAGGTCGGCGAAGGTAAACGTGGTCCGGTCACCGGTCGTATCCAGAAGGCATTCTTTGGCCTGTTTACTGGCGAGACGGAAGACAAGTGGGGCTGGTTGGATCCGGTTAACGCATAACGCGCTTTTTTGCGGGTGTCAGATGACGCCCGCAACCTTATTATTACTGGAGTAAATAGAGCATGCCTAAGTACCGTTCCGCCACCACCACCCATGGACGTAACATGGCCGGTGCCCGTGCCCTGTGGCGCGCGACAGGAATGACCGACGACGATTTCGGCAAGCCGATTATCGCCGTGGTCAACTCATTCACTCAATTCGTACCGGGCCACGTGCACCTGCGCGATCTAGGCAAACTGGTTGCCGAGGAGATCGAAGCAGCAGGCGGTGTGGCTAAAGAGTTCAACACCATTGCGGTGGATGATGGTATCGCCATGGGTCATGGCGGCATGCTGTATTCACTGCCTTCACGTGAGCTAATTGCCGATTCAGTGGAGTACATGGTTAACGCGCACTGTGCTGACGCCATGGTCTGTATCTCCAACTGCGACAAAATCACCCCGGGCATGCTGATGGCGGCACTGCGCCTCAACATTCCGGTGATCTTTGTCTCTGGCGGCCCGATGGAAGCCGGTAAAACCAAACTGTCCGATCAAATCATCAAGCTGGATCTGGTGGACGCAATGATTCAGGGTGCCAACCCGAACGTCAGCGATGCCGACAGCGATCAGATCGAACGTTCCGCTTGTCCAACCTGCGGTTCCTGTTCCGGGATGTTCACCGCCAACTCCATGAACTGTCTGACTGAAGCGCTGGGCTTGTCGCAGCCGGGTAACGGTTCACTGTTGGCAACGCACGCCGATCGTAAAGAGCTGTTCATTAATGCCGGTAAGCGCATCGTTAGCCTGACCAAACGCTATTACGAGCAGGATGACGACAACATGCTGCCGCGTAACATCGCCACCAAGGCGGCGTTCGAGAATGCGATGACGCTGGATATCGCCATGGGCGGTTCCACTAATACCGTTCTGCACCTGCTGGCAGCGGCACTGGAAGGCGAAATCGACTTCAATATCTCTGATATCGATCGCTTGTCTCGTAAAGTGCCTCAGCTGTGTAAAGTGGCGCCAAGTACGCCGAAATATCATATGGAGGATGTGCACCGCGCGGGTGGCGTTATCGCCATTCTCGGTGAGCTGGATCGTGCCGGTCTGATCGACACCAGCGCGCGCAACATTCTGCAGCAGAGCATGCGTGAAACCCTCGATCAGTACGACATCATGCTGACCAAAGATCAGGCCGTGAAGGATATGTTCCGCGCCGGTCCTGCCGGTATTCGTACCACCAAGGCATTTTCGCAGAATTGCCGTTGGGACACGTTGGATGATGATCGCAGCGAAGGCTGTATTCGTACGCGCGAGCACGCTTACTCACAAGATGGCGGCCTGGCAGTCCTTTACGGCAATATTGCAGAAGATGGCTGTATCGTAAAAACCGCCGGCGTAGACAAAGAGATTCTCACCTTCACAGGCCCGGCCAAAGTGTACGAAAGCCAGGACGATGCGGTTGAAGCGATTCTTGGTGGCAAAGTGGTGGCCGGTGACGTGGTGGTTATCCGCTACGAAGGGCCGAAAGGCGGGCCGGGCATGCAGGAAATGCTCTATCCAACCACCTATCTCAAATCGATGGGCCTCGGCAAAAGCTGTGCATTGATCACCGATGGTCGTTTCTCTGGTGGCACCTCCGGGTTGTCGATTGGTCACGCCTCTCCGGAAGCGGCGAGCGGCGGCACCATTGCGCTGGTGAAAGATGGCGACATGATTGAAATCGATATCCCGAACCGTGGCATCAAACTGGCGGTGCCGGATAACGAACTGCACGCTCGTCGTGAAGAAGAGCAGGCGCGTGGCGAAGCGGCCTATACGCCGCACGGCCGTGTGCGTGAAGTCTCCTTTGCCCTGCGCGCCTATGCATCACTCGCGACCAGCGCTGACAAAGGCGCGGTGCGCGATAAGTCCAAGCTGGGAGGCTAACCGATGGCTGAGTCTCAACCGCTACCCGCGTCGCCAAACGGCGCGGAATATTTGCGCGCCGTGCTGCGCTCACCGGTGTATGAAATTGCCCAGGTGACACCGCTGCAGAAAATGGAAAAAATATCATCACGTCTTGGCAACACCATTCTGGTGAAGCGTGAAGATCGTCAGCCGGTGCACAGCTTCAAGCTGCGCGGGGCGTACGCGATGATAGCCGGGCTGAATGAAGAGCAAAAAGCGCGCGGCGTGGTGACGGCTTCGGCCGGTAACCATGCGCAGGGCGTGGCGCTCTCGGCCAGCACGCTTGGCATCAAATCACTGATTGTGATGCCGTTGGCCACGGCAGACATCAAGGTTGATGCAGTACGCGCATTTGGCGGTGAGGCTTATCTGTTTGGGGCCAATTTCGACGAGGCAAAAGCCAAGGCGATCGAGCTGTCTGAACAGCAGGGTTACACCTTCGTACCGCCGTTTGACCATCCGGCGGTCATCGCCGGACAGGGCACGTTGGCGATGGAACTGCTGCAACAGGATGCGCATCTCGATCGCGTCTTCGTGCCGGTTGGCGGCGGCGGTCTAGCGGCGGGCGTTGCCGTGTTGATCAAGCAGCTGATGCCACAAATCAAAGTGATCGCCGTGGAGTCGGAAGATTCAGCCTGCCTAAAGGCGGCGCTGGAAGCCGGTGAGCCGGTAGATTTGCCGCGCGTCGGCTTGTTTGCCGAGGGCGTGGCGGTCAAACGCATTGGTGATGAAACCTTCCGCCTGTGTCGTGAATATCTCGACGACATCATCACGGTGGATAGCGATGCGATTTGTGCGGCAGTAAAAGATCTGTTCGAAGATGTGCGCGCGGTAGCGGAACCTTCGGGTGCGCTGGCGCTGGCGGGTATGAAGAAGTATATCCAGCAGCATGACATCAAAGGCGAGCGCCTGGCACACGTACTGTCAGGTGCTAACGTCAACTTCCACGGCTTGCGCTATGTCTCTGAGCGTTGCGAACTGGGTGAGCAGCGTGAAGCGCTGCTGGCGGTGACGATTCCAGAGCAGCAGGGCAGTTTCCTCAAGTTTTGCCAAACCATCGGCGGACGTTCGATCACCGAGTTCAACTATCGCTACGCGGATGCGGATAACGCCTGCATTTTCGTCGGCGTGCGCTTAACGCGCGGGCTGGAGGAGCGCAGTGAGATCATCAGCCAGCTGAATGAAGCCGGTTATCGTGTGGTGGATCTCTCGGATGATGAGATGGCCAAGCTGCACGTGCGCTACATGGTGGGCGGACGTCCATCGAAGCCGCTGCGCGAACGCTTGTTTAGCTTTGAATTCCCGGAAGCACCGGGCGCGCTGCTGAAGTTCCTGCAGACGCTCGGCGCACACTGGAATATCTCGCTGTTCCACTATCGCAGTCACGGCACCGATTACGGCCGGGTACTGGCGGCCTTTGAAGCTAACGAGCAAGAGCCGGATTTCGAAACCCATCTGACCGCGCTGGGTTACGAATGGCACGACGAAGCGAACAACCCGGCGTTTCGTTTCTTCCTCGCCGGGCAATAATCATAGCTGGTGCCAGAACGCATTGATAAGCGGCTCCCCGAGCCGCTTTTTTTGTACGCACACGCCAAGCTCCAGCGGCGCGACAGATTCGACATTCTCCAGCGTTAACACGCGATTGCGCACCGGTTCCGGACTGTTCTCCAGCACCACGTCCGGCAGCAGCGCAATGCCACAACCCAGCGCCACCATTGAAACAATCGCCTCGTGTCCCGAAACCGTGGCGTAAATCTGCGGATTGGAGATGCGCTGGCGGCGGAACCATAAATCAATACCGCGGCGCGCAGGCCCTTGTTCCGGCAGGATAAACGGAATTTGCGCCCAATCAGGCTCGTCCTGCGTTGCCTGGCTGCGCACCGGACAAGGCAGCGCCGGGGCAATCAGCACCAGCGGGATCAGCCCCAGTGGCGTAAAATCTATGCTGGCGGGCAGCGATTCGGGACGACCGGCAATGGCGAGATCGGCGTCACCGGACTGCACCATCTCAATCGCATCGGCGGCGTCACCGGTGGTGAGTTTGATCTCTACCTGCGGATGTTCGGCGCGGAAGCGGTCAAGAATCGGCGGCAGATGGCTGTATGCGGCCGTAACCGAGCAGAACAGGCGCAGCTCGCCGCTCAGTGACGGGCCGTTTAGATCCATCACATGGCGCAGCTGCTGATATTGCAGCAACGTCTGCTGCGCAAACTGGCGCAGGCGCTCACCGGCTTCGGTCAGCGTGACGGTGCGGTTATCACGCAGGAACAGCGCGTGACCGACATCCTCTTCCAGGCGCTGAATCTGGCGTGAAAGGGTCGATGGGCTGACGTGCATGGCGCGTGCGGTGCGGCCAAAGTGGCAGCTTTCAGCCAGATGAAGGAAGAGCTTCAGGTCTCGTAAATCCATGCGCGTATCGCCTCAACGTTGTGTTGCAAATTTTGCAATGTGACCTTGCTAATATATCAATTTAAGCAACGGATTTCCTGTCATATGATGGGGTCATTCGCGGCGTAGTTCACATCGCCGTTACTGAACAAAAACAAACACAACATCTAACCGGAGTACCCATGGCTAATTACTTCAACACATTGAATCTGCGCAACCAGTTAGCGCAGCTGGGCAAATGTCGTTTCATGTCACGCGACGAATTCGCTGATGGCGCTAGCTTCCTGAAAGGCAAGAAAGTGGTCATCGTTGGCTGTGGTGCTCAGGGTCTGAACCAGGGCCTGAACATGCGTGATTCTGGCCTCGACGTGGCCTATGCCCTGCGTGCTGAAGCGATTGCTGAGAAGCGTGCCTCTTTCCGCAAAGCGACCGATAACGGTTTCAAAGTCGGCACTTACGAAGATCTGATCCCGCAGGCCGATCTGGTTGTAAACCTGACGCCAGACAAACAGCACTCAGCGGTAGTTCAGGCCGTTCAGCCGTTGATGAAAGATGGCGCTGCGCTGGGTTACTCGCACGGTTTCAACATCGTTGAAGTGGGCGAAACCATTCGTAAAGACATCACCGTAGTGATGGTGGCGCCGAAGTGCCCAGGTACGGAAGTGCGTGAAGAGTACAAACGCGGTTTCGGTGTGCCGACGCTGATCGCGGTTCACCCGGAGAACGATCCAAAAGGCGAAGGCATGGCGATTGCGAAAGCCTGGGCTGCAGCCACCGGCGGCGACCGTGCTGGCGTGCTGGAATCTTCTTTCGTTGCAGAAGTGAAATCTGACCTGATGGGTGAGCAGACCATCCTGTGCGGTATGCTGCAGGCCGGTTCTCTGCTGTGCTTCGACAAGCTGGTGGCTGAAGGTCACGACGCGGCTTATACCGAAAAACTGATTCAGTTCGGCTGGGAAACCATCACCGAATCACTGAAGTTCGGCGGCATCACGCTGATGATGGATCGCCTGTCTAACCCGGCGAAAATCCGCGCTTACGCGCTGTCTGAGCAGCTGAAAACCATCATGGCGCCGCTGTTCCAGAAGCACATGGATGACATCATCTCTGGCGAATTCTCCTCAGGCATGATGGCGGACTGGGCTAACGACGACAAAAACCTGCTGACCTGGCGTGAAGAGACCGGCGCAACGGCATTCGAAACCGCGCCGCAGTTTGAGGGTAAAATCGAAGAGCAGGAATACTACGACAAAGGCGTGGTGATGGTCGCGATGGTGAAAGCAGGCGTTGAGCTGGCGTTCGAAACCATGGTTGATGCGGGCATCATCGAAGAGTCTGCTTACTACGAATCACTGCACGAGCTGCCGCTGATTGCCAACACCATCGCCCGTAAGCGTCTGTATGAAATGAACGTGGTTATCTCTGATACCGCAGAATACGGTAACTACCTGTTCTCCTTCGCCGCGGTTCCACTGCTGAAAGAGTTCATGACCACGCTGCAGCCGGGCGATCTGGGCAAAGCGATTGAAGGCACGCAGGTTGATAACGCACAGCTGCGCGACGTCAACGAAGCGGTACGCCAGCATCCAATCGAATCAGTAGGCCGCAAACTGCGTGGCTACATGACCGATATGAAACGTATCGCTGTCGCTGGCTAAGCCACGCGCGACACAGTTTTCAGCAGAAAGAAGAAACCCCGGCTTGCCGGGGTTTTTTTTAATTAGTGCTCGCTGTTGCTCTATGTATGTACTCGCTGTCCCCCATCCCGGCCTTCCCCCGCAAGCGGGGGAAGGAGACGCTGCCACATGCAGCTTCAGAACTAACATATGGCAGCATCTTCCTCCCCCATTTATGGGGGAGGACCGAGGAGGGGGACAGCAAGCACATACGAACCAGAGTACAGCACCGCTCAATCACACCGCTTCATACAGCGTCTGATTGCGCGTCTCTTTACAGGCAATCAGCGCGATCAGCGTCAGCACCGCCATTGAAGCCAAATAGAAACCCACCGCCTGCAAACCGTAGTTCGCATTCAGCCAGGTGGCGATATACGGCGCCACGGATGCACCAAGAATCGACGACAAGTTGTAAGAGAAAGACGCGCCGGTATAGCGCACTTCAGTCGGGAACAACTCCGGCAGCAGCGCGCCCATTGGACCAAACGTCAGCCCCATAATGCTTAAGCCCAGGATCAGGAAGCCCATCACCAGCACCTGAGAACCGGAACCCAGCAGCATTGGGAACATCAGTGCGAAGGCGATAATCATCAGCGTAATGGTGATCATGGTTTTACGACGGCCAAAGCGATCGGCCAGCAGACCGGCAATCGGTACCATCACACCAAAACCAATCACCGCCACCATCAGCATCCATAGGAAGCTGTTACGCGAATAGCCAAGGCCGGCCGGCGCGGGCGCGGTACCGTAGCTCATTGAGTAGACGGTCATAATATAGAACAGCGTATAGGTGGCCAGCATGATGAAGGTGCCGAGAATCGTCGCCGTCATATGCTTGCTCAGCAGCGTGCCAATCGGCATTTTCACCTGCTTATTCTCTTTCTGCACTTTGGCGAACACGGGGCTTTCATGCAGCGAAACGCGTACATACAGGCCAATCAACACCAGCACCGCAGAGAGAATAAACGGCACGCGCCAGCCCCAGTTCATGAACTGCTCATCGGTCAGCAGCCATGAAAGCAGCAGGAAAGTGCCGTTAGCGAAGAAGAAGCCAATCGGCGCGCCAAGCTGTGGGAACGAACCATAAAGCGCGCGTTTCTTCGCCGGCGCATTCTCGGTAGCCAGCAGGGCTGCACCGCCCCATTCTCCGCCCAGGCCAAGACCCTGACCAAAACGTGCCAGCGCCAGCAGCAGCGGAGCAGCCACACCAATCGTTTGATAGCTCGGCAGCAAACCAATCAGCACCGTCGAAACGCCCATAGTCAGCAGCGATGCGACCAGTGTGGCTTTACGACCGACGCGGTCACCAAAGTGGCCAAATACGGCAGAACCAATTGGACGCGCAACAAAGGCGATAGCGAAGGTCGCCAGCGACTGTAGCGTGGCGACGGTAGGATCGCCCTGCGGGAAGAAGATGTGCGGGAAAATAATTACCGCGGCGGTGGCATAGATATAGAAATCGAAGAACTCAATGGCAGTGCCGACCAGCGATGCCACAACCACTTTGCCACGTGAATTAACCGGCGTTTCGTCGTGTTTTTTGTCGAGTGTTTCTGTGATGGAGGCTTGCATAAGTGTTTCTTAATTGTAAATGTAGACAGAGAATCTTACGCACCTGGTTTGCGGCATTCAATGGCGAAAAACCGCGTCAGACCGGGCTTTTTCGCCGAATAAGTGGATAATTTCTGAGTTGCAGCGATCAATGGCGGATGGGAACGGGAAGTGTCACTTTTTTGGCGGGAATCTCTGCAAAAGGGCCAAATTAAAGTGACCCTTCAGCGTTTCCTGCTGGTTTTTGCGGAAAAAATAGCCAGCAGGAAACATTTTTAGCTAGTACGGCATTTGTAACAATCCCGTCAGCTTATTTTGCCTGATGCGGCTGCGGCATCTCTTTATCATCTTTGTATTTCGCCGTAGCGATCCACGCCGCGCAGAACAGCGTCAAACGCGCAAAGAAGTAGAAAAACGCCATCAAGCCAAGCACCGAACCAAAAGCCGCGCCAGACGGCGAGGTTGCCAGCTTCGGCAGCGTCAGCGTCATAACAAACTTGATCACCTCAAAGCCAATCGCCGCCAGCAGCGTGCCGCGGAACAGCGCTTTTTTACGTGGCTTGTGGCGCGGCAAAATCCAGAAGATCCACAGGAACAGCAGATAGTTAGCGAAGATGGAGATCGACAGCGCAATCACCGTCATCGCCGGACGCAGCCACTCAATATCCTCCAGCCCCAGCGCATTAACGATAGCCGCCTGCGCCGCACCGGCAATCGAGGTCAGCGACAGCGTAATCACCAGCGCAAACATCAAACCGAGCAGCGACAGCAGATCGCGCGCGTACTTCTTCCAGAACTTCTCCTGATCGTCTGGCTTACGTTCCCAGACGTCGCGCGACTGGGCACGCACCGCTTCACGCAGATTGCCCATCCAGTTAATGCCGGAGTAAAGCGCCAGCAGCAAACCGGTTATTCCCACCGTGGCACGCTGCTGAATCGCGGTATTCACCGTGTTCTTCAGCGTAGTTGCCAGCGTCGGATCGCTGATGCTGTTAACGATTTTGTTGATCAACTCGGTGAGCAAATCCTGATTCGACGCCAGCACAAAGCCGACCGCCGCAAAGGAGACCATCAAAATCGGTATCAGGGAGAGAAAGGAGAAGTAGGTGATGGCTGCACCAAACTGGCTGCCGAGGCGATCGTTAAAGCGCTCCAGCGCGCGCATAAAGTGCGCCACCGCCGGAATCGCCTGAAACCAGGCGGCGAAGCGCGACACATTTTGGATTGAGCCATCCACGGTTTTATTGCCGGTTTTAATATCAATCAGCGGCTTGGTTTCTGCCTCAGCCGCTGTCTCTTTAGGGGTTTTGTCCGTCATAGACGATAGTCATCCTGTTCACTGCGAAAATTCAATTATAGCGTCTTATGTCACATACTCTTGTAGGACTTGGCTTAGCCACTCCATAAACACTCGCACGCGGCGCGCCACGTTACGGCGATGCGGATAAAGCAGCGAGATCGGCATCGGTTTAGCCGGGAAGTGATGCAGCACTTCAACCAGCTTTCCTGATTCCAGCAGCGGCTGTACGCCAATCGCCGGCACCTGAATAATGCCGAGCCCGGCCATACACGCGGCGCGATAGGTTTCAGTACTGTTTACCGTCACCACGCCACCGGTTTGAATGTAATGACACTGTTTGCCATCGAAATACTCAAAACCTTGCGAAGGCTGCCCAAGCTGCTGGCTGTAATGCACCATCGCGTGTTGCGACAGATCTTCCAGCCGCACCGGCATGCCGAAACGGGAAAGGTAGTCGGCACTGGCGCAGTTAATCAAGGCGTGCGAGCCAATTTTTCGCGCAATCAGGCCGGAATCTTTCAGCTCGCCCACGCGTACCACGCAGTCAAAGCCTTCACGTATCACATCCACCTGGCGGTCGCTGCTGCTCAGCTCAATTTCGAGCCCAGGATAGTGCTGCAAAAACTCGGGCAGACGCGGCAACACAAAGCCGGTCGCCATCGCCACCGACATATCCACCCGCAGCTTGCCGCTTAAGGTGCCGGGATCGTGCTGGAACAGGCTGTCCATGTCGTCGAGCATCGACAACAAATCGAGGCAGCGATCGTAATAGACCAAACCATCCTGTGTCAGATGCACGCGGCGCGTGGTGCGATGCAGCAAGCGCGTACCCATTTGATTTTCCAGCGCCTGAAGCTGGCGCGAGACGCTGCCTTTCGGTAAACCCAGACTTTCTGCCGCGCGGGTAAAACTGCCCATTTCGGCCACCCGCACAAACACCTGCATTGCGTGAATTTTATCCATGTTGTGCACCGATTGTTGTTGTTAGTGAAACAGTGCTGCGTATTCCTCTGCGTTTATAGATCAATTATTCGCGAATATCCTTATCCGGTGTTCAATTTTCCAACTGGAGCGAAACATGAGTCATAAAATTGCATTAATTACCGGCGGAAATCGCGGTTTAGGTAAGAATGGGGCGCTGAAACTGGCCGCCAAAGGCACCGATATCCTGTTTACTTATCGCAGTCATGCGGATGAAGCACAGGCGGTGGTGCAAGAGATTGAAGCGCTGGGCGCGCGTGCGGTGGCACTGCAGCTGGATGTTGGCGACACCGGTAAGTTCGATGACTTCGTGGCGCAGGTAAAAGAGGCGCTGCAAAAAACCTGGCAACGCGACAACTTTGATTATTTAGTGAACAACGCCGGCCACGGTCACTACAAGCTCTTCGCTGAGACCACAGAGGATGAGTTTGATGCGCTGGTGAATGTGCACTTCAAAGGGCCGTTCTTCCTGACGCAAAAACTGTTGCCGCTGATCATCGATGGCGGACGCATCCTGAATATCTCCAGCGGCTTAACCCGATTGACGCTGCCAGGTTCGGGCACTTACGCCGCAATCAAAGGGGCGATGGAAGTGTTAACCCGCTATCAGGCTAAAGAGCTGGGCGAGCGCCATATTCGCGTCAACATTCTGGCACCTGGCGCGATTGAAACTGACTTTGGCGGTGGTCGCGTGCGTGATACCAAAGATCTCAACGATCATATCGCCTCGGTTACCGCGCTGGGCCGTGTCGGCTTGCCGGATGATATCGGTGATGCGATTAGCGCGATTCTCAGCGATGAAACCGGCTGGATTACCGCACAACGCATTGAAGCGTCTGGCGGCCAGGCACTGTAATCGGTAGGGTCGCCATTCATGGCGTAATGCTCGCCAGTTAAGCAGCGTACTGGCTCCGCGGGGGTTCCGCCCGCTAAGCGTATGGCAGTTTCAGAATGTGTGAAGCCGGCGGCCGGGCTAAGGTCCGAAGGCGCGGACCTTAGCAATCCGCGCCTGCGCCGTCCTCGCTGTTCCCTCGCTTATCACTCCGGCCTGACGGACCGCGCGGATTCGCCATCCCTGGCTCATGCCGCGCTTTCGCCGACGTCCTGTCGGCTCATCCTGGCCGTCACTCTGCGCTCGGCGCTGCGGATAGCGCCCAACACCGTCGCCTGTCATTACCGCATCTGATTTGAAATTTTGCTGGCTGAAGATTGTGGGTTACCTGGTCGCCATGAATGGCGACCCTACAGGCGTTTCAGCGATGATAATTCAGGAATAGGCATTGATGCTGCAGCGCGGGTGTTGAGGCGACATCCCAGCCCGCTGAGCGAGTGAGGGATTCCAGGGCGAGCCGCAGGGATGCGGCGAGAGGCGGCGCTGAGCAGGAGCGAATCGCCGCCGGTCCGTCAGGAATCGTGAGGGAGTGAAGGCACCGCGAAGCGGCGGGATGGGCTGGTGCAGGGCCCGGGAGTGAAGAGGGCGTGGCCAGACGCCCTCTTCTCGGTCGCCGCACGGCATAGCTGAAACTGCCACAGCCGATGGCGAACGAAAGTCGCTCAGCGCTTAACTGATCGGCATTACGCCATTTATGGCGACCTCATTAAACAGCGACGCCAGCAGGTTGCCATAAATGGCAACCTTACAACGTAATCGTCCCGTCAATCACCGTCACGGTTTGGCCACCAATCCAGATCGCTTCATGCGTAAAACTCACCTGAATCCGACCTTCACGCTGAATCGCGCTGCCCTGACGCGCCCGGTAATCTTGCGTTTGGCCCTGTGCCGCCAGGTAGCGCGCCAGACAGGCATTGGCGCTACCGGTGACCGGATCTTCGGTCAAACTGCCGTTCTCAACCAGCAACGCGCGCACTTCATACTGCTCATTCTCACCCGAGGGCAGCGCGCCAAAAATCGCCGTGCCGTTAACGTCGGCATGTTGATGTAAACGGTGTAAATCAGAGGCTGACGGCACCACATCCAGCACCGCCTGCGCGCTGCTCAGCGGAATCAGCAGCCAGCGAATGCCCATATCGACGATGGTCGGCGCCTGGCTGAGATCGAAAGCTTCGCTGTTTAACGCACTGCTCATCAACGCATCGCTGAAGGGCGTTAAGGTGGCCGCGGGCGCAGCAAAAGCCAGCGCGCCATCATCGCTGATTTTCACCTCCACCAGACCAACGCCGCACTCCTGCACGATTTTGCCCGGCGTTTTCAGCGGCCAACCGGCTTCCAGCAGCGCATGCGCGGTGCCGAGCGTAGGATGACCGGCAAACGGCAGTTCGCCTTCAACGGTAAAAATACGCACGCGGTAATCCGCCGCCTGATCCTGTGGCGGCAGCACAAAGGTGGTTTCCGATAGGTTGGTCCAGCGCGCAATCGCTGCCAGCTGCGCATCACTCAATCCCTGGGCATCCATGATCACCGCCAGCGGATTACCTTTAAACGCCGATGAGGTAAACACATCCACTTGTTTAAATGCGACCTTCATTGTCACTCCTTCCTCGTTGAGGTTGTCTGAAATCCGGATTTACATCCTGCCGATTGCGAAAGATCAGCATCAGGGCTATGAATAGATTAAGAATTCTGCAATCGGAGTCTGCAATGTTAAAAGTTCTTGGCCGTACTTCTTCAATTAATGTGCGAAAAGTTCTGTGGCTGTGCGCAGAACTGGATATCGCGTATGAATCTGAACCCTGGGGCGACGATCCGCAATCGCTGCACTCAGCAGAATTTATGGCGCTCAATCCCAACGCGATGGTCCCGGTGATGATCGAGGACGATTTCGTGTTGTGGGAATCCAACACCATTTTGCGCTATCTGGCGAACAGCAACGGCGGCGACTGGCTCTATCCCGAAAATCCGCGCGCGCGGGCACCGGTTGATCAGTGGATGGATTGGCAAGCCACCGAACTGAACACGTCCTGGCGCTACGCATTTATGTCGCTGGTACGCAACTCGCCAGCGCACCAGGATCCGCGCTTGCTGGCCGCTGCCGTCAAAGGCTGGTCGCACACCATGAACATTCTTAACCAGCATTTGGAAAAAAACGGGCGCTACGTCGCAGGCCGTAATTTCTCGCTGGCGGATATTCCGGTTGGGCTGGCGGTGAATCGCTGGTTCGAAACACCGCTGGAGCATCCTCACTTCCCGGCGGTGCAAACCTATTACGAGCGCCTGACCGAGCGCGAGCCTTACACCACCTGGGGCCGCAACGGCAAACCCTGATCCTGTCCCGGCGCGAGGCCTGTCATCTCACAGGCCAGCGCGCCAGTGCGCTGCAGTGCCCAGGTATAACGCTCATCAAACGGATAGCAGCAGGAGAGGCGCAACGCGTGCGTATAGCGATCGCTCAGCGAGTAGAGCGCGCCCGGCGTCACACATATGTGCTCCTGCAGCAGACGATGAAACATCTCCACGGTATCGACTTTGCCCGGCAGTTCTACCCAGAAAACAAACCCGCCGCGCGGCAGGGTAGCGCGCGTGCCCTGCGGAAAGTGGCGCGCCAGAATGCCGCGTGCCGCATCCAGATTCGCCGCATAGCGGCGACGCAGCGTACGCAGATGATGATCGTAACCGCCGCTTGCCAGGAATTCGGCCAGCGTTTCGCTCAGCAAACGTGACTCCGCCATCGATGAAACCGCTTTGAGGTGAGCGATGGCGTGATGAAAACGTCCGGCGGCGGTCCAGCCGACGCGAAAATCGGGCGCCACGGTTTTGGTAAAGCTGGTGCAGTAAATCACCCAGCCGTCACTATCAAAGGCCTTCACCGGCGGTGACAGCGGCCACTCAAACTGCAATTCGTCATACAAACCATCTTCCAGCAGCGGAACGTGGTAAGTGTTCACTAACTTCGCCAGGCGCTTTTTGTTCTCCAGCGGCATCACGTAGCCCAGCGGATTCTGTGCGCCGGGCATGGCGATCACTGCCTGAATGCGTTTCTCCTGCAGCAGCATCTCCAGTGCATCGAGCGACAACCCTTGCTGCGGATCGGTGGGGATTTCCAGCGCCTTCAGCCCCAGCGAAGCCAGCAGCGGGAACAGGAAAAAATAGGTCGGCGATTCCAGACCGATGCAGTCGCCAGGTTTGGTCACCGCACGCAGCGCCAGCTGCAACGCTTCCATGCAGCCGTGGGTAAGGGTGATCGCTTGTGGCGGCAGGTTGATGCCATTATGCAGCGCGCGCCGTGCAATCTCCTCCCGTAAGCGCTCACTACCAGGCGGAAGCGCATAGCGTCCGATAATGTCGGGATTCTGTCGTAAAATCGACGCGGTAATGCGCCCGATACGCGCCGCCGGATAGAAGGTGCCATCCTGCGGACAGGCCAGCGAGATATTGGTGTACTCCGGATTATTTTGCGCGGCGAACACCTGCTCAATCAGTTCCAGCTTTTGCGCACTGGGATCGTTAATTTTAGGAGGTAACGGTTTTACCGCGCGCGTCACGGCGGGCAGCACGCCACGCACGTAATAGCCGGATTGCGGACGTGATTCGATCAGGCCACGATCCTCAAGCACTTGCCACGCATTAAGCACCGTATTGATACTAACCTGATGCGATTGCGCCACGCGGCGAATCGCCGGCAGCCGCTTGCCCGGCTTTAGGGTGCCCTGATGAATCGACTCGGCAAAGCTATCGACCAACTGCTGATACAGCGTTTGGCCGGAAGAAAGGGGAAGGGACACAAAAGCCTCCGCGCGCGATGGATACAATTCATATTTGAGACAACTGTACCCATTACAATAGTCATTTTGTGTCTCTGTTTCCATTGCCGCGTACGCATTAGCATGAAGGCATCATTGATTGTTAAGGAAGTACGCTATGCTCGATCCCTCATTTTTCAGCTATGTCACCGTTATGTCGATCACTCCCGGCCCGAACAACCTGCTGCTGGCGACTTCCGGCGTCAACTTTGGCTTCAAACGCACGCTGCCGATGCTATTTGGCATTCTACTGGGTTGTGCGATTCAGATGCTGCTGGCGAGTATGGCGCTCGATGTGTTGCTGCACTGGATGGGCGCGATTCGCCTGCCGCTGACAGTGGTCGGATGCAGTTATCTGCTGTGGCTTTCGTGGAAGATATTCCGCGCCGGCGCACCGCAGTTACGCGAACGCCCGCGCCCCATGACGTTAATTGGCGGCATCTGTTTCCAGGCGGTGAACCCAAAAGCGTGGTTGATGGTGACGAATGTGGCGCTGATATACGCCAACAGCAACGGCGTACTAACCGTGTTACTGGGATTCGCGGCGCTGAATCTGCCGTGCATCTTGATTTGGGCTGCATTGGGCGACCGCCTACGCAGCCATCTGCAAGTGGCGTGGAAACGTCAGGCGTTTAACAGTTTGATGGCATTGTCGCTGGTGGCCACCACCGGCTGGATGCTGTATGACGCAGTGTTGTTGAGTTAACCATTATGATGCGCATGGCGGTGCACCGTAATGGTAGGGTCGCCATTTAGGTACGACCGGGCACATAGGTAACAGATCAGACCGGGCACATAGGTAACACATTTGTGCTCAGTCTATCCGGATAATACGTTTTTCTGCCTGGTCATAATACGCCAGTAT
>NZ_JBBCQO010000021.1:0-23493 GCF_037149875.1 Pantoea sp. USHLN256 | reverse complement strand
ATCTCTCGCATCCCAGGGCATAAGCGACTCCATAAACGGGTTCTTATGCCTTAGTTGTAAGTGTCTACCATGTCCCCGAACAAGTGTTCACGATCTCCCCGGACTGAACAGGGAGAGGGCCGGGGTGAGGGCATCAGCCCGCACAATCTACCCCGCTAACACCGCAAACACCTTCTCAATCGCATACGCGCCCGGATCTTTCACCCCATCCAGACTTTGCTGATTCAGATAGGCCGATCGTCCCGCTTTGGCGCTCTGCATCTGCGCAGTCGCATCCGCGCCTTGCTGAGCGGCTTTAGCGGCCGCCGCCAGCGACTCGCCCGCCACTAACGCTTCCAGCGCCGGTTGCAGCGCATCGACTAACGTACGATGGCCCGGCTGTGCGCCGCCATAATGCTTCATGCGTTCCAGACCGTGCATCAACGCCTGCGGTAGCGCGCTGCCCTCTTCCAGCTGCTGGCCGGCGCTGGTGAACAGAATCGACATCAATACGCCGCTCGATCCACCCATCACCGTTGCCAGTTGCTCACCAATCAGCGCCAGCAAGGTGGGCAGCTCATTCAGTGGCAGCTGCTTGTCCTTCAGGCCGCGCTGAATCTTCTTCGCGCCGGCGGCAAAGGTTGAACCGGTATCGCCGTCGCCAACTTTGGCATCCAGCGCATTCAGCTCGCTCTCCAGATCGATCAACGTTTGCGTGACGCCTGCAACAATCTTCGCCACTTCGGCATTCTCAGACGCATCAAAATCCAGCACGCTGCCGATTTTCTCCGCACGTTGCAGGCTGATCGGCGCAAAGTCATACACCGGCACCCAGCCCAGCACCTGAACCGGCGCGCTTAATGCTGCCAGAAACGGCTCTTCCAGCGCCAGCAAAGACAATGAGAAGCCTTTCATATCCAGCGCACTCACCAGCGTCGCCGGACCAATCAGATGGGTGATGCGCGCCGCCAGCGGCGACTGCAGCACTTCACGCGTTAACAGCGCCAGCTCCAGCTGCGAGAAGCCGCCGAGATTGTTGATCAGCAGTAGCGCCTGCTTGCCTTCCGGCAACGCCTGCGCCAGTTTATCAGTCATGATGCTGCTGATTTTACGGCTGTTTTGCGTATCGAGCGTCACCACACCTGGCTCACCGTGAATACCCATGCCGAGCTCGCTGTGGCCTGGCTCGACGCGTTCATCGCGCTTTTCGCCCGGCACATGACAGGTGGCAAAAGCCAGACCAATCGACGAGGTGGCATCAATCGCGCGCTGCGCCAATGCTTTGACCTCATCGAGTGATTGTCCCTGCTCCGCCGCATAGCCAGCGATTTTATGCACCAGCACCGTGCCCGCAATACCGCGCGGCTGCGGGTTTTCCGGCAGCGCGATATCATCCTGCACCATCACCAGCTCGACCTTGTAGCCCAGATTTTTGGCTTTCTCGGCCGCCAGACCAAAGTTGAGGCGGTCGCCGGTATAGTTCTTCACAATCAGCAGACAACCGGCGTCGCCGGTGACGTTTACAATGGCGTTCAGCACCGCATCGACGCTCGGCGAGGCAAAAATGTCGCCACACACCGCCGCCGTCAGCATGCCTTTACCGACGAATCCGGCATGCGCCGGTTCATGACCGGAACCGCCACCCGAAATTAACGCCACTTTGCTCTTATCCCAGTCCGAACGCACCACCACACGGATCTCATCGCCAAGATCGAGGCGACTGAGGTTATGCCACGGCGTACTGAGTAAAACCCCTTCGATGGCTTCGTTTACCAGATCGTTTTTCTCATGCATAAAAAACTGGCTCATAGCGTCCTCTCTTATGGTGTTGTCGTCCTACAAGGTAGCGTATCTGTGGCGATAAAAACGCAGCGAATGCCAGAAATGCAAAGGGCGGCACAAGCCGCCCAGTAAAACCAGATATCCCCTAAATAATTCAAGTTGCAGGAAGGCGGCAAGGGTGTGAGTCCCCGGGAGCTTACTAAAGTAAGTGACCGGGGCGAGCACACGCAGCCAACGCACCTGCGGCTTGAAGTATGACGGGGATTAAAGGGCGATGCGTAACACGCTGTCCGGATTCTTCGGTGGCTCTTTGCGTGAACCTGGCTGTTTGATACTGACAAACAGCGTTTTGCCATCGGCAGAGAGCGCCAGGCTGTTTGGCAGGCCCGGTGCTTTCACTGTGCGTTTCACCTTGTAGCTGCTGGCGTCGATGATGCTGATTTCACCCGCTTTACGGTGGGTGACGTACAGCTCATCACGATCGGCATTGAACAGCACCGCCAGCGATTCCGGCACATCGATCTTGTGAATCACTTGCTGCGTGCGGGTGTCCAGCACCAGCACCTGCGACTGCTTAGAGTCGCTGAGGAAAGCGCGATGGCCTTGGGTATCCAGCGAGATGTTGAGGAAGAAATGATCTTTGTCGCCCTCAATTTTCTGACGCTTTTCAATCGCATTCAGGCGCGTATTGATGGTCACCAGCTCATTATCCGCATTGGTGACGTACAGCTTTTGCGCGGCAGAATCGATCGCCAGACCGGTACCCATTTTGCCGGTGTTCGGCACGGTGCTGATCAGCTTCAGGGTTTTGCCATCCACCACCCACACCACGCTCTGCTCACCCAGGCCGGTGATGTAAACGCGATCGGTAGCCGCATCGACCGCCAGCTGACGCGGCTGCAGCGGACGCACGGTTTCGCTGCGCTTACGCCCATCCAGCACCAGCGTATTGATCACTTTGCCGCTGGTGGCATCCACTGCGGTCAGTGCAGCATCACGCGTGTTACCTAAATAGAGAATATTGGTTTTCTGATTGAGCGCCGCGCCAAAGGTCGGCAGATCGGTGCTGATGGTTTGCTTCACCGCCAGATCCTGCGGATCAAGACGATAAACGGTGCCGCCTTTTTTGTCGGTTGTGCTTTGCGCGGTCGCCAGGAACAGCGCGTTATCGCTATTGCTAAACGCCAGCTCATAAGCGCCTTTTGAAATCACCTGATTCAACGGCTGAGTTTCCGCCGCGATCGCCGCAGAGGTAGAGAACAGCGCCGTTGCCAGCAACAGAGGACGCAGCGCCCACGATTTTTTATTCGCCTTCATAACTTCTCCATAGCAAAAACACCGCCTGATGGCAGTGAAGTGAAAGCTCGACATTACAACCAATGTTAAAAAAGACAGCCCGAGGCGAGCCGACGAAGGATGTTACTTTTTGAGAATAGTAATCATTTCGGAGGGAAAGTGACAGGATTTTATCAGGTTAGCAACGCCGCCAGGGCGCCCGGAGGCACCCTGTCAGCACAGAACGTTAACGCAACTTATTTGGTCAGTTCGGCCGTCATGTGCACGCCGTTGTTGAAGTTAGCTTCGGTCACTTTATAGGAAGCACCAGCTTCGTGCGCCTGAGCAGCGATTTGCGCTTCTGCACCATCCAGCGTTGAAGCGGTTGCAGTGATGCTTTGAGCGAAGCTCGCGAATGGCAGAACGGTAAGAGCAACAACAGCAGCAAAAGTTTTGATAGATTTCATGGTCAATTCCTTAATAAACGTTTGATTGAGTAAGGCGTCATCGCCTTGTTGAGAGATATAATAGGCGCAGAATTGATCAGTAAAAAGCGGAGAGATTTGCCGTAGTTGTTCGATTATTTTGAACATAAAAAGCACGTTTGGAATAACCCTGGTGCAAACGGTTAAAAATCTGACATTTAGTCAAAAGGCAGGATAAATGGCTGTGATAGGTATTTATGAGAATCCATGCGGTTATCAACCCGGTCGCCATAAATGGCGCCCCGACGGTGTTGTAAGGTCGCCATTTATGGCGACCTGGTAGTGATTAACCGTGATGACGAACGCGGGTGAAAATGGTGATAGCGGCTAACAGCATGAGCACGCCGCTGGCAAGAAACACGCCGCCAGCCCCTTGCAGATCAAACATCCAGCCACCGGCTGCCGCACCGGCGGTGATCGCCAGCTGAATGGTGGCGACCAGCAAACCACCGCCCGACTCGGCATCATCCGGCACCGCACGGGAAATCCACGTTGACCAGCCGGTTGGCATGGAACCAAACGCCAGGCCCCACAGCGCGACGCCCGCCGCCACCAACCATGACACCTCGCCAAAGCTCACCAGCACCAGCGCAGTCACGCTCATCACCAACGCCATTGCCGTCAGCGTCAGCGACACGCTGCGTGTCACCAGATAACCGGCCAGCGAGGTACCAAAGAAGTTGGCCACGCCAAACGCCAGCAGCACCAGCGACAGCTGATTCACATTAAGCTGCGCGCTGCCTTCAAGGAACGGACGCAGATAGGTGAAGAAGGCGAAGTGACCGGTGAACATCATGATCACCGCCAGCATGCCCCAGCGCATCACGCTTTTACGCAGCAGATCCAGCACGCCACCGCTGCGTGCTTTATTCACAGGCGGCATCGCGGGCAAGGTGAAGAACTGCCAAAACAGCGCCAGCACGCCCAACGCAGCCGTCAGTATAAAGATGTTACGCCAGCCGATAATGCCGCCCAGATAGCTCCCCAGCGGCGCCGCAATAATGGTCGCCAGCGAGATACCGCTGAAGACAATAGAGAGCGCGCGCGGCACCTGATCGCTCGGTACCAGACGCATGGTAATCGCGGTAGAAAGCGTCCAGAAGCCACCAATGGCGATGCCAAGCAGCACGCGCGCCAGCAGAATCATCGGCAGATTCTCTGCAAACGCCACCAGCAGTGCGGAGGCAATCAGCAGCAGCGTAAAGGCCAGCATCACCAAACGGCGATCGAGCTGACGCGTCACGTTGCCGATCACCAGACTGGTGAGCAGTGCCACCAGCGCGGTGACGGTCACGGTTTGACCCGCCTGGCCTTCACTGATCTGCAGCGAGGCGGCGATTGGCGTTAGCAGGCTTACCGGTAAGAATTCAGCAGTAATCAGGCCGAACACGCCAAACGCCATGGCAAACACCGCGCCCCATGCCGGTTTGTCCACTTCTAGCGGTGTTTCGACTATTTCAGTATCCAGGCTCATCTGTGATCCCCATCACAAAATATTTAGCGTTAAGCATAGTGAGTGTTCATCAGACGATCTATGATGCAGAAACTTTGTTTTTTGATTATTCGTCTGGATCCGTATGAGCCGCTATGAAGATCTGACCAGTGAACTGTTGATGGGTATGCGCCTCTACGGCGTCAAATATCAGCGCATTGCGCTGCACGCGCCCTTTGGCCTGCAGTTTGACGATGCGCCAGGCCGCGCACAGCTGCATTTTGTTGGGCGGGGATCGTTGCTGATCCGCTCGGCGTCTGGGGTAATCTACCCGCTGCAGGCGGGCGATGCGCTGCTAATTCCGCACGGCAAACCGCACGCGCTGATCTCCAGCGAAGAGGCGACCTGCGAACCCATCTCAACCTTTAATAGCCGACCGATTTGCGGCAGCGTCTGCGCCATCGATGACAGCAGCGAGCTGTGCCCGGATAACAGCGATGTGATTCTGTTCAGTGCCTGTATGGCGTTTGAACTGGGCGGCATGCAGCCGCTGGTGCACACCATGCCGGACGTGATGCTGGTCAGCACGCTGTTGGCGCAGTATCCAGAAATCCAGCCGATTCTTGATGCGATGGAGCGTGAAACGCGTGAGCGCAAAGCCGGTTTTGCCGGGATTTTATCGCGGCTGGCGGATGTGGTGGCGGCGCAGATCGTCCGTGGCTGGGTGGAAAACGGCTGTGGCAAAGGCAGCGGGCTGGTACAGGCGCTGCGCGATCCGCGTCTCAGCCAGGCGATGGCGGCGATGCACCGCGCGCCAGGCGAAAACTGGACGGTGGAGCGATTAGCGCGCGAATCTGGCAGTTCGCGTTCGGTGTTTGCCGCGCGCTTCCAAACGGCAACCGGCATGACGCCGCTGCGCTATCTTACCGAGCTGCGTATGCGATTGGCGGTGGAGCGTATTGTCAATGAGGGCGAAGCGGTGGAAAGCGTCGCCTTCCACCTCGGCTATGGTTCACTGGCGGCGTTTAGCCGTGCGTTTAAACGCATTGTCGGCACGCCCCCCGGCGCGCTGCGCGCCGAACGGGAAATGCGCTGAGGATCAGCGGAACACGCTGATCGCTTCCACCAGCCGATTGGCCTGATGCGTCATGCGGCCCGATGCTTCGGCGCTTTCGGCCACGCGCGCGGCGTTTTGGTGGGTGATATCG
Organism: Pantoea sp. USHLN256; assembly: GCF_037149875.1. Classification (NCBI taxonomy): domain Bacteria; kingdom Pseudomonadati; phylum Pseudomonadota; class Gammaproteobacteria; order Enterobacterales; family Erwiniaceae; genus Pantoea; species Pantoea sp. USHLN256. Next base: position 17,332 of record NZ_JBBCQO010000021.1, on the reverse strand, counting down.
TCGAGATCTTCCACCGCAGTGCTGACCTGCGTCAGCGCAATGGCCTGCTCGGCGGTGGCGCCGCTGATTTGCGCAATCAGCGCGGTGACATTCTGCACCCGATCGACAATCTCCTGCATGGTGTGACCGGCTGCATCAGCGTGATCGCTCCCCAACTGCACGCGGCTGGCGCTGGTTTCCACCAGATGTTTAATTTCACTGGCCGCTTTGGCGCTACGCTGCGCGAGGCTGCGCACTTCACCCGCCACCACCGCGAATCCTTTGCCCTGCTCTCCGGCGCGTGCCGCTTCTACTGCGGCGTTCAGCGCCAGGATGTTGGTCTGGAAGGCGATGCCATCAATCACGCTGGTGATGTTGGCGATGCGCTTAGAGCTGTCAGCGATCTCCGCCATCATGCCCACCATTTCCTGCATCACTTCGCCCCCTTTAATCGCGGCAAAGCTGGTGTTTTCCGACAGGCCATTCACCTCTTTGGCGGTATCGGTGTTGCTCTTTACCGTGGCGGTCATTTCATTCATGGTGGCGGCGGTTTGCTGCACGTTGGCGGCGGCTTGTTCAGTGCGGCGGCTCAGCTCATCGTTGCTGCGTGCGATGGCATCGCTGGCGCTTAGCACATTGATTGCCTGGCCGCTGACATCATCCACCAGCCAGCGGAACATCAGGCCAAGCTGGCCGATAGCGCGCAGCGTTACGCCGATCTCATCCACGCGATCGATCTGTTCCACTTTATGGCTGGCACCGGTTGCCACGCTCAACGCCTGGCGGCACATGCGCTCCATTGGACGTGAAATCTGCTGTTCCAGCCACAGGCTCGCTAACAGCAAAATGCCCGCCATGCCGCCCGCAAAGCCGCCAATTGCCAACGGTGCCAAGCCCAGCAGCCAGACGCCCAACACCGAGAGCGGTAGCAGCGTGAGTAACGTCGAGCGAATCCGCCAGCGCAGCGGCAGCGTTTTCAGGATGGAACCGAGGCGGCGCCAGCCAGTGCCGACAATCAAACCTTTATGGAAGCGACGCCCTTTGGCGCGACCTTCACGAAAATCACGATAGCGCTTTTCGGTCGCACGCACTTCCTCGGCTGACGGCTTGGTGCGCACCGACATAAAGCCCTGCACTTTGCCCTCGCGCACCACCGGAATAGCATTAGCGCGCACCCAGTAGTGATCGCCATTCTTACGACGGTTTTTTACCAGCGCCGTCCAAGGCTCGCCCTGCTTCAGCGTCGACCACATATCCGCAAAGGCTTCAGGCGGCATATCGGGATGGCGCACCATGTTATGCGGCTGGCCATTCACCTCCTCCGGGCTGAAGCCGCTCACTTCTATAAAAGCGTCGTTCGCATAGGTGATGTAGCTGTTGAGATCGGTAGTCGACATCAGTGTGGCGTCATCCGCAAAAGCGAATTCGCGCTGAGTGACGGGCTGGTTGTTACGCATGTGTGTGTCCTTGCAAGACGCAGGCTAAAAGAAAAATCGATTACACTTTTTTACCTTTTCGGCACTGCAAGGCTCTGGCTTTAGCGTCAGTTTCAAATTAACCGCAATAAAAAAGCCGCTTTGCAGCGGCTTTCACATTTTTCAGACTTACAGAATCAATTAACGTGGTTTTAGAATATACCAAACTCATCTTTTGATTTTAGAACGCTGCACGAGATTTCCCAAAGCAATTCGTGTTGCAAGAAGGCGGCAAGCTGACTCAGCCCCGGGAGCATAGTTTACTATGTGACCGGGGTGAGGAAGCGCAGCCAACGCACTTGCAGCGCGAAGTGCGACGGGAAATCAGAACTGCCAGCGAACGCCAACGTTATACCGCCACCCTTTGGCGCCGTTGCCGTCGATCTCTTTGCGATAATCCGCTTCAGCGTAGAGCGATACATCCTTCTGCACTGTTGCGGTGCCGCCTGCGCCGACTTCCCACATTTGGCCGAAGTTGCCGCTGTCGAAGCTGGCACCAAAGGCGGGATTGTCCACCGAGGAGACCGACGTTTTCGCCGTTCCGCCCCAACCTTTGTAGTAGTTGGCGCGCAGATATGGCGTGTACTGGCGGTTGCTGTCGTCGGTCCAGGTGCGATCCAGACGTGCGCCGAGGCGGCCAATAGTTTGGTTGTAGTTGCCGTAACGCACCTTGTTGCCATCTTCATCCACGAAGTCGTTCATATTCAGCTTCATGTACATCAGTTGCGCCTGCGGCTCCAGCTTATAGCCATCACCCAGTTCAAACGGATAACCGCTCTCCAGTGACGCTGTCCAGCCGTGACCTTTCAGCTTCGCGACCTCCTGCTGACGCGCGATATCCGTTTCGCCACGATGCCAGTCGAACGACAACACGCCATCAAGATAGAAGCCGGTTTGACGCTGCCAGGTACCGTACAGCGCCAGGCTGTCGCTGTCGAAGGTGGTACTGCTATAACCATCGGCGGCATGCGGACGGATACGCGTGTTACCGCGCGTGTACGCTATCCCACCGCGCAGGCTGTCTTTATCTCCATCCAGACGTAACAGGTTGCCGCCGATCTGCACCGCGCTGTAATCGAGGTCAAAATCGTAGCCATAGTTGCGGAAGCTTTGGTCACTCTTGTACTTCAGGTTTGAGCCGATATAGCGCACAAACATCTCGCCACCGTTGCCATCCGGGCGGGTTTGTTCGTGACGCAGTTCACCAAGACGCTTATGTAAATCGTCAATGATCGCCGCCGTGTAGTAGGCGAGGCCAACCGGTGCTGAAACATAGGAAGGCACCTGCGGCACCACCGCCGGACGCGCATTTTCATTCACGCGGGGTTCCGGGCTAAACGGCGTAATGACCAACGGTGAACAGCTGGTTTCGCCCTGGCAAACGTAAGCGTTCGCCAGACGATAATCCCAGTAGTTGTTGCCTGTGCCGCTAACTAAACGCTGGCTTGGATCGCTGCTGCCCGGCGCGAAGCTATAAAGCTGGTACTGCCAGGGTCCCGCTGACAGATAACCGCCTTGTAAGCCGAAGCTGCTGCCGCTGGCGTTGCCGGCGACCTGCGCCAGCGAAATACCTTCATAGGCATCGATAGCGCCGGAACGGTTTACATCGGTGAGCGCGCCCGTGCTGGCGGCATCGAGTCGTACATTCAGCAGCGTGGTGCCGCTGGCATCGCCAGTCACATTGATGTGGTCGGTGAACTGATTGCTCAGCGCCCCGCCCTCATTAAGGTTGGTGACCAGATTCGCCTGTCCGCCCGTCGATGCCAGTGAGCCATCGATGGTTAAGCGATTACCCGGTGAACCGCTGCCGTTGGTTAAGTCGATAATCCCGGCGTTGTTCACCACCAGCGAGTTGGCACTGCCACCGGCCAACGTTGGATTGACATTGTTACCGGCATACAGCGTTGAACCACTGCCGATGTTGATATCGCTGTGCGCCAGTTTGAGGTTATCGGTTAAGGTCCACTGGGAATCGTTGAAGTTGATGGTGCTCCAGCCGCTGCCCAGGTTGACCCCTTTAGTCAGATCGTCGGCGCTAAATGAGCCACCGCGTGATTCAATATTGTTAAAGGTCAGGGTGTTACCGGTGCCGGTACCGCTGGTGAGATGGTAGGTGGTGCTGAGATCAACATTGCTGACTTCAGCACTGTTGTTGTTATCGTTCCCCATGGTCAGGCTGCCGTTAAGCGTGCCGCCGGTCCAGCGGAACACATCCGAGCCGCCGCCAGGGTTGATATCCCCTCTGACTTCACCTTCCGTTAAGAGAATTTCGTCATTGGCGTTGCTGCCCGCCACCGCCACGGTTTGTGGATTGGCAGTGATGATGTTGCCGAGGTTCTCGAACACCGTTTTACCGCCGCGCAGATCGACCACTGGCGAAGTCAGGCTGTTCGAACTGAGATTGCCGGTATTGACGATGGTGCCCGCGGTGCTGGAAATCAGCGCCGATCCGCCCGCCACATTGTCGATATTGACGTTAGCGGCGGTGGTCACATTACCGGTGGTATTGGCACGGATGCCGGTGCCGCCAGCGCCGGTGACGTTGAACTGATAACCTGAACCGAGCGTTAAATCGCCGCTGGTGGTTGAACCATCGGCATTGACAATATTCAGGCCGGTACCGCTACCGGACACATTGGTGGTGACGGTTGAGGCCGGATCGAACGGCACCGCCGTACGAATGCCGTTACCGTCACCGACGTTGATGGTGAGATTACTCAAACCGACGTTGCTGAGTTCGGCGCGATTTTCAATGCCGTTACCGCTGCCCAGCACGTTCACCGTAGCATCGCTGGCGCTGAGGGCGGTCGCACCGCTATCCAGCAAGATGCCGTGCGCATTGCCGCGCGTGGTGATCACCGTGTCGCTGCCGGTTAGCGCCAGCTGAGCGCCATCGCTGATGCGTACACCTGCAATGCCGTTATCGACATTGATGGTACCGCCTTTCGCCAGGGTGCTGCCGCTGCCGGAGACATCCAGCCCGGTGCCGTTCGCCACGTTCACCACGCCGTTATTGGTGATGGTGCTGCCCGCACGTGAGCGGATACCGATGTTATTACTGCCGGTGAAGTTGAGGTTGCCGTTGTTAACCAGTTCAGCGCCGTTGGTGACATCAATACCCACCGCGTTGGTGCCTGCGCCGCTCACCGCACCATTGTTGGTAACCAACGTAGGCGCAGCGCTACCGTTCAGCGCATTGCTAAGATCGGTCCGCAGGTTATTTACCAGCACGCCAACGCTATTGGTGCCGCTGGCATTGACGCTGTTGCCCGCCGCCAATGTGGCCTGCGCTCCGCCCTCCACCCGCACGCCCGTACTGCCATTGCCGCTTGCGGTGAGCTGGCCGTTGCCGCTGTTCAGCGTACTGCCGCTGCCCGAAACAATTACGCCGGTGCTATTGGCCGCGCTGCTGGTGATCGCGCTGCCGTTGCTCAGCGCCAGCGTGGCGCCATCATCAATGCGGTAACCGGTTGATCCGTTGGTATTAATGTTCAGTGCGTTGGCCGCGCTGTTGATCAGCGATCCTGCACCCGCCGCGTGATAGGCGAGTTGATCGGTATTGTTGAATATCGGCGTTGAAGCCGCTGAAACATTGACTCTGGCACCGCTCAAGGCTTCCGCGCCAATCGCACCGACGCCGTTGAGATTGAGTGCGCCGCTGTTGAGATTCGCCACCGCGCCGCTGCCGCTGGCGCTCACGCCGCGCGTGCGCGCGCTGGTTGTGCCGCCATTAACGTTGATCACGCCGCTATTGTTCGCCGTGGTGGTGGTACCGCTGCTGTTGACCGAAATACCGGTGCCGCCATCGTTGATTGCAATATTGCCGCTGTTGTTAGCGGTTGCGCCACTCTCCACGCGGATGCCCGTGGCGTTAGCGCCGGTAAAGTTTATATCCCCGGTGTTGGTTAACTGCGCACGGTTACGCGCCAGATAGCCGGTTAATCCGCTCTGCGAGGCGTTGAGGGTTGCGGCGGAGTTGAGCGTGGTGCTGGCAACCGGAGAGCCACTATTTTTGCCATTAATATCATGCTTTTGACCATCAACAATCGCCCCAATCGCGTTACTTCCGGTGAGGTTCATGGTGGTGGTGGTGTCGATTACGCCCTTTGCGCCGCCTTCAACGGTAATGCCGTTGGCGCCGGTGCCGCTCACGTTAATCACCGCCGCATCGGTGTTCACATCGGTGCCCACGCCGCTGCCAAGTACCGCTGTAGAACCGGCACCCGATGCCGTTAGCGCCAGGGAATCGCCGTTAAAATCCGCCCCCTGCTCAACACGGAACAGCGTGGAGTTCTGGGTGGTGACATCAAACGGATTATTCCCTAACACTCTGATTAACGCATTGGGGCCGTAGGCGAAAAAGGCAATCTGATTACTGCCGGTGGCGAAAGTCGGTACCGCAGCCGGATCAACCGTTACGGTGGCGTTACCGCGCGCATGCACGCCAATGGCGCCATTACCCCGGAGATTGATTGGCCCATCGACTGTCGACTGTGCTGTGCCAGTGCCCTGTCCCTCAACCCAGACACCATAGTTACGCGTGCCGCTGGCCGGATCGGCAGCACCGGCTACATTGATAACCCCGGTTGACGTGGCGCTCGCGCTGCGGCCATTGGTCGCCAGCACTTTCAGGCCGGTACCGTTCACGCCGTTGAGGTTAATGATGCCGGCGTTATCGATGGTGCCAGCACTGTTGGTCACCAGCATGCCAACGTTTTCACGAGGGATCGCGGCGGCCGCGCCATTCACATTAATGGTGCCGTTGTTGATCATGGTGGCATTGCTGGCGCCCGTAGCGGACATCCCCGCCGCATTTTGCGTTTTGCTGCCGATGGTGATCGCGCCGTCGTTAACCGCGTTACCGTTAGCCACCACGGCAATGCCGCTGGTCAAGCCGCTCTGGTTCATCGCCGTATCGGCAACCACATCATTCACACTGTTTTGTGGTCCGCGCCCGATGTAAATATTGCCGGTGCTGGTATTGGTAAAGCGTGAGGTGTCATCGGTGAGCAGCACCCCGGAAGCCGTGCCGCGAGCGCTGGAGCCGTTCACCCCAACGTTAATATTGCCGCTGTTATTGGCGGTGGACGACGCACCCAGATTGATACCCGCCACGCCATACTGTGAATTGCTGCCGGTAGTAGCGAGGTTAACGATACCGCTGGCACTGTTATTAAACGTACTGCCGCTTTGTACATTCACCGCGTTGGCACCGTAGCCGGTTGAACCCACGCCGGTGCCATCCTGGCGATTGAGGAATCCGCCGTTAATCACACCGTTATTCAGGCCGTTGCTGCCGTCGGTTAATACCAGCGCGGTGCCGTTATTGGTGATGCTGCCGCGACTCGCCAGCTTGCCATCAATCACCGCTTGCGCACCGTTGGAGGCTTTAATCGCCCCACCGGTAGCACCAACCACTTCAAGGGTTTTACCTGCGGCCAGATTTACTTTCGCATCAGGGCCGCTGGCGTTGATCACAATACGATTGCCGATGGGCTGCGTCACTTCGTCCGGCGGCGTCGCGCTAACGTTGTAAACAATATTGCCGCTGCTGAAGGTCACGGCTTTATTAAATTCGGTGAGATAGCGGGTTTTATCGAGGTTGCCGCGCTGCAGCTGACTAATCAGCCAGTTGTTATAACTCTGCAGCTGACTGGCGTTAGTGACGGTAAAGCTGGTGCTGCTGCCGTCCAACGTCTGTACGCTGAAGGCGCCGTTGTAGGTGGCGAGGTTCTGCACGGCGTAAGAGCTGGTCGCCGCACCGCTGCCGTCAGGTGTGGCGGTTGCGCCAAAGAAGCTAATGCGGTTATTGCTGTTCCAGTTCACCGTGCCGGTACCGCTAACGTCAAACAGCTGCGTCTGTTTTGCTGCCATGGTCCAGCTGTTGGTCGCAGCGCTGCTGGCGGCATTGGGCTGGCCAATATTGACATCCAGCGTTCCGCCCGTCACATCCGCCACGCGCACATTGATGTATTGCCCGTTATTCACATTTTGTACATCCGGCACGCTGGTGGTGCTGCTCACCGGAGCCAGCGCTACCAGACTGGCAGAGTTGTAAACCTGGAAGGTGGTATTGGTGCCGGTCGCGGCATCAGGCGTGGTAATGGCAAAGTTTTGCGGGCCGGGATCAAGGCGATCCTGATTGATGAATTGTGAGCCGGAGGTAATGGCCACTTGTCCTAGCGTGGTGGAGACCGCACCGTCAGTGCCTGCGGTGAATGCCTGGTTACCGGTCAGCGTTTCACTGCCACTGCTGACCACCAGCTTGCCAACCTGATTATCATTAACTTGCGGCGTATATGCGCCTAACGTAACCGCCTGACTTTGAATCGCTGGATAGAACAGCAGTTGCGCCGCCATCATCCCTATCGCAATCGGATTTAATTTGAACCTCATACTTCCTCCAGTGGGCGTGCAGCGTCCACGCTGTTATTGCAACAGCGTTAAATTCATCTTGAGGGGATAAAACGGCAGGTTAATACCAATCCCGTGTCGTCATTTAATTTGAGAACCACTGTGTGAAGAAAATAGAGCGCAGCGAAAAAAGGATAGAGCTATCGTTATTTACCCTCAGCCATTCGCATCGCAGGAAGCTGGGCTCATGCTGCCAGAGCATTTGCAAATTGAAATCTAACGGGCATAGATTTAATGGCTTAATGTATAGACTTTTTTGCTGGCGGATGCAAAAAGCAATTTCGGGTAACTTATTGTGATGATGGATAAATAATTGCGAGGCAGGCGAGATATTCCAAATAAATTAAGGCCAATTAATATTTAAGGTCTAGCTTTCTATCCTTTTAATAAATCCTTAATTTTTTCCTGACATTTTACTTACATATGGCCCTTATGTGGTGAAATCCCCTTTGCCGGGATAAGCGATACGAGGGAGTGTAAAAGTGTGACAGGAATCACATTTACCCAATGATTCAACAGTGCACAAACCGTAGCGGCGCGATTTATCGCGCTGTTTTCAAACGATGTCACGGCTATATGAGCGCGATAAATCGCGCCGCTACAAAACTGTGCATTGCGCAAAATCCAACTTAACTCAAATCGACATTACGGGTTCCGCCCCACCAGGTAAACGCGAATCCACCAATCCACGCCACGATCAACCCCGCGAGATAGACCGCCATACCGGCAAAAATCCCCTGCGATGAAGTCATCAGCGGCAGCGTTACCAAACCCGATGGACCGAACACCGTGTTCATTCCCACCGGCAATCCTAGCCACGCCACCAGCCCGATAAAGAAGCCACCCAACGCGCCACCGCAACAGGCGGTGATAAACGGCTTGAGGCGCGGTAGCGTTACGCCATAAATCAGCGGCTCACCGACGCCGAGCAAGCCTGGCACAATCGCGCCTTTAATCTGCTTACGCAGCAGCGAATGCTTATCCGCTTTGCACCATAACGCCAGCGAAGCGCCAACCTGCCCGGCGCCCGCCATGGCCAGAATCGGGAACAGCGAATTAAAACCCTGGGTTTCCATCAGCGCGAAATAGACCGGAATAAAGCCCTGATGAATACCGAACATCACGGCGATTAAAAACAGTCCGGCGAGCAGGGCACAACCAAACGGATTATTATTCAAATGAATAAACAGCCAGGACATGCCTTTAAACAGTTCGCCGCCAATCGGCATAATCACCAGGAAAGTGACGGCACCGGTAATTAACAGCGTCAGTAATGACGTTAAAATCATATCGAGATTATCGGGAATGATTTTGCGCAGCTGTTTCTCAACCCAGGCACCAAATATGGCCGCCAGCAGCACGCCAATAATGTTGCCACGCGGATCGATTACCATCCCGAAGAAATCTTCCATGCCGCTGTAATAACCGACCGTGGCTTTTGGCGCATACCCAAGCACAAACAATGACGCGATAATCGCCCCGTTGACGCCCGTTCCGCCAAACGCTTTCTGTGCGTTGTAGCCGATCAAAATACTCAGGAAGGTGAACAGCCCTTTGCCGAACACCTTCATGTACGCCACGGTATCCAGTAGCCAACGCGCATGATCGCCCGGCTGATTGAGGTGGAAGATCTGCTCAATTAGCGTAGCAAAACCTAACAGTAAACCGGCGCCAATAAAGCCGGGAATCAGCGGGGTGAAAATGGTGGCAAAGCAGGAGAGAAAGCGGTGCAGCGCGCTGGTCTGTTTCGCCTTCATCTGCTGCTTTTGCGCGCTGGCAATGATGTGCAGATCGCTGGGTGCATCCGCCGCGCTGGCATGATTGAGCAGCGCCTGCATCTTCTCCGCTGCAGTTTGCGCTTTGCCCGGACCCAGGACGATCTGTAACTGCGCATCGCTCTCGATCACGCCCAGTACGCCCGGCAGCGTTTTCAGTTTGGCGCTATCCACCTGCGCGGCATCGGCCAACGTCAGGCGCAGGCGCGTCATGCAATTGCCGCACTGCACCACGTTAGTCACTCCGCCCACCGCGTGCAGGATGTCACGCAGCAGCCCTTCCGTGATGGCGGCCATCATTGTGCTCCCGCGTCGCGCAAGGCCTGGCGGATAAAGCCCTGATTCTGGCTGAGCAGCGATGTCGCCTCTTCAGCAGTGAGCCCGGCCAGCACCATCACAATCGCGGTTTTGCAGTGGCCCTGGCAGGCTGCCAGCGCCTGCTGCGCCGTGGCATCGTCGCAGTCAGTGGCTTGCTTGACGATATTCACCTGCCGCTGCACCAACTTCTGGTTGGTGGCTTCAACATCAACCATCAGGTTGCCATACACTTTGCCGCTGCGAATCATAGCGCCGGTGGTGAGCATATTCAGCACCAGCTTCTGCGCGGTGCCCGCCTTCATGCGCGAAGAGCCGGTCACCACTTCGGGGCCAACCACTGGCGTCAGCGCTACGTCAGCGGCGTGCGACATCGGGCTGTTGGGATTGCAGGTTAACGCCGCCGTCAATGCGCCCTGCTGTTTTGCATAGGCCAGTGCGCCGAGCACATACGGCGTGCGACCGCTGGCAGCAATGCCGACCAAAACGTCGTTAGCCGCAAAGGCGATATCACGCAGATCCTGTGCGCCCTGCTCAACATTGTCTTCGGCGTTTTCAACCGCTTGCAGAATCGCGGTGTGCCCGCCGGCAATCAATCCCACCACCTGGCTGCGCGGCGTGCCAAAGGTTGGCGGGCATTCACTGGCATCCAGAATGCCCAACCGGCCCGATGTCCCCGCGCCACAATAGATAAGGCGTCCGCCTTTGCTGAACGCGGCGGTAATCGCATCCACTACCTGCGCAATCTGCGGCACGATGGCTTCTACTGCCAGCGCCACTTTTTTATCTTCATCATTAATCACGCGCAGCATGGCTTCGGTCGACAGTTCATCGATGTTTTGGCTGGCTGGGTTACGCCCTTCGGTGATCATCTGGCTGAGATCGATCTGCATGAAACACTCCTGAGAGAGAATAATTTATTCGGAAAACTATATATCAAACCGAATTGTTAATTCCTCTGCTCTGGAGATATTTTTGTGTTTTGCCGCAGCGGGCATAAAAAAACCCGCCGATGGCGGGTTTCTGGGGATACCGGTCGCCATGAATGGCGACCCTAAAATTGTTTGTCGAGGTTTTCGTAGGGTGCGCATTCATGCGCACCGGGCAAATTAGCTGGCGCTTTGCGTACGCAGCTGTTGCTCGTAGGCGGCGGCTTGTTTGGTGTCGAACTGGTCTTCCCAGCGCGCAATCACCAGCACCGCCAGCGCGTTACCGATCACGTTCAGCGCGGTACGCGCCATGTCCATGATGCGATCCACACCGGCGATAAACGCCAGACCTTCCAGCGGAATACCGACACTGCCCAGCGTCGCCAGCAGCACCACGAAGGAGACGCCCGGCACGCCAGCGATTCCTTTCGAGGTCACCATCAGCGTCAGCACCAGAATGATCTCGTCAGTCAGCGACAGGTCGATGCCATACAGCTGCGCGATAAAGATCGCCGCGATGCTCTGGTACAGCGTTGAACCGTCAAGGTTGAACGAGTAGCCGGTCGGCACCACGAAGCTGGTGATGGCTTTCGGCGCGCCGTAGGCTTCCATCTTTTGCATAATGCGCGGCAGCACGGTTTCTGAACTCGAGGTGGAATAAGCAAGAATCAGCTCGTCTTTCAGAATGCGCATCAGAGTAGTAATGCGCAACTTACAGAAGCGCGCCACCGTGCCCAGCACCACGAAAGCAAAGAACAGAATCGCCACGTACACCAGCAGCACCAGCTTGGCCAACGGATAGAGCGAGGCAAAACCGAAGTTGGCGATGGTGACGGCAATCAACGCAAACACGCCGACCGGCGCATAGCGCATGATCATGTGCGTCACTTTAAACATGGTTTCGGAAATAGAACGGAATACCGTCACCAGCGGATCGCGATGTTCCGATGGCAGTGCCGACAATCCCATACCAAACAGCACCGAGAAGAAGATAATCGGCAGCATGTCGCCCTTCACCAATGAGGCAAAGATGTTCTGCGGGATCAGCGACAGAATGGTGGTCACCAATCCATGCGGTGCGCCCTGCACGGCTTCGGTTGTGGCTTCGTATTTAGAGATGTCCACCGTTGCCAGCGTTGACATATCAATGCCGCTGCCGGGTTGGAATACGTTGGCCAGCGTAATGCCGACCACAATGGCAAGGGTGGTGATCACTTCAAAATAGATGATGGTTTTGACACCAATACGTCCGAGCTTTTTCGCATCGCCAACGCCCGCAATGCCGACAATCAGTGAGGAAATCACAATCGGCACCACAATCATCTTGATCAGATGAATAAAGATGTCACCAGCTGGCGTCAGAATGTTAGTGATTAACCATTCACGATCGTCAGGCTGATTATGCAGCACGGTTCCCACAATCACGCCCAGAATCAGCGCAACTAAAATCTGCCATGCAAGGGTGAACTTAAAACCTTTCATAACGCGTTATTTCCTCAGTTAAAAACCCCTTTGCTCTGCTGCGAAGGTGCAGGAGAAATGTCACACAGGGAAGTGAGCAAAAGCCCGATAAAATAGAGGGTTATTTATGACTACGTCGGTTACAGCTGTGCAGGCATTTTGCGCCGGCGAAGTGATGCAGTCTGAGTTGATACCTGCTGAACAGGGCCGAGATAAGTACCATTTTCACTACGGTAAATGCAACCCCCGGCGCGATAGCGCAAATCTTATTCAGGTTAGTAGCATAAAATGCTGACAATGGTTAACGGCTATAACTCGCTGTTATGAAAAGTGTTAATTCGATAAGTTTCAGCATAGCTATGCACTATTGTGCAAAAAGCGGCCCGGCTCGTTTGCCGATTATTTGCACAGCAGCGGCAGAGATCTCGTAGGCTTACAGCAGATGATGGGGCATTTCACGCCAGGTTTTAGCGCAGCGAACGCGTGTCATTTAAGGGGGCTAAAAGGTCGTGATCCAGACTACAAAACAGAAACAAAGCCCTGACACGGTCTTCAATTAACCTTTGATTGACATATGATTAACATCTTCAAGGAGGTCAGCCATGAGCCAAATACATAAGCATCCCGTACCCGCTGCCATCGCAGCGAATGCTCTCATTAATGCCGATCAGTATGCGGCGCTGTATCAACAATCGGTTGACGATCCCGACACCTTTTGGGGTGAACAAGGCAAAATTCTCGACTGGATTAAGCCTTACAGCAAAGTGAAAAATACCTCCTTTGCCCCCGGCAATATTTCAATTCGCTGGTACGAAGACGGCGCGCTTAACCTCGCCGCCAACTGCCTCGATCGCCATCTGGCCACCCGCGGCGATCATCCCGCCATCATCTGGGAAGGCGACGATGCCAGCGAAAGCAAAACCATCACTTTCCGTGAGCTGCACGGCGATGTCTGTCGCTTTGCCAATGTGCTCACCAGCCTCGGCGTGAAGAAAGGCGACGTGGTCGCGATTTATATGCCAATGGTGCCGGAAGCGGCCGTGGCGATGCTGGCCTGCGCGCGCATTGGCGCGGTGCACTCGGTGATTTTTGGCGGCTTCTCACCGGAAGCGGTGGCGGGACGCGTGGTCGACTCCAACGCCAAACTGATCATCACCGCCGACGAAGGCGTACGCGCTGGTCGCAGCATTCCGCTGAAGAAAAACGTCGATGATGCCCTGAACAATCCGAACGTCACCACGGTGAAAAATGTGGTGGTGTTCAAGCGCACTGGCAAAGAGTCCGGCTGGCGCGAAGGTCGCGATTTGTGGTGGCACGATCTAATGGCGAAGGCCAGCGATCAGCATGAGCCTGTCGCTGTCGATGCCGAACATCCACTGTTTATCCTGTACACCTCCGGTTCCACCGGCAAGCCAAAAGGCGTGCTGCATACCACCGGCGGTTATCTGGTGTATGCCGCCAGCACCTTTAAGTATGTGTTTGATTACCATCCTGATGATGTCTATTGGTGTACCGCCGACGTCGGCTGGATCACCGGTCACAGCTATCTGATTTACGGTCCGCTGGCATGCGGTGCCACCACGCTGATGTTTGAAGGCGTGCCGAACTGGCCGAAGCCAAGTCGTATGGCAGAAGTGGTGGATAAACATAAAGTAACGTTGCTGTACACCGCGCCAACCGCGATTCGCGCCCTGATGGCCGAAGGCGATAAAGCGATTGAAGGCACCGATCGCAGCAGTCTGCGCATCATGGGTTCGGTGGGTGAACCGATCAACCCGGAAGCCTGGGAGTGGTACTACAAAAAGATTGGCGACAGCCGTTGCCCGATCGTCGATACCTGGTGGCAGACCGAAACCGGCGGCTTTATGATCACGCCGCTGCCGGGTGCCACCGAACTGAAAGCCGGTTCCGCCACTAAACCGTTCTTCGGCGTACAGCCCGCGCTGGTCGATAACGAAGGCAATCCGCTGGAGGGCGCTACCGAAGGCAACCTGGTGATCGTCGATTCCTGGCCAGGCCAGGCACGTACGCTGTATGGCGATCACGATCGTTTCGAGCAGACCTACTTCTCCACCTTCAAAAATCGCTACTTCAGCGGTGACGGTGCGCGCCGTGATGAAGATGGCTATTACTGGATCACCGGCCGCGTGGATGACGTGCTCAACGTCTCCGGTCACCGCCTGGGCACCGCCGAGATTGAATCGGCGCTGGTGTCACATCCGAAGATTGCGGAAGCTGCGGTGGTGGGCATTCCGCACAGCATCAAAGGCCAGGCGATCTACGCGTATATCACGTTAAACCACGGCGAAGAGCCGTCGCCCGAGCTGTATACCGAAGTGCGTAACTGGGTGCGTAAAGAGATCGGCCCGATTGCCACGCCGGATGTGCTGCACTGGACCGACTCGCTGCCGAAAACCCGCTCCGGCAAGATTATGCGTCGCATTCTGCGCAAAATCGCCGCGGGCGATACCAGCAATCTCGGCGATACCTCTACGCTGGCCGATCCGGGCGTGGTAGAGAAATTGCTGGAGGAGAAACAGTCCATCACCATGCCGTAAGCGGCATCGACCCGACGGAGAGTGTCAGCCTGTCCACGGCAGGTTCCTCTCCGTCACCCTGACCTTACGCCGTATGCCTTTCAACATCGCACAACCCATAACCAAAATAATTCGAGCTGCAGGAAGGCGGCAAAGATGAGAATTCCAGAAGCTTACTGAAGTAAGTGACTGGGATGAGCATACGCAGCCAACGCACCTGTAGCTTGAAGTATGAAGGGTATATATAACTAGAATATTCAGCCAGTTAAATCACTTCATTGTGAGATTTCCGTCTGCCTTGCCTCTGGAGAAAATGTGATGAACGAAACCCCTGAACAGGAAGCAATCTGGCAACAAGTCGAAAGTAATCCGCGCTATCACGAACTGGTGCATAAGCGGCAGGCATTCGCACTGTTGCTCAGCATTATCATGCTGGTGCTCTACGTCGGCTTTATTCTGCTGATCGCCTTTGCGCCCGGCTGGCTCGGTACGCCCTTACATACAGGCACCAACGTGACGCGAGGGATTCCGATTGGCATCGGGCTGATCGTGATGTCGTTCGTGCTGACCGGCGTCTACGTGTGGCGCGCTAACGGCGAGTTTGACCGCCTGACCAAACAGATCCTGAGCGAGGTGAAATCATGAAGCGCTTGCTCTCGATGTTTTTGGCTATCGTGCCTGCCAGCGTATTTGCCGCCGATGCCATAACCGGCGCGGTGCAGCGCCAGGCCACCAACTATGAAGCCATCATCATGTTCGTGGTGTTTGTCGCGGCGACGCTCGGCATCACCTATTGGGCCTCGAAACGTACCCGCTCGCGCAGCGATTACTACACCGCTGGCGGTAATATCACCGGTTTCCAAAATGGCCTGGCCATCGCCGGCGACTTTATGTCTGCCGCCTCGTTCCTCGGTATTTCTGCCCTGGTTTACACGTCGGGCTACGACGGGCTGATCTACTCGCTCGGTTTCCTTGTCGGCTGGCCGATGATCCTGTTTTTGATCGCCGAACGCCTGCGTAATCTTGGTCGTTACACCTTCGCTGATGTCGCATCCTATCGCCTGGCGCAAAAACCGATTCGTACGCTGTCGGCCTGCGGTTCGCTGGTGGTGGTGGCGCTGTACCTGATTGCACAGATGGTCGGTGCCGGTAAGTTGATCCAGCTGCTGTTCGGTTTGGATTACCACATTGCGGTGGTGATGGTCGGTATTTTGATGGTGTTGTACGTGCTGTTTGGCGGCATGTTAGCCACCACCTGGGTGCAGATTATCAAAGCGGTGCTGCTGCTGTTTGGCGCCAGCTTTATGGCGATTATGGTAATGAAGGCCACCGGTTTCAGCTTCAACACGCTGTTTACCGAAGCCATGGCGGTACACCCCAAAGGTGCGGCGATTATGCAGCCTGGCGGATTGGTGAAAGACCCGATATCGGCGTTATCACTCGGCCTGGGCTTGATGTTTGGTACCGCCGGTTTGCCGCATATTTTGATGCGCTTCTTCACCGTCGCCGATGCGCGTGAGGCACGTAAAAGCGTGTTCTGGGCCACCGGCTTTATGGGCTACTTCTACTTCCTGACCTTTATTATCGGCTTCGGCGCGATTTTACTGGTGGGATCGAATCCGGCCTTCAAAGATGCCAGCGGCGCCCTGCTCGGCGGCACCAATATGGCCGCGGTACATCTGGCGAACGCGGTCGGCGGCAGCCTGTTCCTCGGCTTTATTTCAGCTGTGGCTTTCGCCACCATTCTGGCGGTAGTGGCAGGTCTGACATTGGCGGGCGCTTCAGCGGTGTCACACGATCTCTATGCCAGCGTGATCCGCGAAGGTAAGGCGACGGAACGCGATGAACTGCGCATCTCGAAAATCACGGTGTTGGTATTAGGTGTGGTGGCGATTGCACTGGGGATTCTGTTTGAAAAGCAGAACATTGCCTTTATGGTCGGCCTGGCGTTCTCGATTGCTGCCAGCTGTAACTTCCCAATTATTCTGTTGTCGATGTACTGGTCGAAACTGACCACGCGCGGCGCAATGGTGGGCGGCTGGCTGGGACTGATCACTGCGGTGCTGCTGATGATTCTCGGACCGACGATTTGGGTGCAGGTGCTGGGGCATGACAAGCCGATTTATCCGTATGAGTATCCGGCGCTGTTCTCCATGCTGGCGGCGTTTATCGGCATCTGGCTGTTCTCGATCACCGACCATTCGGCGCGCGGTGCCCAGGAACGTGCTCGTTTCCGTGGACAGTTTATTCGTTCGCAGACGGGGATAGGGATTTCGCAGGGTAAATCGCATTAGTTTTGTGCGTTGTTCCCCTCACCCCGGCCCTCTCCCACCTGTGTGTTCAGTCCGGGGAGATCGTGAACACTTGTTCGGGGACATGGTAGACACTTACAACTAAGGCATAAGAACCCGTTTATGGAGTCGCTTATGCCCTGGGATGCGAGAGAT
>NZ_JBBCQO010000020.1:0-31949 GCF_037149875.1 Pantoea sp. USHLN256 | reverse complement strand
CAGATTGTCTGATAAATTGTTAAAGAGCGTTGCGAACAGCGGGTTAACCGCCTGTCGCGAGGTGGCGTATATTACGCTTTCCTCCTTCAGAGTCAAACACTTTTTTCAGCGTTTTCATCCGGCGGAAGTTCTTTCGAAGCTTCCTCACCAACACCACATTTCGTAAGCCGTTGTGCCGTGTTGATGGATGCGCATTATAGGGAGTTGTTCTCAGCACGCAACCGCTAAATTCAATAAAAACAACCGTTCGCTGCATTCCACAGCAAAACCCCGCCTTATACGCAGTTACGCACATAGTTATCCACACACAAGTGCACAAATGAATTTAGGCGAGCATCACGCAAACGTTTTCGCTACAATGCCCGGCGACGTCAAGGATGCCCCTTTTGGGGCGTTACATGAGGCAAGTGCTTCCTTCTATATAGAAGAAAGACACTAAGCTTGATGTAACGCTCTTTTTTACGCGAAACAAAGCCAAGGGATAAAACCACCATGCAACAACGTCGTCCTGTACGCCGCGCTCTGCTCAGTGTCTCTGATAAAGCCGGTATCCTCGAATTTGCTCAGGCACTCTCCAGTCGTGGTGTTGAGCTGCTCTCCACAGGCGGTACTGCACGTCTGCTGGCAGATGCGGGCCTGCCCGTCACCGAAGTTTCTGACTACACCGGTTTCCCGGAAATGATGGATGGACGCGTCAAAACGCTGCACCCGAAAGTGCACGGTGGCATTTTAGGCCGTCGCGGCCAGGATGATGCGATCATGGCACAACACGCCATCAACCCTATCGACATGGTGGTTGTGAACCTTTATCCCTTCGCCCAAACCGTTGCCAAACCTGATTGCTCGTTAGCTGACGCAGTAGAGAACATCGATATTGGTGGTCCAACTATGGTTCGCTCCGCAGCCAAGAACCATAAAGACGTCGCGATTGTGGTGAAGAGCAGCGATTACGAGGCGATCATTGCCGAGCTGGATGGTAATGAAAACTCACTTACGCTGGAAACGCGTTTCGATCTGGCCATAAAAGCCTTCGAACACACTGCCGCCTACGACAGCATGATTGCCAACTACTTCGGTAGCCTGGTTCCGGCTTATCACGGCGACAGCAAAGAACCTGCCGGCCGCTTCCCACGTACGCTGAATCTCAACTTCATCAAGAAGCAGGATATGCGTTACGGCGAGAACAGCCATCAGGATGCTGCCTTCTATATAGAAGAGAATGTGGCGGAAGCTTCCGTTGCTACTGCGCAGCAGGTTCAGGGTAAAGCGCTCTCCTACAACAATATCGCCGATACCGATGCTGCACTTGAGTGCGTGAAAGAGTTTGACGAAGCGGCGTGTGTCATCGTCAAACACGCCAACCCATGTGGTGTCGCGGTTGGCGGTTCGATTCTCGACGCTTACGAACGTGCCTACAAAACTGACCCGACTTCCGCGTTCGGCGGCATCATTGCCTTCAACCGCGAACTCGACGAAGCTACCGCGCAGGCCATCATCAGCCGCCAGTTTGTGGAAGTGATCATTGCTCCGTCCGCCAGTGAAGCGGCATTGAAAGTGACCGCCGCTAAACAGAACGTGCGCGTTCTGGTATGCGGCCAGTGGCAAGGCCGCGTTGCGGCGCTGGATTTCAAACGCGTAAACGGTGGCGTGCTGGTGCAGGATCGTGATTTAGGTATGGTGGAAGCCAGCCAACTGCGCGTTGTTAGCAAGCGCCAGCCAACTGAGCAGGAACTGCGTGATGCGCTGTTCTGCTGGAAAGTGGCGAAATTCGTTAAATCCAATGCCATTGTTTATGCACGCGATAATATGACTATCGGCATTGGCGCCGGTCAGATGAGCCGTGTCTATTCAGCCAAAATCGCTGGCATTAAAGCGGGTGATGAAGGCCTGGAAGTGAAAGGTTCGGCGATGGCGTCTGACGCATTCTTCCCGTTCCGTGACGGTATCGACGCCGCAGCGGCGGTCGGCATCAGCTGTGTGATTCAACCGGGTGGTTCAATCCGTGATGATGAAGTGATTGCCGCAGCTGATGAGCACGGTATCGCGATGATCTTCACCGACATGCGTCATTTCCGCCATTAATTGTTGGGAGCAGTACAGATGAAAATTTTAGTGATTGGTAACGGCGGACGTGAACACGCGCTTGCGTGGAAAGCAGCACAGTCGCCGCTGGCGGAAACCGTGTTTGTCGCACCAGGCAATGCCGGCACCGCACTCGAGCCAGCGCTGCAAAACGTGGCCATCAGCGCTACCGACGTTCCCGCACTGTTAGCTTTTGCGCAGCAGGAAAAGATCGATCTGACTATCGTCGGTCCGGAAGCGCCGCTGGTCATTGGCGTGGTTGACGCATTCCGTGCCGCAGGTCTGAAGATCTTTGGCCCAACGCAGGCCGCTGCTCAGCTGGAAGGCTCAAAGGCCTTCACCAAAGATTTCCTCGCGCGTCAGCAGATCCCAACCGCCGAGTACCAGAACTTCACCGAAGTGGAACCTGCGCTGGCGTATCTGCGTGAGAAAGACGCACCGATCGTCATCAAAGCTGACGGTCTGGCTGCAGGTAAAGGCGTGATCGTGGCGATGGAACTGGCTGAAGCAGAAGCCGCAGTGCAAGACATGTTGGCCGGCAATGCGTTCGGCGATGCAGGTCACCGCATTGTGATTGAAGAGTTCCTTGATGGCGAAGAAGCCAGCTTTATCGTCATGGTTGACGGCAACAATGTGCTGCCGATGGCCACCAGCCAGGATCACAAACGTGTCGGCGATGGCGATACCGGCCCAAATACCGGTGGCATGGGCGCTTATTCTCCGGCACCCGTGGTAACCGATGAGATCCACCAGCGCGTGATGGATCAGATCATCTGGCCAACCGTTAACGGCATGAAGGCAGAAGGCAACATTTATACCGGTTTCCTGTATGCCGGTTTGATGATCGATAAAGCCGGCCAGCCAAAAGTGATCGAATTCAACTGCCGCTTTGGCGATCCAGAAACCCAACCGATCATGCTGCGTCTGCAGTCGGATCTGGTTGAGCTGTGCCTGGCAGCTACCGACGGCAAACTGGATCAGCAAACCTCACAGTGGGATCCGCGTCCATCACTGGGCGTGGTATTAGCGGCGGGCGGCTATCCGGGCGATTACCGCACCGGCGATCAGATTCACGGTCTGCCGCTGGAAGAAGTGCCGGACGGCAAAGTCTTCCATGCCGGTACCACTATGAAAGACGATTTGGTGGTCACCAACGGTGGCCGTGTGCTGTGCGTAACCGCGCTGGGCGACGATGTCGCTGCTGCGCAGCAGAATGCTTATGCACTGGCGCAACATATCTCGTGGGATGGCAGCTTCTGTCGCCGCGATATCGGTTACCGCGCAATTAACCGCAAATAAATACGCGAAGGGGCAGTGCACGTGCCCCTTCTGTTATTCACCCGTCAGAAATCGCTCTCTTGCGGCTGCCAGCTACATTCGTCATCCGGCGTCGTGCGTAGTAACTGCACCCCTTCCGGCGCTTCCAGCCACGACACCATTAATGGCGCGGCATGGCCTTGCTGCTGGCGCGCGAGCGCATACAGCGTGTCGCGATCAAAGGCCGCGTTCACCACTTTATCGTCGCATTCTCGCACCTGATTATCACCCAGCCAATGGCCCTGCCGTAGCAATACCCGCCCTTCCAGCAAGGCATTACTTTGGTCCAACATGCGCTGCGCATCGAAGCGATACAACTCTACGCTATCGGCACTGACCGCTTCACGTCGACCAGCCAGCTGGCGCTGCATGAAATTGAGATTGCCTTGATGATCGAAGCGTAAGGTCACGTCGTCCGGCTGTGCGCCAGCGACACGCCGCTCTACGCTAATCAGCTTCTGCTGCTGCCAGTTGTAATCGGTGGTCTCCATCGCATCACCATTGAACGGCGTAAAGACGGTTCGGAGATGGACAGCCTCATGGTCACTATTCTTGCGCCAGATGCGCACGGTGCCGCGATCGGCCAGATAGCCGCTCGCCGTAAAGGCAGGAAGATCGGGAGTGGAGCTACAGCCCGTAAGCAGCGCACCAAATAACAGGGCGCAGACGCGCTGAGAAATTGGATTCAGCATGGCAGGTCCCGGCAACAAAAAGGGGCGCTAACGCCCCCTCTTTTAAAGCTAAACCGCAATGCGGAAACTTACTTAACAGCGTCTTTCAGAGCTTTGCCTGAAACGAACGCAGGTACGTTTGCCGCAGCGATTTTGATCTCTTTGCCAGTCTGCGGGTTGCGACCGGTACGCTCAGCGCGGTGGTTCACTTTAAAAGTACCAAAACCAACCAGTTGTACAGCATCACCTTCTTTCAGAGACTCAGTGATCGCAGCCAGGGTAGATTCCAGCGCAGTCTTAGCCTGGGTTTTAGACAGGTCAGCTTTCTCTGCGATCACATCAATCAGTTGAGTCTTGTTCATAAGTTATCCTTAAAGTGTATTTATCGCTTGCTAAGCAACGAGTGCGAGGGAAAAGCCATTCTCAGGCCTTGTTCAGCCGGCACGCACCGATAGCCACAATTTTCAGCCCCCCAAATGTAGACCAGACAGGGGGCCGATGTGAAGCCTCCAGGCGCGGTAATTCGGGCCTGAAGTCACGTTTTCTTGCCTTATTGCTGAAAAAGTATACCGATGTTACTGATTCCCGCTTCGCGCAGGTCTGCACGCAGACCTTTAATCAATTCCAGGTCGCGTTCCTCGCACTCTGACAGCAGGCGG
This sequence comes from Pantoea sp. USHLN256, assembly GCF_037149875.1. Classification (NCBI taxonomy): domain Bacteria; kingdom Pseudomonadati; phylum Pseudomonadota; class Gammaproteobacteria; order Enterobacterales; family Erwiniaceae; genus Pantoea; species Pantoea sp. USHLN256. Next base: position 27,220 of record NZ_JBBCQO010000020.1, on the reverse strand, counting down.
AAAATCTCCCACTGCAGGTCCCATTCATCGATGACAGCCTGATTTTCACGCAGCTCTTCGTCGGTCATTTCGCGACCGGCCTGGGTCATTTCCAGAATCGCCACGGTGGTGATCGAAGTGCGGCTGACTTCAACCGCGTGCTCCAGCGTTTCACCGCTGAGCTGCGCATGCAGTAATTCACTTAATGCCACGCACGCATCGATTGCCGGGTGCACGCCGTAAACGTCAAAATCGTCACCGTCAGGGATCGCGCCTTCAAATTTCTCCAGCTGACCGTCGAAATTGATTTTGGCGTCTTTGACCGTCAGGCTTTCCCAGATCAGATCAAGGATACGGCGATAGAGTTGCGGATCGGCGAATTCGGTCTGCTGGCAGAAAGCCCAATAGTTGGGGAACATGCGCTCGCAGAGACAGGCCATGAAAGTCATATGCTGCCAGCTTTCCAGCTTCGCCAGACGCAAATGGACGGGGTTCTGTAACATCAAACTTACTCTCAATAGGTTAGCTGGCGGCAGTGTACCGCAAAAGCCGGGTGCAAACAGCGTTAACGCGCATTTTGCCAACGCAGGAAAGCCGGGCGTCCCGAGGCGACAGCATCCGCCCAGCGCGTCGGTTCCGGCAGGCGATAGCCCGCGGTACAGACTTCCACCCAATGCAAAGCGCTGTCGAGGCTAACGCGATGGCCGGTGGAGATAAACAACGGATTACAGCGCGCTTTACTGCGCCACACCCAGCCAATCTGCTCACCTTTGTCGATCAACGGCTGACGGCTGCCTGGCTCGGCATCCAGTTCGGCAAAACGTCCGCACAGACGCTTCTTCGCTACGCCAATGGTTGGCACATCCACCAGCGAACCGAAATGCGCCGCCACGCCAAGCCGACGTGGATGGGAAATACCATGACCATCAACAAACAGCAGATCGGGCCGCTGCGAGAGCTGCTGCCATGCTTCCAGCAGCGCCGGCATTTCGCGAAAGGATAAGAAGCCCGGAATATACGGCATGGTGGTAGCAATGCGTGCAATGCGATGTTCCACCAGCGTTAAAGAAGGATACTCAAGGATCACCAGGGCGGCGCGCGTAATCTCGCCACCCTGCTCAAAACCAACGTCGGCGCCACCAATAAAGCGTGGCGGCAGCACGTCAAAATCATCCTGCCGCACCACATCAGCAGCGCGTTGTAACTGTTCCTGGCGAAGGGCGGCTAAATCCACGATTAACCCTGATGATAAGGACGTGACAGACGATGTACCGCTTCCACAAACGCACCAGCATGTTCTGGCGGCACGTCAGGATGGATCCCGTGACCCAGGTTAAACACATGGCCTTCACCCGTGCCAAACCCTTCAAGGATCCCTGCCACTTCCTGCTCGATACGCGCTGGCGGTGCATACAGCATGGAGGGATCCATGTTGCCCTGCAGTGCCACTTTATCGCCCACGCGACGACGCGCATCAGCAATATCGGTTGTCCAGTCCAGTCCCAGCGCATCACAGCCGGTTGCGGCGATCGCTTCCAACCACTGGCCGCCACCTTTGGTGAACAGCGTAATCGGTACGCGGCGACCTTCGTTCTCGTGCAGCACGCTATCAACGATTTTGTGCATGTAGTACAGCGAGAATTCACGATAATCGCGCCCGGTCAGCACGCCGCCCCAGGTATCGAAGACCATGATTGACTGCGCGCCCGCTTTAATCTGCGCATTGAGGTAGAGAATGACGCTGTCCGCCAGCTTATCCAGCAGCAGGTGGAGAGTTTGCGGCTCGGCGTACATCATCTTTTTAATTTTCGTGAAGGCTTTACTGCTGCCGCCTTCCACCATGTAGGTCGCCAGCGTCCACGGACTGCCTGAGAAGCCAATCAGCGGCACTTCGCCCTTAAGGTTGTGACGAATAGTCCGCACCGCGTTCATCACATAGCCGAGCTCTTGCTCGGGATCCGGTACCGGCAGCTTGTCGACATCCGCGCGGCAGGTGATCGGATTGGAGAAACGCGGGCCTTCGCCGGTTTCAAAGTAGAGCCCAAGTCCCATTGCATCCGGAATGGTGAGGATATCGCTGAAGAGGATCGCCGCGTCCAGCGCATAGCGACGCAGCGGCTGCAGCGTAACTTCACATGCCAGCTCGGCATTCTTACACAGCGACATAAAATCACCGGCTTCAGCGCGCGTGGCTTTGTACTCCGGCAAATAACGCCCGGCTTGTCGCATCATCCATACCGGCGTGACATCTACCGGTTGACGTAACAGGGCGCGCAGATAACGATCGTTCTTCAGTTCACTCATAATGGGCTCTCTCATGCTAAGGCCGGCAGTGTAGCATTTTCACGTCGCGCTGGCGCGACACAGGGCAACGGTATCTTCAATCAGGCGACGCGCAACGGTGCCGGGCGGCGGCAGAAGCGGTAAATCGTCATAGCGATACCAACCGGCATCCAGCAACTCTTTGCCATCGTGTTGCAGATCACCGCCGTCATATTCCGCCATATACGCCATCATCAGTGAATGTGGGAACGGCCAGGGTTGCGAAGTAACGTAGCGCACGTTTTTCACCCGCACGTTGCTCTCCTCCATCACTTCGCGCGCCACCGCTTGTTCTAAGGTCTCACCCACTTCGACAAAGCCCGCCAGCACGGTGTAAATGTTGTTACGATGACGCGCATGATTGGCGAGCAGGATCTCATCACCCCGGCGGATGGCCACGATGATGCACGGTGCAATTTGCGGGTAATAGCGCTCGCGGCAGTGATTGCACAGACAAGCAAATTCGCGCTTGCTGATGTGCATTTCATGGCCGCAATAGCCGCACCAGCGATGCGACCGATAGAACTCCGCCAGTTGCACGCCGCGCCCGGCGATTTGGAACAGGCCGACATCTTCATCAATCAGTTGGCGCACCGAGCCCATGCTATCCGGCCGCGCTTCCCGCACCAGCCAGACATTTTCGCCCTGCCATTCGCCAATCAAAATCGCGTGGCTGCCACTGAGTCCAAACTCGGTGGATAAGCCATGCGGCAGCTCGCCTTGCGGCAACCAAAGTTTTTGCTCATGGCTGACAATCCACCATCCAGCGTCTAAGCTTGAGATCTCACGTTGCATCTTAATCGTTGTCCTTAGCGTCAAACCACACGCTGAAACTCTAATATTAAGTGTGTAATAAACAACTATAACCTACCTGGAGCCCCATATGCTTAACCAGTTAGATGACCTGACAGAGCGTGTAGGCGGCGGAAATGAATTGGTTGATTCATGGTTGCATGCCCGCCGACAGTTGCTCGTCACGTACTATGAGCTTATTGGCATGAAGCCACAAAAAGATGCGTTAACCACGCTGGATGAACAGGCACTCGATGCCTTTTGCCACAATCTGGTGGACTACCTTTCAACCGGTCATTTCAGCGTGTATGAACACATTATTAGTGAGATGCAGGGTGATAACCCGCTGATGGTTGCCGCGCAGATCTATCCGGCATTAGAGGCGAATACAGACCACATGATGCAGCTCTACGACAGCCACCTGCAGCAGGCTATCAACGACGATAATTGCGTGGATTTTCAAACGGCGCTCTCGGAAGTCGGCGAAGTGCTGGAATCACGTTTCACGCTGGAAGATAAGCTGGTACAACTCGCCTGGGATAATCAGCTGGCGCATCTACCGGTTGCCAATGACAGCATCATCGCCCGCCCGGCTTGAATGCCCGCTGTTGTAAAAAACTTGTTATTCGAAAAAAGCCCTCTTATGCTAAATGGGCTTTTTTATTGTCCTCTTTAACGACAATCAAGAGCCAAATTTTGCGATATAAGCGTAGCGTGCGCAGCGAGTTCACGCTCGGACGGCGCGCAGGGACCGGAGCGTACACGTAGTACGTGACGGTCACGAGCACTGCCCAGGCGTGAAATAGCAAGCAAAGTAGCTTATATCGTAAAACACCAACTTGTCGGAGTGCCCAGTGGGGCTGAGACCGTTAATTCGGGATCCGCGGAACCTGATCAGGTTAGTACCTGCGAAGGGAACAAGAGTAGACATCATCAGCACGATGCACGTTGGCGCCCAGCATCGTTTCTGTTACTCCTTCCGAACTCTGGACAAGCAACTTCCAACATTCACAGGAAACTTGCTATGTCTGCTGTTAAAACTTCTCGTCGTGAACAACGTGCTCAGGCACAGGAATTTATCGATTCCCTGCAGGGAACCGCTTTCCCTCATTCAAAACGCATCTGGATCATCGGCAGCCGCGCGGATATTCGCGTACCGATGCGCGAGATACAGCTGAGCCCGACGCACATCGGCGGCAGCAAAGATCATCCGCAGTTTGAGCAGAATGAAGCGGTGCCGGTATATGACACTGCCGGCGCTTATGGTGATCCAGAAGCCACTATTGATGTCCACCAAGGGCTCGCCAGGCTACGCGCAGAGTGGATCGCCGAACGTGGTGACAGTGAAACTATCCACCAGCTGAGTTCCCGTTACACCCAACAGCGTCTGGCGGATGAAGGCTTGGATCATTTGCGTTTTGAGCATCTGCCGCAACCGCGTCGTGCCAAAGCGGGACGCTGCGTTACCCAACTGCACTATGCTCGCCAGGGCATCATCACACCGGAGATGGAGTTCATCGCACTGCGTGAAAACATGGGCCGCGAGCGTATTCGCAGTGAAGTACTGCTACAACAGCATCCCGGACATAGCTTTGGTGCCAATCTGCCGGAAAATATCACCGCTGAATTTGTCCGCCAGGAAGTGGCCAGCGGTCGCGCCATTATTCCTTCCAACATCAACCACCCCGAATCTGAACCGATGATTATTGGCCGCAACTTCCTGGTGAAGGTGAATGCCAATATCGGCAATTCGGCGGTAAGTTCATCGATTGAAGAAGAAGTGGAGAAACTGGTGTGGTCAACGCGATGGGGCGCAGACACCGTGATGGATCTCTCAACCGGCCGCTACATCCATGAAACGCGTGAATGGATTCTGCGTAACAGCCCGGTGCCGATTGGTACGGTGCCAATTTATCAGGCGCTGGAAAAGGTGAATGGAATTGCGGAAGACCTCAACTGGGACATTTTCCGCGATACGCTGTTAGAACAAGCGGAGCAAGGCGTCGATTACTTCACCATCCACGCTGGTGTGCTGCTGCGCTATGTGCCAATGACGGCTAAACGTCTCACCGGCATTGTGTCTCGCGGCGGATCGATTATGGCGAAATGGTGTTTGTCACATCACACTGAAAGCTTTCTCTATCTGCACTTCCGCGAGATTTGTGAAATCTGCGCCGCCTACGATGTGGCCCTGTCGCTCGGCGATGGCCTGCGTCCCGGCTCAATTCAGGATGCCAATGATGCAGCCCAGTTTGCCGAGCTTCATACGCTGGGTGAACTGACCAAAATTGCCTGGGAATACGATGTGCAGGTGATGATTGAAGGCCCCGGGCATGTACCGATGCAGATGATTCGCCGCAACATGACCGAACAGCTGGAACACTGCCACGAAGCGCCATTTTACACGCTCGGCCCGCTCACCACCGACATCGCACCGGGTTACGACCACTTCACTTCCGGCATCGGTGCCGCGATGATTGGCTGGTTTGGCTGCGCCATGCTGTGCTACGTGACGCCGAAAGAGCACCTCGGCTTACCGAATAAAGAGGATGTGAAGCAGGGGCTGATCACCTACAAGATCGCTGCGCACGCGGCGGATCTGGCGAAAGGCCACCCGGGCGCGCAGATCCGCGACAATGCGATGTCGAAAGCGCGCTTTGAATTCCGTTGGGAAGATCAGTTCAATCTGGCGCTCGATCCGCACACTGCGCGCGCCTATCACGATGAAACCTTGCCGCAGGAATCGGGAAAAGTGGCGCACTTTTGTTCAATGTGCGGCCCAAAATTCTGCTCAATGAAAATCACCCAGGAAGTACGCGAGTTTGCTGCACGCCAACAGGCTGAAGCTCAGCCGATTGAAATCGGCATGGCGCAAATGGCGGATGCTTTCCGCAATCGTGGCGGCGAGATTTATCACGCTGCCGATACCCTTAAAGAGGAAAATGTATGACCGACGCCTTTCCTGCCACGGCCCCGAAGCTGGGGCTGTATCCGGTTGTTGATAGCGTGGAATGGATCGCGCGCCTGCTAGAAGCCGGGGTGCGCACCCTCCAGCTACGCATCAAAGATTGCGAGGATCATGAAGTTGAAGATGCGGTGCGCGAGGCAATTGTGCTCGGCAAGCAGTATCGTGCACGCCTGTTTATCAATGATTACTGGCGCTTAGCCATCAAACACCATGCTTATGGTGTGCACCTTGGCCAGGAAGACCTCGATGTTGCCGATCTGGCGGCGATTCGTGAGGCAGGATTGCGCCTGGGTTTATCGACGCATGATGATGCCGAACTGGACCGCGCGCTCGCGCTGCGCCCTTCTTACATTGCACTTGGCCACATTTATCCCACGCAAACTAAAGACATGCCATCAGCTCCGCAGGGCGTGGTGGAATTGAAACGTCATCTGGCACGGTTGCAGGGTGTGCCAACCGTGGCGATTGGTGGTATTTCACTGGCGCGCGTATCTGAAGTTCTGGCAACAGGCGTTGGCAGCATTGCGGTGGTAAGTGCGATTACTCAGGCAGCAGACTGGCGCGCAGCAACGCAGGAGCTGCTGACGCTGGTTGAAAACGGAATCGAACCCGCAGAGGCGATGTAACGCGTTGTAAGTTTTGATGAAATGCTGGAATCTGCCGCGCAGCAGTAGGATGTGACGGCTAGCATCCTGTCCTGACAAGGCTAAAGTGTGCCTGCCCGCTGTCGCTTGCAGCGGGCCAGGGCTGGTCTTAACCTCTCCCAGCCCTGCCTTTCTCTATTACGTCAGGGAGGCGGTATGCACAGTTTCAACACCACAGGCCAGCATGGCACGTTCTACTGCTGCACCGAGTTGGGCTATCGCCTGCTCTGTATGTTCATTCATTGGCAAACCGTAATTCAGGCGCAGGCAGTTACGATATTTGCCCGAGGCCGAAAACAGCGACCCCACCGCGACCTGCATGTTCAGCTCACGCAACTCGTTATTCAGTCTTACCGCGTCAAACGCCTCTGGCAACTCAATCCACATCAGGAAGCTGCCCTGCGGACGCGACACGCATATTCCGCACGGGAAATAGTGGCGCACCCAGCAGCTAAAGGTTTCATAGTTACGTTGATACACCTGACGCATGCGCCGCAGGTGCGGCAGATAGTGACCAAGGCGAATAAATTCGGCGACCGCATGCTGAGGCTGTGTTGCCGTCGAACCGGTACTGATGTACTTCATATGCAGTACGCGATCGCGATAGCGCCCTGGCGCTACCCAACCCACGCGCAATCCCGGCGCCAGCGTCTTGGAGAACGAACTGCACAGCAACACGCGGCCATCCTGATCCAGCGATTTGATGGTAACGGGGCGCGGATATTCCCACGCCAGTTCGCCATACACATCGTCTTCAATAATCGCGGCATCGAAACGCTGCGCCAGCGTTACCAGCACACGTTTGCGAGATTCGGGCATGATAAAGCCCAGCGGGTTATTACAATTCGGCACCACTACCACCGCTTTAATCGGCCACTGCTCGAATGCGAGTTCCAGCGCTTCCAGACTGATACCCGTCACCGAATCGGTGGGAATCTCAATGGCGCGAATGCCGAAGCCACGCAAGGTCTGCATGGTGCCGTGAAAAGTGGGCGATTCGACAGCAATGATGTCTCCCGCCTGGCATATTGCACGAATGGAGATCGACAACGCTTCATGGCAGCCGGTGGTGATCACGATATCTTCAGCAGTAAGCTGGCAACCGCTATCGATCGTCAGTCGTGCGACCTGTTCGCGCAACGCTGCAACGCCCAGCAAGCTGTCATAGTTGAGTTGATCAACATCCTGTTTCTGCGCCATGCGGCTTTGAATTTTCCACAGCGGTTTCAGTGTTGGCTGAGTCAAATCGGGCATGCCGCTTCCGAGTTGCAGTACATCGCTATTAGTCCGGCTGCTGAGCAGCTCCAGTACCGATTCCCACTGGGTAATCTCTACCGGACGCTGTGCAGGTCGGGTTAAGGCGGGTACGGGCGGCGTAGCTTTACGCGTTGCAACGAAATAACCGGAACGCGGCTGCGGCACGATCAGCTGTTTCTCTTCCAACAGATGATACGCCTGCTGCACCGTGCTGATGCTCACACCGTGTTCCAGGCTGAGCGTGCGTACCGATGGTAAACGTTCGCCGCTGCGATACAGCCCTTGCTCTATCCGATCGGAGAGCAGACATGCTAAATGTTGGTAACGCGTCATCGTATGCCTCAACCAGCGAGTAATCACATAAAACCAGTACAGATACCCAGCATTATTACCATTCAGATCTATTGAATGGCAATCTGTATGTTAAAGATAAGTGTTTTTTGCGTCTGTATCATAATGCGTAGGAATTGGACAATGCATCTCAGGCAACATACTGAGGGCAAGAATAATGGAATTCGATCAAAACCGCGCAGCTAAACCTTTTGATGTAACTTTACTGGATATTTTTCGCGGCGCAGTGCGCATGGTGAAAAACTGGAAAGCACGGCGTGACACTCATCGTATCCTGTCAAAATTGAGTGATAACCAGCTTCGTGATATCGGACTCACACGTGACGACGTCTGCCGTAAGTTCTGACAAAATTGCGACGAAAAAAAACCCTGCCGAGGCAGGGTTTTTTATTGGTCAGCTTTAGCAGACGAATTACTCGTCGTCGCTTCCGCCCAGACCGGCGTTCAGCAATTCTGCCAGGCTAGCAGAGGCTTCATCTGCAGTAACCTGCGGTGCAACCGGTGCTTCACCCGCAGAGCGGCGACGCATACGATCCTGGTGATAAGCATAACCGGTACCGGCTGGGATCAGACGACCCACGATCACGTTCTCTTTCAGGCCGCGCAGTTCGTCGCGCTTGCCTGCTACTGCTGCTTCGGTCAGGACACGTGTGGTCTCCTGGAACGATGCTGCAGAGATGAACGATTCAGTTGCCAGTGACGCTTTGGTGATACCCAGCAGATCGCGCATGAACGTCGCGCCGATTTTGCCATTCGCTTCAAGTTCACGGTTAGAGATCTTGATGCGAGAGTATTCAGCCTGCTCACCTTCTAGGAAGTCGGTGCTTCCCACGCTCGAGATAGTTGCTTTACGCAGCATCTGACGAACGATGACTTCAATGTGTTTATCGTTAATCTTAACGCCTTGCAGACGGTAAACTTCCTGCACTTCGTTAGTGATGTAACGGGTCACAGCATGGACGCCACGCAGACGCAGGATGTCGTGCGGAGACTCTGGGCCGTCAGATACGACGTCACCACGTTCTACGCGCTCACCTTCGAATACGTTAAGCTGACGCCATTTTGGAATCATCTCTTCGTACGGATCGCTACCATCAACCGGCGTAATCACCAGACGACGCTTACCTTTGGTCTCTTTACCGAAGGAGATGATACCGCTGATCTCCGCCAGGATTGCTGGCTCTTTCGGACGACGCGCTTCGAACAAGTCAGCAACGCGCGGCAGACCACCGGTAATATCCTTGGTACCGCCAGATTCCTGCGGAACACGCGACAGCGTGTCACCGGCACTGATCTTAACGCCATCTTCCAGCTGAACAATCGCTTTGCCCGGCAGGAAGTACTGAGCTGGCATATCGGTACCTGGGATCAGCACATCATTTCCGTTGGCATCAATAATTTTCAGCGCAGGACGCAGATCTTTACCACCCGCAGTACGTTCTGCAGAGTCCAGAACCACCAGCGATGACAGACCGGTTAAGTCGTCAGTCTGACGGGTAATGGTCTGGCCGTCGATCATGTCAGTGAAGCGAATGAAACCGCCCACTTCAGTAATGACCGGCATGGTATGCGGATCCCAGTTTGCTACGGTCTCGCCCGCTGCAACCTGCTCACCGTCACCTTTCGCCATGACCGCACCGTAAGGCACTTTATAGCTCTCTTTGGTACGACCGAACTCGTCGATCATTTTCAGCTCAACGTTACGTGAAACGATAACCAGTTTCCCTGAGGAGTTGGTTACTGACTTCGCGTTGGTCAGCTTGATAGTACCTTTGTTCTTCACCTGGATGCTGGATTCAGCAGCCGCACGAGATGCCGCACCACCGATGTGGAACGTACGCATCGTCAGCTGAGTACCCGGCTCACCGATGGACTGTGCTGCGATAACGCCGATGGCCTCACCTTTATTGATGATGTGACCACGTGCCAGATCGCGACCGTAGCAGTGTGCACATACACCGAAGTCGGTTTCACAACCAACAACCGAGCGCACTTTGATGGCATCGACTGAATTCAGTTCGATCACATCACACCAGTGCTCATCGATCAGGGTGTTACGCGGAATCAGGATATCTGCAGTGCCCGGCTTCAGAACGTCTTCAGCCGTTACACGACCCAGTACACGCTCACGCAGTGGTTCTTTAACATCGCCACCTTCGATGACCGGAGTCATCATGATGCCTTCGAACGTGCCGCAGTCATCTTCGGTAACCACGAGATCCTGCGCTACGTCTACCAGACGACGCGTCAGATAACCGGAGTTAGCAGTTTTCAGTGCGGTATCCGCAAGACCTTTACGCGCACCGTGCGTGGAGATGAAGTACTGGAGTACGTTCAAACCTTCACGGAAGTTCGCGGTGATCGGCGTTTCGATGATTGAGCCATCTGGCTTAGCCATCAGACCACGCATACCGGCCAGCTGACGAATCTGTGCAGCAGAACCACGCGCACCGGAGTCGGCCATCATGTAGATGCTGTTGAACGATACCTGCTGCTCTTCTTCGCCGTGACGGTTAATCACAGTTTCAGTTTGCAGGTTATCCATCATCGCTTTGGAAACGCGTTCGTTAGCGGCGGCCCAAATATCGATAACTTTGTTGTAACGTTCGCCAGCAGTTACCAGACCAGACTGGAACTGTTCCTGAATCTCAGCAACTTCCGCTTCCGCTTCCGCTACGATTTCCGCTTTCTTCGCTGGGATCACCATGTCGTCGATACCGACAGAGGCACCTGAACGGGCTGCATAAGCAAAACCGGTGTACATGGTTTGGTCAGCAAAGATAACGGTCGGCTTCAGGCCAAGGATGCGGTAACAAGTGTTCAGCATCTTGGAAATCGCTTTCTTACCCAACGCCTGGTTGACGATGGAGTAAGGCAGGCCTTTCGGTACAATCATCCACAGAATCGCACGACCAATGGTGGTGTCGATAATGCTGGTTTTCGCAACGAACTCTTCCTGCTCGTTCTTGGTGTATTCAGTGATACGCACTTTAACGCGTGCATGCAGCTCAGCCAGGCCAGCGCGATAAACACGCTCAGCTTCTTTCGGGCCAGTCAGCACCATGCCTTCGCCTTTGGCGTTCACTTTGTCGCGGGTCATGTAGTACAGACCCAGAACAACGTCCTGTGAAGGAACGATGATTGGCTCGCCGTTCGCTGGTGACAGAATGTTGTTGGTCGACATCATCAGCGCACGCGCTTCCAGCTGGGCTTCCAGCGTCAGCGGTACGTGAACAGCCATCTGGTCACCATCGAAGTCGGCGTTATAGGCCGCACAAACCAGCGGGTGCAGCTGAATTGCTTTACCTTCGATCAGAACCGGTTCAAACGCCTGGATACCCAAACGGTGCAGAGTTGGTGCACGGTTCAGCAGTACCGGGTGTTCGCGGATCACTTCGTCCAGGATATCCCAAACGACAGCTTCTTCGCGCTCAACCATTTTCTTCGCGGCTTTGATGGTGGTGGCGAGGCCACGCAGTTCCAGCTTGCCGTAAATGAACGGTTTGAACAGCTCAAGAGCCATTTTCTTCGGCAGACCGCACTGATGCAGACGCAGGTATGGACCAACGGTGATGACTGAACGTCCAGAGTAGTCAACACGTTTACCCAACAGGTTCTGACGGAAACGACCCTGTTTACCTTTGATCATGTCTGCCAGAGATTTCAACGGACGCTTGTTCGAGCCAGTGATGGCGCGACCGCGACGGCCGTTATCCAGCAGTGCATCAACCGCTTCCTGCAGCATACGTTTTTCGTTACGTACGATGATGTCTGGCGCAGCCAGATCCAGCAGACGTTTCAGACGGTTGTTACGGTTGATCACGCGACGATACAGATCGTTCAGATCCGACGTAGCGAAACGACCACCATCCAGCGGTACCAGCGGACGCAGATCTGGCGGCAGAACCGGCAGAACGGTCAGGATCATCCACTCTGGCTTGTTACCAGATTGAACGAACGCTTCCAGCAGCTTGATACGCTTGGTCAGCTTCTTACGTTTGGTCTCGGAGTTGGTTTCGTTCAGCTCTTCGCGCAGCTGCTCGCACTCTTGCTCCAGATCCATATTTTTCAGCAGCGCCTGGATAGCTTCCGCACCCATCTTCGCATCGAATTCGTCACCGAACTCTTCCAGCGCGTCAAGATACTGCTCTTCCGTCAGAATCTGACGTTTTTCCAGGTTGGTCATGCCGCCTTCGATAACCACATAAGATTCGAAGTACAGCACGCGCTCGATATCACGCAGTGGCATATCCAGCAGCAAGCCGATACGCGAAGGCAGTGATTTCAGGAACCAAATGTGCGCAGTAGGTGAAGCCAACTCAATGTGGCCCATGCGCTCACGACGTACTTTGGTCTGTGTAACTTCAACGCCACACTTCTCACAGATCACGCCGCGATGTTTTAAACGCTTGTACTTACCGCACAGGCATTCGTAGTCTTTTACCGGTCCGAAAATACGGGCACAGAAAAGGCCGTCACGCTCTGGCTTAAAGGTACGATAGTTAATGGTTTCCGGCTTTTTAACTTCACCAAAAGACCATGAACGGATCATGTCTGGCGAGGCCAGAGCAATTTTGATCGCATCAAACTCTTCGGTCTTAGTTTGCGCTTTCAGAAACTTAAGTAAGTCTTTCACGGATTAGCTCCCGTCGGAGTGGAACTCTCAGGGACGCGCACCCGAAGTGCACGTCCCGTAACCAGTACTTGCGAGTACTTACTCGTCTTCCAGCTCGATGTTGATACCCAGCGAGCGAATCTCTTTCAACAGTACGTTGAAGGATTCAGGCATGCCCGGTTCCATCTGATGGTTACCGTCGACGATGTTTTTATACATCTTCGTACGGCCGTTAACGTCATCAGATTTAACGGTAAGCATTTCCTGCAGGGTATACGCGGCACCGTATGCTTCCAGTGCCCACACTTCCATCTCACCGAAGCGCTGTCCACCGAACTGCGCTTTACCACCCAGCGGCTGCTGAGTAACCAAGCTGTAAGAACCGGTAGAACGTGCGTGCATCTTGTCGTCGACCAAGTGGTTCAGTTTCAGCATGTACATGTAACCTACGGTTACCTGACGCTCAAACTGCTCACCGGTACGGCCGTCGAACAGGGTGATCTGACCGGAAGAAGGCAGACCGCCGAGCTGCAGCAGCTCTTTGATTTCGCTCTCTTTCGCACCGTCAAACACCGGAGTCGCGATTGGCATACCCTTCTTCAGGTTTTCTGCCAGACGCAGCACTTCGTCGTCGGTAAAGGTGTTCAGGTCAACTTTCTGACGCACATCGGTGCCCAGATCGTAAGCACGCTGGATAAACTCACGCAGTTTGGAGACTTCTTCCTGCTTCTTCAGCATCGCATTGATTTTTTCACCAATGCCTTTCGCCGCCATACCAAGGTGAGTTTCCAGAATCTGACCGATGTTCATACGCGATGGTACGCCCAGCGGGTTCAGTACGATGTCAACCGGCGTACCGTTCTCATCGTAAGGCATGTCTTCGATAGGGTTGATCTTAGAGATAACACCCTTGTTACCGTGACGACCTGCCATCTTGTCACCAGGCTGGATCTGACGTTTAACGGCCAGATACACCTTAACGATTTTCAGCACGCCTGGTGCCAGATCATCGCCTTGAGTGATTTTGCGACGCTTAGCTTCAAGTTTTTTCTCAAACTCGTGCTTCAGCTCGTCGTACTGCTCAGCCAGCTGCTCCAGAGAGTTCTGCTTCTCTTCGTCAGTCAGGCCCAGCTCCAACCAGCGCTCACGTGGCAATTTGTCCAGCTTGTCAGCTTCAACGCCACCCGAGATCAGTACTGCCTGGATACGACCGAACAGGCCAGCTTCAAAGATCTGCAGTTCTTCAGACAGGTCTTTCTTAACCTGCTTCAGCTGCATCTCTTCGATTTCCAGCGCGCGCTTGTCTTTTTCCACGCCATCGCGGGTGAAGACCTGCACGTCGATGACAGTACCGGATACGCCGTTCGGAACGCGCAGTGACGAATCTTTCACGTCAGAGGCTTTTTCACCGAAGATCGCACGCAGCAGTTTTTCTTCTGGCGTCAGCTGGGTTTCACCTTTCGGCGTCACCTTACCAACCAGAATGTCGCCACCAGTCACTTCCGCACCGATATACACGATGCCGGATTCATCCAGCTTAGAAAGCGCCGCTTCACCCACGTTCGGGATATCAGCGGTGATCTCTTCTGGCCCCAGCTTGGTGTCACGAGACACACATGCCAGTTCCTGAATGTGAATGGTAGTGAAACGGTCTTCCTGAACCACACGCTCGGATACGAGGATGGAGTCTTCGAAGTTGTAACCGTTCCATGGCATGAACGCCACGCGCATGTTCTGACCCAGCGCCAGTTCACCGAGATCGGTAGACGGGCCATCTGCCAGCACGTCGCCACGTTCAATCGGTTCACCCAGATTCACACATGGCATCTGGTTGATGCAGGTGTTCTGGTTAGAACGGGTGTACTTAGTCAGGTTGTAGATGTCGATGCCCGCTTCGCCCGGATACATCTCTTCTTCGTTAACTTTAATAACGATACGAGACGCATCAACGTACTGAACGGTACCACCACGTTTCGCGACGGCAGTTACACCGGAGTCAACCGCTACTGCACGCTCCATACCGGTACCAACCAGCGGCTTATCAGCACGCAGAGTTGGAACCGCCTGACGTTGCATGTTCGCACCCATCAAGGCGCGGTTAGCATCATCGTGCTCCAGGAACGGAATCAGTGACGCACCGACAGAAACCACCTGCTGGGTGGAAACGTCCATGTAGTCAACTTGATCGCGGCTGAACAGGCTTGACTCACCCTTGCTACGGCAGGTGACGAGATCGTCAACAAAGCTGCCATCGTCTGCAAGGTTGGTGTTCGCCTGAGCGATAACGTAGTTACCCTCTTCGATTGCAGAGAGGTAATGAATTTCGTCACTCACTTTGCCGTCAACAACGCGACGATACGGGGTTTCAAGGAAACCGTATTCGTTAGTCTGCGCGTAAACAGAAAGTGAGTTGATCAGACCGATGTTCGGGCCTTCGGGGGTTTCGATAGGACATACACGACCGTAGTGAGTTGGGTGTACGTCACGTACTTCGAAGCCGGCGCGCTCACGAGTCAGACCGCCTGGGCCCAGAGCAGAGATACGACGTTTGTGCGTAATCTCAGACAACGGGTTGTTCTGATCCATAAACTGTGACAGCTGGCTTGAACCAAAGAACTCTTTCACCGCCGCCGAAATCGGCTTAGCGTTGATCATGTCCTGCGGCATCAGCGTATCGAGGTCGCCAAGAGACAAACGCTCTTTAACTGCACGCTCAACACGAACCAGACCTACACGGAACTGGTTTTCAGCCATTTCACCGACTGAACGAATACGACGGTTACCGAGGTGATCGATATCATCCACTTCACCGATACCGTTACGGATACCGATAAGTTTCTTCATCACTTCGATGATGTCGTCTTTGCTCAGGATGCCTGAACCTTCGATCTCATCACGCAGCAGAGAACGGTTGAACTTCATGCGGCCTACCGCAGAAAGATCGTAACGATCTTCAGAGAAGAACAGGTTCTCAAACAGGTTTTCAGCGGCTTCACGCGTCGGTGGCTCACCAGGACGCATCATGCGGTAGATCTCAACCAGCGCGCTTAAGCGATCGTTGGTTGGGTCAACACGCAAGGTCTCGGAGATGTACGCACCGTGATCCAGGTCGTTGGTGAACAGCGTTTCAATGCGCTTGTGGCCTGACTGGCTCAGTTTCGCCAGCAGATCCAGTGACAATTCCATGTTGGCAGGAACGATCAGTTCGCCGGTGTTCAGATCGACGTAGTCTTTAGCAACTACTTTGCCAGCAATGTATTCAACTGGCACTTCGATATGCTGAATGTTGTCTTTTTCCAGCTGACGGATGTGGCGCGCAGTGATGCGACGACCTTTCTCAACGTAGACCGTGCCGTTGGCTTCGATATCGAAGGAGGCGGTTTCACCACGCAGGCGCTCAGGCACCAGTTCCATCTGCAGTTTGTTATCGCGGATTTCATAAACAACTTTGTCAAAGAACAGATCGAGGATTTGTTCTGAGGTGAAGTTTAACGCGCGCAGAATGATACTGGCCGGCAGCTTACGACGACGGTCAATACGGACGAAGAGGTTGTCTTTCGGGTCAAACTCGAAATCGAGCCATGAACCGCGGTAAGGGATGATACGTGCGTTATACAGCACTTTACCGGAAGAGTGCGTTTTACCCTTATCGCTGTCAAAGAACACGCCTGGACTACGATGCAGCTGAGAAACGATAACACGCTCAGTACCATTGATGACAAAGGTACCGTTGTCTGTCATGAGTGGAATTTCACCCATGTAGACTTCTTGTTCTTTAATGTCTTTTACGGTGCCTTCCGGCGCTTCGCGCTCGTAGATCACCAGACGCAGTTTCACGCGCAGCGGTGCCGAATAGGTCACGCCACGGATCTGACATTCAGTTACGTCAAAGACAGGCTCACCCAAACGATAGCTGACATACTGCAACTCAGAGTTGCCGCTGTAGCTTGAGATCGGGAATACGGAGCGGAAGGCTGCTTCCAGACCGTACTGGCCTTCTGGATCTTGCTCGATAAACTTCTGGAACGAGTCAAGCTGGATAGAAAGGAGATATGGAATGTCCAAAACTTGTGGACGTTTACCAAAATCCTTACGAATACGTTTTTTCTCGGTATAGGAGTAAACCATGGGGTTCCTCAGCTAGCTGACATGTCGAACCACGCTGTCCGTCCTGAAAAGGACAGTTCATGCAACACTATTTTTTGTTTTTCATGCGATGCGCTGCACCCCATGCAATACATCTTTCTATCACTCTTAAATCATTTCATCGCCGTTGTTCAGGCAGGGAACCTTCACAGGAGAGCGATATATTAAGGCGTCGATAGAAAAAGATATTGAAGAGGAATGACGGACAAACAGTGCGAAACGCCATCATTCCCCTGTAGCGCAAAAAGGCTGGTGACCTGAACAGTCACCAGCCATCAGCCTAATGTTACTCAGGCTGCAACCCGAGGGTTGTCTTACTTAACTTCAACTTCAGCGCCAGCTTCTTTCAGAGCAGCTTCAAGAGCGGCTGCGTCATCTTTGCTGATGCCTTCTTTGATAGTACCAGTAGCTTCAACCAGGTCTTTAGCTTCTTTCAAGCCCAGGCCAGTTGCAGTACGTACTGCTTTGATTACTGCGACTTTGTTAGCGCCAACAGCTTTCAGAACTACGTCGAATTCAGTTTTCTCTTCAACAGCTTCAGCTGGGCCAGCAGCAACAGCTACAGCGGCAGCAGCAGAAACGCCGAATTTTTCTTCCATAGCAGAAACCAGCTCAACTACTTCCATTACGGACATAGCGGCAACAGCTTCCAGAATTTGGTCTTTAGTGATAGACATATCGATTGTTCCTAAAAATCAGAAAAAGTTTATACGGTAGCAAGCACGAAGGAAAAGAATTTGGCCTTAAGCCGCTTCTTTTGCATCGCGCACAGCAGCCAGAGTACGAACCAGTTTGCCAGCAGCGGCTTCTTTCATGGTCGACATCAGACGTGCCAGTGCTTCTTCGTAAGTCGGCAGAGTTGCCAGACGGTCAATATTGGCCGCCGTGATCAGCTCACCTTCAAAGGCTGCAGCTTTGACCTCAAATTTTGCATTCGCTTTCGCGAAATCTTTGAACAGACGAGCAGCAGCGCCCGGGTGTTCCAAAGAGTATGCAATCAGGGTCGGACCAACAAACGTGTCTTTCAGGCACTCGAATGGAGTACCTTCAACGACGCGGCGCAGCAGGGTGTTACGAACAACACGCATGTAAACGCCAGCTTCACGACCTGCTTTACGCAGTTCGGTCATTTTATCAACGGTCACGCCACGGGAATCCGCAACAACCGCTGAAAGCGCGCCTTTGGCTACTTCGCTAACTTCAGCAACAATCGCTTGTTTGCCTTGAAGATTTAATGCCATTAGCTTTTGCTCCTGGATTGACCGGGAATAATTTCCCGGAACTCACTTCACTTATTCACCCGAGGGCGATAAGCGCTATTACACGGTGAGCAGAATCCAGTGAAGAAAAAATTCTTTTTGGTTCTGTCACCGTCTACGCAGGGTATTAAGCAAGATATCCGAAAATATTATGCTCCTGCGGTCTTGGACGGAGGCCAGGATAAGGCCTGGCTCCAACCTAAGCGACTGAACTGCTAGGTGTTTAGACTTAGCTGATCATTCACTTTGAATCTGGGTTCTGGATTGAATGTTTAACCAGAACAACGGGCGTAAGATTCTAGATGAATTTTTCGCCCGTTACAAGCAGCAATTAGTTTGCTGATGCGCTCAGACCAGCCTGGTCAACGGCAACGCCGGCGCCCATGGTGGTAGAGATGCTGACTTTCTTGATGTACACGCCTTTCGCCTGTGAAGGTTTCGCTTTTTTCAGCGCAACTAGCAGAGATTCCAGGTTTTCTTTCAATTTGTCAGTGTCAAAATCCACTTTACCAATGGTGGTGTGGATGATGCCGTTTTTGTCGTTACGATAACGAACCTGACCTGCTTTAGCATTTTTAACTGCTTCAGCAACGTTAGGAGTTACAGTACCAACTTTCGGGTTAGGCATCAGACCGCGTGGGCCCAGAACCTGGCCCAACTGGCCAACAACGCGCATTGCATCTGGAGATGCGATAACAACGTCAAAGTTCATTTCGCCTTTCTTAATCTGCTCAGCCAGATCTTCCATACCTACCAGCTCTGCGCCAGCTGCTTTAGCAGCTTCAGCATTTGCGCCTTGGGTGAAGACAGCAACACGTACTGAACGACCAGTACCGTGTGGCAGAACGGTCGCGCCGCGCACGTTCTGATCAGATTTACGTGCATCGATGCCGAGGTTAACAGCAACGTCAACGCTTTCTACGAACTTAGCAGTAGCCAGTTCTTTCAGCAGAGCAACAGCTTCGTTGATGTCGTACTGCTTAGTAGCATCAACTTTGTCACGGATTACGCTCATGCGCTTGGTCAGCTTAGCCATTTATTAATCCTCTACTACCAGGCCCATGGAACGTGCAGTACCTTCGATAGAGCGAGTCATCGCTTCTACGTCAGAACCAGTCATGTCCGCAGCTTTAGTTTCTGCGATTTCACGTACCTGAGCACGGGAAACTTTACCGACTTTATCTTTGTTCGGCTTACCAGAACCAGACTTGATGCCCGCTGCTTTTTTCAGCAGTACGGCAGCCGGAGGGGTTTTGGTAACGAAGGTGAAAGAACGGTCGCTGTATACGGTGATAACAACAGGAGTAGGCAGGCCTTTCTCCAGGGATTCAGTCTTAGCGTTGAACGCTTTGCAGAATTCCATGATGTTAACACCCTGCTGACCCAGAGCTGGACCAACAGGTGGGCTTGGGTTAGCCATACCGGCTGCAACCTGCAGCTTAACGTAGGCTTGTACTTTCTTGGCCATGATAATTCCTCAATTGGGTTATAACGCCTGAAAAACAGGCTCCCCGTGATAACGATTTATACGCCGTTGCCGGCACATAAAAACAAAAGGCGCGAAATTATAGGTAAATTTCGCGCCTTTCGCAAGAGCTAAAAAGTGAACAAAAGGGTTAACCTTTCTCCACCTGAGCAAAGTCGAGTTCCACTGGCGTTGCGCGGCCAAAGATGGAAACAGACACTTTCAAGCGGCTCTTCTCGTAGTCCACTTCTTCAACCACACCGTTGAAGTCAGCAAACGGGCCATCGCTGACGCGAACCATCTCGCCTGGCTCGAACAGTGTTTTTGGACGCGGTTTATCACCAACCTGCTGCAGACGGTTCATGATCGCGTCAACTTCTTTGTCACTGATTGGCGCTGGACGGTCAGAAGTACCACCAATAAAGCCCATTACACGCGGTACGCTACGCACTAAGTGCCAGCTGGCGTCATTCATCACCATCTGAACCAATACGTAGCCAGGGAAGAATTTACGTTCGCTTTTGCGGCGCTGGCCGCCACGGATTTCAACGACTTCTTCAGTCGGCACCATGACTTCGCCAAAAAGCTCTTCCATGTTGTGCAGTTTGATATGCTCGTGCAGCGACTTTGCTACACGTGCTTCAAAACCGGAGAACGCCTGAACGACGTACCAGCGTTTTTTTGGAGCTTCAGACATCTCAGAACCTCAGGCCAGTGATAAACGATACCAGGCGGACCAGAATGCCATCCAGCCCCCACAAAATCAGTGACATCACGGCAGTTACCGCGGCAACGATTAACGTGGTGTGCAATGTTTCCTGGCGAGTTGGCCAAATGACCTTACGCATTTCGGTTTTTGCTTCACGAGCAAATGCCACGGTCGCTTTACCTTTGATTGTCAGCAATGCAATGCCGCCTGCGGCAGCAATCAGCACAACTACAGCCAGCGCGCGCAGAGGCAATGTTACATCGCGATAAATATAGTTGCCGACGATTGCTACCAGGAGCAAGGCGACCACAACTACCCATTTCATCGCTTCAAGGCCGCGCCCGCTTCCTTGAGCTTCGGTATTCGCACTCATAAACCAACCTGCCACAATAATTCAGAAACTATTCTGCCCCGCAGAGCGAGGCATCCAAACCGAATGAGCTGTTGAGCGTAACTCGGTATCCAACGCCGTGAAACAGAGCCTGTCTCAACAATGATTATGATTGAAAATCACTGATGAGCCAGGTTCTATGTAACAGCGTGCAAAAAGGGCATCAAATGATGCCCTTTCCTTGTGCATTGCGTCAAATGTTATCGCAATTAAGCGATAATTGTAGCAACAACACCCGCACCAACAGTACGGCCGCCTTCACGGATAGCGAAGCGCAAGCCTTCATCCATCGCGATTGGGTGGATCAGCTCAACGGTCATCTGAACGTTGTCGCCTGGCATTACCATCTCAACGCCTTCTGGCAGCTCAACGTTGCCGGTCACGTCAGTAGTACGGAAGTAGAACTGTGGACGGTAGCCTTTGAAGAACGGAGTATGACGGCCGCCTTCATCTTTAGACAGAACGTACACTTCTGAAGTGAACTTGGTATGCGGCTTGATTGAAGCCGGCTTAGCCAGAACCTGGCCACGCTGGATATCTTCACGCTTAATACCACGCAGCAGAACGCCACAGTTCTCGCCAGCCTGACCCTGGTCCAGCAGTTTGCGGAACATTTCAACGCCGGTACAGGTAGACTTAACAGTCGCCTTGATACCCACGATTTCAACTTCGTCGCCCACTTTAACGATACCGCGCTCAACACGACCGGTAACAACAGTACCACGGCCTGAGATTGAGAATACGTCTTCGATTGGCAGCAGGAACGGCAGGTCGATTGCACGTACTGGCTCTGGGATGTAGGTATCCAGATGCTCAGCCAGTTCAATGATCTTAGCTTCCCACTCAGCTTCGCCTTCCAGCGCTTTCAGAGCAGAACCGCGTACGATTGGAGTGTCGTCGCCTGGGAAGTCATATGCTGACAGCAGGTCACGTACTTCCATCTCAACCAGTTCCAGCAGCTCTTCATCATCAACCATGTCGCACTTGTTCAGGAACACGATGATGTAAGGAACGCCAACCTGACGACCCAGCAGGATGTGCTCACGGGTCTGAGGCATTGGGCCGTCAGTCGCAGCAACAACCAGGATCGCGCCGTCCATCTGCGCAGCACCGGTGATCATGTTTTTCACATAGTCGGCGTGGCCTGGGCAGTCAACGTGCGCATAGTGGCGAGTCGGGGTTTCATATTCAACGTGAGAAGTGTTGATGGTGATACCACGCGCTTTCTCTTCTGGCGCCTTATCGATCTCATCGAACTTGCTTGCTTTACCACCGTAGGTTTTAGCCAGAACGGTAGTGATTGCTGCAGTCAGGGTGGTTTTACCGTGGTCGACGTGACCGATGGTGCCCACGTTTACGTGCAGTTTGTTACGCTGAAATTGCTCTTTAGCCATCGCTAGTCCCTCTAAGACACGGATATATCGAAGATATCGTCATATCAACCAGGCAATGCCTGACTGTTTGGTTTACAGAGAGAGAATCAGGAGAGAGATAAAGGAAGTGGTGCTGATACCCAGAGTCGAACTGGGGACCTCACCCTTACCAAGGGTGCGCTCTACCAACTGAGCCATATCAGCACATCTGGAGCGGGCAGCGGGAATCGAACCCGCATCATCAGCTTGGAAGGCTGAGGTAATAGCCATTATACGATGCCCGCATCCTGGAACTCGGCTACCTGTTCTTTCTGTAGCTTATGAATAATAAAAGAAGACCTTCTATTATTCGAGCCAGTCAGAGTTTCTGACCGACGTTGATTGTGCTAACGCACAATCTGAAATTCGAAGGTGAGAGATGAAGAACTCACCCATCAGATAAGGACTTTATCTGATGCTCAACCAGGAGGTTGAGATGGTGGTGGGAGAAGGATTCGAACCTTCGAAGTCTGTGACGGCAGATTTACAGTCTGCTCCCTTTGGCCGCTCGGGAATCCCACCTACTTGATGGTGCCGGCTACCGGAATCGAACTGGTGACCTACTGATTACAAGTCAGTTGCTCTACCAACTGAGCTAAGCCGGCATCAAGTGGAGCGCATTCTAGGAAGACCCGAAGAAGGATGCAACAAAAAAATCGCTAAAATTGTTCTTTAGCTTACTATTTGTGCAAATCATCGCAAATCACTGCTCAACTGAAGCAAAACCATCCAAAATGCGTGCATTTTTACAGCATAAGGATAATTGGATAACTTAATACCCTCACCATCAACTGCGCTCATTTTTGGGGCACGTTGCCTATTTGCAGTGCAAATTATGAAAATAATTTTGATATGCATCCATTCAGCAGCATTTTTCTACTGGCCCGTAATTTGCTTAGTTCTTTAATCAAATCAATTGAGGGAGGATATCGCATGAATATTGTTCAGCTCACTGCAGAAAATTTGCCTCAATATCGTTACGCGCTGGCCGCACTGATGATTGACGCAATAAAGAACAATATGACAACTGCATTTCAACATTCGCGGGGAATGCAACGGCATCAGGATGCTGAGCGCTATTTTCATAGCTTGCGCGACCAAATGGCACGTCATGATTTGCTGATGTGGATTGCTATCATTGATTCGTCTCTGGTGGGGAGTGTGCAAATGGGTATTTGCCAGCGCCCAGATGGGCAAAATCGTGCAGAAGTTTTGCAGCTGCTGGTGCATTCTGGCGTTCAGCATGAAAAAATTGGACAGCGGTTAATGCAAGCGCTTGAGCAAAAGGCGGAAAGCCATCAGCGTGGACTCCTTTATTTGGATGTTATAGCGGGTTCATCAGCAGAAGATTTCTATCGGTCGCATGGCTACCATTATTTGGGAGAATTGCCTGACTATGCCTTATGCTCGGATGGACATTCTCATCCCAGCGCAATTTACTATAAACGGCTGCGTACCGGCTCAGCAGAAAATGTAGTTTCAAGCTACTGACCGACAAGAAAAATGTGGGCGCGCTTACGAAAGCGTGCTCATGTTTATCATTTTACTTCTTTTTAAAGTCATACTGGTGTTACCCTCCTGCCCATTGTTCTCGTTAATTACCCCTGTGACGTGCAATTGAGTTTGATACATCGTTGTATGCTCGATGCTACAAGGTGTTGATGAATCAGTATTTGCACTCAAATGCATGCTTATGAGTAAAAAAACGACACCTCTTACTACGCCCTATTTACAGTTCAATCGTCAACAATGGGCTGCACTACGCGATTCCGTACCAATGACACTGGCTGAAGGTGAAATCGAGCGGTTGCGTGGTATTAATGAAGATCTTTCATTAGAAGAAGTGGCTGAGATCTATCTGCCGCTATCGCGCCTGCTTAATTTCTATATCAGCTCTAATCTTCGTCGTCAGGCGGTGCTGGAACAATTTCTTGGCACGAATGGGCAGAAAATCCCTTATATCATTAGTATTGCTGGCAGTGTTGCTGTAGGTAAAAGCACCACGGCTCGCGTGCTTCAGGCATTACTTAGTCGCTGGCCAGAACATCGTAAAGTTGAACTCATTACTACTGATGGCTTTTTGCATCCCAATGCGGTGCTTAAAGAACGCGGTCTGATGAAGAAAAAAGGCTTCCCACAATCTTATGATATGCATCGCCTGGTGAACTTCGTTTCTGATTTGAAATCGGGAGCCAGTCAGGTGACAGCGCCAGTCTATTCACATCTGATTTATGATGTCATTCCTGATGGGGACAAAGTAGTACAACAACCGGACATTCTCATTCTTGAAGGATTGAATGTACTACAAAGTGGCATGGACTATCCTCACGATCCCCACCATGTATTTGTCTCAGATTTCGTAGATTTCTCTATTTATGTTGATGCACCTGAGTCCTTACTTGAAAATTGGTATGTAAATAGATTCTTAAAATTCCGTGAAGGTGCATTTAGCGACCCAGACTCATATTTCCATCACTATTCGCAGTTACCTGAAGAGGATGCGCTCAATATTGCGCGCGGACTTTGGAAAGAGATTAACTGGCTTAATTTAAAGGAAAATATTCTGCCGACGCGTGAAAGGGCCAGTTTGATTATGACTAAGTCTGCTGATCATGCGGTACAGAGCGTTCGTTTAAGAAAATAATATTTTGAATGAAACGCCCGCCATCATAAACGGGCGCTTTTTTATTATCAGAGATAAAGAATTAATTGTCAGGACGAAGGGAGATTTCGCCTCCAACCCAGGATTTAACTTCTCCATCCTGCTCCAATAATAAACCTCCTTGCTTATCGATACCCCGCGCAATACCGTATACTTCACGGTCACCAATAAGAAGTTTTACTGGACGATTAATGAAGTTATCGAGCGCTTCCCAACGTTTCACAAATGGCGCCAAACCATCACGTTCAAAAATTGGCAGAGCTTCGCGAAGGCTATTAAGTAATCTTGCAGCTAATACATTTCGGTCAATATCAATTCCGGCTTCCTGCAAATTAATCCAACCTTGATTAATTTCCATTGCGCCTTCAGACCTCATCAGTAAGTTCACGCCCGCCCCTATGACAATCTGCGCGGCATCACCGGTTTTGCCCGTTAATTCAACTAAAATCCCTGCGAGTTTTCGGTCATTGAGATAAAGGTCATTTGGCCATTTAACGCGTACTTCAGGCGCGCCCAGCGATTGAATCACCTCCGCCATGATAATACCAATCACCAAACTTAATCCCATAGCCGCAGCTGGCCCCTCCTCCAGACGCCAATACATTGACATATAGAGGTTAGAACCAAAGGGAGAAAACCACTTACGACCACGACGTCCACGCCCTGCTTGCTGATACTCCGCAATGCATGCATAGCCGGAAGGTAATTGATCCATTCGATCCAACAAATATTGGTTCGTTGAATCAATAACAGGGATAACAGCCAGATTGGATTGATGAAGATGTGACAAGATGATGTCTTCATCCAGTAACTGAATGGGGCCTGCCAAGCTGTATCCTTTCCCCGTTACCGTATATACATCCAGCCCCCAACTTTTTAATGTCTGTATATGTTTATTGATTGCTGCACGGCTCATGCCCAGAGCTTCACCTAGTTGTTCACCAGAGTGAAATTCGCCATCCGCCACCAATGCCACTAACTTTAGTGGCACGCTATTATCTTTCATGAAATCACCTCAACGGCGTTACGTTCGCCACGAGCACCGATAAAGCGCACTTCTGGCTCCAGCCAAACATCGAATTTTTTACCGACTTTATTTCTGACATGGTGCGCTAGATCGACAATATCCTGCGGTGTAGCGTGATCTTCATTAATCAGTACCAGTGCCTGCTGGCGGTGAACGGCGGCGCCGCCCATGCGATAGCCTTTAAGGCCGCACTGATCTATCAACCATCCTGCCGCTAATTTAACTTCACCGTTTTGCTGTGGATAATGAGGAATGGTTGGCCACTCCTTAATTAGCGCAACTGCCAGCTCACCTGTGATGAGCGGATTTTTGAAGAAACTGCCCACATTACCTGTAATTTTTGGGTCAGGCAGTTTGCTTTGACGCATATGACAAATAGCATTGAATACATCCCAGGCACAGACTGTAGCAGGGTTTAATTTAGTCAGATCGCCATAGCTCAGAACAGGCTGCCACTGTTTTGCCAAACGTAATCCCACGCTTGTAATGACATAGTCGTTCTTCATCGCATGTTTGAAAATACTATCACGATAACCAAATTGGCACTCTTCCCGATGTAATCGGACAATTTTTTGTGACGGTAAATGCAAAGCTTCTACGTGATGACAAATATCTTTAAATTCGACTCCGTATGCACCAATATTTTGGATTGGTGCTGAACCGGCCTTACCGGGGATCAATGCCAGGTTCTCTAATCCTGTAATGCCTTTCTTCAGAGTTTGCTCGACTAAATTATGCCAATTCTCACCTGCGCCAACATGCAAATGCCATGCTTCGTCATGGTCATCGATGGTTATCCCTTTAATTGCGTTGACCACAACAGTGCCGCCGAAATCCTCAAGAAAGAGCATGTTGCTGCCCTCTCCCAATACAAGAAAAGGCAGATTTGATCGCTGACTATTCTGCCAGGCTGTGGTTATGGCGTCCGGAGTATCGGCGATGATCAGCGTGTGTGCGCTGACCGCAAGACCAAGGGTGTTGAAAGCTTTTAGGGATGTGCTGGGGCTGGACATTTCACGGCCTTTACTAATTAATCTCGCCGTAGTTTACCTGATCGCTATGATGCGAGTTTGATGTTTTCTGAGTTTACTTGGGAAAATTGGCGTTGTTTAGACGTAAAAAAGCCCTGAACTTCCGTTCAGGGCTTCTTCACCTAATTAATGCCTGGCAGTTCCCTACTCTCGCATGGGGAGACCCCACACTACCATCGGCGCTACGGCG
>NZ_JBBCQO010000019.1:0-36792 GCF_037149875.1 Pantoea sp. USHLN256 | reverse complement strand
AAAGGTGGGGGTGATCGACCTGAAGAATAAGTCGATCACCATGGGTAAGAATGTTAAAAAGTGTTCACCATGTCCCTGAACACCCGTTTACCATGTCCCCGGACTGTACACTCCCACGGGAGAGGGAGATGCTGCAACATGCTCGATCGGTTCCCTCTCCCGCTTGCGGGAGAGGGTTAGGGTGAGGGCATCAGCCGCACCAAACCGCACCTTACTCTGCCGCTTCGCGCATCATCTCATCATGCGGAATATCATCCAGAATCTGTTCGAAACTGCGCAGACGTTTGTAGATCGACATCAGCGTAATCAGCGTTGACCACGAGGTGATCAAATACTGGAACGATGACCGCACCTGATCAAACACGTTGGTGATCTGGTTCAGCAGACCCAGCGTGATGGTGCCCGCCACAATCGACGGAAACAGCACAAACAGCCCGAACACGTTATCCACCTGCAGATACATAATGCGCGTGATGTTGAAGTACAAATAGTGGAAATAGAGGCGGAAATAGTTCTGACGCACGCGGCTAAACAGCTCATGCACCGTAGGCGGTGAGGCGCGCTGTGGATCGTCTTCGCCATACACCAGCTCCTTACGATAGGCTGCTTCCACACGCTGATTGCGGAACTCCAGCCCCGGCAGTTTTATCCCCACCATCGCCAGCAGCGCGGTACCAAACAGCGACCACAGCAGCGCGGCAATCACCAGCGCATAAGGAATACTGCCGAGAATGGGCACCTCTTTCACATGGTGCGACAGCGTCACCAGCACCGGCAAGAACGCCACCAGCGTCATAATCGCCTGAATAAAGTTAATACCCCAATCCTGCAGCGTACCGGCGAAGCGCATGGTGTCTTCCTGCACACGTTGCGCTGCACCCTCAACCAGACGCAGACGCTGCCAGTTATGCATGTAGTAATTATTCATCGCGGTACGCCAGCGGAACACCCAGTGGCTGACGAAGAACGAGTTCATCACGCCAATCACCACCGCAATCAGCGCAATGCCGAGAAACGCCAACACTTGCACATAGAACTGATGGATGGCGACGGAACCGGCTTTGGTCAGCGCCTGTTGAATCATGTCGTAGAACGGGCCGTACCAGGCGTTGACGCCCACGCCAACCTGCACGCCAAACCAGGTGACAAAGATGATCAGTATCGAACCCCAAACCGACCAGCGCTGCCACGGATGGTTATCAATCACGCGCCACGCAAGGCCAAAAATCCCGGCGACAATCCAGTAATAGGCATAAAACCACAGCTGGCTGGCATGAATAAAACGGCTGGCGTTGGTTGGCAAAGGTTGTTGCATCGCCGCCTGAAACGCAGGCCAGCGCGCGGGGAGATCATTGAAAAAGCCAAACCAGGCAAAAATTGCTATCAAACTCCAAATCGCAGCTGAGCTGAAAAACAGCGTTGGCCGCGGAAAAAAGGACTTAAACATAGGCACTCCGCTGTTGTGTGTACTCTTTTATACCGCTTTAGACATCTCTCTGTCTGTTGTCGGTTGTATCTGACGATGACAGCCTGGCCGCTGCGATGTAAAGCGGCAGCGACAATTGTTAAGTAATTAGTGCGAATTTGTTTCTAAGAACTAATTAATCCACAGCAATGGTGTTACAATATTTGCACTGTTACCGGTAACAGTACTGCTGTATCCCTTAAGCTATCAATAAAAAAACAATACAACGCAACTACTTAACTTTCATGCCGCATTATATGTGGTACTGAGGCAATGTCATGTCAGAACAAAAAAATGGTCATTCTCGCCGGGATTTTCTGCTGAGAACCATCACCCTGGCGCCGGCAATGGCGGTGGGCAGTACGGCGATGGGCGCTTTAGTGGTGCCGATGGCCGCCGGGGCAGCCGAGCAACATTCATCACCGCAACAGGCGCGTAGCTACCAGCCAACCTGGTTCACCGCCGAAGAGTTTGCCTTCATTACTGCAGCGGTGGCGCGCCTGATCCCCAGCGATGATCGCGGTCCTGGCGCACTCGAAGCCGGCGTACCGGAGTTTATCGATCGCCAAATGAACACGCCTTATGCCACCGGTAACAACTGGTACATGCAAGGCCCATTCAATCCCGACCTGCCGAAAGAGCTGGGCTATCAGCTGCCGCTGGTGCCGCAGCAGATCTATCGTCTCGGCCTCGCCGATGCCGATGGCTGGAGCAAAAAACAGCACGGCAAAGTGTTCGCTGAGCTAACCGGTGAACAGCAAGATGCGCTGCTGACCGCGTTTGAAAGCGGCCACGCGGAATTCCCGCAGTTGCCCGCTAAAACCTTCTTCTCCTTCCTGCTGCAAAACACCCGCGAGGGTTACTTCAGCGATCCGATCCACGGCGGCAATCAAGGCATGGTGGGCTGGAAGCTAATTGGCTTCCCAGGCGCACGCGCTGACTTTATGGATTGGGTGGAACGCGGCGAACGTTATCCGTTCCCGTCAGTGGATATTCGCGGGGAGAGGACCTAAGCGTGGCAAATGAATTGAAAAAAGTGGATGCGGTCGTGGTCGGTTTCGGCTGGGCGGGCGCGATTATGGCGAAAGAGCTGACCGAAGCGGGCCTGAATGTGGTGGCGCTGGAGCGCGGTCCGCATCGCGATACCTATCCGGATGGATCCTATCCGCAGTCGATCGATGAATTGACCTACAACATCCGTAAAAAGCTGTTCCAGGATCTGTCGAAAAGCACCGTGACCATCCGTCACGATGCATCGCAGACTGCTGTGCCGTATCGTCAGCTGGCGGCATTTCTGCCGGGCACCGGCACCGGCGGCGCCGGCCTGCACTGGTCGGGCGTGCATTTCCGCGTCGATCCGGTCGAGCTCAACCTGCGAAGCCACTATGAGCAGCGCTATGGTAAAAAATTCATCCCGGAAGGCATGACGATTCAGGATTTCGGCGTCAATTATGACGAACTGGAACCCTTCTTCGATCAGGCCGAGAAAGTGTTCGGTACCTCGGGCAGCGCCTGGTCGATCAAAGGCAAGCTGCTGGGTAAAGAGAAGGGCGGCAACCCATATGCGCCCGATCGCTCCAGCGACTTCCCGCTGCCAGCGCAGAAGCGCACCTACTCGGCGCAGCTGTTTGCGCAGGCGGCGGAATCGGTGGGATATCATCCGTATAATATGCCGTCGGCCAACACCTCTGGCCCGTACACCAACACTTACGGCGCACAGATGGGCCCGTGCAACTTCTGCGGTTTCTGCAGCGGTTACGCCTGCTATATGTATTCCAAAGCGTCGCCAAACGTTAACATCCTGCCGGCGCTGCGTCAGGAGCCGAAATTCGAGCTGCGCAATAACTCTTACGTGCTGCGCGTTAATCTGACTGACGATAAAAAGCGCGCCACCGGCGTGACCTATCTCGATGGTCAGGGCCGCGAAGTGGTGCAGCCGGCGGATCTGGTGATCCTGTCTGCATTCCAGTTCCACAACGTGCACCTGATGCTGCTCTCCGGCATCGGCCAGCCGTATAACCCGATTTCCAACGAAGGTGTGGTGGGCCGTAACTTTGCCTACCAGAACATCTCGACGCTGAAAGCGCTGTTTGACAAAAACACCACCACCAACCCGTTTATCGGTGCCGGTGGCGCAGGTGTGGCGGTGGATGATTTCAACGCCGATAACTTCGATCACGGCCCACATGGCTTCGTCGGCGGTTCGCCGTTCTGGGTTAACCAGGCCGGTACCAAGCCGATCTCCGGTTTACCGACACCAAAAGGCACGCCGAACTGGGGCAGCCAGTGGAAATCGGCGGTGGCCGATACCTACAACCATCACATCTCGATGGATGCGCACGGCGCGCACCAGTCGTACCGCGCCAACTATCTCGATCTCGATCCGAACTACAAAGATGCCTACGGCCAGCCGCTGCTGCGTATGACCTTTGACTGGCAGGACAACGACATCAAGATGGCGCAGTTCATGATTGAGAAGATGCGCAAAATCACCGAAGCGATGAACCCGAAAATGATCATCGGCGGCGCGAAAGGTCCAGGCACCCACTTCGATACCACCGTATATCAAACCACGCACATGAGCGGCGGGGCGATTATGGGTGAAGATCCGAAAACCAGCGCGGTTAACCGCTATCTGCAGAGCTGGGATGTGCCAAACGTGTTTGTGCCAGGCGCCTCAGCGTTCCCGCAAGGACTTGGCTACAACCCAACCGGCATGGTGGCGGCGTTGACTTACTGGTCAGCCAAAGCCATTCGTGAACAGTATCTGAAAAACCCCGGCCCGCTGGTACAGGCATAAGGAACACGGCGATGATTAAAAGCATTTTAGCCCTGTTTCTGGGCACGATGACGTTCGCCGCTGTGGCGGACGATAGCGCTGCGGACGCATTGGTGAAACGCGGCGAGTATCTGGCGCGCGCCGGCGACTGCGTAGCGTGTCACAGCGCGCAGGGCGGTCAGGCGTTTGCCGGTGGACTGCCTATGGCGACGCCAATCGGCACCATTTATTCCACCAACATCACGCCGGATAAAGCCACCGGCATTGGCGACTACAGCTACGACGATTTCCAGAAAGCGGTGCGTCACGGCGTAGCGAAAAACGGCGATACGCTGTATCCGGCGATGCCGTATCCGTCGTATGCGGTGGTCAGCGATGACGACATGAAGGCGCTGTATGCCTACTTCATGCACGGCGTGCAGCCGGTGGCGCAGGCCAACAAAGAGAGCGACATTCCATGGCCGCTGTCGATGCGTTGGCCGCTCTCGATCTGGCGCGGCATCTTTGCGCCGGACGTGAAAGCGTTCCAACCAGCGGCTCAGGAAGATCCGCAGTTGGCTCGCGGTCGCTATCTGGTGGAAGGTCTTGGCCACTGTGGCGCCTGCCACACGCCACGCAGTATCACCATGCAGGAAAAAGCGCTTAACAACGACGAAGGCAATAACTATCTTGCCGGCAGCAGCGCGCCGATTGACGGCTGGACCGCCAGCAATCTGCGTGGCGACAACCGCGATGGTTTAGGTCGCTGGAGCGAAGACGATCTCAAGCAGTTCCTGCGCTTTGGCCGTAACGATCACACCGCCGTGTTTGGTGGCATGACCGACGTGGTGCAGCACAGCCTGCAATATCTGAGCGACGAGGATATCAGCGCGATTGCAAAATATCTGAAATCACTCGGCGCAAAAGATCCGAATCAGGCGGTGTTTAAGCAGGATGACGCGGTCGCCAAGGCGTTGTGGAAAGGTGACGATAGCCAGCCAGGCGCATCGACCTATGTCGATAGCTGTGCGGCGTGCCACAAAACCGACGGTAGCGGCTATCAACGCTTCTATCCGGCGCTGCGCGGTAATCCGGTGGTGATGGCTGACGATCCAACCTCGCTGATCCACATTGTGCTGGTGGGCGGTACTTTGCCTGGCGTGCAAGGTGCACCAACGGCAATCACCATGCCGGCATTCGGCTGGCGCATGAACGACCAGCAGGTGGCGGATGTGGTGAACTTTATCCGTGGCAGCTGGGGCAATGGCGTGAAGTCGAGCGTATCGGCGAAGGATGTGGCGGCGCTACGTAAAGACGAAACCGTGCAGTCAAAACAGGGCAGTGCGGATATTAAGGTGCTGGAAGGGCAGTAGCTTTTGCTCGCTGTACTTAATAGCGTGCTCGCTGTCCCCCATCCCGGCCTTCCCCCACAAGTGGGGGAAGGAGACGCTGCCACATGCAGCATCAAAACTAACATATGGCATCATCTTCCTCCCCCACTTGTGGGGGAGGACCGAGGAGGGGGACAGCCAGCACGATCTGGGACAGCCAGCACGATCTGGGACAGCCAGCACGATCTGATGCCATCTTCAAATATTCTCCAAATCCATGCCACGGGTTTTCGGCCCGTAAATTCCTACCGATAGCATCACTATCAACATGCTCAGCACGATAAAGGCGATCACGCCCTGGCTGCCGGCATACTGCAAAATAATGCCAATCAAAATACTGCTGAACACCGTGGACAGGCGGCTAAACGAATAGCAGAAACCCACCGCGCGGGCGCGAATGTGCGTCGGAAAAATCTCCGTCTGATAAGCGTGATAGCTAAACGTCAGCCATGCATTGCTGTAAGTAATCAGAAAACCGCAGATGATCATCAGCACCGGATTGGTCATAAAGGCGAACAGCGTGCCGAACACCACCGTCATCAGCGACGAAAAAACAATCTGCCATTTGTTCTCGAGCTTATCGGCGTAGCGGCTGCAAATCAGCGAGCCGAGCGGGTAAGCCAGGGTAATGAAAAAGGCATACAGCAGGCTGTGCGTGACGGTCGCGCCTTTGCCCGACAGCAGCGCCGGCAGCCAGTTGCCGAAGCCAAAGAAGCCAATCGCCTGGAAGAAGTTCATCACCACCAGCATCAGCGTGCGCTTGCGATAGGCCGGTGCCCAAATCTCACTAAAACGCCCGTGTTTCGGTTGATTCGTTGCCTGCTGTCCCCCATCCCGGCCTTCCCCCACAAGTGGGGGAAGGGGAGAAGAGATGCCACAGCGTTGCTCCATCGCACTCAGCACCTGATGCGCCTCCTGATGGCGCCCTTGTTGCGCCAGCCAGCGCGCAGATTCCGGCAGGTTTTTACGGATCAGCCAGATCACCAGCGAGCAAACGGCACCGGCAATCACCACCCAGCGCCAGCCTTCGAGGCTGAGAATGGTTTGCGGCACCAGCCACCATGACATCAGCGCCACCGCCGGTACCGATAGAAACTGAATAAAGAACGAGAAGGCGAACGCGCGGCTGCGCAGATGGGCTGGCACCCATTCGGAGAGATAGGTGTCGATGGTCACCAGTTCCACACCGAGACCAATGCCAACCAGGAAGCGGAACAGGATAATCATCTCCGCGCTCTGCTGGAACGCCATCAGTAAAGAAAACACGCCGTACCACGCCAGCGCGCACATAAAGGTGAGGCGACGGCCAAAGCGATCGGCATAGGGCGCGAGCAGGCTGGCACCGACGAAAAGACCAAGGAAAGTGGCGGAAGCAAACGCCGCCTGATCGGCGATGCCGAACACGCCCGCAGAACCGGTATGAAACACGCCCGCGGCGACCAGCCCGGAGCTAATGTAGCCGGTTTCAAACAGATCGTAGAGTTCGAAGAAGCCGCCGAGCGCCAGCAGCGTGATAAAGCGCCACAAACCTGCGGAAGAGGGCAGCGCATCAATGCGCCCGGCTAAGGTGCGGCGATCCGCGCTCATGTGATCGTTCGCCATCCCTGTCGACGTGATTGTTGTCATTGTTGTGTAAACCTCGGTGTTTGCAGAACCCGCTGACGGCTGAGATGAGTTTTAAAAATAATTAACCGTTAGCAAGCGAAGGAATAGCAGGATAATAAATTCGTAACGGGTTGCCGAGAGGCGCCACGGTGACATTTTGGCAACATGCGTTGCAGTTCACAGAAGTGTGATCGCCATCCATGGCGCAGGGTTAGTGCAGGCTGGGATAAACGCCCGGACCAATCGGTAAACCCAATGCGTACCACGCCAGCAGCAGCACAATCCAGGCGCTGAAGAACACCAGCGGATAGGGGAAGATCAGCACGTAGTAGGTGCCGAGCTGCGCATCTTTTTGATAGCGCTGCAGGAAGCCGAGGAACAGCGGCAGGAAGGGCGACATCGGTGCCAGCGGCAACACCGCGGAATCGGCGATGCGAAAAATCATCTGCGCGAAGGCCGGATGGAAGCCCAGCAGCATAAACATCGGCACGAATACCGGTGCCAGGATCGACCAGATGGCCGATCCGCTGGCGATGAACATGCACAGGAATGCCGACAGGAACATCAGGCCAAGAAAGGCCGGGGCACCGCTAATCCCGGCGCTCTCCAGCACATCGGTTAAGCCGATGGCCATGAACTTGCCCATGTTGCTCCAGTTAAAGAAGGCAACAAACTGCGACAGCGGAAACACCATCACAATAAAGCCTGCCATGCTCTTCATCGGATCCACCAGCAGCTGCGGAATATCATCCGGGCGGCGGATCTGCTTCGTCACCGCACCGTAGGCAATGGCTACCACGAAGAAGAACAGGATGATGATCGGCACAATGCCCTGAATAAATGGCGAGGGAATGATGCCGCCACTTTTTGGATCGCGCAGCGGCGCGTGTTCCGGCACCACCAGCAGCGCCATTAGTGCGATAAACGCCAGCGCAGCGATACCTGCAGCTTTCAGGCCGCGATTCTCCAGCGCGGTGAGCGGCGGCAGGCGATCGTTATTGCCGCCGTTCCATGCTGGCAGACGCGGTTCGACGAATTTATCCGTCAACAGCGCGCCAGCGATGGTCAGCACAATCACCGAACTGGCCATAAAGAACCAGTTATCGATAACGCTGACGTGCACGGTATCGCTCACCGCTTTGGCGGCTTCGGTACTGATGCCAGACAGCAGCACATCGGTGGTCACAATCAGCAGGTTGGCGGTAAAGCCGGACGCTACGCCGGCAATCGCCGCCAGCAGACCCGCCACCGGATGCCGTCCTACGGCGAGGAAAATCAGCGCGCCGAGCGGCGGCATTACCACCAGCGCCGCATCGGATGAGATATGGCTGAAGAAGGCGATAAACAGCACCATGTAGCTGGCGTAACGACGGCTGACGCGCGAGGCCATTTTCACCATGAGCGACTGCAGCAGGCCGACTTTTTCCGCTAATCCCGCGCCAATTACCAGCGCCAGAATCGATCCCAGTGGCGTAAATCCGCTGAAGTTTTTGATGATGTTGGGCAGGATCCACTGAATCCCGGCGACGCTCAGCAGGTTGTTCACCCGCACCAGCTCGCCGTTAGTGGGATTCTTCACCGCCACGTCGAGGCTGCTGATAATCGCCGTGGCGACCATCAGTACCACAATCAAATAGACGAACAGTAAGAAGGGATTCGGCACTTTATTGCCGACGCGCTCAATCCAGCTAAACAGCTTTCCGGGGCTGCGGTTCTCCGTGGTGGCTTCCATAGGTCAATCCTCGTCAGTCGTCTTGTTATGTTTGCATGCCCGCTTGGGGGCTATATTTTTTGTAATTTTGGGGTGGTGCTCAGGTCGCCATGAATGGCGCCAGGTATTGTGCGTCCATCATGACGGTCGCCATGAATGGCGACCCTACGGTTTTCGTAGGGTGCGCATTTATGCGCACCGGGATATCGCATTGTTACTTCAACTTCGACGGCGTTACATCTGCTGGAATTGGGCAGACGTAAGGCTGTTCGCGGCGCACGCGTTGGAACTCCTCGCGGCAGCGCGCCAGCGCCTCGTCATCCTGCAGCAATGTCAGCGCGGTTGCGGCCATCACTTTTGCCGCCTGACACATGCCTTTATGGGCGATTGACGTGCGGCCCTGCGCCACCAGTTGCCAGGTGTGCAGCGGCGTACCAAAGGCGAAGCAGGGCGCGAAACACTGCGCGGTCGGCGTTACCCAGCTGACATCGCCGACGTCGGTTGAGCCGTAAAGCAGCTCGCGCGTCACTGCATAAGGCGCTACCTCATCCATCAGAATCTTATCGCCCAGCGCCTCGGTCCAGGCGACGCCAGCTTCACCGCCGGTGCGTGCCGCATTGAGGCGCGCGTTGCGCAGATCGTCTTTGCTCAGCGTGGCACGAATCTCGGCGGCGAACGCCTGCTCCGCTTCGCTGTAGTCAGGCAAACCAAACTGATGCAAATAGCGCTCCATCACGCCTTCCAGCGCGCGATTCGGCACGTAATTGGAGCAGGCTTTATCGAAGCGTACCGTCATCTGCGTGTCGGTCATCAGCGCCGCGCCTTTAGCGATGTTAATCACGCGCTGATAAATATCCTGCGCCTGATCGAGCTGCGGCGCGCGAATCAGGTACAGCACTTCGGCGTCGGCTTGCACCACATTGGGCGAAACGCCGCCCGCGTTGGTCACCGCATAGTGCAGCCGCGCTTCCTGCACGATGTGCTCGCGCAGGAAGTTGGCGCCGGTGTTCATCAGCGTCACCGCATCCAACGCGCTGCGT
Source organism: Pantoea sp. USHLN256 (assembly GCF_037149875.1). Classification (NCBI taxonomy): domain Bacteria; kingdom Pseudomonadati; phylum Pseudomonadota; class Gammaproteobacteria; order Enterobacterales; family Erwiniaceae; genus Pantoea; species Pantoea sp. USHLN256. The sequence continues at coordinate 26,822 of NZ_JBBCQO010000019.1, read as the reverse complement.
CCCAGATGCGGAGAGTTTGCCGCATGCGCCGCGACACCTTTAAAGCGGAAAGCCGCCTGAATATTGGCCAGCGTGCTGAGGTTGAACATGCCGCTAAAGCCTTCAGGATGCCAGGTGACCGCCGCATCAACGTCATCGAACAGGCCTTCGCGCACCATAAAGGTTTTGCCGGAGCCGCCTTCTTCACCCGGACAGCCGTAAAAGCGCAGCGTGCCGCGCTGGCCGTGCTCTGCCCACCAGGCTTTGATGGCGAAGGCGGCGGCCAAACCGGCGGTGCCGAGCAGATTGTGGCCGCAGCCGTGACCGTTGCCGTTCTCCACCAGCGGCTGCGGCGTGGCGCAGCCCGATTGCTGGCTTAAACCCGCCAGCGCATCGAACTCGCCCAGAATGGCGATCACTGGTTTACCGCTGCCGATGCTGGCAATGAACGCGGTGTCGATATTGCCGACGCCGCGCTCCACGACAAAGCCTTCCTGTTCCAGCGCATCGGCCAGCAGCGCGGCCGATTGTGTCTCCTCAAACCGGGTTTCCGGCACGTCCCAGATGGCGTCGCTAAGAGCGCTAAAGCGCGGCTGGTTTTGGTTGATGTAGTGATTAATAAATTCGCTGTGGCTCATCGTTGGCCTCCAAACTGGGCTTGATTGAGTGCCAGCGTCGCCAGCGTCTGTACCGCGGTGGCCATGATCGCCTCGTCGAAATCGAACTTCGCGTTATGGTGGCCCGCCGCCAGCTCGCAGCCGAAAATCACGTAGGAGGATTGGCCGCCGCGTTGCTGCACGCGCTCCAGCATGTAGGTGGCGTCTTCAGAGCCTGCCGCCTGCTGTTTGGTATCGACCACTGAAGTGAAAATGCCCAGCGCCTCGGCCTGCTGGTGGATGAATGCCACCCACGGCTGGCTTGGCGTGCAGCTACGGGCGCCGCCCATCAGCTTCACATCGTATTCAACGCCGTACATCGCCGCCGCACCGGCGATCACACGCAGCGCCTGCTGATAGATATCGTCGTTGACGTCATTGCTCGCGCCGCGCGTCTCCACCTTCATGAGCGCGTAGTCGGGTACCACGTTGCGTCCGGAGCCAGCCTGTAATACGCCAACGTTAACGCGCGCTACGCCACCGCTGTGCTGCGGCAAATTATGCAGTGCCAGCGTGGCTTGCGCCGCCGCCAGCAATGCGTTGCGCCCCTCTTCCGGTTTGCCGCCGGCGTGCGCGCCGACTCCGGTGAAATTGACGTCGAGTTTGGTGGTGGCGAGGAAGCTGTCGCTGCCGCAGACGATTTCACCGGCAGGCACGCCGGTGCCGAGGTGAATGGCGGTGAACAGATCGACGTCATCCACCACGCCCGCTGCGACCATCGCTTTGGCGCCGCGGACGCCTTCTTCCGCAGGTTGGAAGATGATTTTAAGCGTGCCGCTCAGCTGATCTTTCATCTCCATCAGCACGCCCGCCAGCGCCAGGCCGATGGTGGTGTGGCCGTCGTGACCGCAGGCGTGCATCATGCCGGCGTTACAGGAGGCAAAACCTTCGCGCGTCGGCAGATGATCGCTCGCGCGGCTTTCGTTTTGATCGAGTGCATCCATATCAACGCGAAAACCCATTACCGGGCCCGGACGACCGGTTTCCAGCGTCGCCACCACGCCACAAAATCCGCCGGAGAAGTACTTGATCCACTGCGGCAGCGCACCTTGCTCCAGTGCGCGCGCTTCCTGTTGCGCCAGCACCTCATCGGAGGGCAATCCCATGCGCGAGTCAGCATCGATCACCTCGCGGCCCAGCTTGAGTTGATAACCAAGACGATGCAGCTCTTCCGCCACCAGCGTGGCGGTACGGAACTCGAGCCAGCCCGATTCGGCAAAATGGTGCAGATCGCGACGCCAGGCTTGCATCTGTGGCACGCGGGCGTGAACGAGGTCAGAGAGGGTTTTCATCGGCATTTCCTTTGTGTTGATTTTTTATGCATTCACTCGAATCTACACAATGGTTTTAGTGCGCATAAGATGCGAATATCTTGCTACTGATAAACAACGGTTATCATCAAAACTATGTCGGCTAATCTTAAACTTCATCAGTTGCGCGCCTTTGTTGACGTGGCGCGGCAGGGCAGTATTCGCGCCGCCAGCCGCTTGTCCGGGCTCTCGCAGCCTGCGCTCACCAAGGCGATTCAGGAACTGGAGCTGGCGCTGGGCGCACGACTCTTTGAACGGCGCCAGCAGGGCGTCACGTTAACCGACATCGGTGATAACTTTTTTCAGCATGCCAGCCTGGTGCTGGAAGAGTTGCGGGTGGCGCAGGAGGATATTCAGCAGCGGCTAGGCTTGGCCGGCGGGCGCGTGAATATCGGCGTGGGTGGCAGCATTGCGCGCACCATCATGCCGCAGGTGATCACGCAGTTTCATCGTGAGTATCCGCTGGTGAAGGTACGGATTGTCGAAGGCCAGCTGGTGTCGATGGTGCATGAACTGCGCCAGGGCGAGCTGGATTTCACCATCAACACTTACGATCAAAACCATCTTGATCAGGAACTGGTGTTTGAACGGCTGATGGAGCGGGATTATCAGGTGGTGATGCGCAAAGGGCATCCGATGGCGCACGCGCGCACGCTGGCAGAGCTGCAGCACTGCGACTGGACGATGCCGACGCCGCAGGGCAGCTACTATCGGTTGCTACACGATATGTTTGGCGAACGCGGCATGGCGCCCAAAATTGTGGTGACCTGCGAGACCTTTATGGCCTGCACCAGCCTGGTGGCGCAGAGCGACTTCGTCAGTATTATCTCGCGCGATGTGATTGAAGACCCGACACACGGCGGTCAGCTAATTGCACTTGATCTCGATGAACCGCTGCCGAAGGCCACTTTCTATCTTATCCAGCGCAAAGATACCGCGCTGACGCCGATGAGCGCCTATATGGCTCAACTGTTCCGCCGCCAATGTCAGCAAAGGTAAGAGTGCGGCCTGGCTCGCAGTTGTATAAATAATGCGCACTACACTTGCAGGGGACGTTCCCTTTTTGGAGTACAGACCATGCAAGTTACCCCGTATGTGTTCTACAACGGTCGCTGTGAAGAGGCGATTGCGTTCTACCTGGCGGCCACCGACGGCGAGCTGCTGTTTAAGATGACCTATGGCGATATGCCGGATGAAACGCCGGTGGAGGATGAGGGCTGCACCTCAGGCGTGAGCTTTTCACCGGAGCAGATTATGCATGCGCATGTGCGCATCGGGCAGGGTGAAATTATGCTGAGTGATGGCGCGCCGCAGGCGGAGTATGGCGGTTTTGCCGTAAGTTTATCCACGCCGGATGAAGCGCAAGGCAAGCGTTGGTTTGATGCGTTGTCGGCGGGCGGTAACATCACCAAAAGCTGGGCTCCAACGTTCTGGGCCAACGGTTTTGGCATGTTGATCGATAAGTTCGGCGTGCCGTGGATGGTGAATGCGTATAAGCCGCAGATTTAAGGTGGATGGTGCGCGCTGGCCCTCACCCCAGCCCTCTCCCGCAGGCGGGCGAGGGAGTGGTTAGGCTCGATCTTCCAGCTCCTAAAGTGGGAGAGGCCAGGCTCGATCGGTTCCCTCTCCCACTTGTGGGAGAGGGTTAGGGTGAGGGAAACCCAACACCTTAGAAGTTGTAACCCACCACCAGGTAGTAACCCCAGCCGGTTGATTTCACTTCAAACGGACCGTTACCGAAGTTCAGCTCCTGGCCGTCAGCCCACTGGCCGCCGTTGTGGAAATAACGCGCCACGGTAGAAACGTGCCAGTGATCGTAGTTCAGCGAGAGAATGTGGCTGGAGGCGATGGAGTTGCTGGTGCGTGAACGATCGGACTCATCACGCAGATCTGAACCCCAGTCGAAGTTGGTGAAGCCGATGTAGCTCAGCTTGCCGCCCCACAGATCGGTAATCGGTACAAAGTATTTCACCTTGAAGCGATAACCATCCCAGCTGTTCTCATTCGCCGCACCGTAGTTTTCCCACTGATACTTGGCGTACACGTTGAGCGACAGGCCGATATCGCTGTGCGTATCGATGTCGGTGCCGAGACCCATATACCAGGTGTTCTGACGGTTATCGCTGTTGCGACCCATGTCATAGATGTAGTTGTTGGCGAAGTACCACTCTTTGAACGGGCCAAAGGAGAGATCGGTGCCGGTCAGTTTATCAATCGAGAAACGTGGCTCAATTTCCATGAACATCGGCGAACCGTGGTCGAACACGCCGTTAGCGTTGCTGTTGCCGACGCCAAAGAAGTTGGTCAGATCGAGGTAACCGTAAAAATCGAACCAATCCTTTTTGGCAAAGGCTTCGTATTCGAGATACACGTCGTTATTGAACTGCGGTCCAAAACGAGTGTGGTAGCTGCCCACCACGTTAACGCTCTGATGCCACCAATCCGAAACGTACTGCGGATCGCTGTCTGCTGCTTGTGCCGCACCAGTCCAGCTGCTGGCCAATAAGGCCCCTGCTATCAACGCTTTATATTTCATTATGTTAACCACATGCTTGTGATCGCCGGGCTGATGCCGCGATCGGGTGAAATTGATCCCAGGGGATGGGCAGTGTGTTGTCATATCCGGTCTGAAGCGCCAGATTTTCAAGTTTGCGTAATGTGCCTGTAACAGACGCATAGAAAATAGATTTTGGTCACGTTTGTCAAAAAGTGTTGCAGTTTGATTCACTGGAAATGTGATCGTTATCACATAAAAGCCTGGTGGCGAACGGAACCCCGCAACCGTTTACGTGTCGCGTACAGCAGGAAACGTGTTTGATGAAGGGAAAGGATGTAGCGGCGCGATTTATCGCGCGTGTTTTGTAGCGGGCACCGTGCTCGCAGCGATAATGCGCAATAAATTGCGCCGCTACGGCTCGGTGTGCGTTATGGCAAGGTAATGCGCACCTGCAGGCCAGCAATCTGGCCCTGCGCATCATGACGATTCGACAGCGCCACCTGCATTTGATGCTTCTGCGCCACGCTGCGCACGATTGAAAGGCCTAAGCCGCTGCCCTGGGCTTGTACATCGGGCGAACGGGTAAAGCGGTCAAAAGCGCGATCGATGAAAGATTCCGCCATGCCGGGCCCGTTATCCACAATATCCACCACGGTGTGATTGCCGACGCGATGCAGCAGCACGTCCACCAGGCTGCCCTCCGGCGTGTGCAGCATGGCGTTGCCGATCAGGTTATCGAACAGGCTGCGTAAATCGGAGCGGCTGGCCTGCAGACGATAGTGCGCGCTGCCGTTGAAACCGATATCAATGCCGCGCTTATCCGCTACCACCATCAGCTGTTCAATGCTCTCTTTCAGCAGGTCGTCCAGCTCGATGGTTTCCACCGTGGCGACCACCGATTGATCTTCCTGGCGCGAGATATTCAGCAGCTGTGTGACCAGATGGCGCGTACGGGTGACGCCGGCTTCCAGCTGATCGAACTGACGACTGGCTTCGCCTGGCTGAATGTGTTGCCTTAGGTTTTCCAGCTGCAACGTCACCGCAGTAACTGGCGTACGCAGCTCATGTGCCGCATCTTCGAGGAACTGGCGCTGTGACGACCAGGCGGCGCGCAGCTTATCGAGCAACGAGTTGTAGGCCGCCACCAGCGGCAGCACTTCATCCGGCAAGCCATCGGGAGAAAGCGTATGCGGATGCAGGGTTTCCTGGGCGGCAATCTGGCGCGACGCGACACGTAAATCGCGCGTAATAGCACGCACCACTAGCCAGATGACCAGCAGCGAGAGCGGCATCATTAATACCAGCGGGATGATGGCCGATAGCGCCCGTTTCAGCATCAGACTCTTCATATAGCCGATGTTGTGCAGCACCTGAATATTGCCGATTTCACTGCCGAGTTCGCCGGGTCGCGTATAGACGCGCCATTCACAGTCATCGCCGCAGTCACCCACTTTGAGATCGTGCCAGCCTTTTTTGCTTTGCAGCGGCGCATGTAAATCGGGCCACGAACTGGCGCGCAGCCGATTACGGGTGTCCCACAGCTGGACGATATAGGTGCTTTTCAGCTTCTCGGCATGCATCACCATCGGCATTAACGCAGGCATACGCTGGCTGGTGGCCCACGCATCGGCGATCTTGGCGAGCTGATCGTCCTTCATGGTGCCCATCATGTCGCCGTAGCAGTGATAGAAATACCAGGTGACGCCGCCGATCATCGCTAGGTGCAGAACCACCAGCGTGGCGAGCAGTTTGTTGCGCAGCGATCGCATAAAAGTGAAAGGTTTCATATTGCCGGTACCCGCCAGCCGAGTCCGCGCACGTTGCGGATCACTTCGTTATCGAGCTTGCGGCGCATGCCGTGAATCAGGACATCAACGGCGTTGCTGCTGACCTCTTCGCCCCAGCCGTAAATGCGGTTTTCTAACTGTTCGCGCGACAGAATGGCACCCGGCCGTTCCAGTAAGGCGTAGAGCAGGGCATATTCACGTGCGGTGAGCTGTTCGCGCTGGCCTTTGTACAACACTTCGCGCGTCATGATATCAATCTGCACATCGCCGCTGCCCAGCAGCGAATCTGCCGCACCGTGGCGACGTCGGGTAATGGCGCGCATGCGCGCCAGCACCTCTTGCAGGTCAAAGGGTTTCAGCAGGTAGTCATCCGCGCCGCTGTCCAATCCCTGAATGCGTTGCTGCACGGTATCGCGCGCGGTGAGCACCAGCACTGGCGTCATATCGCCGCGCGTGCGGGCCCGACGCAGCACCTGCAGGCCATCTTCACGCGGCAATCCGAGATCCAGTAACACGCAGGTATAGCCGCCTTCGGCCCAGGCATTGCTGGCAAATACGCCATCACGTACCCAATCCACCGACCAACCCGCCGCTTCCAGCGCTTGCTGCAGATTGGCGCCAATCATTTCATCATCTTCTACCAGCAGCACACGCATGATGCCCTCCAACTTAACTGAGCGCAGTTTATCTCTCTATTCTTAGCGCAGAATTACCCTCCGTCACACTTGCCGCCTTTCTGCAGCTGGAAGTATTTAGAAGGGCCGATTTTCCCGCTTGCTAATTCTGCGCTAATTTTCCGCTAATTAAGGGATAAATTTAACGCGCTACAGTAGCTGCACTGGACATATCGTCAAAGCAGGAGAATCCCATGAATCAGCGCGAATTTATCCGTAGTTTGCTGGACTGGATAGAGAATAATTTAGGACACGATCTGCATCTGGATGAAGTTGCACGCCGCTCGGGATACTCCCGCTGGCATCTGCAACGTCTGTTTCGTCAGCACACCGGTTTCTCTCTAGCCGAATACATTCGCCAGCGCCGCTTAACCGAATCCGCGCTGACGCTGATTAACAGTGACGAAGCGATTTTGCAGGTGGCGATGAGCTACGGTTTCGATACTCAGCAGGCTTACACCCGCACCTTCAAAAACTATTTCCTCGTGACGCCGGGCCAGCTGCGTCGCCAACGTCGCGTTGAGCCGGATCGGCTGCTGTTTCCGCTGGCGATGGCGAGTTGAGATATGGGCACCGATATTCCCTTGGGTGCGTTTCGTAGCGGCGCAATTTATTGCGCAATATCTGGATGGGCAAGCTGCCGCCATTGATACGCGCGATAAATCGCGCCGCTACGGAATGTGCGATGATGGACTTATTGCAGGCTTAGCTTTTAATCTACGGTTCTCACTCATCCAGCCCGTCAGAGAACATGGACAACAGCGACAATCTCAGCGCCATGATGCTGTTTGCACGCGTAGTGGAACGGCAAAGTTTTAGCGAAGCCGCACGCACGTTAGGCGTCTCCAAATCTCACGTCAGCCGCGAAGTGGCCCGGCTGGAAGTGCGGCTCGGTATCAAGCTGCTGCAGCGCACCACGCGCAAAGTGGTGCTAACGGAGCTCGGCCAGGCTTACTATCCGTTTTGTGTGCGCATGCTGGAAGAGATGCATCGCGCCGATGCCTTTGTGCAACAGGTGCATCAATTGCCCGCGGGCAATGTGCGGCTGCAGGCGCCGATCACCTACGGCTGCCAATGCGTGGTGCCGACGCTCAATGCCTTTATCCGCCGTCATATTCATATCAATGTCGATCTTGACCTCACCACCAGCGATGACCCGCAGCCCAGCGCTGATGTCGCGATTGTCATCCGCGCGCGTGCGCCAGATGGCGCCAACTACCGCGAGCTGAGCAGCATTGATTGGGGCTTGTACGCCACGCCGGATTATCTTGCGGCGCATGCACCGATCGATCATCCCGAACGTCTCACGCGTCATGACCTGCTGCTGTTTCACGGCCCGGCGCACACGGCTGCGCTACCGTTCCGCCGTGATAAACAGCGTCTGGCGCTCGATGTGCATAGCCGTTTCCGTGCCAATAACAGCATGGCGTTGCTGAATGCCGCGCTGGCGGGCACTGGCATCGCTTATCTGCCGGCGTATATGACGCAGGAAGCCTTAACGCGCGGCGAAATCCAGCAGGTGTTGCCGGAATGGCAAATGGATCGCCTGCACAGCTACTTATTGCTAAAAGAGCAGCCGCAGGCTTCCTCGCCGGTAACCTTGCTGTGCGATGCGCTGATCAACGCGCTCAGCACGGCGTGATTGTTGTTATCTGGCAACAATAATGCGCCGCCTGGTAATTATCACTGCAAGGCTGTCTTCTCTTATAGGTCACTGTTAGCCTGCTAAAAAAGCAAAAACAGGGATATCACCATGCAGCAACCTCCAATCGCGTTAGCGCCCGAACAGCAACACTGGAAGCGAAATTTATTTGTCTGCGTGCTGGGCTCGTTCAGCACCATCGTGGCGATGACGCTGCTCTTGCCGTTTCTGCCGCTCTATGTGCAACAGCTTGGCGTGCAGGAACCGGCGGCGATTGCACGCTGGTCGGGTGCGGCTTATGGCGCCACCTTCCTCAGCGCCGCATTGACCGCGCCGCTGTGGGGCAAACTGGCCGATCGCTACGGCCGTAAATTGATGTTGATCCGCGCCAGCCTGGGCATGGCGATTGCCATGTCGCTGATTGGCATGGCCACCGCGCCGTGGCAATTGGTGGCGCTGCGTCTGCTGGCGGGTTTACTCGGCGGCTATGCGTCGGGATCGACCATTCTGGTGGCGGCGCAAACGCCAAAAGAGCAAACCGGCTGGGCGCTTGGCGTGTTGTCGTCCGGCATCATGGCCGGTAACGTGGTTGGGCCGCTGCTGGGCGGAGTATTACCGCCGCTGATAGGTATTCGCCACACCTTCTGGCTGACTGGCGCAGTGATCTTTCTCGCGTTCCTGGCGACCACCTTCTTACTGAAAGAGGTGCCGCGTTCTGCCGGCAAAAAAACGCAGCAGAGCGCAGCCGACGATGAAAAGTCGCTGAATCTGCCGGTGGTGCGTCTGATGTGGCTGTCGGGGATGTTGCTGATTTTTGCCAATATGTCGATTGAGCCGATTATCACGCTGTACATTGGCCAGTTTGTCAGCGGCGATCACGCGGTAACGGTCACTGCAGGATTGGTGATGGCGGCAGCGGCGCTCGGCAGCATTATCTCCGCGCCGCGTCTGGGACGTTTAGCCGACCGCGTGGGACATGGCCGCGTGCTGGTGTATGGATTAATAGCGTGCGCGCTGCTGCTGATCCCGCAGGCATTTATCAATGAAGCCTGGCAACTGGTGGTGCTGCGTTTTCTGATGGGCATGGCGCTGGGTGGCTTAATGCCGTGCGTCACGGCGCTGATTCGTCACAGCGTGCCGCAGTCGCAGGTGGGGAAGATGCTGGGGTATTCCACTTCGGCGCAGTACGTCGGCCAGGTTTCTGGTCCGCTGTTTGGCGGTTTTATCGGCGGTGCGTTTGGCATGCGCCCGGTGTTTCTGGCGACCTGCGTGATTATGGCGCTGTGTGCACTGCTAAACGCACGCGTGCTGCGTAAACGCTAATCGTTGGTTCGCCATTCATGGCGAACCTGGCATTAACCGCACAATACGTTCTTGTGCGTCTTTCATGACGGTCACCATAAATGGCGACCCTACAAAAAAAGCGGGCATAAGCCCGCTTTTTTACCTCAACGCGAAAACTTACTTCGCATCAGGCAGTGCGTAGGCAATCACATAATCACCCAGCTTGGTACCAAACGAACCGTGACCACCTGCAGCGATAACAACGTACTGCTTGCCATCCACTTCATAGGTCATCGGCGTTGCCTGGCCGCCCGCTGGCAGACGTGCCTGCCACAGCATTTCACCGGTGTTGGTGTCGAATGCACGCAGGTAGTTATCTGCGGTAGCACCAATGAAGAACACGTTACCCGCGGTGGTAATTGGGCCGCCCAGCATTGGCATACCCATTTTGAACGGAACGGGTACTGGCGCGCTATCGCGAACTGTACCAATGCGTTTTTTCCACACGGTTTCGTTAGTCTTCAGGTCAACTGCAGAGACATAGCCCCACGCCGGTTGCTTACACGGCAGGCCAAACGGTGACAGGAACGGATTCAGCTCCACGCCGTACGGTACGCCGTACTGTGGCTGGATGCCGGTTTCAGTACCTGAACCGCCTTTGTCGTCAGCCGGTGGCTCGATCGGGTTGCCCGGACCGCGCGGAATCAGCTTCGACACAAACGGCAGCGCCATTGGGTTAGCAATCGCAATCTGACGATGTGGATCAACCGCGATACCGCCCCATTCGAACATGCCCAGGTTGCCTGGGAACACCAGCGTACCTTGCTCAGACGGCGGGGTGAATGGACCTTCGTAGCGCAGACGCTTGAAGATTACGCGGCACACCAGCTGGTCATACAGGGTCGCGCCCCACATGTCCTTGTCCGTCAGATTATTTTTCGGACGGAAGGTCAGTTCGGAGTACGGCTGAGTTGGTGCAACGTGGTCGCCTTTAGCGGCGCCCTGTGGAACCGGAGTTTCCGGTGCAGGGACAACCGGCTCACCGGTGCGACGATCCAGTACAAAGATGTTACCGGTTTTCGCCGGTGCATAAATCACCGGTACCGTTTTGCCATCTTTATCGGTGATATCGGCCAGCGTCGGTTGAGACGGCAAGTCCATATCCCACAGATCGTGATGCACGGTCTGATACGACCACACCAGCTTACCGGTGGTGGCGTTCAGTGCCAGTACGCTGCTCGCATAACGCTCCTGCTCTGGTGTGCGGTTACCGCCCCAGATATCTGGCGTTGATACACCCATTGGCAGGTAAACGATATCCAGTTTCGGATCGTATACCGCCGGCGCCCACGAGTTCGGTGAGTTCATGGTAAAGGTGTGTTCATCGGCAGGAATCGCGTTAGGATCTTTCGCGCCCGGATCGAATACCCACAGCAGTTTACCAGTGTTGACGTCAAAGCCACGGATGGCGCCAGACGGCTCACGGGTGGAGTAGTTATCGGTGACGGCACCGGCTACCACGATGGTGGTATCGGTGATGACCGGCGGCGACGTCGGCTCGTACTGACCTGGGGTCAATACTGGCTGCTTGTGTTGCAGATCCAGTTCACCGTTGTTGCCAAAGGCCGCGCAACGTTCACCGGTTTCGGCATCCAGCGCGAACATACGACCATCATTTACCGGCAGGTAAATACGGCGTGAGCACAGCGCAGGTTGGGTGTTGGCAGCATCAGCGGCAGCAGGCACTTCGTGGTAGGAAACGCCACGGCAGGTAACGTGCTGGAAGGTTGGATTCGGCTTCAGGCCCGGATCAAATTTCCACTTCTGCTTACCGGTTTTCGCATCCAGCGCAAACAGAATCTGGTGTGGTGAGCAGAGATAAAGCGTGTCGCGGATTTTAATCGGCGTTACTTCATCGGTGATTTCACCTGGATCGTTTGGCGTCTTCATGTCGCCAGTCTGGAACTGCCAGGCAACCTGCAGCTCTTTAACGTTACCGTTATTGATCTGTTTCAGCGGGGAGAAGCGGGTACCTTGCTGGTCACGCGCATACGCGGGCCAGTCAGCATCGTCGATGTTGCTTAACGGCTGCGCCTGTGGGGCATTTGACGCCGCAGCAGGAATTTCACCGTTCAGCTCTTGTGGATCGTGGAACACTGCCCATGCCAGCACCAGCGCACTGGCGACCAGTGCGACCGCCAGCAGACCAAGCGCGCCTTTGCCGGCATTATTCAGACCGCGATACACAAACGGCAGAATCAGCCAGACGCCGAAGATCACCAGCACATCGGTACGCGGTGCCAGCGCCCAGAAGTCGAAGCCGACTTCCCATACGCCCCACACCAGCGTTGCCAACAGCAGCAATGCGTACAGCAGTAACGCTGAGCCGCTACGGCGCCACAGCAGAATAGCGGTGATCAACATGACCACACCGCCAATAACGTAGTACCAGGAACCACCAATGGCGGCTAACCAAACGCCACCAACCAGCATAAACGCGCCCGTCAGCAGTGCAAAAAGCACTGTGAGAAAACGGATTACGCCAAAAGATGAGGAAGCTTTCCCCATAATATTGACCTCTTTCTTTGCCATTAAAAACTAAAAAGGAAACAACGCGTTGGGTTGCTTCCCGACATAGAGTACGAAATAACGAAAACTGTTCGATCGGCGCTTTCCGTGCGACGAGTTGATCCCTTTGCGTTAAATTTTATCTTAAAAACGTTAAAGGGTTTGATATTTTTAGTGCTTTGCACTCGAAGAGAGGAAGTAGTACGACATTTTATGAGGGAATTAAGGTGTTATGTCCGGTTACATCGGGCCATAACACCCAGGAGCAACATATTGTGTAAACGTTTACCCTTCAAACAATGTGCTGCTGGTACGTTGTTCTTGCCAGCCGCTCAAATTAAGTTGCGCATACTGTGCCGCGGGCAGCGTTAACTGTGGCGTACGTAATATTACCTCTGCTTCTCTTTCTCTGCACGATTCCAGCAGAAAGGGAAAGCTGAACTTGAGATAATTATCGTTAAAAAATTCCTCGGTCAGCACTATTCCTTTAAAAGGGAATGACGCGATATTCTGCCAGCAGGTTCCGGGCGCGGCCAAATCATAAAGCCAGAAAGAGAAACGTTCAGCCGCCTGGCGTAGCGCACTATCTCCCTGAACTAAATCGGCATAATTGATTGCCAGATGCACATTCTCATTTTGCAGGCCGAAATAATTTTCCGGGGCCTGTAAAAAATGTAGCAGGTTATTTCCCGAGAGCGGGATAATTATTAATTCAGGTGATTCCAGCAACTGATTATGCAGCGAAATTATGTTGCGTCCATTAAGTAATACCGTGCCTTCCTGCTCACAATGCATAAAGGGTGCTGAATAACATACACCGGTTAGCGTGCCGTCGAAGCGACGGATGCGCTCAGTAACATAAGGATTATAAGAACTGTTTTCCATTTATCTCTGTGAATAAATTAATTGGCTGGAACGTCTTAATTATTATAAGGACGGGCGATTAATGAAGTCTTAACACGGCCAATATAAACCGATTAGTTTATAAAGTTCAGCTTTTTTAACTGTTTCTGATAAAGAGATAGGCTGCACTGCGCAGTTGATAATTTAATAGCGAAGAAACTATCTGGAAAGATTGGGATATTTTCAGCTGAAAATCATCAGCCTGCTAATATTGTGAGCTCAATGCTTAGCAAAAATTTAGATAAGCTTCTGTTTTTAAACAGCACGGCTAGCCATTGTCTGGCTCAGTAAGATGCCGCACTCTGTGGCGTGAAAAATAAAGCGGAAGCCATTAAATGGCTTTTCACCAGGTTGGTGCAACGACGCTAACTGACATAATCATTTAGGATGGGATAACAACTATGGGTTCACCGGTATCCGCAGCAGAGGATTCGTTGCTGCGGCACAGGTCGTTTGTCGCCTTTTGGCTGGCACGCACCTGTTCATCGTTTGGCTTTCAAATGTTCTCGGTCGCGGTTAGCTGGCAGATCTATGCGCTAACCCACAGCGCGATGGCGCTGGGTATGATCGGCCTGATGCAATTTCTTCCTTCAGTGCTGTTGGCATTGCCTGCCGGGCACCTGGCGGATCAACACGATCGCCGTCGCATCGTGCTGCTTGGACAGCTTATTGAGTGGCTGGCACTGCTGGGGTTGGTGGCGCTAACGCTCATCAACTGGGCGGGCAAGTTTGAAATTTGGGGGCTGGTGTTCCTGATCTCGGTAGCCAAGGCGCTCGAGTGGCCGGCGATTACCTCAATGCTGCCGGCGCTGGTGCCGCCGCCGATTCTGGCGCGCGCCATGGCGGCCAGCTCGGTGGGCGGACAGGCAGCGGTGATTATCGGCCCGACGCTGGGCGGCTTTCTATATGTGGCGGGGCCGGATGTGGTATATGGCGTCTCGGCGCTGTTCTATCTGTTCTCCATCGTGCTGGTGAGCCGACTGCGCTACGAGCGACCACCGCAGGCGCGTCTGCCGATGAACCTGCCGAATCTGTTTGCCGGCGTGCGCTTTATCCGCGATCGCAAAGATGTGCTCGGGGTAATTTCACTCGATCTGTTTGCGGTGTTGCTGGGCGGCGCCACCGCGCTGCTGCCGATCTTCGCACAGGACATTCTGCACACCGGACCGTGGGGCTTGGGTATCCTGCGCGGTGCACCGTCGGTCGGTGCGCTGATAGTCGGCGTGTGGCTCAGCCGTCATAAGCTGGAGAAGAATGTCGGCATGATTATGTTCGGTTCGGTGGCCGGATTTGGCGTGGCCACGCTAGTGTTCGCGCTCTCCACCCAGCTATGGCTATCGGTGGTGGCGCTGGCGGCGCTGGGCGGCTTCGATATGGTGAGCATGGTGATCCGTGGCGCGCTGGTGCAGCTGGATACGCCAGATGATATGCGCGGCCGCGTTAACGCGGTCAACGCCATCTTCATTAATACCTCGAATCAGCTCGGCGAATTTGAGTCCGGTCTGCTGGCGGCCTTTATGGGCGCAGTGCCAGCCGCGGCGATTGGCGGCATCGGCACGCTGGTCGTGGTGGGCGTATGGATGACGATTTTCCCGCACCTGCGTAAACGGCAGAAGCTGGAAAACGAAACGGTGGTTTGAGGTGGTTTCGTGCAGTCTGTAAAACGGGGCGCATAAATGCGCACCCTGCGCCGTAGGGTCGCCATTCATGGCGACCGTCAAGATGGACGCACCAAACCTAACGCCACACTTTGTCCATCAGCAAAAGGTTTAGTCGCGCGGCGCGTGCTGCAATAGCGCATCGCCGCTATTCAGGAGAAAGAACCACATGCACCTCTCACTGGCTGATTTCTATCCCGTCGCCGATGGCGAAACCCTTGATACTTCCTGCTTCCAGCGCGCATTAGATCATCTTGCGGCGCGCGGCGGTGGCACGCTGTCGGTGCCGCCGGGGCGCTATCACCTCGGTACGTTGTCGCTAGGCTCCAACATCCATCTGCATCTCGAGGCGGGCGCCACGCTGCTCGCCAGCGCGCGCGTCGAGGATTATCAGCAGCAGCTGGCGCAGAGCCAGGCTGAGCTGTCGCAGCATGTGCTGCTGTACGCCGTCGGTCAGCGCAATATCATCGTCAGTGGCAAAGGGACGATCGACGGCAATGGCGAAGCCTGGTTTGCCACAGAAAAGGATGAGCAAGGCTATCGCCTGCCGCGTGCGCAGCGCCCGCGCGATCCGGCGATTGCGCCAGGCAGCATCGAACAGCTGCAGTTCAGCAACGTCAGCGGCGTGATGGAAGGCGCAATCAATCTGCATGCCGAACGGCCAGGGCAGATTCGTGATGTGATGCTGGCGAATCTGCAGCTGCGACAAGTGGTGACGCAAGGTGTGGAGCAGGGGCATTACGATGTGCGTTCGCCGTGCAATCCCGCTTCGCCGACCGGCATGGGATTGGACAATGCGTACAAGCTGGATAGCGCATCCGGCTTAGCGTATGGCGTGGCGGCCTATCCGGACGGCCTGCCGGGCGTGTTTGCCCGCGGTGTGGAGAATCTCCAGCTGCACAACGTGCTGATTACGCGCCCGCAACCGCTGCCGCACGGCTGGCATGCGGAAACGGTGCAGATTTTGTAAGCTACGCGAGAAAATCCAGGTCGCCATGAATGGCGACCCTACGCCGAATGGTAGAGTTATTTGTAGGGTGCGCATTCATGCGCACCTGGAAATATCAGTCGTTATAAATGGCGACGCTACAATGCTGAGGCGATAGCCGCGCCCAACTCTTCGGTGCTCGCGCTGCCGCCGAGGTCGCGCGTCAGGCTGTTACCTGCCGCCAGCGTACGCTCGATGGCATCCAGCACCGCTGCGCCTGCTTCGGCGTAACCGAGGTGCTCCAGCATCATCGCGCCACACCAAATTTGCCCAATCGGATTGGCAACGCCTTTGCCGGCAATATCCGGCGCGGAGCCGTGCACCGGCTCAAACAGACTCGGGAATTTGCCTTCCGGATTAATGTTGGCGGACGGCGCAATGCCGATGGTGCCGGTACAGGCCGGTCCGAGATCTGACAGGATGTCGCCAAACAGGTTACTGGCGACCACCACATCGAACCAATCCGGATGCAGGACGAAGTTGGCGGTCAGAATATCAATATGATATTTATCGACTTTTACCTCGGGATAGCTCGGCGCCATCGCTTCTACGCGGCTGTCCCAGTACGGCATAGTAATGGCGATACCGTTGGATTTGGTGGCGGACGTCAGGTGTTTTTTCGGGCGCTTTTGCGCCAGATCGTAGGCGAATTTCAGAATGCGATCGACGCCAACGCGCGTCATCACCGTTTCCTGAATCACCACTTCGCGCTCGGTACCGGGGAACATGGTGCCGCCTACCGCCGAATATTCGCCCTCGGTATTTTCACGCACCACGTAGAAATCGATATCGCCCGGCTGACGATTCGCCAGCGGGGCTTTCACTCCCGGCATTAAGCGCACGGGGCGCAGGTTGACGTACTGATCAAATTCACGACGGAACTGCAGCAGCGATCCCCACAGCGATACGTGATCCGGCACCACGTCTGGCCAGCCAACCGCGCCGAAGTAGATGGCATCAAACTGACTCAGCGTGGCGAACCAGTCATCCGGCAGCATTTTGCCGTGCTGCTGCCAATATTCGGCGCTGGCGAAATCAAACCATTGCCACTCAAGCGCGATATCAAATTTCTTCGCCGCTGCATCCAGCACGCGGATGCCTTCCGGCATCACTTCTTTGCCAATGCCATCGCCAGGGATGACGGCGATTTTATAGGTTTTGCCGCTCATAGGGTTTCTCGCAGGTTGCTGTTGATGTTCTCTACGCAGTATAACCATGCATCTGAAGGAAATAATTAGCCTGAGCGATAAGCCAATGTTGAATAAAAGTAGAGAATCGCGCACCTCCACCGACGATCTGGCCTTCTTTGTGCGCGTGGCCGCGCTGGAGAGCTTAACCGCCGCCGCGCGCGAGCTTGGTTTATCGTTACCGGCGGTGAGTAAGCGCCTGAGCCAGCTTGAGCTGCGGTTGGGCGTGCAGTTACTCAAGCGCACCACGCGGCGGCTGGAGCTGACGGCGGAGGGCAAGCGTTATCTCGATGGCGCACGTCCGCTGCTCGACCAGCTGGCGGAGCTGGAAGAGTCGGTTAGCAGCCAAACTTCGGTGCTGCGGGGTTCGCTTAACCTCAATGCATCCTTTGGCTTTGGGCGTCGTCACGTTGCACCTTGCGTGTCGCGCTTTGCCGCGCTGCATCCCGAGCTGGCCATCAGCCTGCAGCTCAGCAGCCAGCCCCTGAATTTTCTTGATGCGCGCGTGGATATTGATATTCGCGTCGGTGAACCGCCAGATGCGCGGCTGATGGCGCGTAAGCTACGAACCAATCCGCGCGTGCTGTGCTGCTCGCCGGATTACGCTGCGCGCCATGGCATGCCTGAGAGCATCGCCGCGCTGGCACAACATAATTGTATTTTGCTGCGTCAGTTCGACAGTGATTTTGCGCTGTGGCGCTTGAGTGATGGCACACAGCAGCTGACGCAGAAGGTGCGCGGCCGCTTAATTACCAACGATGGTGAAGTGGCGATGCAAATGGCGCTGGATGGTCACGGCATTCTGCTGCGTTCGTGGTGGGATGCGCAGCACAGCATTGAGTGCGGCGATCTGCTGCCGGTGTTGCCGCAGTGGACGGCGCCAGACGGTGATATTTATGCTGTCTGGCAGCCGCAGCGTCAACTGCCCATCCGCATTACGGCCTTTGTGGATTTTTTGCAGTCCGTCTTATAACTGTTAAGGTAAATTTGATTATTTGTAATCATCATTGACTGTTTGTGAGCAACTTCAAACAAATTGAGTCGCTTTTATCCTATAAATTGCCCTGCTTATGCGTGAGTTCATTCTTATTTGAGTGAAATAAATCATTAACGCATAAGTGGGGTGGTCATCAGTGCTCAGACACGTCAATAACAATATTGACCACCTCATCAACGGTGCGCGTGAAGCCCAGCGCGTGCCACGACCCTACGTTATCGATGAGGCTGAAATGAAACAATTCTCTACAGAAGGGATGGTGATTATCATCGGGATTGTCATTACGTACATCCTGTTCACCACCTGGCTGACCTGGCGGCTGCGCAGTAAAAACAGCGGCGACTTTATGGCTGGCTCCAATGTGATGCCCGCTTTTGTGGTGGGCGTGATGCTGATGTCGGAATACATCGGCGCCAAATCCACCATCGGCACTGCCCAGGCGGCCTTTGAGGATGGCTTCGCCGCATCCTGGTCGGTGATTGGGGCCGCCATCGGCTTCCCACTGTTTGGCTTCTTGCTGGTGAAGCGCATCTATAACACCGGCAAAATCACCATCTCTGCAGCGATCGCGGAACGCTACGGCAACTCAACCAAAAACATTATCTCGTTAATCATGATCTACGCGCTGCTGCTGGTGAACGTCGGGAACTACGTCAGCGGCGCAGCGGCGATCTCGACGGTGCTCAATCTCGATCTTACTACCGCAGCGGTGATCACGGCGATCGTCAGCACTTTCTACTTTATGTTTGGCGGCATGAAAGGCATTGCCTGGGTCACGCTGCTGCATAGCGGGCTGAAATATATTGGTATTTTGATCATCCTCGGCGTGGCGCTGCACATGACCGGCGGCGTCAGCCCGATGATCAAAGAGATGCCGCATTTCTACTGGACGTGGGACGGCAATGTCGGCGGCAGCACCATCTTTGCCTGGATGATTGGCACCATCGGCTCGATCTTCTGCACCCAGTTCGTGATTCAGGCGATTGCTTCGACCAAAAGCGCGGCCTCTGCCAAGCGTGCGACCTGGGTCGCGTTCTTCTTCTGTATGCCGATCGCCATCGCCATCGCGCTGATTGGCGTGGCGGCGAAATACCTGCATCCCGATATCAAAAGTTTGTACGCGCTGCCGGTATTCCTGCAGGACATGAGTCCGTGGCTGGCCGGCATCGTTACCACCTCATTGGTGGCGTCGATCTTTGTCAGCGTCAGCACCGTGGCGCTGGCGATTGCCTCGCTGGTAGTAAAGGATTTCTACGTGCCGTATCGCAATCCGACGCCAGAACGCGAGTTCCAGATGACGCGTTGGCTGTCGCTGCTGATTGGCTTCCTGCCGCTGATCTTCGTGCTGTTCGTGCCGGAAGTGTTGAAGCTGTCGTTCTTCACCCGCGCCATTCGTCTGTCAATTTCGGTGGTGGCGATCATCGCCTTCTACCTGCCGTTCTACAAAAGCACGCGCGGTGCTAACGCCGGGCTGATTGGCGCCTGCGTGGTGACCTCGGTGTGGTATCTGCTGGGCGATCCTTTTGGTATCAATAACATGTATGTCGCGCTGTTTACGCCAGCGGTGATCATGGTGATTGATCGCCTGATCCCGACGCGTCAGACGCAGACCAAAAAAGCCCCCAAATCCTCAATGCAAAACAGTGGAGCCTGACATGAGCGACTTAACTCTTAGCGTGGAACGCAACGGTAACCTTCATCCGCACGCGCAGGATGCGCAGCAGCTCACGGCGATGCTGCCTTCGGTCTGTCCGCAGAACCATGCGGCGAATCTGCTGCCGCTGCCGAACGGCGACGTGTTGTGCGTGTGGTTTGGCGGTACCCAGGAAGGGATCGCCGATATTTCCGTGTGGTGCTCGCGGCTGGAAAGCGGCAGCACGCAGTGGAGCGAGGCGAAAAAACTCTCCGACGATCCAACACGATCCGAGCAAAATCCGCTGCTGTTCCTCGATCCTGACCAGGTCTTGTGGCTGCTGTGGACGGCGCAGAAATCGGGTAATCAGGACACCGCGATTGTGCGTTATCGCCAGTCGCACGATTTGGGTCGCAGTTGGGGTGCCATCGACACGCTGCTCGACCAGCCCGGCACCTTTATTCGCCAGCCGATGGTGGTGCTGCCAAACGGTAACTGGCTGCTACCTGTGTTTTACTGCCGCACGCAGCCGGGGGTGAAATGGGTCGGTAACGACGATATCAGCGCAGTAAAAATCTCCAGC
Source organism: Pantoea sp. USHLN256 (assembly GCF_037149875.1). Classification (NCBI taxonomy): domain Bacteria; kingdom Pseudomonadati; phylum Pseudomonadota; class Gammaproteobacteria; order Enterobacterales; family Erwiniaceae; genus Pantoea; species Pantoea sp. USHLN256. Next base: position 6,476 of record NZ_JBBCQO010000019.1, on the reverse strand, counting down.
GATCGCGGAAAAAGCTGGCGTGATGTGATTGTGCCGGACAGCCTCGGCTGCGTGCATATGAACATCACGCTGCTGCAGGATGGCAGTTTGCTGGCGCTGTATCGCAGCCGCTGGGCAGATTTCATCTACCAAAGCCGCTCGACCGACGGCGGTGAAAGCTGGAGTGCGCCGCGGACGACTGAGCTGCCGAATAACAATTCGTCGATTCAGGTCACCACGCTGCACAACGGCCATCTGGCGCTGGTGTTCAACGCCATGAGCGCCAAAGATGCCCGCGAGCGCCGCGTGTCGCTGTATGACGAAATTGAAGACGAAGAGGATGACGGCGATGTTGCGGTGACGGCTGAACCGCAGGTGCACAGCGGACGCAGCGCCTTTTGGGGCGCTCCGCGCGCGCCGATGACGCTGGCGATCTCGGCCGATGGCGGCAAAAGCTGGCCGTGGCAGCGCAATCTTGATGAGGGCGATGGCTACTGCATGACCAACAATTCGCAGCAAAAACTCAACCGCGAGTTCTCCTATCCGAGCATTAAACAGAGCGAGGATGGCGCACTGCATGTCGCCTACACCTATTTCCGCCAGGCGATTAAATACGTGCGCGTCGATGAAAGCTGGGTGACCGGATGAGCAGGCCACGGCACGCGTTGGTGACCGGTGTGAGCTCCGGCATTGGTGCGGCGATTGCCGAACACCTGCTGCAGCAAGGCTGGCAGGTGACCGGTTTTAGCCGCACGCGGGTGAGGAAAGATCATCCGGCTTTTACCTCGGTAAGCGTCGATCTGTTCGATGCCCGCTTGCTGAAACAGGCGCTGGCAGCGCTACCGAAGGTGGATGCGCTGGTACACGCGGCGGGCATGATGGCGGCGGCACCGTTGGGGGATTTGGATGAGGAGCAGGGCACGCGTCTGTGGTACTTGCACGTGCAGGTGGCGCAGATTATGGCCAATGCCCTACAGCCGCAGATGGAGCAGGGCGATCGCATTTTGCTGATTGGCAGCCGCACCTCACGCGGCGCGGCGCATCGCAGCCAATATGTCAGCACCAAAGCGGCGATAGTGGGTATGGCGCGCAGCTGGGCGGCGGAATTGGCAGCCAGGGGCATTACCGTGAATGTGATTGCGCCGGGCGCCACGGAAACGCCGATGCTGCTGCAGCCCGGCCGCGCCAGCTCACCGCCGCAGTTGCCGCCGATCGGGCGCTATATCAAGCCGGAGGAAGTGGCGGCGCTGGCAGGATTTGTACTGTCGCCGGCAGCCGCTGCGATTACCGGGCAGGAGCTGGTGATCTGTGGTGGGGCGTCTTTGTAAGTAGTGCTGCTGAACCCCCTGGTCGCCATGAATGGCGACCCTACAACAACCGGTTCTTTTGTAGGGTCACCATTCATGGTGACCTCATCATCCCCGCCGCAACCCTGCCACATCCACCTGCCACTGATTCAGCTTGTTATACAGCGCAGTGCGTGAAATCCCCAGCAGCTGGGCGGACTGGCGCAGGTTGCCTTTCTGCTCACGTACCACTTGCAACACATGCTGGCGCTCATTCGCCTGCAGCGAGGTCAATTCACTCAGCTGCGGAACTGCGCGCTGCACCATCTCCTCCGGCAGATCGTGACGATCAATCTGCAACCCTTCACACAAGTTCACCATGCGCTCCACCAGATTCTCCAGCTCACGCACGTTGCCTGGCCAGTGCCACGCCTGTAAACAGGCCATCGCCTCGGCGGAGAGCTGCGGCGCAATGCGCTTTAGCCGGGTACAGAGCGCCTGAATAAAGGTGTTCACCAGGCCAGGAATATCCTCCTGACGCTCGCGCAGCGGCGGGATCTCCAGCGAAATCACATTCAGGCGATAGTAGAGATCGCGGCGGAATGCGCCTTTTTCCACTGCATCCAGCAGATTGCAGTGGGTGGCGGCGATGATGCGTACGTTAACCTTGAGCGGATGTGCCGCCCCGATGCGCACCACTTCACTCTCCTGCAACACACGCAGCAGGCTGGTTTGCGCTTCCAGCGGCATCTCGCCAATCTCATCCAGAAATAGGGTGCCGCCATCCGCCAGCTCAAATTTACCCGCCGAACCACCGCGACGCGATCCGGTAAACGCGCCATCGACATAGCCGAACAGCTCGCTCTGGACCAAATCGCGCGGCAACGCGCCGCAGTTCAGCGCGATAAAGGCTTCCTGCTGGCGCGGACTGGCATTATGAATCGCCTGAGCAAACAGCTCTTTGCCGGTACCACTCTCGCCGGTCAGCAACACGGTGCTGTCGGTGCGGCTGCTGGCGCGCGCTTTGTGAATCGCCTGCTGCACGCGCGGCGCATGGCCGCGAATCATCTCGAAGGTATAGCTGGCGCTCACGCCCATCACGCGACGCGTAATGGCGCGAATACGTTGATTCTCACGCAGCGACAACACGCGGCCGCCGTCCGGCGCGGGCATCAGCGAGATCAGGCAGGAGATCGGATTGGTGCCGTCCGGCGTAAATTGCAGCTCGCGGTCATTGCAGAACGGCATGATCAGCAGCGATCCCCCTTGCGGCTGCAGCAGCTCATCAATGGTACCTGCTTGCGGATCGAGGCTGCTGAAGATCTGTCGCGCATAGCGATTGAGGGTTTTAATGCGACCGTGACGATCGCAGACGATCACCCCTTCATTCAGGGTTTCAAGGATCGACTGCTGCTCGGCCAGTAAACGGCGCAGCGTCAGCTGCTGGCCAACCGCTTCCGCCGCCGCCTGCACCGTGCCGAGCGTGTGGGCATTAAAGTTATCGGGCGTGGCGGTCAACGTTAAAACGCCCAGCAGCTGGCCGCTGGCATCGCGCACCGGCGCGGCGGCACATTGGCGATGGCGTTTACGCAGGTCAAGTTTCCAGTTCTCGCCGCTCAGCACATACACCAGCCGCTGCTCGATCAGGCAGCGCGCGGTGCAGTTGGTGCCGAGCACCTCTTCGCGCAGGATGCTGCCGACCGGCGTGAGATCCGCGCCGCAGAAATGCAGCGTCACACCCTGCGCATCGGTCAGATTGATGTGGCCATCCGGGTTATACGCCAGCAGGTTCTCCATGATGCTGCGCGCCGCGCGGATCAGTTCCGCATTGTGTTCGAGGATCGCCGCCAGCTCGGCGGCAGGCGGTGAGATATAAGCAAAGGTCGCGGGATCGATCGCACGCTGACGCGATCGCTGCCATGACTGCAAAATACTGTGCCGCATCCAGCCTGGCTGCTCACCGCGTTCAAAGCTGTGCCAGCCCTGCCACAACAAGGTATCCCATTCGCCCACCTCCGCGCTGTCCGGCAAGCTGAAGATAGGATCGCTTTCATCTTTGAACGGCAAACGCTCTATGACACGCATGCGGCACTCCTGATTAGGTTGGAATGTCCATTTTATTGACATGTGAAGTTGACATGTAAATTTTGTTGCCAGTTTGTGAGCCATATCTGTGTTACGCCTCACATAAAGCGGCTGGCTGCAGTTGGCATCACCTTTGCACTACAGATGGCACATCTCTGTACTCGAACGAGTACATCCAAAACAATAAGGAATAGGTCATGACATTTCACCTTAAGCCAGTACGCGTCGGCCTGATTGGCGCAGGACGCATGGGCAGCTTCCACGCAGAAAACCTTGCCTGGCGCGTGCCCGGGGCGACGCTTGCCGCGGTGGCCGATCCGCAGCCGGGCGCGGCAGATGCGCTGACCAATAAACTTGGCGTGGCGAAAGCTTACAGCGATCTGCATGCGCTGCTGCAGGATCCAGAGATTGAGGCGGTGGCGATTGCCGCCCCGGCGCGTACCCACGCTGAATGGGTGATCGCCGCAGCCCAAGCCGGTAAACACGTGTTCTGCGAGAAGCCGATGGCGGTGACGCTGGATGAGGCCGATCGCGCGATTGCTGCGGCAAAAAGTGCCGGCGTGGTATTGCAGGTCGGCTTTAACCGCCGCTTTGACTCGGGCTTTGCCGCGGCGATCGCGGCGGTGAAGGCCGGCGAAAATGGCACTACGCAGCTGAGTCGATCGCTGACGCGCGATCCGGGCCTGCACGATCCTGCACGCATCCCGCAGTGGACGATCTTCCTGGAAACCCTGATCCACGACTTCGACACGCTGTTGCACTTCAATCCCGGCGCGAAGCCGGTGGAAGTGTATGCGCTGGCGGATGCGCTGGTGCGTCCGGATTTCAAAGATAAAGGCTTGCTGGACACCTCGGTGGTCACCATTCGCTTCGATAATGGCGCGATTGCCACCGCTGAAGCCAACTTCCAGGCGGTGTACGGCTACGACGTTCGCGGTGAAGTGTTTGGCAGTAAAGGTATGCTGCAGGCGGGACATATCAACGCCAATCACTGCGTGCGCTATCACCAGGATGGCATCGAGATTGAAACTTCGCGCATGGACTCGGATCTGCTGCGCGAAGCCTATGTCGCAGAGATGGCTGAGTTTGCCCGCTGCATCCGCAGGGGTGAAACGCCGCGCGCCACCGGCGAAGATGCGCGCAATGCGCTGGCGATCGCGCTGGCCTGTATCGACTCGGTGCAGCAGCAGCAGCCTATCAAGCTGGGAGGTCGCTAATGGCCAGTTATCAGCTGTCGGTATGTGCCGAAATGGTGTTTCTCGATCTCCCGTTCGTCGAGCGCGTAAAACGCATTCACGAACTGGGTTTTGGCGTTGAGATTTGGGGCTGGGCGAATAAAGACATTGATGCGCTAGCGGCAACCGGTGCGCGCTTCACCTCTATGACCGGCTACCTCAGCGGCAACCTGACTGACGATGACGAAATCCAGCAGCTGCTGCAAAGTGCTGAAGCTTCGCTGGCGGTGGCAGCCCGCCTGAACTGTCCGGCGTTGAATCTGCACGGCACCGGACTGGATGACAAAGGTTTGCCCGTCAAACCGGTTGAGGTGGTCACCGGCGCGATGTGGCTGAAAGCCGCTGACACGCTGCGCAAAGTGGCGCAATTAGGCGAGCGTGCCGGACGCGTGTTCACGCTGGAGAATCTCAACTTGTTGGTTGATCATCCCGGCACGCCGTTCGCGCTGGCCGCCGATACGCTGGCGCTGGTGGAGGCAGTCAACAGCCCGGCGCTGAAGATGAATCTCGACCTGTATCACGCGCAGATTGGCGAAGGCAATTTGATCGAACTGATCCGCCGTTGTGGTTCTGCGATTGGTGAGATTCAGGTGGCGGATGTGCCGGGACGTCAGCAGCCGGGAACCGGTGAGATCAACTATCGCGCCATCGCCCGTGCGCTGCACGATGTGGGTTATCGCGGCACCGTGGCGCTGGAGGGCTGGGCCAGCGGTGACAGCACCACCGCGCTGCAGCAGTTCCGCGATCATTTCACCCTTTAAGCGTTCCATCGCCGGGTATTTGCCTGTTGCCCGGCGTTAACTCGATGAAATTAAAATAATATCTCAACCCTACAGGACTCACTCATGAAGATAAGAAATGTGATGTTGTGCCTCTGCTCGCTGCTGCTCAGCCTGAGCGTGAGTGCTAAAACCTTCACCGTCGGCGTGGCGCTGGCAAACTTCGATCTCAACTTCGTCTCGATTCTGCGCACCCAGATGCAGGCGGAGCTGAAGGCCAGTCAGCTCAATAGTCAGTTTGTAGATGCCAAGGGCGATGTCGCGCTGCAAGTGCAGCAAGTGGATGATTTTATTAACCAGGGCGTAGATGCCATCATCCTTAATCCGGTGGATACCCAAGGCGTGTTGCCGATGATTACCGCCGCGAAAAACGCCGGCATCCCGCTAATTTTCGTCAACCGTAAGCCGGAGGTGAAGCTGCCAGCCGACATGGCGTATGTCGGTTCAGACTCGGCGCTGGGCGGCGAAATGCAGATGGAAGCGTTAGCGAAGAAGATGAACTATAAAGGCAACGTGGCGATTCTGATGGGCGCGCTGTCGAATGAGGAAGCACGCGAGCGCACTCGCGCCGTGGAAGCGGTGATCGCCAAATATAAAGATATGAAGGTGATTGAGAAGCAGAGCGCCAAATGGCAGCGCAATGAGGCGGTGGATGTGGTTTCCAGCTGGCTGCTGAATCAGCGTCCGATTGATGCCATTGCGGCCAATAATGATGAGATGGCGATTGGCGCCATTATGGCGCTGAATCAGGCGAAGAATGAGAAGATTTTGGTCGCTGGTATTGATGGCACGCCGGATGGGCAGCAGTTTGTGAAGAACGGCAAAATGACGCTGACCATTTTCCAGGACGCCAAAGGCCAGGCCACGGGCGCGGTGCAGGTTGCTAAAGCGCTGCTGGAGAAGCAGAAAGTGCAGGAGTTTAACTGGATTCCGTATCAGACCATCACGCCAGAGAATTATGCGCAGTTTGCGGCGAAGTAGGGCTTTTGCCCTCACCCTAACCCTCTCCCGCTGTACAGTCCGGGGACATGGTAAACGGGTGTTCAGGGACATGGTGAACACTTTTTAACATTCTTACCCATGGTGATCGACTTATTCTTCAGGTCGATCAC
>NZ_JBBCQO010000018.1:0-47351 GCF_037149875.1 Pantoea sp. USHLN256 | reverse complement strand
AAGGTGGGGGTGATCGACCTGAAGAATAAGTCGATCACCATGGGTAAGAATGTTAAAAAGTGTTCACCATGTCCCTGAACACCCGTTTACCATGTCCCCGGACTGTACACCCGCACGCGGGAGAGGGAACCGACCGAACGGGAATATTACGTTATGTGCGCGCTGTCCCTCACCCTAACCCTCTCCCGCTCGCGGGAGAGGGAACCGACCGAACGGGAATAATGCGTTATGTGCGCGCTGTCCCTCACCCTAACCCTCTCCCGCTCGCGGGAGAGGGAACCGATTGTGCACATTCTTGATACGCAAAATAATTCGCGCTGTAGCAAGGCGGCCAGAAAATTCAGCCCCGGGAGCATAGTTCACTATGTGACCGGGGTGAATTTTCGCAGCCAACGCCGCTACAGCGCGAAGTATGAAGCGTATCAGCGTTTTTTGCGGTTGCGGTGCATATCAATGGACACTGCGGCGACGATGATGATGCCTTTAATAATGTCCTGCACATAAGCATCCACCCCAACAAAGGTGAAGCCGCTCTTAATCAGGCCAAGAATCACCGCACCAATCAGCGTACCGGTGATGCGTCCGACGCCGCCCATCAGGCTGCTGCCGCCGATAACCGCTGCGGCGATGGCGTCTAGCTCGTAGGCCATTCCCATACTTGACTGGCCGCTACTGACACGTGCCGCCAGCACGACACCGGCCAGGCCTGAGAGTGCACCCGCAATGGTGTAGACGATGATCAGGTACTTATTAACATTGATACCCGAGACTTTGGCGGAGGTCATGTTGCCGCCAATCGCGTAGACATATTTGCCGTAGCGGGTGTGTTTCAGCGCAATGTGGAACAGGAACGCGACGACCAGGAAGATAATCACCGGCATGCCGCCCTGGCCGATGGAGGTGAAGCCATCTGACAGGAAACTAATTGGGTTACCCTGCGTGTAGTACTGCGCCAGACCGCGCGCCGACACCATCATACCGAGCGTGGCGATAAACGGTGGAATACCGGTTTTGGTAATCAGCACGCCGTTCATCACGCCACACAACAGCCCCACGCCAATCCCGGCGACAATCGGGATCACTGCAGGCAGGTTAACCAGCGATGGATACATCGGCGATAAGCTGTCAGAGGTTTGCGCCAGACTGGCCGCGACCACGGCCGTTAAGGCAATAACCGAACCAGACGACAGGTCGATACCGGTGGTGATAATGACTTGCGTCACGCCGACCGCAATAATACCGATAATCGCAACCTGCAGAATAATCAGCACCAGGCGGTTAGTGTTCATCAGGAAAGATTGGTCACGCACGTACCAACCGGCAATTTCAAAGATCAGGGCAATGCCCAACATGACAACAAAAATCCCGGTATCTTTTGGCAACTTATGACGCAGGTTGCCAAAAAAAGAACTCTGTTCTGCGGCCTGCGGGGCCGTAATTTTTACGTTACTCATAGGTGTCTCACGCCTCACTCGGATGCCAACGACAAAATGGATTCCTGATTGGCCTCTTCTTTATCGAGGATGCCGGTTATACGTCCGCCGTGCATAACCATCACGCGGTCGCTCATGCCGAGAATTTCTGGCAGTTCGGACGACACCATGATGATGGCCACGCCGCGGTTTGCCAGTTCACTGATTAAGCGATAAATCTCTGCTTTTGCACCAACGTCAATACCGCGCGTTGGCTCGTCGAGAATCAGGATCTTCGGTTGCGCCAGCAGCCAGCGGGCAATCAGCACCTTCTGCTGGTTACCGCCGCTGAGGTTATTGATGATCTGATCCATGGTCGGGGTTTTGATATTCAGCTTGCGAATCTGATCCATGCAGTCCTGCGCCATTTTGATGTGGCTAACAAAACCGCTTTTATGGGTGTAATCAGGCATGTTGACGATGCTCATGTTCTCCATCACCGACAACACCAGGAACAGCCCCGACTTTTTACGATCTTCCGTCAGGAACGCCATGCCCTTCTCAATCGCCGTGGACGGCGAATCGATCTTGACCGGCACACCATCAATCAGAATTTCACCGCTATCGAAACTCTCCATGCCGAACAGGCTTTCCATCACTTCGCTGCGTCCGGCGCCAACCAGTCCGGCCACGCCGAGGATTTCGCCTTTACGCACCGTGAAGTTGATGTCGGTGAAGCGATCTTTGCAAGTCAGGTTGCGCACCGTCAGCACATCTTCGCCAATTTCACCGTTGAATTTCGGGAACAGCTGGGTCAGTTCGCGTCCTACCATCTGAGTAATCAGCGATTGGCGGGTATACTCGCTGGTGTTATTGCTGCCGACCCACGCACCGTCGCGGAAAATACTGATCTCATCGGTGATGGCGAAAATCTCGTCCATCTTATGGCTGATATAGATGATGGCTTTGCCCTGCTCACGCAGGTCGCGGATGATGGTGAACAGATGCGCCACTTCGGTTTCCGTCAGGGCCGACGTCGGTTCATCCATAATCACGATGTCCGAATTCCACGACACCGCTTTCGCAATTTCCACCATCTGCTGTGAAGCGATACTCAGCTCGCCGACCATACGATCGGCTTTCAGACGGATATTCAGTCTATTGAGTAACTCCTGCGTCTGCTTATTCAGCTTGCCGTGATCAACAAAGCCGTACTTCATCGGTTCGCGACCGAGCCAAATGTTTTCAGCCACGGTCATGTGAGGCACCAGATTGAGCTCCTGGTGAATCATGGAGATGCCGGAACGTAACGCATCCATGGTGTCCTGAAACTGCACTGGCTCCCCTTTAATGCGAATGGTGCCCTTATCGGGACGATACATCCCGATAAGGCATTTCATTAAAGTGGATTTGCCCGCGCCATTTTCACCCATCAGGGCATGTACCGACCCCGGTTTAATACGCAGTGAGACATTGTCGAGTGCCTTCACTCCGGGGAAGAACTTGCTGATGCCTTCGGCTTCAAGCGCAAAAGCGGTCATACATCACCTCCGTACGGCTAAGTCGGGAACGGGTTATTTCTGATTCTGGCTGGCGAATTTTTCGTAGTTTTCTTTGGTGATCAGCTGGAACGGGATATCGACCACTTTTTGCACTTTCTCGCCGTTAATCAGTTTGACCGCAGTTTGCACCGCACCTTCACCCTGGCCCTTAGCGTCCTGGAACACGCTAGCGACCATTTTGTCGTTCTTGATCATTTGCAGCGCATCGGGCGTGCCATCGACACCCGCAACCAGGATGTGATTTGGGTTTTTACCCAGCGCCTGCAGCGCACCAATCGCCATTTCATCGTTGTTTGAGGCAATGGCCTGGATGTCGTCACCGGCGGTCAGCCAGTTACTCACCACGTCAACCGCATCGTTACGGGTGAATTTCGCGGTCTGTTTCTGCACCACTTTGATGTCCGGATATTTCGCCACTACCGCTTCAACACCTTTGGTGCGTTCGCGGGTGGATTCATTGGCCAAATCGCCTAACAGAATCGCCACGTTACCTTTGCCGTTCATCTTCTTGGCTAACGCTTCCATCTGCAGACGGCCTGCCAGTTCAGAGTCTGAACCGACAAACGCCATTTTATCTTTCAGCTCACCCGCCGGTTTACGGTTCACAAATACCAGCGGCACGCCGGCTTTTGCTGCCGCGTCCACCAGTGGTTTCACCGCGTTGGTATCGACCGGGTTAACGATGATGGCGTCAACGCCCTGACCGATGAAGTTCTGCACCTGCTGCAGCTGTTGTGAAACGTCACCCTTTGCATCTTCGACCTGACCTTTAATGCCATCTTTGGTCATCTCTTTTTGCATTGCGGTGCGCAGAATGGTGAGGAAGTTGTCATCAAATAGCGCCATAGAAACGCCCACCTGAAGGTCTTTTGCCATCACTGCGGCAGGTAACATGCAAGCTAACAGGGAAGTCACTAACGCTTTTTTGAATTTCATAGGTAACCCTTCTTTTTCGTTAATAAGCTCAGGTTGGCTGATACCACGAATGAAAAATATCTTTTACATTCACTCAACATCGCTGGCGTTTTTTTTGTGGTTGTAGAGGTAAGGCTTCTGGTCTAACGCTATCGGTTTGCTATCGTCGTTTCTTACAACTTAATCTTTATCAGCTACTTATTTTCGAAATCCTGTTTCAGTTACCGCAAGTGGTTTCGCAGGTGATGATAAGCAGTTCATTTATTTCATCTAACTGACATTTGAAACTTTCATCATAAAAGCACTGAAATGATTGTTTTAAAATCGGCAAATAACAAAACTTTGACACGCATCTAACATCTCACCAGAATTGCGTTTAAAGTGAGATCTTGCTGGCAGTTTAGAATCTGATCATTCAAGCCAGAAAAGCAGCATTCCGCTGCTTTTACGCGCACTTAAACCAAAAGTGTGCAGTCGGGCTTTGACAATGGGGATCGGCATCGATAATATGCGCCTCGTTCACACGATTCCTCTGTAGTTCAGTCGGTAGAACGGCGGACTGTTAATCCGTATGTCACTGGTTCGAGTCCAGTCAGAGGAGCCAAATTCATAAAGCCCGCTCAGGGAAACCTGAGCGGGCTTTTGTGTTTTCTGTCATTCTAAAATTCTAATCTGATCGTTATTCAATAATCTCGTCTGGTCACCCGTATTAATCCAGGTTATTTCTGAAAGAAATTCCTCAGACAATAAAAATCACAATGCCTTAAATGTGTCATAAATCGCATTAATTTAATCAGCTATTTCTAAAAAAAGAAAATCATCGTATAGTTTTCGCTCTTTGATTATGTACCTGGAGCGAAGGGAATGGATATAACCAGACGTAAGATGGCTATGGGATTATTAACTTTGCCAGCGACAATGGCTTTAACTGGTTGTCAATCGGTTGCCAGCAATCAAACTTCCAGTAAACGAATGAACAAAATCGTTAGTGATAAGCTCAGCGAAGAATTAAATGATGAGTCTACCGCCAGAATATTAGCCCCCTATATTATGGAGGCTAACTTTAATATGACACCGCCGACCCGACCGATATCTAAAGCCAGCACCCTTATTGCTTTCGCATTTGGTAATCGTCCAAATGCATCAGGTGATCCTAATCAGCTTGCCGAGCCGGGACCAATGAATGCGGAGCTAGCGCGCTGCTGTGCGGAAGTCTGGCGTAAAAAGCCCATGCCAATGTACGTACAATGGGAAATTGCACGTCACCTTAATACGCCAGCTTACGCAGATATTACATCTACTGATATTATCTCTGTTGAACCGATTATCGATAATGGAAAACTCGTTTATTTGAGTACCGATGGCGTTGCGGCAGACATTATTAATAAGCATTTTAATGGCACCCCCTCGGCTCTAAAGCAAACGGTCGTCATTGGTCATCGCGACCATGTTAAGCGTTGTATAATGACGTGCAAGGCCCGTCAGATATCCGCTTTTGCCCCGCAGGAAATTAAACTACCGGTATGGTACGACGAACTTTCCGACCAGCCCTGGACACGTAGACGAGATTTATACGTATTAACGGATATCACTGCTCAGTTAACGATGATGAAAGATGCCAATATTGCTCAGGCTTATCCTTCTTAACGAATTTGGTCACAATCCATAAATCTTAAATGATGTTATTGCCTCGTAGATTTACAGGCCAAATACGCAATGTCTTATTACTGCAAAGGCCGCTCTGGTAGATCTGAGCGACCTTATTTATAACCGCTGTATGATTGCTAAGATCATTTGACGTTACACCACAAATTCGTAATGTGAACCATCCGGCAATTCGATATCCAGACGCAGTTTCCCTCCTGCCGCTTCGATATAGCGCTTCAGCGTTGAAAGCTTAAGGTCGCGGCCCGGCTTTTCCATGCCAGCAACGGTGGGTTGCTTGATATTAAGCACCTGTGCCATTTCCACCTGGGTTTTCTGCACTTTCTCCCGCAGCTCCGCCAAATGAATGTTGAGTAAGGTCTCTTCCGCCACAGCCTTAGCTTCGGCAACCACTTCAGGCTTTTCATCTGCAAGGATCTGTTCTAGCGTTCTGCCCATCGCCTCTCTCCTTTTCATCTCTTGTTATCTAAGTACTCGGTAAACTCTCGGTCGGCCAATGGAATCATCTCAGCATAAAAGCGCTTTTCATTGCCTACTTTGCAGCCAGCACAAAGGACAATACCTGTCCGCCAACGGTCGAACGCGAAGAATGCCCGAATAGGATCGCCTTTACTCTGTACTCGCAGTTCTTTCATGTTGCTATAACGAGAACCTTTAATCGTATCTGCGTAAGGTCTGCATAGACCCGGACCTTTCTCTCGCAAAACGATAAGCCCTGCCAGCACACAAGCTCGGTCAGTATCATCAAGCGACATCAGCCAGCGATCAAATCTGTCGGTTGTTTCAATCCTCCACACAATTACCTCTCATCAATATAGGTTAAATACTATATAGGTGTAAAGCGATAATCGTAGTGTGGCGTGATTAGACAACAGATGCATTAGGGGTGAATAGAAGTGTGGAGATAGATTCCAAAATGAAAGGTCGCTGTTTATGGCGACCAATAGCAAGATGCGCATTGCATTAATGCGCACCGCACGATAAACAGCACTGATTAATCGATGTCGCGTGGTAAATCCGCCAGCTCCAGACTGCTGCGGAAATCATTACCCACATAATCCGTATCTATCAGTTGGCGGCGACGCAGTTCCGGCAGCAGGCCGTTAAGCAGTAAATCCTGCTGGTCCGGCTGCCCGAGGCCGTGCAGTGAAATCACATCCAGCACGCCGGCCCGATAGCGCTGTTCAATGGCATCCGCCAGCGTTTCCGGCGTGCCAGCGACAAACCAGTGGCCGGTCTCTTCGGCTTTAATGATCAGCTCGCGCAACGTCAATCCTTCCAGCGCATAGCCACGGAAGATGGCCGCGCGCCCCTGGCGGCGATGCACCTGTGACAACTCGGGAATCAATGCTGCCGCAAGCGGTTGGTCAAGCGGCGCATCGCGCAGATCGACCTCTCCGCCCAGCATATCTGCCACGCGTAATCTGCCTTGTTCAAAGTTGATGCGCTCATGCTTATCGCGTAAACGACGCGCCACATCGGCGTCGCTGTCACCAATGATGGCGTGGAACGAATTCATGATCAGCGGCGGATTGTGTTCGCGACCAAAACGTCGTGCGCGCTGCTGCACATCGGCGACAAACGCCTGCGCGGCCTCAAAGGTTGGCTGCGAGGTGTAAATCACTTCGGCGTAACGTGCGCCAAGCGTCACGCCCGCTTCAGACTGGCCCGCCTGGAACTGCACCGGACGGCGCTGCGGTGGTGGTGGCACGTTGAGCGGGCCCGCCACCTGGAAATAGTCGCCGCGATAGTTGATCGGATGCAGCTTGCGGTGATCGAGACGGATGCCGCCGCTGGCAGTGCGCTGCACCGCCGCGCGCTCGTTGGCGTCATATAGCGCATTCATGACCTCAATAAACTCAGTGGCGCGCGCGTAGCGCTCCTGCGGTGGCGGCAGTTGGCTCTCACCAAAGTTCTCTTCGCCGACCGAAGACGTCACCGCGTTCCAGCCCGCACGTCCACCGCTGATGTGATCCAGCGTGCCGACCTGACGCGCCAGATTGTAGGGATGCAGCCAGCTGGTGCTGACGGTGGCAATCAAGCCGATGTGCGAGGTCACCTGGCTCAACGCCGCCAGCGCAATCAGCGGATCCTGGGTGCCGGTGGTGCCGGCTAACCCCGCCGGATCGGCTTGCAGTAAATCGGCGGTGAACAGCCCGGTAATCTTTTCGCGTTCTGCAATCTTCGCCAGTTCGATGGCGCGTGCCATGCCGACGCCTGGCTGAGCATCATTGGCGGCGGAGATAACACTGCTGGCGCCGACCAGCGTTTTCAATTTTCTGCGATAGGTTTGCGACACAACACTCTCCTTTATGGCTGGCGCGCGAAATCCGCTTTGACGTTGGTTAATGCATCCGCATCGGTCAGCAGACGTAAGCCGGTACGCGCCAGTACCCGCGCGCCAATCAATAGCGCCTGATAGCCGCGTTCTGAGTTCGCTGCTTCACGGAACGGCAAGGTGTGGAAAATTAGATCGTCAGGACCGATTTTCAGCCAAGGATGCGCGGTCGGCACCGCATGGCTGATGTCACCGGCATCGGTCGACACTTTGTTCTTCTGTGGCGACAGATCAACCTGTTCGCCTGCGGCGCTAAACTCATCCAGCAGCAGCGCATCCAGCGCTGGATTGAGTTTGAAATCGCGCGGGCCAATTTGATGATCAATCTCGACGCGCGCGCCGGTGGCTAGCGCCACGCCTTCAGCGATAGCGCGCAGACGCGGTTCGAGTGATTCGACAACGTCACGGCTGTCGGCGCGAATGTAGTAATGCGCCGAAGCATATTCCGGGATCACGTTCGGGGCTTGACCGCCGTTGGTAATAATGCCGTGCACGCGCACGCCGTCGGGCAGTTGCTGGCGCAGCACGCTGATGCCGTTGTACAGCAGCACCAAGGCATCCAGCGCGTTAATGCCCTCATGCGGCGCGCTGGCGGCATGCGATGGCTTGCCGTAAAAATGAAAATAGAGGTGATTGTTGGCCAGCGTTGACTCGGTCAAGCGGGTTTTACCGGCGGGATGCACCATCAGCGCCACGTCGACCTCTTTCAGCAATCCGGCTTCGACAAAGCGTTTCTTCACGTTGCCTTTGGGGCCGCCCGGCCCGGCTAATCCGCCCTCTTCGGCTGGCGTACCCAGCACCACTACGCGGCCACCGGTTTCTTCCAGTACCTGAGAAAGTGTGATTGCTGCCGCCACGCTGGTCGTGCCGATCAGATTGTGGCCGCAGGCGTGTCCGATACCGATCAGCGCATCATATTCCGCCAGAAAAGCGATGGTTGGGCCAGGTTTGCTGCTGCGCTTCACCGCATAGAAGGCGGTTTCATGTCCGGCGACGTTACGGGTGACGTCGAAACCCTGCGCCGTCAGCAGCTGTGTCAGCTGTTCGCTGGCGAAATACTCGTTGTTGCCGGTTTCGGGGTTTTGAAATATCGCCTGCGAGACCTTGAGATAGGCGGCGCTGTGCTGTTCGAGGCTGTTTTCAAGCGTGAGCTGAAGGGCGTTCAGCGTCATAGTCATTCTCCTTTTGCTATGCGGTCGCCATAAATGGCGACCCTACGGTGAATCGGGGCCGATGGCGGAATGGGCGATGCGGAATGACGGCAGATAGCGGTGTTGTAGGGTGCGCATTGGTGCGCACCTGGCTACGCATGACGCTTATCAATGCGCTGCACCAGGCGGTCGCCGATCCATTGAATGCCGCATACCAGCACAATCAACACCGCGATAACCGCGATCATCACCGAGGTTTCAAAACGCTGATAACCGTAACGGATCGCCAGATCGCCCAGCCCGCCCGCACCAATCGCACCGGCCATTGCTGAAGCGCCAATCAGCGCCACCAGCGTGACCACAAAGCCGGAAAGAATGCCGGGCAGCGCTTCCGGGATCAGCACATCCCAGACGATGCGCAGTTTACTGGCACCCATGGCGCGTACCGCATCGATCAAGCCGCGATCGACATCGCGCAGCGAAACTTCCGCCACGCGTGCGAAGTACGGTGTTGCGGTAATTGACAACGGCACAATCGCCGCCCAGGTGCCGAGCGACGTCCCTACCAGGAAGCGGGTAAAGGGAATCAGCGCCACCAGCAAAATAATGAACGGCAGCGAGCGGAAGCTGTTGATGACCAGGCCAAGCACGCGATTGATCGCCCGGTGTTCTGCAATGCCGCCGGGGCTGGTCATCACCAGAATCAGGCCGAGCGGCAAGCCCGCCAGCAGCGAAAACAGGCCGGAAATGGCGGTCATCAATACCGTTTCGCCCAGCGCATTGAGCAGTAAATCAATCATGACTGGCGACATAACCTACCAACTCCACTTGTGCCTGCTGCGCGTGCAGCCAGCTGAGAATCTGTTGCTCATCGGCGGTATTCGCCACCGGGAGCGCGATAAAGAAACGCACCACCGCGTAGTGCTGGATATGATCGACACCGCCTTGCAGCAGGCGGAATTTGCCCGGCAGCGCCGCGGCAAAACGCGTCAGCAGATCGCCCTGCGCATCGTCGCCGGCAAAGTGCACGCTGTAGATGGCTTCACCCTGCGGTTGATCGCTCACGCGCGCGGCCAGGTTTTCCGGTAGCTGCGGCAACAAGCCACGCAGCAGCGTGCGCGTCAGCGCCGATTGCGGATGAGCAAACACCTGCCACACCGGACCTTGTTCGATAATGTGCCCGGCATCAATCACCGCCACGCGATGCGCGACAGATTTGATCACCTCCATCTCGTGGGTAATCAGCAGAATAGTGATGCCCAGTTTTTGATTAAGAGATTTGAGCAGCGCCAGAATTGAGCGCGTAGTTTCCGGATCGAGTGCGGAAGTGGCTTCATCACACAGCAGCAGCGCCGGACTGGCCGCCAGCGCACGCGCAATGCCGACACGCTGTTTCTGACCGCCGGATAACGCCGCCGGATAGCTTTGCGCTTTGTCCGCTAATCCCACCAATTCCAGCAGTTCCGCCACGCGCTGCTGGCGTTGCGCTTTATCCATGCCAGCGATTTTCAGCGGCAGCGCCACGTTCTGCGCCACGGTTTTCGCCGACAGCAGATTGAAGTGCTGGAACACCATGCCGACGCGGCTGCGCACCGTTTGTAACTGTTTTTCTGACAGGCCGGTGATGTTCCGGCCTTCGATTTCGATGACGCCTTCATCAGGTTGCTCCAGCCCGTTAAGACAGCGGATTAGCGTGGATTTCCCCGCCCCGCTGCGCCCAATCAGGCCAAGAATTTCGCCTTTCTGCACCGTTAACGAAATATCGCGTAGCGCCTGCGTCTGTCCGAAGCGCCGCGACACACCTTGCAGGCGCACCACGCTGGTGCTGTTGCGAAACGTCACCTGCGCCTCATCATGCGTACTGTCGGCCACGCCGCGCGTTAAAGCGTTAAAGGGCGTTTCGGCTGCTGAGAATAGCGTCATCTTTCTGTTCCTTACCAGGCTGTCTCACCGGTGCCTTTGTAGACCTTGTCAAACACGGTCTTCACAGCATCGTTCTGATAAGAAGAGACCAGCGTTTTCACCCATGGCGCGCTGACGTTCTCTTTCTTCACCGCAATGAAGTTGTTATACGGGTTATCTTTTACCGGCTCCTGGGCAATGCGGTCTGCGGCGGTCAGGCCACTTTTCAGCGCCCAGTCGGTGTTCACCACCGCAGCATCCAGATCGGGAACAGAGCGGCCAATGATGCCGGAATCCAGCTCTTTGATTTGCAGGTGATGGGGGTTAGCGGTGATATCAGCGGTGGTCGCCGCGATGCCCACGCCCGGTTTCAGTTTGATCAGCCCCTGCTGCTCCAGCAGCACCAGGCCGCGCGCTTCGTTGGAGGGATCGTTTGGCACGCCAATGACCGCGCCCTCTTTCAGCTCGGCGGCCGTTTTTACTTTCTTCGAGTAGAGACCAATCGGCCAGACGGCTGTATCGCCCACGCGTACGATATCGTAGTGATTCACCTTGATTTGGTTATTCAGGAACGGCTGATGCTGGAAGGCGTTGGCGTCCACCTCACCGTTTTGTAGCGCTTCGTTCGGCTGGTTGTAGTCGTTGAAGATGACCGTTTTCACCGTCAGGCCTTTGCTGGCTGCCTGCTTGATGACTTCGCGCCAGACATCTTCATCTTCGCCGCTCATAATGCCGACTTTGATTGAGGTTTTATCCGCCGCATGCGCGATGGACAATGGCGACAGCGCCGCACTCGCCAGCAGCAAAGCGCTGGCGGTTAACAGGAATTTATTTTTTACCGAGGCCAAACGTGTGTGCATAAAATGTTTCCCAATCGTTATAATTGCGCGAGTCAAAATAAGCTGTCGTAACGACAGATGACCGCAGTATACGCAGTTGCTTATTCCTGCATTATGATTTATTCGGGAATGCTATTCCTGAAATGCATAAAGGCATAACGCCGCTCGCATCGCCACAAGCGCGAAAATGGCTGTGTTATCCTTCCCCTTTTGATTGACCTGTTACTGAGCGCTATGTCGGACACCATAACCAAACGAAAAAATGACCCTGAAGGGCTCAAGAGACGCATCCTCGCCGGTGCGCTGAAAATGTTTGCCGAGTTCGGCATGCAGGGCGCGCGGCTGGAGCAGATCGCTGAGCACGCCCAAACCACCAAACGCATGGTGGTGTATCACTTCGGCAATAAAGAGCAGCTCTATATCGAGGTGCTGGAGCAGGTGTATCAGGCGATTCGTCAGCATGAAACCGGCCTGAACCTGGCGGCGATGGAGCCGGAGCTGGCGATGACCAAACTGGTGGAGGCCAGCTTTGATTATCATGTTTCGCATCCGGATTTTATGCGGCTGGTGTGTACCGAAAACCTGCTGCGCGGCCGCTACATCATGCAATCGGAACGCATTAAAACGCTGAATAAGAGTGCGCTTGATGTGCTCGACGACATCCTGACGCGCGGTCAGCAGCAGGGGCTGTTTATTCAGGAGCTGGATACCGTCGATGTGCACCGCCTGCTCAGCAGCATTTGTGTGCATCACGTTTCCAATCGCTACACCTTTCATACGCTGTTCACGCCAAACGATAGCGAGGAGGACAGCATCCGCCGTAATCGGCAGTTAGCGGTCACCGCCACCTTGCGGTATGTGCGCAAAGCCCCGTAGTCTGCGGCCTCGCTGTGATGGTCTACGCTTAAAAGCTTGGGACCGTCACAGACCTCAGACTAAGGAACGCCGTAGTGAACAAAGACCCCCACCTTTATCCCTTACGCCATACGCACAACACCGACCAGGACAGCGCTCTGTGGAACTGGGCGCAGAACACGGTGGTTGGTCAGCGCAGTCAGTTACAGCAGCCGCAAAACGAAGCGGAGTTACAACAACTGCTGCGTAGCGCCAATGGCAACGTGCGCGTGCTGGGCAGTCGTCTATCACCCGGTCGTATGCTGGGCGTGGATGAGCAGGATCTGTTGCTGGATCTCAGCGCCTTTAACGGCGTGATGGCGCAAGATGCGGATAGCGTGACCTTTGCTGCCGGCACCCCGCTGGAGCAGGTCTATAGCGCGCTGACCGATATGGATCGCATGCTGGCGTCCTCGCCTGGTGTGATTGCGGTGCAAACGCTGGCGGGCGCAATGGCGACCGGCACCCACGGCCAGGGTTTAGGCCAAAGCTCGCTGGCCGATGAAGCGTTGCGCATCCGTATGGTGCTGGCTGACGGCAGCGTGCGTGAATTTGTACGCGGCGAGCCTGATTTCGCGGCGGCACAGGTTTCACTCGGCACGCTGGGCATCGTGACCGCCGTTACGCTGCGTACGCGCCCTTTCCGCCTGTTTACCTGCCACAAGTTCGCTGTTCCTGCCGATACGCTGGAGCAGGATCTGGTCGCGTGGAATCAGCAATATGAGATGAGCAAAGCCTGGTGGTTTGTTGATGACAATCTGATGCATGTGTGGAATGCACAGCAGGCCAGCGATGAAGAGACGCAAGCCTGGTATGCCAATCAGCGCGACGTGATTGAGCACGGCGACGATACCGACAGCAGCCTGAACGACACCATCGACCAGACGCTGGCGCAGATGCATCGTGACACGCAGATTCACGGCAAAGGCGGCAAACAATTCCGCACCGTAACGCGCTTCCGCGACTTTACCGACATCAGCGGCGATATCTATCAGCTGTTTTGCCGTGGCATTGCCGTGCCGCAAATCAACGTGGAGATCGGCGTGCCGCTGGAGAAAACGCCGCAGATTATCAGCAAGATTAAAGCGTGGTATGCCGAGAACCATCCGCATATGCACTACCCGATTATCCTGCGCTGTACCGGCGCGTCTGAAGCCTGGCTCAGCCCGGCTTACCAGCATGCCACCTGCTTCTTCGGCTTTGTGGTCTATTACGCCGATGATGGCTCGCTGTCGGAAGATGGCCTGCACTTTCTTACCGAAGTGGAGAAGCTGCTGGCGGCCGAAGGTGGACGCCCGCACTGGGGCAAATATTACGATCCCCAGCGCTACCAGTGGCGCGATATCTATCCGCAATGGGACGCTTTCCGTGAAGTGCGTAACCAGCTCGATCCACAACGCCGTTTTAGCAATGACTATGTCACTGCTTTGTTTGATTAAGTTTGAAGGGGAGAAACCATGTTTGCATGGGTAACGCTGTTAACGCAGCCTGACTATTTTATTGGTGTGAAAGCGCTGCATCGTTCGCTGAAACGCAGCGAAACACGCTGGCCGCTGATTGTGATGGTGACAGATGCTATCGATCTGGCAACGCGCGAAGCGTTACAGGCGCTTGGCTGCGTGATCCATCCGGTTGAACCGCTGATGCCCAATGCCGAGCTAGAGCAGCATTACGCTTCGGCGCAATTTGGCGAAGTGTGGAGCAAGCTGCGCGCGTGGGAGCTGGTCGACTGCGAGCGCGTGGTGTTTCTGGATGCCGATATGCTGGTGCTGCGCAATATGGACGAGCTGTTCACGCTCGATCTCGGCAAGCATGCGCTGGCGGCCTGTCACGCCTGTCGTTGCAATCCGAATAAAATCGCCAGTTATCCGGCCAGCTGGCAGCCGGAGAATTGTCACTATACGTGGCAGGATCGCGGCGAACCGGCCCCGTCCACGCTCGATCGCTATCTCAACGGCGGCTTCCTGGTGCTGAAGCCTGATTTGTCGGTGTTTAAGTGGTTACAAGAGAAAGTGGCGGAGATTAGCGATCTGCGCCGTTATCCCTTCTCCGAGCAGGATTTGCTCAATGAAGTGTTCGAAAATCGCTGGCTGCCGCTGCCCTACATCTACAATGCGCTGAAAACCCTGCCGTTCCAGCACAGCGCGATGTGGCGCGAAGAAGATGTGAAGAATCTGCACTTCATTCTGGCCAAACCGTGGAAGCGCGATTTGAATCAACCCGAAGCTGAGCGCGACCGTTACTACGCGCTGGATAAGCTGTGGTGGGAGTTAGCAGCGGAATAATTCTGCTGTTGTAGGACGCGCATCGGGTCGCTATGAATGGCGACCCGATGCCGTTTACGTTCAGCGAGTTTTCGCAATACGTTCCAGCGCCACCTGCGCCAGAAAACCGGAACGGGTTTTGAATTCCGGATGTGTTGCCACGCAACGGTCAATACGATCAATTAGCAACTTCGGTAAGGTAACGTTGATCTTCTCAGACCCACCAAGAATCCGCGTGACGTCCACATCAATCAGCACCCAAACATAACCGGCATACTCCGCATCTTTCATCAGTGATTTAAGATCGGAAACTGCCGGAATATCCTGGCCTAATTCCACCAGCAACTCCAAATGACCGATAATCGCCTCTTTGGCATTTTTCACTGCCTCTTCTAACGTTTCACCCGCAGAAAAACAGCCGGGTAAATCCGGTACGGTAACGCCAAATGCAGTCGTGTGATCGCCAGCTTCAATCGCAATCGGATAAAACATACGTAACCTCTTTCAATTTAATGGACAGTCAGGCCGGCTTGTTTCCTGATACTTTTCACCGTCTTGATGGGCAAATCCTTTTTCGGATGCGGTATCGTCACCAGTCCCTTTTTAACCGGATGAACAAAATGGTGATGGCTACCGTTGACGCGTATCAGTTCCCAACCATCGGCCTTAATCTCGGCCATTAATGATCTGCTATCCATGCGCTTGCCTTACTGCGTCCTGAAAGCATAAAAATAACCCCAATAACTCTTTAACACAAGTTAAGAGTTATTGGGGTTATAAATAGTGGCACTTTACGTCATCGGGTTGCCATGAATGGCAACCCTACGCAACACAGCGCAGTTTCAGGTCAGGTGCGCACTGCTGCGCACCTGGAGACTTAACGCCAGCCTAACTCGGGCGCGACGTGGGTGAGGATGCTTTCAATCACGTGCGCACAGTAATCCACGCCGAGCTGATTCGGGATGGTCAACAGCAGCGTATCGGCTTCGGCAATGCCTTCATCCTGCGCCAGCTGTTGGATCAACTTATCGGGCTCGGCGGCGTAGCTGCGGCCAAAGATGGCGCGGGTTTTCTCATCGAGGAAACCAACCGAATCCTGATCCTGTCCGCTGCGGCTAAAGTAGGCGCGGTCGGTGTCGTTGGTCAGCGCAAAGATACTGCGGCTCACCGAGACACGCGGCGTGCGTTGATGTCCCGCGGCTTCCCAGGCTGCGCGATAGGCGCGAATCTGTTTCGCCTGCTGCACATGGAACGGCTCGCCGGTTTCATCATCTTTCAGGGTAGAGCTTTGCAGATTCATGCCCTGCTGTGCCGCCCAAATCGATGTCGCGTTGGAACCGGATCCCCACCAGATACGCTCACGCAAACCGGCCGAGAAGGGCTCAAGACGCAGCAAGCCCGGCGGATTCGGGAACATCGGCTGCGGATTGGGTTTGGCAAAACCTTCGCCGCGTAGCACTTCCAGCAGCTCTTCGGTGTGACGACGCCCCATATCGGCATCGCTTTCACCGTTCTGTGGATCAAAACCAAAGTAACGATAACCTTCAATCACCTGCTCCGGTGAACCACGGCTCAGACCAAGCTGCAGACGACCGTTGGAGATCAGATCCGCCGCGCCCGCATCCTCCGCCATATACAGCGGATTTTCGTAACGCATATCGATAACGCCGGTACCAATTTCGATCTTTTTAGTACGCGCACCCACCGCCGCCAGCAGCGGGAACGGCGAGCTAAGCTGCCGGGCAAAGTGATGCACGCGGAAATAGGCGCCATCGGCACCCAACTCTTCGGCAGCGACCGCTAAATCAATCGATTGCAGCAGCACGTCCTGCGCCGAGCGGGTGGCGGACTGCGATGACGGCGTCCAGTGACCGAAGGATAAAAAGCCAATATTTTTCATGCTGAAATTCTCCTCGTGAGCCACGCAGGCCCGAACGTTTTCAATGCAGCAAGGTTACGCCAGACCCGAGATGACTGATAGCCAATAGATTTCGCGCGCTTCATCAACTTTTTTGCATAAGTAAGAAAAAGAGATTCTTTGTGATGATCACCGTTATCAATCATCTTTGGCGGCATATTCCCACTTGAGCAGGTTCAGTAGGTATGAGTAAAGGGACAGCGGCTTATCTCAATACGCAACAGCGCGAGGTGATACATCAACTGGCGCGCAGCTGGCTGTGGCGCAGCGAGCTGCCGACATGGCTATTAATGGTGGTGATCTATAGCGGCTGGTTTGCCAGCGTCATCTACTGGCAAACGTTGGGATTAACCGCCAGCACGCTGCTGCTGATCCTTTTCACTACCTGGTATATGTCGCTGCAGCACGAGCTGATTCACGGCCATCCAACGCGCTTTCCCCGCCTCAACCAGTTGTTCGGCACGCTGCCGCTGGCGGTGTGGTATCCCTATGGTCTATATCGTGATTCGCATCTGGCGCATCATCGTAATCACACCCTGACCGATCCCGACGAAGATCCTGAAACCTATTACCTTGCGCCGCAACGCTGGGCGCAGCTCAAGCCGTGGCAGCAGCAGGTGATTCATCTACGCAATACCTTTCCCGGGCGTTTGCTGCTGGGTCCGCTGCTGGACATGGCCGCGACCATCAAAACCTGCGTAAACGCCTTTAGTCAACGTGATAAGCCTGCCATGGCGATGTGGATCAGCCATTTCACACTGCTGAGCGGACTGTTTTACTGGATGATGCAGCAGGGCTTCTCGCCGCTGTGGTTGGTGCTGGCAGTAAGTTATCCGGCGCTGATGCTGACCAAAGTGCGCTCATTCTACGAACATCGCGCAGAAGAAGAACCGCTGGCACGGTCGGTGAATAACGAAGCTGCGCTGCCGTGGCGCCTGCTGTTCCTCAATCTCAACTATCATTCTGTACATCACGATCTGCCCGGTTTGCCGTGGTATGGCCTGCGCAAAGTCTATTTGCTGTATCGCGATGGCTACCATGTCCGTAATCACGGTTTTCGCGTCGCCGGTTATGGCGAATGGTTGACGCGCTTCTGGCGCAAATCGGTCGAGGTTAATGCCCATCCGGGCACGCAAAAGGATGCACAGGATGCCCATCATTTCGTTACCGATGTACGACATCAATCATCAGGCTACCGTCGGCCTGACCGCAGCGCTAACGACGCTGCTGCAGCAACGCGACGTGCCGGCTGAGGTCGCGTGGCCGCAGGATTTACTGCCGCACTGGCGTGATGACAATGTGTTGCTGAGCCAAACCTGCGGCTATCCGCTGGTCGAACTGCTGCCGGATGTGCAGCTGGTTGGTACCTTTCAGTCAAGCGCGCAAGGCTGCGACGGACTGCGCTATCGCAGTTGGCTGGTAGCGCGCCGCGAAGACGAGCAGCTGATGCTGAGTGATTTTCGCGGACGGCGCGCGGTGTGCAACAGCAACGATTCTCACTCCGGCTTTAATGCGCTGCGCTACGTGATTGCGCCGCTCGCGCACGCTGGCAGATTCTTTAGCGCAACCCACTTTAGCGGCAGCCATCGGCAATCGCTGGCAGCGCTGCGTAGCGGCCAGGCGGATATCGCCGCCATCGACTGCATCACCTGGGCGCTGCTGCGCCGCAATTTCCCGGAGGAGCTGGCGGGACTGGAGATTATCGGCGAAACGCCGCTGTGCGCCGCGCTGCCGCTGATTACCTCCGCCAAAACCGATGCGGCAACGCTGGTGAAACTGCGCAGTGCGCTGAAGGAACTGACCAGCGATCGGCGTTATCAGGATCTGCTGGATGAGAGTTTGATTGGCGGGTTTAGCGTCACCGATCGGGCGTTTTATGCTGAAGTAAAAGCGTGGAAAGATTACGCCGAGGTGCACGGCGTAACGACGTTGTAATGTCCAGGTGCGCATGAATGCGCACCCTACAGTAGGGTCGCCATTTATGGCGTAATGCCGATCAGTTAAGCGCTGAGCGACTTTCGTTCGCCATCGGCTGAGGCAGTTTCATCTACGCCGTGCGGCGACCGAGAAGAGGGCGTCTGGGCCACGCCCTCTTCACTCCCGGGCCCTGCGCCAGCCCATCCCGCCGCTACGCGGTGCCTTCGCTCCTTCACGATTCCTGACGGACCGGCGGCGATTCGCTCCTGCTCAGCGCCGCCTCTCGCCGCATCCCTGCGGCTCGCCCTGGAATCCCTCACTCGCTCAGCGGGTTGGGATGTCGCCTCAACGCGCGCGCTGCAGCAGCAATGCCTATTCCTGAATCATCATCGCTGTACCGCCTGTAGGGTCGCCATTTATGGCGACCAGGTAGCCCTAAATCTTCAGCCAGCAAAATTTCAAACCAGAAACGGTAATGACAGGCGATGGTGTTGGGCGCTATCCGCAGCGCCGAGCGCAGAGTGACGGCCAGGATGAGCCGACACGACGTCGGCGAAAGCGCGGTATGAGCCAGGGATGGCGAATCCGCGCGGTCCGTCAGGCCGGAGTGATAAGCGAGGGAACAGCGAGGACGGCGCAGGCGCGGATTGCTAAGGTCCGCGCCTTCGGACCTTAGCCCGGCCGCCGGCTTCACACATTCTGAAACTGCCGGATGCTTAGCGGGCGGAACCCCTGCGATGCCAGTACGCTGCTTAACTGACGAGCATTACGCCATTTATGGCGACCGGGCAAACATCACGCCACCTGCTGACTTCCGCGCTGCACCGCGAACTGGTTCTCTGGCTCGGCCAGCCCGAGATTTTCCCGCAGCGTCTCGCCTTCATACTCATTGCGATAGATACCGCGCGCCTGCAGCAGTGGAATCACCTGCGCCACAAAATCATCAAACGCCGTTGGCGTGCCGCCGCGCACGATGAAGCCGTCGGTGGCGCCGGCCAGGAACCAGTCTGCCAGCCCGTCCGCCACCTGCTCTGCCGTACCAAGGAAACTCGGGCGCGGCGTGGCCTCCTCCAGCGCCGTCTGGCGCAGCGTTAAGCCGCGAGCATGCGCATTCTGTTTAATCTTATCGGTGGTGCTGCGGAAGCTGTTCGCGCCCAATTCGCCAATATCCGGGAAGGGTTCATCCAGCGCGTACTGACTGAAATCGTGATGCTCAAAGTAGCGGCCAAGATACTCCAGCGCTTTATCGATGGTCACCAGCTCGGCAGTTTGCTGATAGCGGCTTTCGGCATCCTGTTCCGTTTCACCGATAATCACGCTGATGCCCTGAAACACACGAATATCATCCGCATCGCGGCCGCGCGCCACCAGACGACGGCGCACGTCTTCGCGGAACTCACGCGCCTGCTCCAGCGTTTCCTGGCGCGTGTAGATGGCATCGGCGGCTTCGGCGGCGAAAGCTTTACCCGCTTCAGACGCGCCCGCCTGGAACACAATCGGACGTCCCTGCGGCGAACGCCCGACGTTCAGCGGTCCCTGCACCGAGAAATATTGGCCTTTATGGTTCAGCGTATGCAGCTTGTCGGCGGCGAAGAACTCGCCGCTGTGCTTATCTCGCACAAACGCATCGCCCTCCCACGAATCCCACAACCCTTTGACCACCTGCAAATATTCGCTGGCCACGCGATAGCGCTCGTCGTGCTCCGGATGGCTGCTGCGTGAGAAGTTTTTCGCCGAACCTTCCAGTGGCGATGTCACCACGTTCCAGCCGACGCGACCGCCGCTAAGGTGGTCAAGGCTGGCGAACTGGCGCGCCACGGTGAACGGCTCGCTGTAGGAGGTGGAGAGCGTGGCGACCAGACCGATGTTTTTCGTCACCAGCGACAGCGCCGACAGCAAAGTGATGGGTTCGAAGCGATTGAGGAAGTGCGGAATCGACTGCGGCGTAATGTACAAGCCGTCGGCGACGAACAGGAAATCGATCTTTGCCTGCTCCGCTTTACGCGCCAGATCCAGCACGTAATCAACGTTGATGCTGGCATCCGCCACCGCATCGGGATGACGCCATGCCGACATGTTGCCGGATACGCCCTGAATAATCGCGCCCAGTCGCAGCTGGCGTTGTGTTTGACTCATTCTGCTCTCCTTAATATGCGTGTGCGGGCTGCCAGTCGGGAATCACCGGCAGCGCCTGTAACAGTTTTTGCGTCCACGGATGCTGCGGCGCGGCGAATACCTGCTGCAGCGCCCCGCTCTCCACCACTTGTCCGTTCTGCATCACCAGCACGCGATCCGCGAGGTGCTGGATCACGCCGAGATCGTGCGAAATAAACAGCAGCGCGGTGCCGTGCTCAGCCTGCATATCGGCCAGCAGATCCAGCACCTGCGCCTGCACCGAAACATCCAGCGCGCTTACCGGCTCATCGGCCACCAGCAGCGCCGGATTAGGTGCAAAAGCGCGCGCTATTGCCACGCGCTGGCGCTGCCCGCCGGACAGCTGCTGCGGATAGCGCTGCAGAAAGCGGTCGCCGAGTTGCACTTCGTCCAGCAGCTGGCGCACGCGCTGACGTCGCGCATCGCCATAAATACCGACGCTGTCGAGGCTTTCACCGATGATTTTTTCCACCGTGTAACGCGGATCGAAGGAGCTGAACGGGTCTTGCGCGATCAGCTGTAGGCGCGCACGCCGGGCGCGGCGCGCTTTCTCCGGCAGACGATCCCAGCGTTCACCTTCCAGCAGCAGCGTGCCGCTGTCGGGTTCGGTTAAGCCCATCACCACTTTGACCAGCGAGGTTTTACCCGAGCCGGATTCACCGACTACGCCAAGCGTTTCGCCGGCATGCAGCGTGAAGTTAATGTCATTTAGCACCAGTCGATCGCCGTAGGCTTTGTGCAGGCCGATGCCTTCCAGCAGCGGCGCGTGGCTGCGTTGCGGCCGTGGCGGCAGCGGCGTTGGCTCGGCGGCGCTCAGGCGTAAACCGCGCGTGGCGGGCGTCGGCACCGCACGCAGCAGACGCTGTGTCCAGGCGTGTTGCGGGCGTTGCAGCAGCGGGCCGCTGTGGCCCTGCTCCACCACTTCGCCATCACGCATCACCAGCACGCGATCCGCCAACTCGGCAACCACCGCCAAATCGTGGCTGATCAACAGCAGGCCGTGCCCGTCACGCCGCCGCTGCGCCAGCAGCTGCAGAATCTGGCGCTGTACCGTCATGTCCAGCGCGGTGGTCGGTTCATCGGCAATCAATAACGTCGGCGTACCCGCCAGCGCGGTGGCAATCAGCGCACGCTGACGCTGGCCGCCCGAAAGCTGATGCGGATAACGTTCCAGTCGGCTCTCCGCATCGTGAATGCCCGCCGCCTTCAGCAATTCGATGCTTTTATCCTGCAGATTGCCGCGATGTCCGACGGCGCTTAACGCATCGCTTAGCTGCTGACCAATGCGGCGCAGCGGATCGAGCGACACCAGCGCATCCTGCAGCACATAGCCAATGCGGCGACCGCGCAGCGCGCGCCAGTCGCTGCGGCTGGCATGGCGCATATCGCGCCCGTCGATGGTGAATCGGTCGGCCGTGACGATGGCCCCTTCCGGCAACAGGCCGAGCAGGCTGCGCGCGGTGAGGGTTTTGCCGGATCCGGACTCCCCCACCAGCGCCACCGATTCTCCCGCCGCCACCTGCAGGCTGAGATTCTTCACCACCTGCTGTGGACCGAAGCGAATCGAGAGATTGTGGATATCAATAAATGGCTGACTCATGCTGAGCGTCCTTCAAAACGTGCCTGCCAGTAACGGCCCAGCGTGTTAACCGCAATCACCGTCAGCGTGATGAACACGCCCGGCCACACCGCAATCCACCAGGCATTACGCAGATAGTTGCGCCCTTCCGCCAGCATCAGGCCCCATTCAGCGGTTGGCGGCTGCGGCCCCATGCCGAGAAAACTCAAGCCGGCAGTGCCGATAATCGCGGTGCCAAGCCCGAGCGTCGCCAGTGCCGGAACCTGCGCAATGGCGTGCGGCAGAATATGGCGGGTGATCAGCGTAAAGCGTGACAAACCAAAGGTGCGCGCCTGTTCGACGTAGCCAGACGTCATCACGCTGTAGGTTTGGGCGCGCACCACGCGGGCAAAGCGCGGCACCGATGCCACACCGAGCGCGATGATCAGGTTATTCGTACCGGGGCCGGTAAAGGCGATCAGCATCAGCGCCAGCAGCAGATCGGGAAAGGCGGAAATCACATCCACTGCGCGGCTCAGCAGCTCATCAACCACGCCACGCGCCAGCGCGGCCGCCAGCCCGAGCAAGGTGCCGAACACCACCGCCAGCGCCATTGCCGCTACGCTTATCAGCAGCGAATAGCGGCTGCCATAAATCACGCGCGTGAGCAGATCGCGTCCGAGCTGATCGGTGCCGAGCCAGTGCTGCGCCGACGGCGGCAGCTGGGCGTTGACCGGATCGGCCAGCAGTGGATCGCTATGCGCCAGCCACTGCGGCGCGATCACCGCGACAGCCAGCACCAGCAGAAACAGAATGGCAGCCCATACCGCGGCGGGCAGAGCAACCGGCAGGCGTTGCAGCGCGGCAATCATGATTTGCTCTCCCCACGAAGACGGGGATCGATCCACAGCGACAGGATGTCGACTAAGGTGCTCATCACCACGTAGATCAGCGCCGACAGAATCGCCACCGCCAACACCACCGGTAGATCCTGCGCCAACACCGCATCCACCGTTAATTTACCGAGCCCGGGACGTCCAAACACCTGCTCGGTGATCACCGCACCGCTGAGTAAGCCGCCCACCAGCCAGCCGGTTAAGGTCACTGCCGGCAGCGCCGCATGGCGCAGCGCGTGACGCAGCCGGATGGTGCTTTCACCTACGCCCCACGCGCGCAGCGTCAAGGTGAACGGCGCATCCAGCGCGCGCTCCAGTTCGCGGCGCAGCAGCTGGGCAATCACGGCGCCCTGCGCCAGGCCAAGCGCCAGTGCCGGCAGCACCAGCGACGACAGCGAGCGATCGCCCGCCACCGGGAACCAGCGCAGCGTAAAGCTGAAAATAAACAGCAGCACAATGCCCATCCAGAACGAGGGCGTGGAGGCCAACAGCAGTTCAAACGCGTTAGCGATGCGGCGGCCGATGCGCCGATGCGCTGTGCCGACGGCAATCACCACCGCAAACAGGATGCTGACCAGCAGCGCTGCCAGCGTCAGTTTGATGGTGGGCCATAACTGCGTTGCCAGCAGATGGCTGACTTCCGTGTTGAGCATATAAGAACGGCCAAAGTCGCCGTGCAGCACGCGCCACATGTAGTGCAGATACTGCCACCACAGCGGCTCGTTCAGGCCCCATTCGGCGCGGATCGCCGCCTCAATTGCCGGGGTGCGCAGCTGCTCACCAATCAGCAGGCTGACAATATCGCCCGGCGCCAGATGCACGCCGAGAAAAGCCAGCGATACCGCCGCCCACAGCACCAGTACGCCGCCCAGCAGACGGCTGACAATGCGGCGCGTTAAATCGCTACGCCACACCGATGGCCGCCGCGCGCGTGGCGTGCGGGTGACAATGCTTTCCAGACTCATCTTCGCCTCCTGATCAGTGGTCGCTGAGCCAGATGTCGTACGCGTTCTCCGGCATCTGTTTAAAACTGCGGAAACCGGCACCGTGCACATAGCTGGCGGTGGCGATCTGGTCTTCAGGTTCATACAGCGGAATCGCCAGCGCCTGCTGTGGCAGCGCATAGTGCTGCAGCTGGCTGTAGAATTTACGGCGCTGATTGATGTCCAGCGTGGCGGCGGCCTGGTCGAGCCAGCCGTTGATTTGCGGGCTGTTGACGCGGCTGTAGTTGATCGGTCCACCCGCTGTCACCGGACGGTAGTGATTTTCGATATCGATGCCGTCGGTTTCGGTATTCGAGTTGGCAATTGAACCAAAGTGGCCGGTGTTGCGCACCTCGGTGTAGGTGCCGGAATCGACGTAGCGCAGTTTAATCTCCACGCCGAGTCGCTGACGCGCCTGCGCCTGAATCGCCTGCAGCAGCACATCACGCTGATCGCGCACCGTCGCCTGGGCCTGAATCACCTCAATGCTCAGACGCTGGCCCTGTTTGCTGCGGAAACCCTCGGCATCGCGCGTTTGCCAGCCAGCGTCAACCAGCAGCTTGTTGGCCGCCGCCGGATTGTTGCCGTACTGACCTTCAAGATCGTTGTTGTAGAGCGGATCGACCGGCGAGGTGATGCCCCACGCGCGGGTGCGCTCACCGCGATACACCGACTTGAGCAGCGGATCGATATCCAATCCCTGTAGCAGCGCCTGGCGCACCTGCACATCCTGCGTTGGGCCATACTCCACGTTGAGAAACAGCGAATACGGCGTGCCGGTATTCAGAGCGTGCTGATAGGTAAAGTCAGGATTGTTTTTGAATTCGCCGGCATCGTTGCCCGAAATTCCCTCAATCGCGTCAAGTTGCCCAGAAAGTAGCGCGCCGGTGCGCACCGAGGATTCCGGCAGGAAGCGATAAGTCACGCGTTCCAGATAGGCCGGGCCCTGGTGCTTTGCGGTGGCAGGCGCCCAGTTGTAGTGAGGATTACGCACGAAGGTGACCTGCTGGCCCTTTTCGTAGCTCTCGATAATGAACGGTCCGGTGCCCGCAATCTCTTTGCCGCCCGCTTTCAGCTGCGGCGAGTTCCAGCTGGCCGGTGCCAGAATCTGCAGTTTGGCGGCAAACGACAGGAACGGCGAATAGCCCTGCTTCAGCGTGATGGTCACGGTGTGATCGTCCGGCGTCGCCACGCTGGCAATACGCGCGCCCAGGGCGCAGATGCTGCTGCCCGCGCAGTATTTTGCGTCCTGCACATGGCGGAAGTTCTCGGCTACCGCGTTGGCATCGAGCTTCTCGCCGTTGGAGAAGGTAACGTCGCGGCGCAGGCTAAAGCGATAGGTTTTACCGTCAGGGCTTACTTCATAACTCTCCGCCAGCCACGGCACGAAGCTGCCGTCAGTACGTCGCGCCAGTAGCGATTCCCAGACGTTACGCAGCGTGACTTCGGCTTTCGATTGCCCATTCAGCTGCGGGTTAAACGGCACCGGCTCGGTTTCCACACCAAACGTCAAACTGCCGCCGCTGCGGGGTTGCTCGGCAGCCAATAATGATGCGCTTCCCAGTAGGCAGGCCACACCCAGCGCGAGAGTGATTGAATTCGCTTTCATAAGATCCTTGAAGGTTGCAGGTGTTTTTTTAGTTGTTCAGGCGATTTTGGCGATGGGTTGCTCGGCTGGCGGGTTGAATTCCTTTTTCAGAAATACCAGCGCTTCGCCTAAGGGATTGGTGCGGTGATGGAAAGGTTGATAGCCACGGCGCAGATAGAGTTCGCTCAGCCACGGATGTTTAGTGGCGGTGGCCAGATAGACACCGGGCGCTTTCAGCATCTGCTTCAGCAAGGTTTCTTCGGCGTAGGTGATGATGTCACGACCATAACCCTGACCTTTGTAATCGGGATCGACGGCGAACCAGTGAATGAACGGCAACGTTGATGGCGCATGTTCATCCTGCTGCCACGGAAAACGCACCGTCACCGTGGCGACCGCGCGTTTCCACTTGCGCAGCACCAGCACCGTTTCCTGTTCAATGACGCGGCGAACCTGCTCGACGTTGCCCTGCGAAATGGTGAAATGCACATCCAGCGCCACCAGCGCGGCATAGGCACGCTGCAGCAGGGCAAAAACCTCTTCGGCGTCTTCAGATTTAGCGACTTCAATCAGCTGGCTCATATTTTCCGTTCTCTTAATCAATCTTGCGGAAAGTATTAAAATCCGGCGGATTAAAGTAAACCGAGAATAACGGCAATCGATTTGTTGAATATGGCAATGCAATTATTTAGCGGGAAATGATAATAGTTAATTAATGCCCATATCGTAGCGACGCAATTTATTGCGCTGTTTTGACTTTTAAAATCAACTGAGCGCAATAATTTGCGCCGCTACGAATAGGTGCGATTATTTAATGTTACTCAGCCACACATCGTAAACGCTTTCTGGCATCTGCTTGTAGCTGCGGAAACCGTAACCGTGCACGTAGCTGGCGGTGGCTAACTGATCTTCCGGTTCATACAGCGGCACGGCCAGCGCCAGCTGCGGCAACGCCACCTGCTGCAATTGGCTATAGAAATCGCGGCGCTGTTTAAGATCCAGCGTGCTGGCGGCTTGATCCAGCAGGCCATTGATCTGCGCATCGTTGACACGGCTGTAGTTAATTGCGCCGCCTTGCGCAATCGGACGATAGTGGTTTTCGATGTCCACGCCATCGGTCGGCGTGTTGGAGTTGGCGATGGTGCCGAACTTGCCGCTTTTGCGCACGTCGGCGTAGGTACCGGAGTCGACATAGTTCAGCTTGAGGTCCACGCCCAGACGCTGACGCGCCTGCGCCTGAATCGCCTGCAATAGCACATCGCGCTGATCGCGCACTGTCGCCTGCGCCTGAATCAGCTCAATGCGCAGACGCTGGCCCTCTTTGCTGCGGAAGCCTTCGGCATCGCGCGTTTGCCAGCCGGCGTCATCCAGCAGCTTGTTGGCCGCCGCCGGATTGTTGCCGTACTTCCCTTCCAGCTCTTTATTGTAGAGCGGATCAATAGGCGAAGTGATGCCCCACGCGCGCGTGCGTTCACCGCGATACACCGACTTCAGCAGCGGATCAATATCCAATCCCTGCAACAGCGCCTGGCGCACTTTGACATCCTGCGTCGGGCCATATTCCACGTTGAGGAACAGCGAATAGGGCGTGCCGGTATTCAGTGCATGCTGATAGGTGAAGTCTGCATTGTCTTTGAACTCTCCAGCATCGTTGCCCGAAATCCCTTCAATGGCATCCACCTGGCCGGAGAGCAACGCCCCGGTGCGCACCGACGATTCCGGCAGAAAGCGATAGGTGACGCGATCGAGATACGCCGGTCCCTGATGTTTAGCGGTGGCGGGCGCCCAGTTGTATTTCGGGTTTTTAACGTAAGTGACCTGCTGACCTTTTTCATAGCTGTCGAGAATAAACGGCCCGGTCCCCGCCAGATCTTTGCCACCCGATTTCAGCTGCGGCGATTTCCAGCTGGCCGGTGCCAGAATCTGCAAGCCCGCAGCGAAGGAGAGGAACGGCGAATAGACCGCTTTCAGCGTGATGACCACCGTGTGATCGTCAGGCGTTTCAATCTTATCAATGTGCGAACCCATCAGGCACAAGCTGGTGCCGGCGCAGTATTGCGCCACCTGGGTTTGGCGGAAATTGTCGGCTACGGCGTTGGCATCAAATTTTTCACCGTTAGAGAAGGTGACGTCGCGACGCAGGTTAAAGCGAAGCACTTTGCCATCCTCGCTGGCCTGATAGCTTTCCGCCAGCCAGGGCACAAAGCTGCCGTCCGGACGGCGTGCCAGCAGCGATTCCCAGAAGTTACGCAGCGTAATTTCGGCCTTATCCTGGCCGTTGAGCTGTGGATTAAAGGTGGTCGGTTCGGTTTCGACGCCGACCGTCAGGCTGCCGCCGTTAACGGGCCGATCGGCAGCCACAACGCTAAACGCGCTTCCCAGCAGGCTGAAGCCCAGCGCCAGAGCTATTGTATTTATTTTCATATTATCCTTGGTGATTGCAGGTAAATTTTATTAATGGCCAACAGCAAGCCTGATTTAATTCCCGCTGAATTATTAAAATTCGGACAAATAAAAGTAAAACGACAATAGTGGCAATCGATTTGTTGAATATGGCAATTCAGCAATAATAGCGTTGTCTGGGCTTTAGCGGCTACAGCATCAGCGCGCCGCTAACGGAGGCACGCCCGATAAACCGCGTAATCCATACTCCACCATGGCCATATAAACGGCAAAATAATCCAGCGCCATCTGCATGAACGAGAGATGTAAAATAATACTGTTGTTCGCTGCATCAAGCGTCAGCAAGCCAACAGCCTCGGCTGCCTGCAGACAACGTTTTATATGCGAACGTGACACTCCGCATTTGAGGGAGGCTTTAAGGTAGTTGTATTCAATCACGCTACTCTGTTGCTTGAGGGTTTCGATGTACAGATCCATCAGCAACATATGCCCGGCATCGCGGAAAATGAATGCTTTGCTCTCCGGCACCATATCGAATAAGTAGACATGATTGAGGGTAATGTCCGCGTATTTTTTAAAATACTCGGTTTTGAAGGTTTTCATTTTCAAGCAAGCTGAGACATCAAAATCTTCATACAACATGCCATAGGGGATCATCATGGTATTAATTAAAGCTCGGGTTTCATCCAGCGCTTTCGTTGTCACTTTGTAGGTTAACTTACGTTTATCCTGCGCATCTTTTTCCACCTCCATACGTCCACTTACCCGAATAAAGAGTAAAAACGAGTCAATGGTGTTATTGCTGATTAGTCCGGTTTTCTTACAGAAGTCCTTTACCTGACAAAGCGTTGGCTTATGGGTAGTGAAAAAGTACGCCATAATTGCCGAACCAATAATAAAGCGATTCGCTTTAAAAATAGCTTTGAAATAGAGTGGCTTAGTCAGGTAAAGCCTGAACAGCAGTTTGTAATGCTTTTGCATGACTAACGCTATATTTTTATGCGACTTTATCTCTTGCGCTCGTTGAAAAATCAACTGCGTGAGTTGTTGTTTGCTTTTCATATTGCTGTTCTGCGTGCCCGGTTATTTACTTAAAAATAATCACCATACGCCTTTCGGGTTATTCGCGATCTGTTGAATAACCGTTCAGCCTGCTATATGGCAACATTCGAAACGTTGCAAATATTCAAATATCCGCGAGGGTCTTTTTGCCCTTCTAAGCATAATCCTAACATCAACGGACTATTTTTTGTAAAGCCTGATTTTATTCAGGCAAGATTAATGAATTCCTGAAAGGCAAAACAGCCTTCTGTTTTTACAGCCAATTCATTACGTTAGGCCACTTTATTTTCAAAAAACTTCACCTTGCAAAAAATCTTAAAAAAATTAACCACAAAAATGGACAGTGACTAAACAAAGCGCGTATGAGAACTTTCTTAACGCACGGTTATTCCGTTTAATCTTCACATCCTGGCTTATAGACAAGCCGTACAGGATGGGGAATTTCCGCTCTATTGTTTAATGGATTGTATAAGGATTTATCATGGACGATTCACTTCTTCAGGCTCTGCGTCGCGGTGTGATGACTGGCATATTCTCCAATAGTCATATCGTAAAAAAACTCACTTACC
Organism: Pantoea sp. USHLN256; assembly: GCF_037149875.1. NCBI lineage: Bacteria > Pseudomonadati > Pseudomonadota > Gammaproteobacteria > Enterobacterales > Erwiniaceae > Pantoea > Pantoea sp. USHLN256. Next base: position 17,361 of record NZ_JBBCQO010000018.1, on the reverse strand, counting down.
CTCTGATAAGCATAGTTTTTATGTTCGCCACATCAGCATGGGCAAATATGAGTGTCTATCCGATGGAAGTCACGCTAAATAATCAAGGCGCGGCTCAGGTTCAGACGTTATCGCAAAGCAGTGAAGCGCAATTTATTCGCGTCAGCATCAAGCGAATAGAGCGTCCCGCAACACCGTTCGAAAAAGAAACGCTGGTTAAAGATGCCATTTCACACTCACTTATTGCCACTCCGGATAAGTTTGCATTGGCTTCAGGATCGCAACGCATCATTCGCCTTATTTCACTACAACCGCCGGAAAAAGAGACCGCCTGGCGTGTGTACTTCGAGGCGGTTGGTGCCCCTGACGAATTGAAAGATAAAATGCACCAGCAAAATAAAATCAGTAATCAGCTAGGCATCAGTTTGGTCTGGGGCTTGCTGGTTCATATTCCACCGCAAACGCCGCTGTTATCTCTCAGCCGTTTAGCAAAGGGTGAAATTAAAAACTCAGGAACGGTGCGCGTAGTTATTCGTGAGGTCGCGCTTTGCTCTGACCCACAATCCAGCCACAGTTGTCAGTGGAGAAAAGAACATGCCACGGTTTATCCCGATGAGTCACTGCAATTCAAGGCATGGACGCCGGCAGAGTTAAACTTAGCCCAGCAAGTCAGAATAAAATATGTTGATCAAAAAACGAGAAATATGAACGAATACGTTCTCGGTAAATGATCGGCCTGTTGTAACCGAATAACAACCCGGTTGTTATGAAGCAGTTTATTCCCATCGAGACGGTCATTTAAGGCCAGTACACGGATTTTCATGGAGCTACAAATGCAAAAATTAATTAAACCACTTGTCATCGCTGCTGCGTTAACGGCTGCATTTAACGCACAGGCTGTGCAAAAAGATATTACGGTGAATGCCAACGTCGATGCGACAGTAGACATGACGCAGGCGGACGGCACCGCGTTACCGGGCACCATTAATATGCAATATATTCCGGGTCGTGGTTTGTCTACCTATTCGCTGGATACTAAAATCTGGTCGAACTCCCAAACGGCCAATATTAACGTGGCGCTGGTAAGCGCCGCGCAGTTAAACGAAACCGTCACCGGTACGGCGGTGCCATTAACGGTAACGTTGGGCGCGGATTTAAAACCGATCACCACTACCGTGACGCCATTGACGTATGCTTCGCTGTTCCCAGCAGGCACAACGAACGGTTCCTCAGTGTTGCCGCTGAAAATCTCTCAAACCACGCCGGGCGTGCTGGCAACCGGCACCTATTCCGGTGTCGTTAGCCTGTTAATTACCCAGGCAACCACGCAGAGTTAATTTGCCGTAATTGACTGATCGATTATTTCGGGGGGCGGTTCGCCCCCTTGTTATTCTTTTTCAGCAGGACGCTGTAATGAAGGTCAATATTCGCGTAGTTTTAATAGCCTCTTTCATTACCCTGATCCCCTCTCTTTCAGCCCGTGCCACTACACAGGTTCCGCCTGGGTTTGAATCGCTGGTCACCGGCCAAACGCTCTGGGTTAACCTTTCTGTCTATGGGCAGTCGCTCGGTCTGTTTGAAGCCTCGGTCTCGCTTGATAGTGTCACCTTCCTTAAGCCGCAAGACGTAGCCCGGGCGGTGATGCAGCATTATCAAAAAGATGCGCAGCAGGAAAAGCGGTTAGCAAGCCTGATCGGTGCACCTCTGGCACGTCATGGCAATAAGGCCTGCAGTAGCAATGGCGGCGCGGCTGGGTGTGACTATCTTGAAACAGATTCGGTCGCGCTTATCTATGACGAAAACAGTGCCAACGTGTCGCTGTTTCTCGCTCCAGAGTTTGTGCCACTGGCCGCAAAATCTCACTCGCCCTATTACGAACAGACCGCAGAAACGCAAGCGGCATTTATTCATCAGCAGAATATCAATTTCGTCACCAACCGCGATGACCAGACGCTATCCCTGCAGGGCGCAGGCGCGCTCGGGTTAACTGAAAACAGTTATGCCGGTATTGACTGGGACTATCTCGCACAGAAATACCGTCAGCAAAATCATCAGGAAGTGCGCTTCAATAACGTCTTCCTGCGCCGCGATCTCGGCAAACGCTATTACGTGCAGGCCGGGCGCATGGATGCGCGGGACATTTTCAGTAACGCTGGCGGCAACATCACCTTAAGCCAGCTGCCGCTCAGTACTATCGAAGGCGCACGTATCGGCTCAACGCTCGCCTGGATGAACACGGCGCTGGCTGCCCAGGGCACGCCGGTGACGGTGTTTATTACGCGTCCTTCACGTGTTGATGCCTACCGCGCTCAACAACTACTGGGCACATTTTACCTGAATGCGGGTACGCAAAACCTTGATACCAGCGCCTTTCCCAATGGCAGCTACAGCGTGACGTTACGCATCTATGAAGATAATCAGTTGTCGCGTACCGAACAGGTTCCTTTCAGCCGCACCGGCAATACCACCAGTCAGAACATGGAGTGGTTTGTGCAAGGCGGTGCCATCCCCGATGGCGAAGTGCAGGGCAACGGCGCAGCGTCGCAACAGGGTGCCGACCGCCGCGTCATGCAGGCAGGTATTAAAGTCCCTGTCACGCAGGACGCCGCGTTGACTGGCGGTGTTGCCGTGACCAACCGCAACCACTTTATCGAAAATGCACTCGACTGGAGTCATGGATTCGACAACCCACTGCTCGACGGCATTCTCACTACCCGCTTTAGCTATCTCAAAGGCAGTGAAGGCTCGCGCGGTAATATCCAGCAAGTCTCTTATAACGACGGCTTCTCCCTGAGTTTTTACCGCAGCGCCCTGTATGCGCAAGATTGCTACAGCAGCAACGGCGGTCAGTACGGTTTCAGCGGTTGCTACCTGAGCAGCAGCCTGATGTTTAGCGTGCCAGTGAACAGCTGGTATCTGAATGCCGGTTACAGCACCAGCAAGAATGAAGGCCGCAATGTGATCCCGGTCCAGTTGGATGATAACGCTGTCGTGCCGCTATGGGCGCGCCGTAACACCTACAGCAAAACGCAGACCACCACATGGCAGGCTGGCCTTGGGCGTGGCTTCAGCTTCAACGGCATCAATGTTAATACCAGTGCCAACCTCTTTACGCGCACCAGCAGTAGCGGGATCAAGCGCGATAACGGCGGCTTCCTCTCCGTTTCACTTTCGCGTGTCAGCACGCCAACCATGAATTCACGTTCGAATTACAGTTCAATCGGCATGACCTACCAGACCGACCGCAACAGTAAAGATCAGGTGGGTTATAACGTGGCGCAAAACTGGTATTTCGATGCGCAGAATCAGCAGGAAATCGGCGTCAATCTCACCGGTAATCAGGACAATACCCTGAATGCCTCCCTTTACGGCAAAACCGGCGGCGAATACGGCAGCGGTAGCCTGGCGATCAGCTCAGCATCATCGGGTTCATCGGGCCAGCGCTTTAGCAGCAGCGGTAGCTACAACTCTTCGCTGGCCGTGGCGCGCTCCGGCTTGTACTGGGGAAAATGGGGGAACGGGCTGCCCGGTGCGGCTGTTGGTCTACAGGTCGCGAGCAGTGATGAGAGTCGCGATACGCGAGTGGATGTGTCCGTTGAGGGTGCAGGCAGCGCCAGCTTGCACGGTACTGGCCGCACGCTGTTCAGTCTGCCGGCTTATACCCAGAGCACGCTCAGCATCAATGACTCCATCGAATCCTCCCACGCGATGCGCAGCGAAATCACCCAGGGTGCCGGACGACGCACGCTGTTTATCGCACCGGGGCGCATGCTGGTCAGCAAGGTGAATATTGTCTCGCGCTACACCTGGCTCGGACGGCTAATGATCAATCAACAGATGCCGCTGGAAGGGGCCACGCCGCTCAATGTCGCCAGCTGGTCAGGTTTAGGTCAGGGCGGATTCAGCGCAGAAACCGATCACCGCATCAAAAATTTGTACATGGTGCGCGGCATGCAGATGTACCGCTGTGAAATAAAGGTGAAAAGTACCCACGACGTGGTGCGTTACGTCGGCGATAGCGCCTGTCAACCCATCGAACTTGCCTTAGTACCTCAAGACGTGCAGCAGCGGGCAAAAATGCTGATCGTCCGCAGCCGGTCAGAAGAGGTGCCACTGGCGCGCACCGCGCTTACTTCACCGCAACAACAATAGGGATATTCGATGAAAACCCGATTTCTCACCGCATTAACACTGTTATGGCTGATGGTGGCCATGCAGGCGCAGGCCGCCCTGCTCACACCTTCAGGGCGCAACACCAGCGTTGCCGTCACTTTTGATCGCATGTCAGTGCCGGCGCAATTGCCGATCTGGACCAATGAAAGCGGCGGTTACGATTCCAACGACGCGCCGAAATGGGGGCGAAATACGCTGGTTTGCCAGTCGCGCACCAGCAATCAGTACGGTGCCTGCCTGACGTTTCCAGTCTGGCTGGAGGCGTCTCCGTCACCCTATCCCGTGCCGGTATTGTTTACTGAAAGCAGCACCAGGCAGACGAAGGTACTGAATGTCTACCTCACCAAAAGGCGTTCGCTGAATAATGTGGTGGTAGCAACTAACCAAGTGCCGCTGAACGCCTTCGGCGGCGCGGTCACCCCGCGTGGGGATGGTACAGATTATTCAGCCTATCTCCCCTCCTCCGAACTGAGTAAATTCCCGTCGGCCGGCAGCTGGAGCGCAACGCTAAAAATGTCGCTGATGCAGTGGCCAATTACCTCCTGCACCGGAAATTCGCAGAACGTGAACGTGGGATGTACCAATGTGACGAAACTCGGTGACTGGATCGCCACCATGACGTTTAAGGTAACGGACTACGGCAATCAGCAGATCTATTTGCCAGAGTTTGGCAATGCGGCCGCCAACGTTGACCTCGGTTTGAAAACCTTCCCCGGTGCGCGCGCCACTACCACCGTTAGCGGCAGCCGTTCGCTGGATATGTGCCTGTACGACGGCAATAATTCAGACAGTAACCGGGTGAGCCTGATCTTTCAGGATGAAGGTGCCGCCGCGCCCGCCAGAGCCACGGGGTTGTTTTCGCTATATCTCAATGGCGCGGACAAAAATCTGGCGCAAAATCGTCTCGATTATGCGATTGAAGTGATTAATCCGCTGACTAAAGCGCGCCAGGCAGTTGAGAACGGCAGTGAAATTATCTGGAGCGGCACCAACAGAGGAGTGCTAAGGCGTGTGGTGTTGCCGGGCCAGAGCAATTCGGTGCTGTGCGTTCCCGCGCCGATGCAGCTTATTACACCGGCCTTCACGTTATCATCAAAAACAGCGGGCCGTTATCAGGGTACGTTGAGAATTATTTATACCCCGACGACGCAGTAACAGCGCCAGTAGTGATGTCATAAAAACCGAAATTACCGAGCGCACACACGGTAGCGGCGCAATTTATTGCGCGATAAATCGCGCCGCTACGGAATGTGCAATAATTTGATGCGGTTATCAAATTATCGGCATTACGGTATAGATTGGTGGTTTAAAAATTATTGGTGAAACGCTGATAGAGATGCAGGCTGTTTTTCAGATTCAGCTTTTTAACAATCTTATTCTGATGACTGTAAAGTGTTTTTTTGTTTTCACCGGTTATTTTCGCTATACCTTCAATTGATTGGTAAGTGAATAAACAACAGAGGAAGTTAAACTCTTTGCGGGTTAAATGATTATTGACGACGGGAGAGGCGAATGACCGGCCGTTTTTGTGATGGCAAAGCATGATAGCGAGTTTGCTACTGATGATGTCGGTAGAAGATTTTTTATCGATAAAACAATCAGCTTTGATGGCATGACTGCTATAGTTAATCTTGTTTTTCTCTAAATCAGAAAAGAAAATCAGCGTCGCATTGCGAGCGTTTTTTACTCTGGTTAGATAATGAATATAAGTCAGCGCCGTACGGAAGTTTGCAGGTAAATCAAAAATAATTACGGGTGAAAGACAGGTGATTTTATCCCGCTCACTGAGTCGACTTTTCAATTCAGCGATATTTTTACAGCAGGTAATATTTAACTGTTTCAGAAGCGAAGATAAGCCCTGCTGGTGAAAGCAGGACTGATCCAGATAAAACACATCCATGATTAATTTCCGCTAATTATCCCTCATCCTGCAAATAGTAGCGGCTAACCGGCGGAAATTAACTGTCCATTTTTGGTGCTAAGTGAGTTACGCGCGAGCCGCGATGATGCTTTCAGCCACATTACGTGGTGCTTCCGCGTAGTGCGCAAATTCCATGCTGTAGGTTGCGCGGCCTTGCGACATCGATCGCAACGTGGTGGCATAGCCAAACATCTCGGACAACGGCACTTCAGCGCGAATAATGCGCGCACCAAAACGCTCATCCATGCCCTGCAGCGTACCGCGTCGTGATGAGAGATCGCCCATCACGCCACCGGCATACTCTTCCGGCGTTTCCACTTCCACCTGCATCAGCGGTTCGAGGATCACCGGATCGGCCAACTTTGCGGCGGCTTTGAAGCCAAAGATCGCTGCCATGCGGAACGCCATTTCCGATGAATCGACATCGTGATACGAACCAAACGTCAGCGTGGCTTTGATATCCACCACCGGATAACCGGCCAGCACGCCGCTGTTCAGCGCTTCGCGAATCCCCTTCTCCACCGAAGGAATGAACTCGCGCGGCACCACGCCACCTTTGGTGGCATCTTCAAAGGCAAAACCGGCGCCCGCCGCTTGCGGTTCCAGCGTCAGGACCACATGACCATACTGCCCTTTCCCGCCGGACTGGCGCACAAATTTGCCTTCTACCTCGCGCACGGTTTTGCGGATGGTTTCGCGATAGGTGACCTGCGGTCGACCGATATTGGCTTCCACGCCAAACTCGCGCTTCATGCGGTCAACGATAATTTCCAGATGCAGCTCGCCCATGCCGGAAATAATCGTCTGACCCGACTCCTCATCGGTCTGCAGGCGGAACGACGGATCTTCTGCCGCCAGACGCTGCAGCGCCAGCCCCATTTTCTCCTGATCGCTCTTGGTTTTCGGCTCAATCGACAGCGAAATCACCGGCTCGGGAAATTCCATGCGCTCCAGCGTAATCACCGCATTAGGATCGCACAGCGTTTCGCCGGTAGTGACCTCTTTCAGGCCGACACAGGCGGCGATATCACCGGCGCGAATCTCTTCAATTTCGATGCGATCGTTCGCCTGCATCTGCACGATGCGGCCAATGCGCTCTTTGCGCCCTTTCACCGCATTCCACACGCTGTCGCCTTTACGCAACACGCCAGAATAGACGCGCACAAACGTCAGCTGGCCGACATAGGGATCGCTCATCAGCTTGAACGCCAGCGCGGAAAAGGGTTCGCTGTCATCGGCATGGCGCTCGTCATGTTCGCCCTGCTCGTTAACGCCGCTCACCGCCGGAACATCGAGCGGCGATGGCATCAGCTCAATCACCGCATCAAGCATGCGCTGCACGCCCTTGTTCTTGAAGGCGCTGCCGCACAGCATCGGCTGAATTTCACCCAGCAGCGTGCGCTGACGCAAACCGGCAATCACCTCGTCTTCGCTGAGATCGCCCTGCTCGAGATAGCGCTCCATCAGCGCTTCGCTGGCTTCGGCTGCCGCTGCCAGCATGTTCTCGCGCCATTCGGCCGCCAGCACCTGCAGCTCCTCTGGAATCGGCGCATAGCTGAAGCTCATGCCCTGACTGGCGTCATCCCAGTAGATGGCGCGCATTTTATTGAGATCGACCACGCCGCTGAAATGCTCCTCGGCGCCGATGGGAATCACAATCGGCACCGGATTGGCGTGCAGGCGATCTTTCATCATCTGCACCACGCGGAAGAAATCTGCGCCCTGGCGATCCATTTTGTTAACGAAGGCGATGCGCGGCACATGATATTTGTTGGCCTGGCGCCACACGGTTTCCGACTGCGGCTGTACGCCGCCAACCGCGTCATACACCATCACCGCGCCATCCAGCACGCGCATTGAGCGCTCGACTTCAATGGTGAAGTCAACGTGTCCGGGCGTATCGATGATGTTGATGCGGTGCGGCGTGAAGCTGCCGTCCATACCGGGCCAGAAGCAACTTACTGCCGCCGAGGTAATGGTGATACCACGCTCTTGCTCCTGCGCCATCCAGTCGGTGGTTGCCGCGCCATCGTGCACTTCACCTAACTTGTGGCTCATTCCGGTGTAAAACAGGATGCGCTCAGTGGTGGTGGTTTTACCGGCATCGATGTGCGCGGAGATGCCGATGTTGCGATAACGTTCGATGGGGAGGGTTCGGGGCATGATGCGTCCTTAGTCATTCGACTGGAAAATGCGGCGTGCACCATTGCCCGCCGCTGCGTAACAGCCTAAACCAATTGTACGAATAAATACGAACAGTTTGAGCCTTTTTTAAACATCGTTAAAACCTTGTAACCGATTCAGCATTTACGGGCTGGAAAGCCGCCGCCCGGCACTTTAAGGTAAGGCTTTCACTCTGATAAGGAATAACCATGCGCATTCTGGTAGTCGGCGCCGGCGCAACCGGCGGCTATTTCGGCGCGCGTCTGGCGCAAGCAGGACGTGATGTAACCTTTCTGGTGCGCGAGCGCCGCTTTCAGCAGCTGCAGCAGACCGGTCTGGTGCTGAAAACGCCGGGCGGCACGGAAGTAATATCACCGCAGCTGGCGCAGGCCAGCACGCTGAATGGTCACTTTGATCTGATTATCTTGACGGTGAAAAGCTTCGGTCTGGATCAGGCGATGAACGATATCGCGCCCGCAGTCGGTCCTGACACGCTGATCATGCCGATCCTTAACGGCATGCGGCATATTGATACGCTGCGCGCACGTTTTAGCGACAAGGTGATTGGCGGCTTGTGCAAAATTAACGCCACGCTGGGTGAGAATGGCGAAGTGATGCAGATGACGCCGCTGCATAGGCTCTATTACGGCGCGCTGGACGGCAATAACGATGCGCGCTTGCAGCGGATAGATGAAACCCTGCGCGCGGCGCAGTTTGATACCATTTTTTCCGACAACATTAACAGCGAGCTGTGGGAAAAATGGCTGCTGCTTAGCACGCTGGGTGCCGTGTGCTGCATCGCGCGCGGTAATACGCAACAGGTGTTGAACTCAAACGGCGGCGAAGCGCTGCTGCAAACGATTTTTGGCGAAGTGTTGGCGGTGCTGAGTGCGGAAGGTTATCAACAGCGTCCGGCGGTAACGGCAAAGATTTATGAGACGCTGAACAATTCTCAGGCGGCGATGACCTCGTCGATGTATCGCGATTTAACCCAGGGTTTCGAGATTGAAGCCGATCAGGTGATTGGTGATTTGCTGGTACGCGGCGCGCGCAGCGGCATCGTAACGCCGTTGCTTAACGCGGTGTATGTCAATTTGCAGGTGTATGTGCAGAACCGGTAACAACGGTCGCCATTTATGGCGTAATGCCGATCAGTTAAGCGTCGAGCGACTTTCGTTCGCCATCGGCTGAGGCAGTTTCATCTATGCCGTGCGGCGACCGAGAAGAGGGCGTCTGGGCCACGCCCTCTTCACTCCCCGGCCCTGCGCCAGCCCATCCCGCCGCTACGCGGTGCCTTCGCTCCCTCACGATTCCTGACGGACCGGCGGCGATTCGCTCCTGCTCAGCGCCGCCTCTCGCCGCATCCCTGCGGCTCGCCCTGGAATCCCTCTCTCGCTCAGCGGGCTGGGATGTCGCCTCAACACCCGCGCTGCAGCATCAATGCCTATTCCTGAATCACCATCGCTGGAACGCCTGTAGGGTCGCCATTCATGGCGACCAGGTAGCCCTAAATCTTCAGCCAGCAAAATTTCAAATCAGATGCGGTAATGACAGGCGACGGTGTTGGGCGCTATCCGCAGCGCCGAGCGCAGAGTGACGGCCAGGATGAGCCGACACGACGTCGGCGAAAGCGCGGCATGAGCCAGGGATGGCGAATCCGCGCGGTCCGTCAGGCCGGAGTGATAAGCGAGGGAACAGCGAGGACGGCGCAGGCGCGGATTGCTAAGGTCCGCGCCTTCGGACCTTAGCCCGGCCGCCTGCTTCACACATTCTGAAACTGCCATACGCTTAGCGGGCGGAACCCCCGCGGAGCCAGTACGCTGCTTAACTGACGAGCATTACGCCATTAATGGCGACCGAAACATCATAAACGTGACTGCACGCCCGGCAGCTGTTTCAACCGCTGCCAGCCGGCTTCGACTTCCTCTGGCACCTCAACGTGACCGAGGAAACCTTTGCCGCGCGGCCCGTAACCGCTTTCGTCGTCACGCAGTCGCTGGATTTCCCCCATCAGCAGCGACAGAAAACGCTCCATCGACCACAAGCCCTGCGGCGGCGCGCCGATAATACGCAGCATGCCCGCATCCATCATCACCTGCGGCTTAAACACCGGCCAGCTGATAAATTCCGGTGCATCTGCGCGATCGCGCCATTGGTAGCGGAAGGTTTCCCAGGTGCGACGCTGCATCAGCGGGTCCTGCACCAGCAGCACGCGCTGCGGCTGCCAGTTATGTTCATCCAGTAATGCCTGGCTGAAGGCGGCGTTTTCGCCACAGTTACGCGATGCGGTTTCCAGCAGCAGCTGATCGTCCGGCAGCGCGGCGAATACGCGTGCTACGTCGGCCAGCAAGGCGGCTTCGCTTTTATCGTTGCTGTCGATTTGCCGATACAGCGGATGTGCCGCCAGCATCTCCGTCAACAGCGGCGTTGAGTGGCCGATACCCCCGCTGATTAACAGCGGCAGCTGATACTTTTTCGCTACGGCAATCACCGCTTCCACATTCGGCAGTACCGCGTGACCGGCTAAAATCGCTAAATCGATATCGAGCGTGCCGTCGGCAGGCATGTGATCCAGTGCCAGCCAGGCCGCCAGGGTGTTGATATCCTGAATCTGATCGTTGTTGAGCTGCATCCCATTCTCCTCACGTTTCCTCTGGCAGTGTAGCGGCTTAAGCGCGCGGCAGCAGGGAAAAATTTGCTACACTCGCCGCTCAATCTTCAGGAGAGATCAATGACTGCGCGTTCCGTAACCCTTGACGATGTCGCTCATCTGGCTGGGGTTTCCTATCAAACCGTTTCCCGCGTACTTAACCATTCTGAGCAGGTTTCGCCGCGTACCCGCGCCAAAGTGGAAGCGGCGATGCAGCAGCTCAACTATGTGCCAAATCGCGTAGCGCAGCAGCTGGCGGGGAAAAACACCCGCACTTTGGGTCTCGCCACCAGCGATTTGGCGTTGATGGCACCGGCGCAAATTGCATCGGCAATTCAGCAACGTGCCGCAGCGCAGGGCTATCATCTGGTGATCGCCATGGCGAATGCGGGCAGCGCGCCGCAGGATACGGTCAATGAGCTGCTGGCGCAGCGGGTTGATGCGCTGCTGATTAATCTGCCGCTGGATGCAGAGCAAGCGGCGCAGATTCAGCTGCAGTGCGATCGCAAACCGGTGCTGTTTCTTGATGTTGAGCGCCACGCCGTAGTCGCGCAGTGTCAATATCAGAGCGAATCTGGCGCGCAGCAGGCGGTGGATCATCTGGTAGCGCTCGGCCATCGGCAGATAGGCGTGTTGAATGGCCCCGCCAGTTCCGCTTCAGCCCGCGCGCGCTATGCGGCGTGGCAGCAGGCGCTGGCCGCACACCAGCTGGCGCCCTGCTGCGTGCTGAGCGGCGACTGGAGCGCGGCATCCGGTTATCAGGCGCTGCTGACGCAGTTGCCCGATCGGCTGCCACAGGCGCTGCTGGTTGCCAACGATCAGATGGCGCTCGGCGCGATGCGTGCCCTGCATCAGCACGGCGTGAAGATTCCCGCAGAGATTTCGCTGATTGGCTACGACGACACGGCAGAAAGCGCGTGGTATCAGCCCCCGTTAACCACCGTGCGTCAGGATTTGCAGCAGTTAGGCGCGGTCAGCGTCGAGCGATTACTGGCGCAGCTGGAAGGCGGCAATGCCGCTGAGAAAACACTGGAGACCGAGCTGGTGTTGCGTGAGACCACGGCGGCACCGCAGCAGGATCGGGTGAATGTGACTGAGATTGCACAGCAGCTGCAGGCGCTGGCGCGTCAGCTGTTACGTTGAACGGGATGCAGAAATAAAAAAGGTCGTCATAAATGACGACCTCAGTGTGGAAGCTAAAACGAGAATTACTGCGGTTTAGGCTCGCCCATCGCTTTCAATTTCTTCGACAGCTCGCGACGCTCTTTAGAGAGGTCAGCGTTTTTGATGATGTACTCATCCACGCGGTCTTCATAGTCGACACGCATGCTGGCGATGATTTCCTGAACCGCCTCAATGCTCATGCCGGGCTTGATGTATTCACTCAGGTTGTCCAGCAGCAACACACGTTTCTGGTTATCACGGACTTTCTTCTCGTTATCCACGATTTCGCGCTGCAGTTTGTTTTTACGACGGAACATACGCACAAACTCCAGTACGTCCTGAAATGATTGCTTGGCATTTTCCATGTTGGCACCTTTCTTAAGGCCTGCATCGGCAGGCGGAATAGTCATAACGTTTAGCTTAGCGGGTTGGCCGCAAGGGTTGCAATTCTCACAGCTAAATTCGGACTGGCGCTTATCTTAGCGCAAAGAAAGCGTGATTCACATTAAGTCATTGCCTGAGAAAACTATTTACGCAGCGCCAGACGCACTAAATCCGTCATACGCTCCAGCTGACGCGCCTGTTCAAGGCTCAGCCAGACATAGCCGTAGATCGCCGTGGTTTCAGAGCGGCCGCTGCGATTGGCAATCAGCTGCTCCAGTTCCTGGGTGATCTCTTCCAGCGCGTGACTGTTAGCGGTTATCTCCTCGGTTTCGCCTTTCACCATCAGCGTCGCCAGCGCATTGAGCGTGTCTTCCGTCATCTGCTGGGTGCGGCGCAGCGTCGGCGCGTTGAGCATAATCAGATGACTCTCGCGCGATGACCACCACGCATCAATCTGCATCTGCATGGTGTTGACCATATTCCGGTTGATGGTCTGAATGGCCTCAAACACCGATTTCGGAATACGCGTCTCCTTGCTGGAGGGATCAAGCAGCGAGCGCATTTTAATCACGCTACTCAGCAGCTTCTGAAAGGGCTTATTCAGCCGCGGTTTTTCCAGCAGGTTGGCAGAGAAACCGGTGTGATGCAGCTTGGCCATGGCAATAAACGCGTCCGACAGCTGGATGCGCCAATGGGTGTAAGCCCGCTGCGCCCAGATAGCGCTAAACAGCAGCGCCATCAGCGAACCCAGAATCACATCGCCGCCGCGCCACATAGCGATTGTGAAATCGCCCGCCGGCGCGCCGACCACCACACCGAGCGTAATGCCAATCAGCAACGCCATATAGGGATGTTTTCCCAGCGTCAGATAGCCACAGACCACCATAACGATGGCGCACCACACCAGCATCACCGGCAGCGAAAACAGTTCGAGCTTCAGCGCAATCAAACCGGAGATCAGACCGGCGAAGGTGCCGCTAATGCGCTGCACCACGCGCGGCAGCACATTGCCCCAGGTTGAAATCGGCCCCATCACCACCACCAGCGTAATCAGCGGCCAGGTGCCTTCAGGAATGTCGGTGAGGCGTACAAACAGGAAGCACAGTACAAAGGCGATGGCGATGCGCACGCCGTGTACGGCGCGATAGTGGCGGTAGAACCAGAACTCAATCTGCGAGATGGGCTTGTCAGCGCGTAACATGGTTGTCCGGGAACGATACAAATTTGCGCGCTATGTTACCCTGGCGATGCGCGAACCATTAGGGTTGAACGCAATTATTTTCGTCTTTGGCTGAAATTCAACATGCGCGCTACATCTAATTTCCTCAATAGAAACATTGATGTAACGCATCGGGTTTTGTGCGGTGATTGAATCGGTCGCCATTTATAGTGACCGCGTATTTATTCAGCCGCGCGCACCGGAATGTACATATCCACCAGCCAGGTGCCGCTGTCAGATCCATCAGTAAGGTAGTGTTCGAAACAGGGACGATTGTCCACTTGCCAGCCGCCCTGCGCTTTTAAGCTGTCGAACAAACTGTGCCACGCGCTGAAAAAATCATTCTCGAGTACTTCGATGCGCGCATGGAAATAGCGTCCGCCGGGCAATAATCCTTTTTCGATATCGTCGCCCACCGCAGGGATTGCGTCCTCCGCTGCGGTAATCACCGTCTCGACGCGCAGCGCTTCAGGCGGCAACTCCTGCGGATTGCCGTAATAAATCGCCAGCCATTCGCCTGCTGCCTGGTGCTGGCTCACCCAGCGTTTCAGCCGGTTAAAGCCGCGCGGCACGGTTTCCTGCCACGGGCCTTGCAGAGAGTAGCCCAGCCAGCTTTGCGGATTACGTTCAACAATCGATGCTTTCATACCTTGCCTCAATTCAGCCGCCGAAAGCACGATTGTGCCATCACCAGCGCGCCACGGCACGCGTGACGGCGCTGAAATACGCGATGGATTACAGTTTCTGTTTCACGTAATCGCTGATGCGCGTAATGATGCCAGCCTTTTCAACCGCTTGCAGGGTATAAAGCGGATAGCTGGCCAGCTGCTTATCTTTGTCCATCACCTGAATTTCACCAATCTGCTCACCCGCTTTGAGCGGCGCTTCCAGGTCTTTGCGATCGATCACGTACTTCGCCATCACATTAGAGACTTCGGTGCGCGGCAGCGACAGGTAGATATCCTGCGTGGTGCCAACATCGACTTTATGCGGATTGCCGTACCAGACGTTTTCCGTGCCGATTTTTTTGCCGGCGTGGAACAGTTGCACGGTATCAAAGGTGTTTTGGCCCCACACCAGCAGCTTACGCGCCTGATCTTCACGGCCTTTCGGGCTCTTGCCGCCCATGATCACCGCAATCAGGCGATGACGTCCCACCACGCTGGAAGCGATGATGTTAAAGCCCGCGCTTTCGGTGTGACCAGTTTTCAGGCCATCGACGTGCAGATTTTGATCCCACAGCAAACCGTTACGGTTGTTCTGGGTGATGCCGTTCCACGTGAGGGTTTTCTCGCCGTACATGGCGTAGAAATCGGGCTCGCCGCTGATAATCGCGCGCGACAGCACCGCCAAATCGCGTGCCGTGGTGTGTTGACCCGGCGCATCAAGGCCGTGCACGGTTTCAAAATGGGTATGCGTCAGACCGAGCTTCTGCACGTAGTTGTTCATCATGGTGACAAAGCTGCCTTCACTGCCGGCCACGTGATCCGCCAGCGCCACGCAGGCATCGTTACCGGAATCGATGATCACGCCGCGCATCAGATCGCGCACCGTGACCTGATCGCCCGGTTTGAGGAACATCAGTGAAGAGCCTTTGAACACCGGATTGCCCGCGCCCCATGCATCTTTGCCGATGGTGACTTTGTCATCGCGGCTGACTTTGTTCTGATCGATGGCGCGATCAACGACGTAGCCGGTCATCAATTTTGTCAGGCTCGCCGGGTTGCGCTCTTCGTCCGGGTTACCGGCTGTCAAAATTTGACCGGTAGTGGCGTCCATCAACACCCACGAAGCCGCATCAATCGGCGGCGGCGTCAGGGGAAACGGCATGCTGTCGTCAGCCTGCGCCAACGATGCCCAAACAATCATTCCAGATACAGTAACCAGCAGACGCCTTTTCAACACTTCTTCCTCGAAATCAAAAAATGAATTTACCGCCGCACGTTTTACGGCAAATAGCGCTTACAGATCTGAATAAATTGAAAAAAAGTATGAACTGCGCATAAATGCTGCGCGCCCGCTCGCAGCGAACAGGATGAAGGTTGTACTGCTAACCAGGGACGACTATCCTGTGCGTTGATTCTATCTAGCCAGGATAACGCCGTGCCCGCCTCTGAGTTCACCTTCTTGTTCCACGATTATGAGACCTTCGGTAAAAGTCCGTCGCTGGACCGTCCGGCGCAGTTTGCCGGCCTGCGTACCGATAAAGAATTCAATGCAGTAGGTGAACCGCAGGTCTTTTATTGCCAGCCCGCCGACGATTATCTGCCACAGCCAGAAGCGGTGATGATCACCGGCATTACGCCGCAAACCGCCAAAGCGCGCGGCGTTGCAGAAGCGGCATTTGCTGAACGCATTCATGGCCTGTTTAGCGAACCGCAAACCTGTGTGATTGGTTACAACAATGTGCGTTTCGATGATGAAGTGACGCGCAATATTTTCTACCGCAACTTCTTCGATCCTTATGGCTGGAGCTGGCAGAACGGCAATTCGCGCTGGGATCTGCTCGACGTGATGCGCGCCTGCTATGCGCTGCGTCCGGAAGGGATTGTGTGGCCAGAGAATGATGATGGCTTCCCGAGCTTTAAGCTAGAGCATCTCACTAAGGCCAACGGCGTGGCGCACGAACAGGCGCATGATGCGATGTCCGACGTTTACGCCACGCTGGCGATGGCGAAACTGGTGAAAGAGAAGCAGCCGAAGCTGTTTGAGTTTCTGTTTACCCATCGCAACAAGCAGAAATTGATGACGCTGATTGATATCCCGCAGATGAAGCCGCTGGTGCACGTTTCCGGCATGTTCGGCGCAGCGCGCGGCAACACCAGCTGGATTGTGCCGCTGGCGTGGCATCCGGATAACCGCAATGCGCTGATTGTCGCTGATTTGGCCGGTGATATGTCGCCGCTGCTTGAGCTGGAATCAGAGGAACTGCGTGAGCGCCTGTATACGCGCCACAGTGATTTAGGCGATCTGGCAGCGGTGCCGATTAAGCTGGTGCATATCAATAAATGTCCGGTGCTGGCGCCGGCGAGCACGCTGCGTCCGGAAGATGCTGCGCGCTTAGGTATCGATCGCCAACGCTGCCTGGCGAACCTCAAGGTGCTGCGCGAGCATGCGGAAGTACGGGAAAAAGTGGTGGCGCTGTTTGCCGAAGCGGAGCCGTTTAAACCTACAGATGACGTGGATGCGCAGCTGTATGACGGATTCTTTAGCGATGCCGATCGCGCGGGCATGAATATTCTGCGCCAGACGCCGCCGCAGAACTTACCGGCCCTGGATTTGACCTTCGAAGATAAGCGCATTGGCAAACTGCTGTTCCGCTATCGTGCACGTAATTTCCCCGGCACGCTGGATGACGCAGAGCAGCAGCGCTGGCTGCAACATCGCCGCGAAGTGCTTAATGCCGATCGTGTGCAGGCGTTCCTGCAGGAGCTTGAGTCGCTGGCGAGTTTGCATGAGGATAACAGCGAGAAGATGGCGCAGCTGAAGGCGCTGTATTTGTATGCGCAGGAGCTGGTGTCTTAGTCCTCTGCTGTCTGGTGAGAGGTCGCCATGAATGGCGACCCTACGCAATGCCCGTTTTTAGGGTCGCCATTCAGGTACGACCGGGCACATAGGTAACAGATCAGACCGGGCACATAGGTAACACATTTGTGCTCAGTCTATCCGGATAATACGTTTTTCTGCCTGGTCATAATACGCCAGTAT
>NZ_JBBCQO010000017.1:0-63211 GCF_037149875.1 Pantoea sp. USHLN256 | reverse complement strand
AGCATTTTCATCCGGCGGGATGAATTTCTTCACTCCCTGCTGAGCCGCCTGCGTTGCCGCTTTGCCGTCTCAGTGGTGGCGCATTATAGGGAGTTATTCGGAGGTGACAAGTGCAAATTCAAAGTTTTTGCACGACCGCTCACTTTCCAGGCGATACGTTGTAAAAACCAGCTATTTCTTGCGATAAGGCCAAAAAAAACGGGCCCGAAGGCCCGTTTTAATCACAATGGATTATTGGTGAGCAACAATCACATCGTCTTTAACATCCATTTCAATAGTTTTACCCGGAACCAAAGCACCAGAGAGAATCTGCTGCGCCAGCGGGTTTTCAATCTGTTGCTGGATTGCACGCTTCAACGGACGCGCACCATAAACCGGGTCATAACCATTTTCGCCAAGCAGCTTGAGCGCCGCCTCAGAGATATGCAGTTGATAACCGCGCTCCTCGAGACGATGATACAAACGCTGCAGCTGAATCTGCGCAATAGATGCAATGTGCTTTTCGCCCAGCGGGTGGAAAACTACCATGTCATCTATACGGTTGATAAATTCAGGACGGAAATGCTGTCCAACAACCGTCATTACCACCTCTTTCATTTCCGGATAATCCAGAGAACCAAAACGTTCCTGAATGAGATCGGAACCGAGGTTTGAAGTCATGATGACTACGGTATTACGGAAATCGACCGTACGGCCCTGTCCGTCAGTTAAGCGGCCATCGTCCAGTACTTGCAACAAGATGTTGAACACATCAGGGTGCGCCTTCTCAACCTCATCCAGTAAAATAACTGAATAAGGACGACGACGTACCGCCTCCGTCAGATAACCGCCCTCTTCGTAACCAACATATCCTGGAGGAGCACCCACCAGACGCGACACCGAGTGTTTTTCCATAAACTCGGACATATCAATGCGTACCATCGCATCGTCACTGTCGAACAGGAAGTTAGCCAGCGCCTTACACAGTTCGGTTTTACCCACGCCGGTTGGTCCAAGGAACAAGAAGGAACCAATCGGACGGTTTGGATCCGATAAACCTGCACGACTACGACGGATTGCATTCGATACCGCTTCCACCGCTTCGTTCTGACCGATCACTCGAGCGTGCAGCTCTTGCTCCATGCGCAGCAACTTCTCACGTTCACCTTCCATCATGCGCGCGACAGGAATACCGGTCCAACGTGCCAGCACATCGGCAATCTCCACATCCGTCACGCGGTTGCGTAACAGCTTCATGGTTTTACCTTCAGACTGCGTAGCGATGGCTAACTGTTTTTCCAGCTCTGGAATTTTACCGTACTGCAGCTCAGACATCTGACCAAGGTCGCCAACACGACGCGCTTGCTCCATCGTCAGGCGTGCTTGCTCCAGCTCTGCTTTAATGTTCTGCGTGCCGGTTAAGGAGGCTTTTTCCGCTTTCCACTCCTCTTCCAGTTCAGCATATTCACGCTCTTTCTGATCGAGTTCGCTTTCCAGCATTTCCAGGCGCTTCAGGCTGGCGTCATCCGACTCCTTCTTCAGCGCCTGCTGCTCCAGTTTTAACTGGATGATGCGACGCTCCAGACGATCAAGCGACTCCGGCTTAGAATCCATTTGCAGACGAATGCTAGATGCCGCTTCGTCGATCAGGTCAATCGCTTTATCCGGCAGCTGACGATCGGAAATATAACGATGTGACAGCGTTGCCGCAGCCACAATCGCGGGATCGGTGATCTGCACGTGGTGATGCAGTTCATAACGTTCCTTAAGACCGCGCAGAATTGCGATGGTATCTTCCACGCTCGGCTCAGCCACGAATACCTTCTGGAAACGACGTTCCAGCGCGGCATCTTTCTCAATGAACTGACGATACTCATTCAGCGTGGTAGCACCAACGCAGTGCAGTTCACCGCGCGCCAACGCCGGCTTCAGCATGTTACCCGCATCCATTGCGCCGTCCGCTTTACCGGCGCCAACCATCGTGTGCAACTCGTCGATAAACAGGATGACGTTACCTTCCTGTTTCGCCAGGTCGCTAAGCACGCCTTTAAGACGCTCTTCGAATTCACCGCGATATTTGGCACCCGCCACCAGCGAGCCCATATCTAAAGCCAGTACGCGACGCCCCTTCAGCCCTTCCGGAACTTCACCATTAATGATGCGCTGTGCTAAGCCTTCAGCGATGGCGGTTTTACCTACGCCGGGCTCACCAATCAACACCGGGTTGTTTTTGGTACGACGCTGCAACACCTGAATGGTGCGACGGATCTCTTCGTCACGACCAATGACCGGATCAAGCTTGCCTAGCTCGGCACGCTCTGTAAGGTCAATAGTGTATTTCTTCAATGCCTGACGCTGATCTTCAGCACCTTGATCGTTCACGTTATCTCCTCCCCGTAATTGGTCGATGGCCTGAGAGAGTTTTTCCGATGTCGCGCCAACTGACTTCAATAAATCAGCCAGTGAGCCACGTGAATCGAGGGCCGCCAAAACAAATAATTCGGATGATATAAAGTTATCGCCGCGCTTTTGCGCCAGCTTGTCGCACAGATTAAGCACCCGAATAAGATCGGCGGATGGCTGGACGTCACCATCGGTGCCTTCTACCTGCGGCAGTCGATTAATTGCTTGTTCGATACTGGTACGCAGACCAGCTACATCGGCACCCGCTGCGCTTAGCAACGGACGCACCGATCCGCCTTCCTGATTGAGCAACGCGCTCATCATATGAAGGGGTTCAATGAATTGATTGTCATGTCCCAGAGCAAGGGACTGTGCATCGGCAAGAGCCAGTTGAAATTTGTTAGTAAGACGATCCAGACGCATAATTCCTCCCATTACAGGTCAAAATGCTACTGGAGATTAAATGAGGTCATCCCTCAAATTTTTCAAGGTTAATGACCTGAGTTGTGAGCAAAAAATACGCTAACTGGACCGTCTTGTGGCGTAAGGTTATCTCAGCCAAATCAAAGTTGCCATACGCCCGGTGATGCCGTCGCGCCGGAAGGAGAAAAAATCATCACGTTCATGGAAGGTACAACGCGTTGAACCACTTATGGAGTGCACGCCGGCGGCCTGCAGACGCTGGCGTGCCAGCATCCAAATATCGGCAAAATATTTGCTACCTACCGGGCGAAAAGCCTCTTCAGCTTGTTCGGCGTGAGCCATAAATGCCGATCTGACCTCTGGCCCAACTTCAAATGCCTGCGGACCAATTGCCGGGCCAAGCCAGGCATGGATGTCATTCGCCGGACAATGAAACTGCGATAAGGTCTGTTCCAGCACGCCATTACAGAGTCCGCGCCAGCCAGCATGTGCCGCTGCTACTTCACTGCCATCTCTGCTGCAAAACAGCACCGGCAAGCAATCCGCCGTCATCACTGCGCAAACCACCCCCTTTTCACGCGTAATTGCAGCATCCGCAGGAGGTAGCGTCTCCGTTGAAGGTAAACGCGCGACGACCTGACCATGGATTTGATTTAGCCACTGCGGCATCGCCGGTAACGCCAGCTGCTCAACTAAACGTTGCCGATTAAGCGCAACATGCTCTGCAAGGTCGCCAACGTGTCCACCAAGATTCAGCGAATCCCATGGTGCATGGCTTAAACCGCCAAAACGTGTGGTGGAACATGCCCGAACACGCTGCGGCGCAGGCCAGTCCGGGATGATCCATTCACTCATAGCCAATCCATCTGATCGCGGAACTCATGGGTATCGGCTTTCAGGGCATCAATCAAATCCACCATATCCTGCGGCAATGGCGCATGCCATTCCATCTCGATACCGGTAATCGGATGATAAAGACGTAACATCGTGGCGTGCAGCGCCTGACGGTCAAAACCACGCAGCGTATTGATGAAGGCTTCAGAGGCACCTTTTGGTGGGCGTGGACGGCCACCGTACAACGGATCACCCACCAGCGGATGGTTGATATGCGCCATATGCACACGAATCTGATGCGTACGGCCGGTTTCCAGGCGCAAACGTAAACGCGTATGGGCACGGAAGTGTTCCATAATGCGATAGTGCGTGGTTGCCGGTTTACCCATTGGATGTACTGCCATGTGCGTACGTTTAGTGGAGTGGCGCGCCATTGGCTGATCCACCGTACCGCCCGCTGTCATGGTACCGATGGCTACCGCTTCATATTCACGCGTAATTTCACGCAGCTGCAGCGTTTCAACCAGGTGAGTTTGTGCAGGCACGGTTTTCGCAACCACCATCAAACCGGTGGTATCTTTATCCAGACGATGAACAATACCTGCACGAGGTACGTCAGCGATCGGTGGATAATGATAAAGCAGTGCGTTAAGCACCGTGCCGTCAGGATTACCGGCGCCAGGATGTACCACCAGACCACGCGGCTTGTTGATCACCAGAATATCGTCATCTTCATAAACGATGTTTAAGGGGATATTTTGCGCTTCCCAGCGTTGCTCTTCTTCGATCTCAGCATCGATCGCGACATGCTCACCGCCAAAAACTTTCTCTTTTGGTTTATCGATGATGGTGCCGTTTACGCTGACTCGACGCTCGAGAATCCACTCTTTTATACGAGAACGTGAATAATCAGGGAACAATTCTGCCAAAGTCTGATCTAAGCGTTGTCCAAGTTGTGCTTCGGACACCGTTGCGGTGAGTTGAACTTGTTGTGCCATATACAGCTTCTTCGTTAACGTTGGGTTTTCACGGCGATGCCGTTTAATATAATGTGCTATCGTACCTGGCCATAATTGGGAGCTATACGGACAGCTTCTGCTATAACACTTTGAGGATAATCATTTCGTCATGACGCGTATGAAACATCTGGTGGCTGCTGCCACACTGAGCCTGAGCCTGGCGCTTGTGGGCTGTTCCGGCTCATCGGATCCCGTCCCGGACAGCCCGCCGTCTGAAATTTACGCCACGGCTCAGCAAAAGCTGCAGGACGGTAACTTTAAAGCGGCGATTAAGCAACTGGAAGCACTGGATAACCGCTATCCGTTTGGTCCTTACTCGCAGCAAGTACAGCTGGATTTGATCTACGCGTATTACAAAAATGCCGATCTGCCACTGGCGCAAGCCGCTATTTCACGCTTTATGCGTCTGAATCCAACCCATCCGAACATCGACTATGTCATCTATATGAAAGGTCTCACGGATATGGCGCTGGATGATTCAGCATTGCAGGGCTTCTTCGGTATCGATCGTTCCGATCGCGATCCGACGCACGCTCGTGATGCTTTCCGTGACTTCTCGCAGCTACTGCGCGGTTATCCAAACAGCCAATATGCTGCGGATGCGCAGAAACGTTTGGCGTTCCTGAAAGAACGTCTGGCGAAGTATGAACTCTCGGTGGCGCAATTCTATACCAAGCGCGGTGCGTATGTCGCTGTAGTTAATCGTGTGGAAACGATGATGAAGGATTATCCGGACACCGAGGCAACTCATGAAGCGTTGCCGTTGATGGAAAATGCTTACCGTCAGCTTCAGTTAACGACTGAAGCCGATAAAGTGGCGAAAATCATTGCGGCTAATAATCAATCCTGATTATTACACCCACAAAAAAAGCAGCCCGCGCGGCTGCTTTTTTTATGCCATTTTTTGGTTAACTCAATAATTTTATAGATTTATCGCTAATGTTATCCATTCAATAATGCGCCCTTCTTCGCTCATCTTCAAGCGTTACCCGCCACTTTCCCGGCCTTTCTCACAATTAAGCGGCATTGACAAAATGTGACATTTCAATGTGATCTAGATCACACATTTTCTTAATATCCGCGGTATGCTGGTCCTACCCAGACGGAAATGACAGAGAGGTTTAACTATGATTCTGAACATTACCAGCAAACAAATGGAAATCACCGAGGCCATCCGTAATCACGTTGAAGAGCGTCTCGCCAAGCTGGAAAAATGGCAAACACATCTGATAAACCCTCACATTGTGTTATCGAAAGAGCCGAAGGAGTTTGTGGCAGATGCCACTATTAATACGCCTAACGGAACGCTGGTTGCCAGCGCGAAACATGATGATATGTATACGGCCATCAATGACTTGATTGCCAAGCTGGAGCGACAACTCAATAAAGCGCAACATAAACCCGAAGCCCGTCGCGCCAACAGCAGTGTGAAAGATTTCATGCCAACGGAATAAAAATACATCTTCAGTAACGCGCCTTCGGGCGCGTTTTTTATTGACAGCTTTAAATCACTGCGGTTACTCTCAAACCACCTCATCTATGGAAACAACCATGAAACATCTACCGTTCTTCTTCGCATTCTTTTTTACCTTCCCCTGATTGGGAGGCGATTCGTCATGTGAAAATGAATGCGAAGACGAACAACAAAGCCTCCCAAATGGGAGGCTTTTTTATTGGACATTTTACAGGTGAGCCCTATGAATCCCGAAAATCCACTACTGGCGTTACGCGACAAAATCAGCGCAGTTGATGAAAAACTATTAGCGCTATTGTCGGAGCGTCGCACCCTGGCCGTTGAAGTCGCACAAGCCAAACTTGCCACACATCGCCCTATCCGCGACGTTGAACGTGAACGTGCTTTACTGGAAAACCTGATTTCTCTGGGAAAAAAACATCAGCTTGATGCGCACTACATTACCCGTTTATTCCAACTGGTAATTGAAGATTCCGTTCTTACCCAACAGGCTTTACTGCAGAAAAACCTTAATCATCCACATGCGCACGCTCCGCGTATTGCATTCCTGGGCCCGAAAGGTTCTTACTCGCATCTTGCAGCGCGTAAATATGCCACACGTCACTTTGACTCCATGGTGGAGATCGGCTGCCTGAAGTTTCATGACATCATTCATCAGGTGGAAAGTGGTCAGGCAGATTACGCGGTGATGCCCATCGAAAATACCAGCTCTGGCTCTATCAACGACGTTTACGATCTGCTCCAGCAAACCACTTTATCAATTGTTGGCGAACTGACCATTCCCATTGAGCACTGTGTATTGGTAAATGGCACCACCGATCTGCAGCAGATAGAAACGGTTTACAGCCATCCACAGCCGTTCCAGCAATGCAGCCAATTTATTAATCGCTTCCCGCAGTGGAAAATTGAATACACCGAAAGTACTGCTGCTGCGATGGAAAAGGTTGCAGCGTTGAATTCACCGAAGGTTGCCGCATTAGGCAGTGAAGCGGGCGGTGAACTGTATGGATTGCAGGTTTTAGAGCGTAATCTGGCCAATCAACAGCAGAACCATACGCGTTTCATCGTGCTGGCTCGTAAAGCGATTGAAGTATCCAATCAGGTACCGGCGAAAACTACGCTGATTATGGCGACTGGCCAACAAGCCGGTGCACTGGTTGAAGCACTGATGGTGCTACGCAATCATGGTCTGATTATGAGTAAACTTGAGAACCGTCCAATCAACGGTAATCCATGGGAAGAGATGTTTTACATTGATGTGCAGGGCAATCTGCAATCTGAAAGTATGCAGTTAGCGTTGGCTGAGTTAAGCGGCTTAACCCGTTCATTAAAAGTACTCGGCTGTTATCCGGGCGAGAATGTGGTGCCAGTAGAACCACGTCTCTAAGTAAAAAAGGCATCCATCTGGATGCCTTCTGTTTTACTGACGGCTGTCGTTAGCCGATCGCAGCATGCTTCTACTTTCAACCAGGAAACGCTTAGCGTAATCACCAAACCAATGCTCGACACGCTGGAAGCTGTCGATGAAAGCTTGTTTATCGCCTTGCTCCAACAGTTTGATGGCATCGCCAAAGCGCTGATAGTAACGTTTAATCAGTGCCAGATTGCTCTCAGACGACATAATAATGTCAGCATAAAGCTGCGGATCCTGTGCAAACAGACGTCCAACCATTGCCAATTCGAGGCGATAGATGGGCGAAGACAGCGCTAATAGCTGATCCAGATTGACATTCTCTTCGGCCAGATGCAGGCCATAAGCGAAGGTCGCAAAGTGACGCAACGCCTGGATAAACGCCATATTCTGATCATGCTCCACCGCACTGATGCGGTGTAAACGCGCGCCCCAGACCTGAATCTGCTCAAGAAACCACTGATACGCCTCCGGCTGACGACCATCACACCAAACCACAACCTGCTTCGCCAGGCTGCCGCTATCCGGACCAAACATCGGATGCAGGCCAAGTACCGGCCCAGTGTGCGCGGCAAGCATGGCCTGCAACGGCCGATTTTTCACCGAGGCCAAATCGACCAGAATGCAGTCTTCTGGCAACTTCGGTAATTCACCGATAATTTGTTCTGTGAGATGGATCGGCACACTGATGATCACCATGCCTGCATCTCGCAGCAACGCGTCTGATCGATCCCAATCGCCTTTGTCCAGAATGCGCACCTGATAACCAGACAGCGTAAGCATCTTTTCGAACAGACGTCCCATCTGGCCACGACCACCGACGATCACCACTGGACGCAATGTTGGGCAGAGTGTTTTGAAGCCTTTATCATTCTCATGCGCGTAGGATTCGCGCATTAAACGACGCAGCACATCTTCAATCAAATCCGGCGATACGCCGAGTGCCTCAGCTTCCTGACGGCGTGAAGCCAACATGCTAGCCTCACGCTCAGGAACATAGATTGGCAAACCGTAGCGGCTTTTGACTTCCCCTACTTCGGCAACCAGCTCTAGTCTTTTTGCCAGTAAGCCAAGCAGGGCTTTATCTACTTCATCAATTTGATCGCGTAGCGCGGTCAGTTCAGCCACCATGACTCATTACACCTCGTGTGACAGACGCGCCGACAGCACTCCCTGCAGATCCTGATGGATTTCACGCAGCAAGGTTTCAGTGGTTTCCCAGTTAATGCAGGCATCAGTGACGGACACACCGTATTTCATGTCACTGCGTGGCTGCTCGGAGGACTGGTTACCTTCATGAATATTGCTTTCCAGCATCAGGCCAATGATGGAACGGTTGCCATCTTTAATCTGCGCGATAGCCGATTCGGCTACGCCAGGCTGGCGGCGATAGTCTTTGTTAGAATTACCATGGCTGCAATCTATCATTAAGGCCGGACGCAGTCCCGCTTTCAGCATCTCTTTTTCACACTGAGCGACATCTTCTGGGCCATAGTTTGGCGCTTTTCCGCCGCGCAGAATCACGTGTCCGTCAGGATTACCCTGCGTTTGCAACAGACAAACCTGCCCGGCTTGATTGATACCGACAAAACGGTGCGGCATCGCGGCGGCGCGCATCGCGTTAATAGCGGTGCCGAGGCTGCCATCCGTGCCATTCTTAAAACCAACTGGCATAGAAAGGCCCGATGCCATCTCTCGGTGGGTTTGTGATTCGGTGGTACGCGCACCGATAGCCGACCAGCTGAACAGATCGCCAAGATATTGCGGGCTGTTTGGATCCAGCGCTTCAGTCGCCAACGGTAAACCCATTTCCACCAGGTTGACCAGCAGCTGACGCGCAATGTGCAGCCCGGCTTCCATATCAAACGAGTTATTCATATAAGGATCGTTGATTAACCCCTTCCAGCCGACGGTGGTACGAGGTTTTTCAAAATAAACGCGCATAACGATGTACAGCTGATCCTTCAACTGTGCAGAGAGAGATTGCAACTGACGGGCATAGGCAAGTGCAGCTTCGGTATCGTGAATCGAACAAGGACCACAAACCACCAACAGGCGCGGATCGCGGCCCGCAATAATGTCAGCAATGGTTTGGCGAGAAGACGCAATTTGCGCTTCCTGCGCCGCAGTGAGCGGGAATTTTGCTTTCAGCTCTTGCGGAGTGATTAAAATCTGTTCGTCGGCGATATGCACATTGTTCAGCGCGTCTTTTTGCATGATTGCGATCCTTTTTTACTCGTTTATGCGGTTTGGGATCCTCACTGAGGATGGCGCTCACTTTATCACACTCTGTACATCATGCAATCCATATATGTACAGTTTTGTTACCACCAAAAATACATAATCATGATTCAACATAAATGATTATATATATCAGCAACATATAAATGCGCGCGCAACGCAGCAGTGTAAACCAATGGTTACACAAACCTTTTTACCAACTGTATTTATTATTCAACGTGTAGCTAACATTTTGTTATTCTGACATTTTTCAGGAGCCGTACGATGCCTATTCCCATTGTGAAATTACGTCCCTTTACCCTGCAAGATATCGATGCTTTTACTGAGGCCGTTAATGAATCCTTGAGCACTCTTAAGCCCTGGTTGGCGTGGGCGCATGATGATTATCTTTTAGAGGAAGCGGTTAGTTGGATCAATTTCACGCACATCCAGCGAACCAAGGGTGAGGCTGAAGAGTTCGCCATTGTCGATGGCAAGGATCGGTTATTGGGTGGCGCCGGTATACGCTTCGCCAGGCATCCGGGCGAATTTAGCGCATTAGGATATTGGGTACGAAGTGATGCTCAGCGGCAAAGCGTAGCAACCCGCGCGGTAGCGCAGTTAGTCGAGTTTGGCTTTCAGCATCCACATATTAATCAGCTTGAGATTCTGGCTGCAGAAGAGAACCACGCGAGTCGTGCAGTGGCATTGCGTAGCGGCTTTTCGTTTGTCGATTATCGCTACGGATTGATCGTATTAGCCAATGGCGCGGTCAATACGGCGATTTATCATTTAAAACGACCATAAAAAAGGGGCTGACCAAATGGCCAACCCCTTGTTTGCTATTAACTTTGAGAAGTCGCTTACGCGCCAAGACGCTCTTTGATACGAGCAGACTTACCGGTACGCTCACGCAGGTAGTACAGTTTGGCTTTACGCACAGCACCACGACGTTTAACAGCAATGCTGTCAATTACTGGTGAGTGAGTCTGGAATACACGCTCAACACCTTCGCCGTTAGAAATCTTACGAACAGTGAATGCAGAATGCAGACCGCGGTTACGAATAGCGATAACCACGCCCTCGAATGCCTGCAGACGCTTCTTAGAACCTTCTACGACCCATACTTTCACTTCCACGGAATCACCCGGACGGAATGAAGGTACGTCCTGCTTCATCTGCTCTTGTTCAAGTTGCTTGATAATGTTGCTCATAATTAAATCTCTTATCCTGGGTAAACTGATAGTGAGGGAAGATTACTCTCCCGCCTCATCGTTTTGTTGCTGCTGATGTTCACGCTGGAACTCATTTAGCAACCGTGCTTGCTCTTCAGTCAGAGCCAGGTTTTCCAGAAGTTCAGGTCTTCTTAGCCAGGTACGGCCTAACGACTGTTTCAGACGCCAGCGGCGAATATCGGCATGGTTGCCCGACAGTAGAACTGGCGGAACCTCCATCCCTTCTAACACTTCAGGTCGGGTGTAGTGCGGGCAATCCAGCAAACCGTCCGAGAACGAATCCTCATCGGCTGACGCCTGTTTCCCCAATACGCCGGGAATAAACCTGGCGACTGAGTCAATCAACGTCATGGCTGGTAGCTCACCGCCACTGAGAACGTAATCACCGATTGACCATTCTTCGTCAATCTCAGTGTGAATTACGCGCTCATCTATCCCTTCGTAGCGACCACAAACCAGAATCAACTTCTGATTCGTCGCCAGTTCGCAAACGCCCTGTTGGTCCAGTTTGCGACCCTGAGGTGAAAGATAAATCACCTTAGCGCCTTCTCCCGCCGCCGCTTTCGCTGCGGAGATGGCGTCCCGTAAGGGTTGCACCATCATCAACATTCCCGGTCCGCCGCCGTAAGGACGGTCGTCCACGGTACGGTGCCGGTCATGCGTGAAGTCACGAGGACTCCAGCTTTGAATGTTGAGCAGGCCATTTTTTACTGCCCGGCCAGTTACCCCGTACTCGGTAATAGCGCGAAACATCTCTGGAAACAGGCTAATAACACCAATCCACATCGCGTTCGCCGTTACGTTACCGGATTGTCCGGAGATCAAAAACCAGGATCCCAATCTACTTCAATAAGGCCAGTAGAGAGATCGACTTTCTTGATAACCTGTTCATCAAGAAACGGAATTAACCGCTCTTGCGCACCGAATGCATCCTTCAGGTTTGCCTTAACGACGAGAACGTCGTTCGATCCGGTTTCCATCAAATCAATGACTTTGCCCATCTCGTAGCCTTCGAGGTTAACGACTTTCATACCCATAAGGTCTTTCCAGTAGTAATCACCTGCTTCCAGCGCTGGCAGCTGCGTGGAGTCAACCGTAATTTCGCAATTGGTCAACTGCGTTGCAGCGTCCCGATCGTCAATGCCTTTAACTTTGATGATCAGGTCCTGATTGTGGTGCTTCCAGCCCTCGAGTTCGACCTGCTGCCATTTACCGGCGCGCTGGATAAACCAGGGTTGGTAGTCGAAGATGCTTTCAGCGTCTTCAGTGGAGGAAAACACTTTGAGCCAACCTCGAATGCCGTAAGCCGCGCCCATTTTTCCCAATACGATCGGGTTAACGGGAGGCTGCCCGGCAGGTTTAATGCTCATGCTCACCACCGTGACAGATTAAGCTGCTTTTTTTGCTTCTTTGATCAGCGCGTTAACGCGATCAGAAAGCGTTGCGCCCTGGCCAACCCAGTGCTCAATACGGTCCAGATCCAGACGCAGACCTTCAGCCTGACCAGAAGCGATCGGGTTGAAGAAACCTACGCGCTCGATGAAACGACCGTTACGAGCATTGCGGCTGTCAGTAACGACGACCTGATAGAACGGACGCTTTTTAGCGCCGTGACGTGCCAAACGAATTGTTACCATAACATCCTCATTAGTTAATAAAGCGCTCGGGCCCCATCGAGGAACGGGGCCCGAGCGCGATATAAAAAGCCCGAAAATTTTACTCATTTTGGCGCAAAAAGCAACCTAAGCGTGCCAAATTTCCGGCTTTTTGACGGCCGCATTAGCGACCAGGGAATCCAGGTGGCATCATGCCTTTCATGCCACGCATCATTTTGGCCATGCCACCTTTCTTCATTTTCTTCATCATGCGCTGCATATCATCGAACTGTTTCAGCAGTCGATTGACGTCTTGCACCTGCATGCCCGAGCCCAGCGCAATACGACGTTTGCGCGAACCCTTGATAATTTCTGGCTTCTCACGCTCTTTACGCGTCATCGAATTGATGATGGCTTCCATGCGAACCAGCACTTTGTCATCCATCTGCGACTTCACGTTATCAGGCAGTTGACCCATGCCCGGCAGTTTGCCCATCAGGCTCGCCATACCGCCCATGTTGCGCATCTGCTTCAACTGCTCAAGAAAATCATTGAGGTCAAAACCGTCGCCGGTTTTCAGTTTTTTCGCCAGCTTCTCAGCCTGATCGCGGTCAACTTTGCTCTCGATATCTTCGATCAGCGACAGAACATCGCCCATGCCGAGAATGCGCGAGGCGATACGTTCTGGATAGAAAGCTTCCAGCGCTTCGGTCTTCTCGCCCATCCCCATGAATTTAATCGGCTTGCCGGTAATGTGACGAATCGACAGCGCCGCACCACCGCGCGCATCACCGTCGACTTTCGTCAGTATTACACCGGTCAGCGGCAGCGCTTCATTGAAGGCTTTTGCCGTATTCGCGGCATCCTGACCGGTCATGGCGTCGACCACAAACAGGGTTTCCACCGGATTAATCGCGGCGTGCACCTGTTTGATTTCGTCCATCATCGCTTCATCGACGTGTAAACGACCGGCGGTATCCACCAGCAGCACATCGTAGAATTTCACTTTGGCTTCTTTCAGCGCGTTCTGAACAATATCGACCGGCTTTTGGCTCAGATCGGACGGGCAGAAATCGACGCCAACCTGCTGTGCCAGGGTTTCCAGCTGCTTGATCGCCGCAGGGCGATAGACGTCAGCAGAAACAACCAAAACTTTCTTTTTGTGCTTTTCGCGTAAAAACTTACCCAGCTTCGCGACGCTGGTGGTTTTACCGGCACCTTGCAAACCCGCCATCAACACCACGGCCGGTGGTTGCGCATTCAGATTGAGCGCATTATTTTCAGCCCCCATCGCTGCAACCAGTTCATTGCGAACGATTTTGATGAACTCCTGACCTGGCGTCAGGCTTTTGTTCACATCGTGGCCAACTGCAGCTTCTTTCACGCGATTAATAAAATCACGCACTACCGGCAGCGCAACGTCAGCTTCCAGCAGCGCCATGCGCACTTCGCGCAGCGTGTCTTTAATGTTGTCTTCGGTCAGCCTTCCGCGGCCACTGATATTGCGCAGGGTTTGCGACAAACGATCGGTTAAATTATCAAACATGCTCTCTCACTTAGAACCGTAGCGAGGCCGCCCCAGGCGACACAATGCGGCGGATTATAACACGAAGACGGAGCGATCTCTGCAATTGACCTTCAGATCGTTTGGAGCCTGCTGCTGCTGGCGCTATACTGCTTTTTTCCTTATCTGACCGATACCTGAAAGGATCTATGTTCGTTTTCGCGATCGTGGCGCTGTTCGCCTACTCCCTCAGTCTTGCACTCATCATTCCCAGCCTGCTTAAACGCAACGGTGGCTGGCGCCGTTTTGCCGTGCTTTCTGCCTGCGTGGCGCTGATTGCGCACGCCGTTGCCCTGCAGCAGCGCATTTTTGCCGTGGATAACGGGCAAAATCTCAGTCTGCTCAATATCGGTTCGCTAGTTAGCCTGCTGATCTGCGCCATCATGACGATTGTTGCCTCACGTAATCGTGGCTGGCTGCTGCTGCCCATTGTGTACGGCTTCGCATTGATTAACCTGGCCTTCGCCACTTTTGTGCCGAATGCCTTTATTACGCATCTTGAAACCACGCCGGGCATGATGGTTCACATTGGTCTGTCGCTGTTTGCCTATGCCACGCTGATTATTGCCGCGCTCTATGCGTTACAACTGGCGTGGATTGATTACCAGTTGAAAAACAAGAAGCTGGCTTTCACTCAGGATATGCCACCGCTGCTGAGCATTGAGCGCAAAATGTTTCACATCACGCAAATTGGTGTCGTGCTACTGACGCTGGTGCTGTGCACCGGACTGTTCTTCATGCATAACCTGTTTAGCGCGGAGAATGTAGATAAAGCGGTTCTCTCCATCATTGCCTGGTTTGTCTACATTGTTTTGCTCTGGGGGCACTATCACGAAGGCTGGCGCGGACGCCGCGTCGTGTGGTTCAACTGTGGCGGTGCGCTGCTGCTAACCATGGCCTACTTCGGCAGTCGCGTACTTCAGCACCTGCTCACATCTCACTAAGGATTTTGTGTTGGAACACGTTTCAACCACCACGCTGATCATTACGCTGGTCATCATGGTGCTGGTCTCTGCTTATTTCTCCGGTTCAGAGACCGGCATGATGACGCTCAATCGTTACAAACTGCGCCATAAAGCCAAAAGCGGTAATCGCGGTGCGCGTCGGGTGGAAAAACTTCTGCGTCGGCCGGATCGCTTGATCAGCCTGGTTTTAATCGGCAATAACCTCGTTAATATTCTCGCCTCCGCACTCGGCACCATTGTTGGCATGCGCCTGTATGGCGATGCCGGCGTCGCGATTGCCACCGGTATTCTGACATTTGTGGTGCTGGTCTTTGCCGAAGTATTGCCCAAAACGGTCGCTGCGCTCTATCCCGAAAAGGTAGCGTATCCCAGCAGCGTGTTATTGGCTCCGCTGCAATATGTGATGCTGCCGCTGGTGTGGCTGCTGAATACCATCACAAGAATTTTGATGCGCATGGTGGGCATTAAAACCGATGGTTCTATCAGCTCAGCATTAAGCAAAGAAGAGCTACGCACCATCGTTCATGAATCACGCTCACTGATGTCACGCCGTAATCAGGACATGCTGCTGTCAGTGCTCGATCTGGAAAAAGTTAGCGTGGATGACATCATGGTGCCGCGCAATGAGATCGTCGGCATCAACGTCAATGACGACTGGAAATCCATCGAGCGCCAGCTCAGCCATTCTCCACATGGACGCATCGTTCTGTTCCGTGATTCATTGGATGATTGCGTCGGTATGCTGCGCGTACGCGAAGCCTGGCGCATGATGACCGAGAAGAAAGAGTTCAACAAAGATCGTCTGTTGCGTGCTGCCGATGAAATTTACTATGTGCCTGAAGGTACGCCGCTAAACGTACAGCTGGTAAAATTTCAGCGTAATAAAAAGAAAGTCGGTTTGGTGGTCGATGAGTATGGCGATATCAAAGGGTTAGTGACCATTGAAGATATTCTGGAAGAGATTGTGGGTGATTTCACCACCTCAATGTCACCGTCGCTGGCAGAAGAAGTCATGCCGCAGAATGATGGTTCGGTACTGATTGAAGGCAGCGCCAACGTGCGTGAAATCAATAAAGCCTTTAACTGGACGCTGCCGGAAGAGGATGCGCGCACCATTAACGGCATGCTGCTTGAAGCTCTGGAGGAAATTCCGCTGGTCGATACCCGCATAACGCTCGGCGCCTATGATATCGATATTCTCGATGTGCAGGATAATATGGTGAAGCAGGTGCGTATCACGCCGCATCACGCGCTGAAATCTTCTATCGGCTCCTGAAGCCTGTAAACAAAAACGCCGCGATGATCGCGGCGTTTTTTTATGGTGCCTAAGCAACAACTAACTAGATATGCAGCTCTTTCAGCTTTTCAGCAGGGAGCTTCAGATCTTCGTTGCGGTTCACGCCAATGTCGTGAGCCAGCACATTACGCGCGATCTGCTGCGCTTCATCCAGTGAGTGCAGCTTGTAGCTACCGCACTGATACTCGTTCAGCTCTGGAATCTGGCCCTGCTCTTTCACTTTCAGCACATCTTCCATCGCGCCTTTCCAGGCTTTCGCCACGCGCTGCTCGTCAGGCGTGCCAATCAAGCTCATATAGAAGCCGGTACGGCAACCCATCGGCGAGATGTCGACGATTTCTACGCCATCACCATTCAGGTGATTGCGCATGAAGCCGGCAAACAGGTGCTCCAGCGTATGAATGCCACGCTCAGTCAGAATTTCAATATTCGGACGGCAGAAACGCAGGTCGAAGACGGTGATGGTATCGCCATGCGGAGTCTTCATGGTTTTTGCTACGCGCACTGCAGGCGCGCCCATGATGGTGTGATCAACAGTAAAACTATCCAGTAGTGGCATACGTCACCTCCTGTTTTGAGATTTTTTTTAAAACAATGAAACTTTTCTGTTCGCCCAACGTCTGAATATATGAAAGACGCGCATTTGTTATCATCATCCCTGACAACAGAGATGTTTATTTTGGCCACATTGATGTGGCCATTTTCTTTTCTAACCTTCGCGACCTGCAAGGTAGCTTTCGAAATCCAGCGTATCGCTCTGTTCCAGCTGCTCTTGCGCTTGCAGCGACTCACGCGCCTGACGACTAAAATCATCTTCAGTCAGAATCTCTAACGACTCCTCGCACAGCAGATGACGATATTGCTCCGCTAATGCCACGCCTGCGCCGGTCAAACCATTTTCTTTAATGGCATGAAGGATGCGCGCCGAATAGGTTAGCTCAGGATCGTCAAAGGATGCCACCAGTTGATCGCAAACCTGTTGATATTGCGTATTGCCGTGATTACTGTCGAGCACCTCGGCCACGCGACGCAGATCGGCAAACAGCGCTTTACCCACTTCAACCAACGTATGCTCAGTTTCGCTACAACCCACCGCAATAACCTGCCCCGGCTTACGTCCTTCCATCACCACACGGTTCCAGTTTTTACGCGTACACAACAGCTCATCGGCGCTCATTTCAGGCGCATCAGCCAGCGTACACCAAATCAGGAACAGGTCGAGGAAGCGAGCCTGATCGGCATCAACACCAATCGCCGAGAACGGGTTGATATCCAGTGAGCGCACTTCAATGTATTCGATACCACCGCGCAGCAGCGCATCGGATGGCGCTTCGCCTGAACGCGTAACACGCTTAGGACGAATGGGCGCATACAGCTCATTTTCAATCTGCAGAACGTTGGTATTCAGCTGTAGCCAATTGCCATCGGTATCTTTAGTGCCCATTGCCGCATACTCTTCCGACGGCGTTTTGATTGCCGCTTTAAGCGCCGCAACGTAGCCTTCCAGCGAGTTAAAGGTAATCCCTAATCCACTCTGCGATTTATTGGTGTAACCAAGATCGCTCAGGCGCAACGACGTGGCGTGCGGCAGCCACAGCGTGCCTTTACCGTCAGTTTCAAACGGCAACTTGCTCTCTTCGCGCCCTTGCAGGAATGAGGAACAGATAGCAGGTGATGCTCCGAACAGATAAGGAATTACCCAGCCAAAGCGATAATAATTTCGAATCAAACGCAGATAGCCGGCGGATATGGTCTCTTTGCCGCTTTCCAAATCTTTCACATCTGCCCACTCTTGCCAAAATGACAAAGGCAGCGAGAAATTGTAATGCACGCCTGAAATAATCTGCATCAGCGCGCTATAACGATTTTTGAGGCCCTGACGATACAGGGTTTTCATTTTACCGATATTGGAGCTGCCGTACTGCGCTAGCTCAATACTATCAACGTCATCGATATAGCCAGGCATGCTAAAGGGCCACAAACGCTCTTCGCCCAACTCTCGCGCGACATGGCGGTGAATGTCACGCAGGAACGCCAGTGAACGATCGATGCTCTGATCAACAGGCGTGATGAACTCCATCAGCGTTTCGGCAAAATCGGTAGTAATCCAATCATGCTTGAGTGCTGAACCCAAAGACTCGGGGTGCCCTGTGGTTGCCAGGTGACCATCGGGTTTAACGCGTAATGATTCGCGCTCAATACCACGGCCGATACCCTTTAACGCGTCAGGATGCGCTTCCAGCCAGGAAAGTGCCTTAGATACGTCCGGGATCACATTAACCTCCCGCTGTGTGAATAATTTATTTTTGTTCAGCATAATGTTAACCGTAGCCTCGAATCTGTGCGAATCAATGCCACCATTGCAATGTTTGTAATGTGGCGGTCGCGATAACGAT
Organism: Pantoea sp. USHLN256; assembly: GCF_037149875.1. NCBI lineage: Bacteria > Pseudomonadati > Pseudomonadota > Gammaproteobacteria > Enterobacterales > Erwiniaceae > Pantoea > Pantoea sp. USHLN256. The sequence continues at coordinate 44,396 of NZ_JBBCQO010000017.1, read as the reverse complement.
ATAACGCAGCGTTTTACCTATGGCGAGGAACAGCACCGAGGGCAGCCAGGCAAAGCGCAACCAACCCGCGAGCACGCAGAGTAAGTCGCCCACTACCGGCAGCCAGCTAAAGATCAGTGCTGCAGGTCCCAATCGATGTAACCACGTCATTGCTGTGTCGTGCCATCGCCCTTGCCTTTTCAGCGGCATCAGGCGACCAAGAAGAATGTTGGTCAGGCCACCCAGCGTGTTTCCCACTGATGCAGCCAATAACAATCCATAAACCGAACCCTTTTGGGCGATCAGCAGTGCAATCAGCACCGCCTCCGAGCTCCCCGGTAACAGGGTTGCACTCAGGAAGCTACTGCCGAATAACGAACCATAGGTCAGAAATTCATTCACAGTAAACGGACATCAACCACGTCCATGCCTGCTGCTTTTGCCGCTTGTACGCCAAATTCAGCATCCTCAAACACCACACAGCGCTCGGGCGCAATCCCCATCATTTCAGCGCAGCGTAAAAAGGTATCCGGTTGCGGTTTATGACGCTGTACGTCATCAGCCCCGACAACCGCATCAAACAGGTGGTAAACGCCCAACTCTTCGAGCAGTGCTTTCGCCAGGCTATGTTCACTGCCGGTGCCCACCGCCATCGGACGGCGACCATGATATGCTTTGACGACGTCCATTAGCGGCAGCGGACGTACGTCATCCAGCAGCATCACCTTTAGAGCCGCGGTTTTTTCTGCTGCCAACAGATGCGGATCATGCGTGGCATTGTTTTGCTCAAGAATAAACTGCGCCAGCTGCCAGGTGGGTGCGCCGTTGAAGCCCACCATTTTTTCTTCATCCATGGTGAAACCGTAGCGGCTAAGCACCTGCTGCCAGGCTTTTCGATGTGTCGGCTCAGTATCGAGAATTGTGCCGTCCATATCGAAAATCAGGGCATCATATTGGTCGTACATTGTCACTCCGTCGAGTACCACAAAATGAGCCATTACTTTAGCGTAATGCGCTCAGGTTGTCGCCAGGCGCGCTTAACCGCAAATGCTTTGAAAGCATTAGCATTTTTCGTTTTAGGAAAAAGGTCATAGCGTAATACCGGTGATAAACGGCGGTAATTACAACGTTTTTTAGTGGATGTAGAGATTGTCGTTGGAGGATTCAGAAACTAAGTGTCAAAAACTGAGAGATATCGAAGAAGAGATGGTGCATCCAGGAGGATTACTCGGCTTTCGCCTCGCCCTGCGGGCTGTTGCTAAGGCAACGTTATCCTCCTTAGTGCGGCCTGTACGTTTTTCACGACATGACACACTGAGGCATTTTCCATATTTAAGAATATGGTGCATCCAGGAGGATTCGAACCTCCGACCGCTCGGTTCGTAGCCGAGTACTCTATCCAGCTGAGCTATGGATGCATCGAGTTACTGCTGAGGTAAATTTTGAGAAGTTTGAAGAGGAATGGTGCATCCAGGAGGATTCGAACCTCCGACCGCTCGGTTCGTAGCCGAGTACTCTATCCAGCTGAGCTATGGATGCAATGAGGTTTTCTTACGATGGACTAACTGAAACAACCTGAGGATGATACGAAGAATGGTGCATCCAGGAGGATTCGAACCTCCGACCGCTCGGTTCGTAGCCGAGTACTCTATCCAGCTGAGCTATGGATGCATCGAGTTAATTCTTGTACAACGCAGGGTGCTAACAACTCACCATGAAAGGAACTGCTCGTTCACTCTTACTTCAACTTTCCGAATGGTGCATCCAGGAGGATTCGAACCTCCGACCGCTCGGTTCGTAGCCGAGTACTCTATCCAGCTGAGCTATGGATGCATCGGAAATGGCGGTGAGGCGGGGATTCGAACCCCGGATGCAGCTTTTGACCGCATACTCCCTTAGCAGGGGAGCGCCTTCAGCCTCTCGGCCACCTCACCTTACGCGTTCTTCCGAACCGTGCTTCTGAACTTTGTTTCTGCTCATCGGCACTGCGTGGCGCACATATTACTTTCCCGGACTTATAAGTCAAACATTTATTTCCAGCCTTTTGTTTGATTGCACAAATGACGCTCAATTCGGCTGCTTTAGCGACAAAAAGAGTGATTAATCAACAAAGAAAGCCTGCCAGAGAACACAAATAGGCGTTAAAGGAATTGAGGAAATGAGAAAGAAAAACAGGAGATGGGCGTTACAGGAGGAGAAAAACCGGTAGCGCCTCGCTGGAGAGCGAGGCGCTGAATCCGTTAGTAACTCGTTTGCTGAGTTTTTTCGGCTTGAATACGCTGATAGATCTCTTCGCGATGTACCGAAACTTCTTTAGGCGCGTTAACACCAATGCGGACCTGGTTACCTTTAACACCCAGCACCGTTACAGTCACCTCATCGCCAATCATGAGGGTTTCACCAACTCGACGAGTTAGAATAAGCATTCTTTGCTCCTTGAAAGATTAAAAGAGTCGGGCTTCTTTGTTCTCCCGGCCGTATCCATCATATAACGCTGAACAATGCCTATGACAAATACACCATTGTGCTTCGCCATGCCAATACATTCTGCTGATAGTTAGTTTAGCCGAAATACACTACATCAACCGGACTTTGTCATTACCTGGTGTGCACCGCGTTAAAAAAGCGCCAGAAAACGGGCTTCTGGCGCTTATCACAATGCGAAGTTTTATACGTTACAGTCGGTTACTGACCCATTCCTGCACGCCTTCCAGCGCGCCAGCCAGCGCCTGCGGATTTGTACCGCCGGCCTGAGCCATGTCTGGACGACCACCGCCTTTACCGCCAACCTGAGAGGCGAGTTCGCCAATCAGTTCACCGGCTTTTACGCGGTCAGTGAGATCTTTGGTCACGCCAGCAATCAGTGAAACTTTTCCTGCCTCAATGGTTGCCAGCACAATGATGGCAGAACCGAGTTGGTTCTTCAGGTCATCAACCATGGTACGCAACATTTTTGGCTCAACGTTGCTCAGCTCACTCACCAGTAACTTGGTGCCTTTCACTTCAACGGCTTTGCTGCTCAGGGATGCACTCTCCTGCGCAGCTTGCTGATCGCGAAGTTGTTGCAACTCTTTTTCCAGTGCACGAACGTGATCAACCAGACCGCGCACCTTCTCATTAAGATTACTGCTGTTGGCTTTCACCAATTGCGCTACATCCAGCAGCTGCTGGCTCTGTGCGTTAACTTGCGCCAACGCACCTTCACCGGTTACGGCTTCAATACGACGAACACCTGCTGCCGTACCAGACTCAGACTGAATACGGAACAGGCCGATATCTCCGGTACGTACTGCATGGATACCACCACACAGCTCGGTGGAGAAGTCACCCATGGTCAACACGCGAACACGCTGATCATATTTCTCGCCAAACAGCGCCATTGCGCCCTTTTCTTTTGCATCATCGAGATCCATGATTTCGGTCTCAACGGCAAGGTTACGGCGAATCTGCGCGTTAACAATATCCTCAACCTGACGGATTTCCTGCGGTTTCATGGCTTCAAAATGAGAGAAGTCGAAACGCAGATATTTATCGTTAACCAGCGAGCCTTTCTGTCCTACGTGATCACCCAACACCTGACGCAGTGCGGCATGCAGCAGGTGCGTGGCTGAGTGGTTTAAACGGATACGCGCACGACGAGTTTCATCCACCTGCGCATGCAAACGATCGCCAACGCGTAACTGGCCGCTGCTCAGCTTACCGATATGACCAATCGCTTTACCATACTTCTGAGTATCCTGAACGCTAAATTCAGCATTCTGCCCAGCCAGCACACCGGTATCGCCAACCTGTCCACCTGACTCACCATAGAACGGCGTTTCGTCAAGAACCACAACCGCGTCCTGACCTGCGCTAATCTGCTCAACCTGCTGACCGTCTACAAATAGCGCCTGCACAACCGCGTTCAGTTCCAGATGGTCGTAGCCTTTAAAGTCGGTTGCGGCATCAATGCGAATGACATTGTTATAGTCGGCGCCAAAACCACTGGCTTCACGCGCGCGTTGACGCTGCTGTTCCATCGCGGCTTCAAAGCCCGCTTCATCAATCTTTAAATTGCGCTCACGGCACACGTCAGCCGTCAGATCCGCCGGGAAACCGAAGGTATCGTACAGACGGAAGACTGTTTCGCCATCAAGCGTATCGCCCTGCAGCTTTGCCAGCTCTTCATCCAGTAGCGCAAGTCCACGCTCCAGAGTTTTAGCAAACTGCTCTTCTTCGTTTTTCAGCGCGTTTTCAACATGCTTCTGCTGACGCTTCAGATCTTCACCTGCAGCACCCATCACATCAATCAGTGGCGCAACCAGCTTATAGAAGAATGCCTCTTTCGCACCCAGCATGTTGCCGTGACGCACTGCACGACGAATGATGCGACGCAATACATAGCCACGGTTTTCATTCGAAGGAATCACACCATCTGCAATCAGGAAGGCGCAAGAGCGAATATGGTCAGCGATAACGCGCAACGATTTATTATTCAGATCGGTCGCACCGGTTACCTGAGCAACGGATTGAATCAATTTGGCAAACAAATCGATTTCGTAGTTGGAGTTTACGTGCTGCAATACGGCTGCAATACGCTCGAGGCCCATACCGGTATCCACGGAGGGTTTGGGCAGCGGCTGCATAGTACCGTCAGCCTGACGGTTGAATTGCATGAAGACGATGTTCCAGATCTCAATGTAACGGTCGCCATCCTCTTCCGGGCTGCCCGGAGGGCCACCCCAGATATGATCGCCGTGATCGAAGAAAATCTCGGTGCAAGGGCCGCAAGGACCGGTATCGCCCATCTGCCAGAAGTTATCTGATGCGAAAGCGCTGCCTTTGTTGTCACCAATACGGATAATGCGCTCACGCGGCACACCAATATCGTTGGCCCAAATTTCGAAGGCTTCATCGTCAGTTTCATAGACGGTCACCCACAAACGCTCTTTTGGCAGCTTAAACCACTGCTCACCCGTCAGCAGTTCCCATGCATAAGCGATCGCTTCTTTCTTGAAGTAATCACCAAAGCTGAAGTTGCCCAACATTTCAAAGAAGGTGTGGTGACGTGCCGTGTAGCCCACGTTTTCGAGGTCATTATGCTTGCCGCCGGCACGCACACAGCGTTGAGACGTGGTTGCGCGCGCATAGTCGCGCTTATCCTGACCAAGGAATACGTCTTTAAACTGGACCATTCCGGCATTGGTAAACAGCAATGTCGGATCGTTGTTCGGTACGAGGGAGCTGCTGGCTACAACCTGATGTCCCTTGCTATGAAAAAAGTCGAGAAACGCTTGACGGATCTCAGCAGTGCTCTTGCTCATAAAATTCCCGGAATCACGCTAACGAACGTTCCCTTTCGCTGGCAAACCACATCCATCCGGCCTGCCGCTGACTGAGGAACAAAAAGTGGGAATAAGATAAATTTTCTTCAGTGGGAAGTAAAATCACATCGCCTTTCAGTCGTCACTATTTCTGAAAACAGCCTGAATATCTTCCATCATAAAGCCTTTCGACATTAAAAAACGCTGTACCTTACTTTTCTCGGCCCAGGTTTGCGGTAAGGGCTCGCCAAATTTGCGTTTGGCAAGATCGGCGGCGCATAAGCTCCAGTTAACGTCGGTATCGAACAGCGCCTGATTTATCTCATCGCGGCCAATGCCTTTTTGTTGCAACTCCATACGCACGCGCTGTGGGCCATATCCCTTCCGGGCACGGCTCTGAATAAAGCGTTCGGTAAAGCGTTCATCGTTGAGCCAACCGCTCTCCTGACACCAGTCGAGCACTTTTTCCAGCAGCTCATCGGGAATGGGCGTGTTTTCCTGCTGCTGCAAATAGGCTGCACGCTGTGCAGAGAGCTGCAATTTACGTTTCAGCTCTTCGCGACTGTGATCGCGCTGCGTAAGGATACGCATGGCGCGGTCCAGCAAACGAGAATATGTTGGCACGGGTGCCACAGATGGTGACGATGACATATGATCAACCTTGTTCTAACAGTCGTGCAGGGTCGCAGGGTAAAGCAAGAAGGCGAGGAGGAAAAGCGCTGGCGGGTAAAAGCAAAACGGGAGCATCTCTGCTCCCGTTAATATTTTAGAAATCTTCGTTAGTTTCGCTGGCTTCTTCGCGATCTTCAGCCGAGATTTTCGCGGTGTCTGCTGCTACTGCATCACCGCTCAACAGCAAGTCACGCAGCTTTTTGTCGATCTCATTCGCAATCGCTGGATTCTCTTTAAGGAAGTTGGTTGAGTTAGCTTTACCCTGACCAATCTTCTCACCGTTGTAGCTGTACCAGGCACCGGCTTTCTCAACCAGCTTGTGCTTCACGCCAAGGTCCACCAGCTCGCCAAAGGTGTTAATGCCTTCGCCGTACATGATCTGGAATTCAGCCTGCTTAAACGGTGCAGCAATTTTGTTCTTCACTACCTTCACGCGAGTTTCGCTACCTACTACTTCGTCGCCCTCTTTGATCGCACCGATACGGCGGATGTCCAGACGAACAGAAGCGTAAAATTTCAGCGCGTTACCACCGGTCGTGGTTTCCGGGTTACCGAACATCACGCCAATCTTCATACGAATCTGGTTGATGAAGATCAGCAGCGTATTGGACTGCTTCAGGTTACCTGCGAGCTTACGCATTGCCTGGCTCATCATACGCGCGGCCAGCCCCATATGCGAATCACCGATCTCACCCTCAATTTCCGCTTTCGGCGTCAGAGCCGCCACGGAGTCAACGATGATAACGTCAACTGCGCCCGAACGCGCCAAGGCATCACAGATCTCAAGCGCTTGTTCGCCGGTATCCGGCTGTGAGCACAGCAGGTTATCAATATCAACGCCCAGTTTTTTCGCGTATACCGGATCCAATGCGTGCTCAGCATCGATAAAGGCACAGGTTTTACCTTTGCGCTGTGCTGAAGCAATAACCTGCAGAGTCAGGGTGGTTTTACCTGAAGATTCCGGTCCGTAAATCTCAACGATACGTCCCATCGGCAAGCCACCCGCGCCGAGCGCGATATCCAGTGACAGTGAGCCGGTAGAGATGGTTTCGACATCCATTGAGCGGTCTTCACCCAAGCGCATGATGGAGCCTTTACCAAATTGCTTCTCAATCTGGCCCAGTGCGGCAGCTAAAGCCTTCTGTTTATTCTCGTCGATCGCCATTTCCACTCCTAATCATGCTGGGTGAGCCGACACCAAATATGTCGCTCGTTCTGTTGCTGCTAATTATACTGTATGGTCATACAGTATCAAGTTTAATTTGTTAGAAATTCATCAAGCAGCGTTTGTAGCGCCCAGGCCACAGACTGTCGGCGTACCGCATCACGGTCGCCGGCAAAAACCTTGCGCTGCGCTAATACGCGGCCCTCAGGGCCCGCGATAGCAAACCACACGGTGCCAACCGGTTTATCTGGCGTGCCGCCATCCGGCCCCGCAATACCGCTCACGGCAATGGCATATTCTGCCGCGGCCGCTTTCCCCGCACCGACTGCCATCTCACGTACGGTTGGTTCGCTCACCGCACCATGCTGCTCCAGCGTGCTACTCTGCACACCGACCATTTGCTGTTTGGCTTGATTACTGTATGTCACGAAACCGCGCTCAAACCAGGCGGAGCTACCGCTGATATCGGTAAGTACCTTCGCAATCCAGCCACCGGTGCAGGATTCCGCTGCGGTGATTGTTGCCTGACGAATTTTTAGCTGTTCGCCAATGCGGTAACTCAACTGCTGCAATTGTTCATCGTTCATCGCCTTCTCCCGTTATGGCGCCTCACGTTAGCAGTAAATGGTGCGCTGAAAAGCCCTTTTCAACCTTCAGCGACCCATTCTGCGTACTTGCTTCCAGTTACCTCAGCCTGTTTTCACTGCAACCATGAACAAACGTGGGAAAGCTAACAAAACCTTGCCATTGCTACGAGCGGGATAAGCCGGAATGAGCGCCTGGTGATAATCATGGAGAAAGGCCGCTTGCTGCGTATCATTCAGCTCCGCGAGGAAAGGACGCAGTCCTGTCGCACGTAACCAGGTAATAACGCCCTGCGCATCGGTCATGGGATGATAATAGGTGGTGCGCCAGATATCGACCTGACAACCCGCATCGCTTAACAGATCGTAATACTGGTCGGTGGTCAACAGACGCTTGCGATCTGCCGCCTGCGGCGAAATCAGTCCCTGCCAGTTTTCACGCTCCGCCACGTCTCGCATTAAACGGTGCGACGGCTCTTCAAGATTGTCCGGCATCTGAATCGCTAATGCGCCACCCACAGCCAATTGACTCACCAGATGCGGCAGCAATGTGTGGTGTTCAGTCAACCATTGCAGCGAGGCGTTTGCATAAATCACCTGTTGCGGCTGCTCGGCCTGCCAGGTGCGAATATCCGCCTGCTGAAAGCGGCAAGAAGGCAGTCGTTCTCGGGCCTGCTGTAACATCGCTTCAGAACTATCAATCCCGGTTATCTGCGCATTCGGCCACGCTTGCACCAACAGCTCCGTGCTGTTGCCTGGCCCGCAGCCAAGATCAGTGGCAAAGCGCACATCAGCTTGTGGAATGCGCTCCAATAACTCTCGCGCCGGACGCGTACGCTCCGATTCGAATTGACGATACAGCTGGGGATTCCAGTCTTGCATGGCAAAGCTCCTGTCTTGGCTGAAGAGCCACACACTACCTGTTTTTGCCGTCTTCACAGAAAGAGAATAGTGCGATACCTCACCTTTTTGTCTTTGGTGACTGGTGAGTATTCGCAGTTACCACTAACTTAAAACAACGTTTCATTTTTTATAAATTAAGGAACCTGGCATGTCTGCAAAACCGCTATTGTCCGGCGTATGGTGTCCCTCAGTAACGCCTTTTGATAATAAGAATAATTTGGACATTGAAGCACTTGGACGCCATTTTTCACGCCTGAGTCAATCGGGCATTGATACCCTGCTGTTAATGGGCAGTATTGGTGAGTTTGCATCGCTTACTCAACAGGAAAGACTACTGCTCATCCGCGAAGCACGCCAACTTTCGCCACTGACTATGGTGGCAAATGTCTCCAGTACCTGCATTCCCGATATGCTGCAGCTGGCGGACGCCGCCTGGCAGAACGGCTTTGATGCGGTGATGGTGCTGCCTCCTTATTATTACGGGCAGACACAGAAGCAACTGCTGAACTATTTCAAAACGCTGGATAAACAGCTAGGCGGCAAGTGGTTCGCCTATAATTTTCCGGCACGCACCGGTTGCGATTTAACGCCAGCGCTAGTAGCGGAACTGGCAGCCGAGTTGCCCAATTTTATTGGCATCAAAGACACCATGGATTGTTTGTCGCACAACCGCGCGATGATTGATGAAACAAGGAGCGTTCGCGCTGATTTTACCGTGCTTTCTGGCTACGACGAATATCTGCTGCCCAATTTACTGGCTGGTGGTTCAGGTGTGATTTCTGGATTGAACAATATTGTGCCGGAGCTTTTTGCCCGCGCGATGCAGGCATGGCGTGCTGGGGATGTAACGCAGCTCGCCGAGATTCAACAGCGCATCGGAAAGCTGATGGCGATTTACACTATTGGCGATGATTTTGTTACCACCATTAAAACGGCTGTCGCCCGCCGATTTGATTCGATGAGCAGCTACTCGCGTAATTACGGCGGCGAGCTGACAGCGGAACAGTGCGCGGAAGTGGATCGTTTGCTGAGTTAAAACAGGCAGGACGGCGCGGTGCCGTCCCGTCATTAGTTTTAGTTCTTTTTTACAAATTCAGATTTGAGTTTCATCGGACCAAAACCCTCGATCTTGCAATCAATATTGTGATCACCTTCGACTAAACGAATGCTTTTTACCTTTGTGCCGATTTTTAACGTGGAAGAACTGCCTTTAACCTTGAGATCTTTGATAACAGTGACGCTATCGCCATCCACCAATAAATTACCGTTGGCGTCGCGTACAACTAAATCATTCACTGCATCATCGGCACTTGCCGTCCAGATATGACCACAAGATGGGCAATTCAGATTATCGCCATCTTGCCAGGTGTAATCGGCCTGGCATACTGGACAGGCAGGTAAGGTACTCATAAGCGCTCCTCAGAAGTAGGATGCGGTGAAGATGGCACCGCAAAAGGGCCGCCATCTTATACCCTCACACTTTACAAGGACAGCATTAAAAGACACTGCCCTGACGCGCTTTAGCGACGGCTTCACCCAGTTGCCACACCGCCATTGCGTAGTGCGTGCTGTGGTTATAGCGGGTAATTGCATAGAAATTTGGCAGGCCATACCAATACTGGTAGCTGGTGCCGAGGTCCAGACGCAATAAACTTACCTGATTATTACCGTCCAGCGATCCTTGCGGCGTCAAGCCACTTGCCGCTAAGGTGCTGACGGGATATTTAGTTTTGAAGCCATTCTCTAATGCTGGAGCCTGACCGCTCGCAGGAACCGCAACATTTTCTCCAGCACGCCAGCCGTGTTCTTTAAAGTAATTGGCTACGCTGCCAATCGCATCAACCGGATCCCACAGGTTAATGTGGCCATCCCCATTAAAATCAACCGCATATTGCTTGTAAGAGGATGGCATGAACTGCCCATAACCCATAGCACCGGCAAAGGACCCGCGTAGATCCAGCGGATCATCTTGTTCTGTACGCGCCATCAGGAGGAAGGTCTCCAGCTCACCGCTGAAGTAGGCCGAACGACGTGGATAGCTAAATGACAGCGTTGCCAGCGCATCCAGCAAGCGCGTTTTGCCCATCACCCGGCCCCAACGCGTTTCGACACCGATAATACCAACAATGATTTCCGGCGGCACACCGTAGACCTGCTGCGCACGCTGCAGTGCATCCTGATACTGATTCCAGAATGCCACGCCGTTCTGCACGTTATCCGGCGTAATAAACTTATTGCGATAGCGAATCCACGCGCCATTCGGTCCGGTTGGCGGCGTATAGCTTGGAGCTTGCTGGTCCATTAAACGCAGTACGTAATCGAGACGCTTCGCCTGGCCAATGACCGCGTGCAGCTGCTCACGATTAAAGCCGTGCTTTGCCACCATTTGGTCAATGAACTGCTCAGCAACTGGATTACCGGCAAAATCGCCAAACATAGGCTGAATCGCGTGGGAAGGCTCCAGTAAAAAACCGCCTTTAGGTGCAGGAACAACGGCGGGTTGCTGATGAGATGCAGGCTTACTGCTGCAAGCAGCAAGCAGAGTGATAAGCGGAAGAAGAGCAACCTTAAAACGCATTGGATATCCATAAGCCAGGTGAAACCGGAAGCACTCATGGTAATCGTTCATTGAAGTGACATACAGAGCAATATCTTAAAATTTAGCCCTTTGCCGCCGGTTTCAGCCAGTTACAGGGTGAATTTGCGAAACGGCTCCACACTTTACCTTTTTCGTTAAAATTTGCTTTTTACCGCTTAAGGCAATTTGTTATGGTCGGCAGCCAGAAAGCCCTACTGGCGGATGAAGGTATTGTGGCAAAAATGGTAATATCCCGCTTTCGTTATTTATCCACGATAACGGGACTTCCAGGCTGCATTGACCCAGCCTCAGGCAATTAAAAGAATGAATGTTGAGTGAGAATACGATGAAAGGAGCAGAGCAAATGGACTTTAGTGGCCATACGCCGATGATGCAGCAATACCTGCGCCTGAAGGCCGATCATCCTGACATCCTGCTGTTTTACCGCATGGGCGATTTCTACGAGCTGTTTTACGATGACGCGAAACGCGCCTCGCAGCTGCTGGAAATATCTCTGACTAAGCGTGGCGCATCCGCGGGAGAACCCATCCCGATGGCGGGTGTGCCCTATCATGCGGTTGAAGGTTATCTGGCGAAACTGGTCCAGCTCGGCGAATCAGTCGCGATCTGCGAGCAGATTGGCGATCCCGCCTTGAGCAAAGGCCCGGTTGAGCGCAAAGTCGTGCGTATCGTTACACCGGGCACCATCAGCGATGAAGCTTTACTGCAAGAGCGCCAGGATAATCTTCTGGCCGCTATCTTTCAGAGCCAGCGCGGCTTTGGTTACGCGACGTTAGATATCAGCTCTGGTCGATTCCGCCTGAGTGAACCGGGCGATGTGGAAACAATGGCGGCGGAACTGCAGCGTACCAATCCCGCTGAGCTACTCTATCCCGAAGATTTCCAGGCGATGACGCTGATTGATCAACGTCGTGGTCTGCGTCGCCGTCCGCTGTGGGAATATGAAATCGATACGGCGCGCCAACAGCTCAATCTGCAGTTTGGCACCCGCGATCTGAGCGGCTTTGGTGTCGAGCAGGCCCACCTGGCACTGCGTGCCGCCGGATGTTTACTGCAATATGTCAAGGATACGCAACGCACCTCGCTGCCGCATATCCGCTCGCTGAGCATGGATCGTCAGCAGGATAGCGTGATTATGGATGCCGCCACACGCCGAAATCTGGAGATCACTCAGAATCTGGCGGGTGGAATCGAGAATACGCTGGCGGCAATACTGGATAAAACCGTCACGCCTATGGGCAGCCGTATGCTTAAACGGTGGCTACATATGCCACTGCGTGATGTCTCTACTATTGCTCGTCGCCAGGAATCTATCGCTGAGCTGCAATCACTCAGCCAGGAATTGCAGCCGGTGCTGCGGCAGGTGGGCGATCTGGAACGTATTCTGGCGCGCCTCGCGCTGCGTACTGCTCGCCCCCGCGATTTGGCGCGCATGCGTCACGCCTTCCAACAATTGCCAGAGTTAAACCAGCAGCTTGCAGGCGTTGAGGCTACGCAGCTAATTAACCTGCGGTCTCAGATGGGTGAGTTCAACGAGCTGCGTGAGCTGCTCGAGCAAGCCATTATTGATTCACCGCCGGTGCTAGTGCGCGACGGTGGCGTGATTGCCCCGGGATACAATGCTGAGCTCGACGAATGGCGCGCCCTGGCAGATGGCGCCACCGATTATCTTGATCGCCTGGAGATTCGCGAGCGTGAAAAACTCGGGCTGGATACGCTGAAAGTCGGCTTTAATGCGATTCACGGCTATTACATTCAGGTAAGTCGCGGGCAAAGTCATCTGGTACCCATTCACTATGTTCGCCGTCAGACATTGAAAAATGCTGAGCGTTACATCATCCCCGAACTGAAAGAGTATGAAGACAAAGTTCTGACATCAAAAGGGAAAGCGTTAGCCCTTGAGAAAGGCCTCTATGAGGACCTTTTCGACCGTTTGCTGCCGCACCTTGAAGCGCTGCAAATCAGCGCAGCCGCGCTATCAGAACTGGATGTATTAGCCAATCTGGCCGAGCGCGCCTGGACGCTAAACTACTGCCGTCCGGTGCTGCAAGAAAAAGCGGGGATTCGCATTACCGCAGGACGCCATCCGGTGGTTGAACAGGTGCTGAAAGAACCCTTTATCGCCAACCCGCTGTCGCTCTCTCCGCAACGGCGCATGCTGATTATTACCGGCCCCAATATGGGCGGTAAAAGTACCTATATGCGCCAGACCGCCTTGATCGCTTTGATGGCGTGGATTGGTAGCTATGTGCCCGCAGAAGAAACGGTCATCGGCCCGATCGATCGTATATTCACTCGCGTCGGTGCTGCAGATGACCTGGCTTCCGGCCGCTCTACCTTCATGGTTGAGATGACGGAAACCGCCAATATCCTGCATAACGCCACCGAAAACAGTCTGGTGCTAATGGATGAAATTGGTCGCGGTACCTCAACTTACGATGGGCTGTCGCTGGCATGGGCTTGTGCAGAGAGCCTGGCGAATCGTATTAAAGCCATGACGCTGTTCGCTACCCACTATTTCGAGTTGACTACGCTGCCAGAGAAAATGGAAGGTGTGGTGAATGTGCATCTGGATGCGGTGGAACATGGCGATACTATCGCCTTTATGCATAGCGTACAGGATGGCGCGGCGAGCAAAAGCTATGGTCTCGCGGTAGCTGCGCTGGCGGGCGTGCCGAAAGAGGTGATCAAGCGTGCACGTAACAAGCTGAAGGAGTTAGAAGCACTGTCCGGTAGCTCTGCAGCATCAACGGTGGAAGGTTCGCAAATGCAGTTGCTGGTGGCAGAAACCTCACCAGCGATGGATGCGCTGGAAGCACTGGATCCTGATAGCCTCACACCTAAGCAGGCGCTGGAATGGATTTATCGCCTCAAGACGCTGGTCTGAAGTCACTAAATGACTGCTGGCAGCAACTATATTGCAAGCAGTCAGAAAACCTGACCTGCAGGCGAAAAAAAACGGTGACCATCAGGTCACCGTTTTTCATTATCGGTAAAAATTATTCGCGAAACAGTGCTTCAATGTTCAGGCCCTGTGTCTGCAGAATCTCACGCAGACGGCGCAGCCCTTCCACCTGGATTTGACGTACGCGTTCACGGGTCAACCCGATTTCACGACCTACATCTTCCAGCGTTGCCGCTTCATAGCCTAACAGGCCAAAACGACGCGCCAGCACTTCACGCTGCTTGGCATTCAATTCAAACAACCACTTAACGATGCTTTGTTTCATATCATCATCTTGCGTGGTGTCTTCCGGACCGTTGTCTTTCTCATCGGCCAGGATATCCAGCAGCGCTTTTTCGGAATCGCCACCCAAAGGTGTATCAACCGAGGTAATGCGCTCATTGAGACGCAGCATACGGCTTACGTCATCAACTGGCTTGTCTAACTGCTCGGCAATCTCTTCAGCACTCGGCTCATGATCAAGCTTGTGCGAAAGTTCACGCGCGGTACGCAGATAAACGTTTAACTCTTTAACGATGTGGATTGGCAAACGAATGGTACGGGTTTGATTCATGATCGCCCGTTCAATAGTCTGTCGAATCCACCACGTGGCGTAAGTTGAGAAACGGAACCCACGTTCTGGGTCAAACTTCTCTACGGCGCGAATCAAGCCGAGATTACCCTCTTCAATCAGATCCAGCAGCGCCAGACCACGATTGCTGTAACGGCGGGCAATCTTTACTACCAAGCGTAAGTTACTTTCAATCATGCGGCGGCGAGAAGGAATATCACCCCGCAATGCACGGCGTGCAAAGAAGACTTCTTCTTCTGCCGTCAGCAGTGGTGAGTAACCAATCTCTCCGAGGTAAAGCTGCGTCGCATCCAAAACGCGTTGCGTCGCACCCTGTGACAACAGCTCTTCTTCCGCTACGTCGTTGTTATCACCAGGTTCGTTCTCAACGAGAGCCTTCTCATCAAAAACCTCAGCTCCGTTGTTTTCCTCGAATTCCGCATCTTCATGTAAATCGTTAACTTTCAGCGTATTCTGGTTCATTAGCGGCTCCTACCCGTGATCCAAGGGCAGAACCAAGGTTCTGCCGGATTATCGCTGCGGTAAATAACGCAACGGGTTTACGGATTTCCCCTTGTAACGAATTTCAAAGTGCAATCTTACTGAACTGGTACCGGTGCTACCCATGGTAGCGATTTTTTGCCCCGCCTTAACTTCCTGTTGTTCCCGGACCAGCATAGAGTCGTTGTGGGCGTAGGCGCTCAGGTAGTCATCATTGTGTTTGATGATGATTAAATTACCGTACCCACGGAGCGCGTTGCCAGCGTACACCACTCTTCCCGAAGCTGTGGCGACAACAGGTTGTCCACGCGAACCGGCGATATCGATACCTTTATTTCCGCCTTCCGCAGCGGAGAAGTTATCGATGATCTTCCCATCAGTCGGCCAACGCCAGCTTCCCACTGGAGTTGTGCTATTAGTCGTGCTGCTGACTGTAGGTGGTGCGACAACCGGAGCTGTGGTCGTTGCCACATTATTTGCTCCTTTCGACGGCAGCAATTTGCTACCCGACGAATTACCCGAATCATCAGAATACGTAATAACAGGTTGCTGTGCAACAGGGGTCGATTTAATTTGCGTTTGACTCGGTGTAACAGGTACGCCGCCCTGTGTTGCATCCGCTACGGTTATCGCATTACCACCGGTGATGGTCTGGCCGTTGCCGTTGCCAACCTGCAGCGTTTGCCCGGCGTTCAAGCCATACGGCGCTGCGATGTTGTTGCGTTGCGCCAGATCGCGGAAATCGTTGCCGGTAATCCAGGCAATATAGAACAGGGTGTCGCCACGTTTCACGGTGTAGGTCTCGCCGCCGTAGCTGCCTTTCGGAATATTCCCATAGTTGCGATTGTACACAATGCGACCATTTTCCGTGGCCACATTATTATTACCACTAACCATTCCGCCGGACGGTTGCGCTGAAGAAGTGCTGCCGCTTAACATACCGCCACTCGGCATCGCAGGCACACCGCTACTTTGCGAGGAGATCATGCCGCCACTTGGGGCTGAAGCCATTCCACTGTCGCCGCTGTTACTACCAACCTGGCTAATGGGTGCCTGCGTGTTATCGCTTGAACTACAGCCCGCCAGCCAAAAACCTACCAAAGAAAGTGCCGCCAAACGGCGTAATTGAAATGCTGTGCTTCCCATGCTCACTGATCCCCCGTGATGGCAACCCTGAATATAAATGTGTAACGGCGTTAACCGCATTATCCACTGCGCGTAACGTTAAAAACGGTTTTTAGCATTGATAAACAAGGATAGTAACAATATCAACTGTGCCGTGCCATGTAACAGTTGTGAAGAATTGCGTAGTGACGGTTCAGGCAAGATCGCCCTGAACCAACGGCACAAAACGGACGGGCTCGATGATTTCTTCTATCAATTCATCGCCCTGACGACGCAAACGCTTTAACACCTGTTGATCCTCACCTACCGGCAGCACCATTTTGCCGCCCTCGCCCAATTGCGCTATCAGCGAAGTCGGAATTTCAGGTGGCGCTGCGGTGACAATAATGGCATCGAACGGACCACGCGCCGCCCATCCCTGCCAGCCATCGCCGTGACGCGTTGAGATATTGTGCAAATCGAGTTGCTTGAGGCGGCGCTTAGCCTGCCACTGCAAACCTTTGATACGTTCTACGGAGTAAACATGATTGACCAGATGCGCCAGAATGGCAGTCTGATAGCCAGAACCGGTGCCAATTTCCAGCACGCGCGATTCTGGAGTGAGCTCCAACAAGGCGGTCATCCGCGCCACCATGTAGGGCTGTGAAATGGTCTGCCCCATGCCAATCGGCAACGCGACGTTTTCCCACGCTTTGTGCTCAAACGCCTCATCGATAAAACGCTCGCGAGGCACATCAGCAATGGCTTTCAGCAGAAATTCATCATGAATGCCCTGCGCACGTAGCTGCTCCAAAAGCGTTTCGATGCGGCGGTTTATCATGCCAGCTTTACCTCAGCCTGGAGCAGCCAGTCACTTAATACTTCTTGTGCGGCATGCGCGGTCAAATCAACATGCAACGCGGTTAGCGAAACATAGCCCGCATCCACCGCTGCGAAGTCGGTATCCGGGCCCGCATCCAGCTTTTTCCCCGGCGGACCAATCCAGTAAAGCGGCTGGCCACGCGGATCTTCAGTGCAGATCACCTGGTCGGCTGGATGGCGGCTGCCACAGCGCGTAACACGAAGCCCTTTGATTTCTGCTAAGGGCAAATCTGGCACATTGATATTGAGGATACGCCCGGTACGCAGCGGTGCACGTGATAGCGCACGCAACAGCGTACAGGTTATGGATGCGGCAGTATCGTAATGGTGATGCCCATTGAGCGAAACGGCGAGCGCCGGCAGCCCAAGATGACGCCCTTCCATCGCTGCAGCCACCGTGCCTGAGTAGATGACATCGTCGCCCAGGTTCGGCCCGGCGTTGATGCCCGAAACCACGATATCGGGACGCGGCTGCATAAGCTTGTTCACGCCGAGGAACACACAGTCTGTCGGCGTTCCCATTTGCACCGCAATATCGCCATTTTCATGGGTAAAAGTGCGCAGTGGCGTTTCTAATGTCAGAGAGTTTGATGCGCCGCTACGATTGCGATCGGGCGCAACCACCTGCACCTCAGCAAACTCACGCAGTGCGCGAGCCAGCGTCTGGATGCCGGGAGCATGAATTCCATCATCATTGCTAAGCAATATCCGCATCTATTTCTGACCTTTGTTCATTCAACTGGTCCTCGACCTGTTTGCCGAACGCAATTTTGGCGCCGCAAAAGAGGCGTCTGGCGGGACAAGGATGTTTGCATTCTAGCGGCGAGGCGCTGGAAGTGGTAGGCGAAAATCAAGGAACTGGCGGTGTTTGCCGTAACAATATGCAATTTGAGATGACGCACAAAATAAATATGCCCGGCACCAAAGCCGGGCAACAGCGAGGACTATTGGCGATCTGGCAAGCTCACCGCGTACAAATACCAGGCCGAATGAGGCAGCCAACCTTCCGCCCAGCGCCAGTCATCATCTTTCCGCGTGACGGCATAACCTTCATCGAAGGCGATACCCTCAGCGACCTGGTTGGATGCTCCGGTAATGCCGTTAACAATGCCGCCTGGCAGCGTGGTGTATTTCCATGAATTAAAGAACAGATAGCTGATATGGCGGTAACCACTGCCGGTCAGCATGCTGACATCATAAGGATTGTTGCCCAAAATCCAGTTCAGCTGATTCCAGGCGTAACCCTGCAGCTGCTGGGTGAAGGTTTTATCATCGGCAAACAACGGCATGGCCTGACGTGCAGCCGCCGCCAGCGAGGCGATACGCGCATTCTCACCCTGCCACCACGGCGCAGCTTCGCTGTCATGCGGGAAGAAGAAACTGGTACGTTTATCACCATTTTTCAATTGAATCAGCTGGCGCGCGTAGCCAAACGGATTATTGGTTTCTTTGGTCACCGCCAGTTCAAAGCCCAGCGAGCGTTTCACCGTATCTTTGATTTTCGTCTGCTGCTCTTGCGGAGCAATGCGCGCATACTCCAGCAGCGCGATCACAGGCAGCCCGGCATCTGACGGATGGAAGAAGGGGCGCCGCTGCGTATCGGCGCGCCAGTAATCATGCCAGTTATCCAGCGAGGTCAATCGTGCCATCAGGCTTTGCGCGCGTTGTTGTGCCGCCGTCAAATAGACCGCTTTGTGCGAAGCGCGATACAGCTCTGTCGCCGCCAGCAGCGCGGTATAGTCATCAACGATATTCTCTTTACCGTCATTCACCATCTGCGCATTGTTTTTTTGCAAAAAAGCGAAGGCGTCTTCGGCCGTTTGCAAATACTGCTTGCGGCTGAAATTACCGTCATTTTCCATGGTGCTGGCCAATGCCAGCGCGGCAATCGACATACCCGCTCCAGAACGGAAACTCGCCTGCCATGCCAGCCGCCCAACGGCTTCCTCCTCGACAATAGTGGAATCTGACTCTTTCTCCTTAATCTGCGTACGCCAGTTTGGGTTAGCAATCACGCGATCCTGCGCCCGCTTCTCTTTACCGGGCGAAGAGATCGCCTGGAAGAAAGATTCGCCCGGACGTTTCATCCGCACCAGAAAATCGGCGCCGTACAGGCCTTCGTCCAGCATCCGGCGGCGATACTCATCAAAATTTTGATTTTGGCGCGCACCCAGGTTCTGATAACCGCGCAATAAGCTCCAGGCCACCAGCGGCGCCTGCTGTGGATTGAAATAGGAGGTCAGATTTTGATGCGAAAGATGCACACCGTAATCACCGGTGGCATCGTACCAGCCGCCGTGCACATCAACGGTGCCAGACCCTGTGCCAGCCGGCAGCGGCAGTTTGCGATCGGACTTATCAAACAGCCCGGTGACGCGCTGGCTTTTGAAGTAAGCAATCACATCGGAAAGCGTGTAGCGCTCCAGCAGATCGGCGCCGATGATAAATGGCCCGGAACGTACGTCGCCGTCGCTACTGGTGGTTTGCAGCACGTAGCGTCCCTGTTTTTTCCAAGCGGAAAAATCCGCGCGGTAGAAGGTGCGATCGCCCCAGCCCTGCACTTCGCCCTGCGGCTGTAAAGAGCCACTCAGCACCTGCTGATTGGTTTCACTGTCTAGCAGCACAAAGTTTACTGGTGGCTTAGCGCGTGACTCGCCGGTCAATTGAACAACGGCGGTTTTGGGTGCAGCAATGTCGTAACCCACCTGATTAATCAACACGTGAGTTTCAGCGTGTGCCAGTCCAGCCATCAGCAGCGCGGCGGTAAGTGCGGAGAAACGAATCCTCATGGTCATCATCCTTAGTATATTGAGTGATTAAAACAGGCTAAAAGGGGCAATCATCAGGAATTTGATGTCCTTTTCATCCTGGAAAACGTTGCCATAGCCACCGCCCCAGCTCGGGTTATCGCTATGATTATTGAACGCGGTGAGATGGAGTTTGAACACGGTGTTTTTGGCCCAGCCGGATTGCACCTGCCACACCAGATCGCCGTTAATGGCGGTTTCGGTCAGACGTTGATCCTGTGACCAATCGCCACCACGCGCCGGTTTGCCGTCCCAGCCCCAGGCAAAAGAGCCGCCGATACTGACGCCTGGCCAGACGATATCGCTAAGATCGACCATCATCCCGGCAAAGATTGCCTTCTCACCGTCGGCATTGAAGTCAGAGCGAGAATCCCACCACATATCAATACGGCCAGCCGAGTTCGGGTAAATCGGCGTCATCGCCACGGTGTAATAACCCTGCTTGCCCGGCGCGTGCACCACGCTGCCTTCCAGCCGGAACTGATAGCGATCAACCTGATAAGCCAGCGTTAATCCCTGTTGCCAGGCGAATTCGTCATACACATCGTGGCGCCCGGTACGATCCTGCGAGCCGTAAAACTGCCAGCTCAGACTTAGCGGATTGTCCCAAAGCGCAGTCTGACGGGCAGCCTTAGCAAAATATTTATCGAGGTAGTGCGGTGATTCGCCCCACGCCAGCTCCAGCGTGTTACCGTTTTTGAAGTCGTACTTGCCACCTAGCGAATGCAAATAGGGAATACGCGTCTGGCGATCGATTTCGCGAAATTCGTACATTTTGCGATACCACGGCGCCTTGTATTTGTTGGTGCCCATCCACGACAGCGATAGCGCACCAGCGGAGCCATAGTCATAAACCGCCCCCACTTCCAGGCCCTGATAGGTGCCTGGTAAGAATCCCCACTGTGTACCGAGCAGCGTTTGGCCACTCGGCTGGATGTAACCCGCTCGCAGCCAGTAATCACCCGCCTTCAGTTTCAGCGCCGCACGATAGAGATCGAGACCATTTTTTTCGCCCACGCCGCGGTCTTCCCACATCGATGGACCATGACTGAAGCTGATTTCATTGGGGTGCGCCGGGCTGCCCTCAAACAGATCCCAGGTGGCGAAGGCGGCGAGATCCACGCCGACAACATCCGCCAGATAGCCTGATTGATACTCCAGCGCGCCGGTCAGCGTGCTGTGATGCAGATTGGTTTGATAGTGTTGGTAATGGCTGCTGTCCGGATTGAGATCTTTGCGCTCGCGGTGACGTTGCCAGTAGTACAGCGTGCCATCTACTTTGCTGTCTTCAATGAAACCTGCCGCATCAGCCGCAGGCGGTGCTGCACACAGCATCAACGTTGCCAGTGGCAGCAGCGCCACTTTTTTTCCCTGAGTTAAAGCATTCATTGCATTTCCTTAAGGTGCACGCAGCCCTGCGATAGCAGCCGCATACCTGTTCCCTGTTAGTCAGTATTGAAAGTTGCGCGTCAGGCGCTGGGTTTAGTCACACCGGGCCGCGTCCAGCGGCCATAGATCAGTGTCAGGACAAAGGGGACGATGAAAGCCACCGCAATCGCCGCCACTTCATAAATCATTTTGGAATCGGGTCCTTCAAACAGACCGAGTTCGAAGACGTTGAGTACCGGAAGAAAACTGTAAGTTTTTACCTGTAACAGCCCGGTAATCGCACCGCCTAATGCGGCCCCGATACAGCCGAAGATGAACAACATGCGGAACTTGAGATTGACGCCATACAGCGCCGGTTCGGTGATGCCAAAGAACGCCGATAGCGACGCTGAGAGGGCAATTTGGCGGTCACGCAGATTGCGGGCGATAAAGATGGCGCCACTTACCGCGCCAAATTGCCCCATTACCGCCGACATGAACATCGCCATGATGGTGTCGTAGCCCTGTACCTGAATGTTAATCAGCGCAAGAGGAATAATGCCCCAGTGCACGCCAAACACCACGAACAGCTGGCCAATACCCGCCAGCAGCGCGCCGGAGATCATGGGACTGAGCTGATAGAGCGCGCTGTAGCCATTGGCAATGCCGACACCGGCATAATCCGCCAGTGGACCAATCAGTGTGAATACCACAAAGCCGCAGATAATCAGCGAAAGACACGGCACAAATACCAGCGCCGCGACGTCCGGAATCCACTGCTTCAGCTTGCGTTCAACGTTGCTCAGCAGCAGCACCGCCAGAATCGCTGGGATCACCGCGCCACCATATATTTTCAGGCTAATGTTCAGACCCAATACGGTGAAGTGCTGCGGCAAGTCAGGCTGCGTGAGTGGAAATACCATCGCTGCCGTTAATGCCAGTGCAGTGAAACGGCTGGCGCCAAAACGATCGGCGGCAGTCACCGCGATAAACAGCGGCAGGAAGACAAAAACGCCACTGGCGAGCGCATTAAACATGGCGAAAAGCAGATCATCGCTAGCCACCAGGCCCTGAGTTTGCAGCAGCACCATGATGCCTTTAATTACCCCGATGCCGGCCAGGACCCCAATATAGGGCGTAAAAATCGCACCAAGCGTTGCCAGCATTTTTCCCGCCAGACCACGTTCGTCAGAACCCGGTTTGACCGGTTCAGCAGCCGGTTGCGACCCGAGCTGCATCGCCTGATACAGCTGCTCCACCTGCGGGCCCACCACCACCTGCAACTGCCCGGATGCATTCACTACGCGGATCACCCCCGGCAAGCTGCTGATAGCCGGGATGTCCACGTTTGCCATATCGTGGATGGCCAGCCGCAGGCGGGTGGCGCAGTGCGAAATATGGCTGATGTTGTCATCCCCGCCGAGCTGCTCCCGGATAGCCTGGGCCAGCTTCACGTAATCGAGTTTCATTATGGTTATCCTTTTTCAACGCGCCCGGTGTTAGTCGTAATCGCCCGGTTTGGTTTTGCTCTTCATCGACACGCCAAAGTCGGTGAAGATGCGCTGCGGCAGATTGTTACCCTTCGCTTCCGCAATGTGATGCGCCAGAATCTGGAACGGAATCACCAGCAGCAGCGGCGCCATCCACTCGCTCACTTCCACCCCCAGCGCCAGCGTGCGTTCATCATCGCTTTCGCCGAGGCAAAGGCTCCAGACGTGTGGCGTAACGCGCTGTTCATAGTCGCGCAGCAGACGCAGGCGCTCGCGTACCGGCGCATCAACATCAACAAAGAACAGACGGTGTTGTGGGTTTATCTCGAAATACGGGCCGTGCATGAATGCTTCGAGCTCAATGCCTTGCGATGGCACGCGCACCGTTTCACTAAACTTGGTCTCCATCTCCTTGATCACGCCCAGTGCCGGTCCAAAGCCGATGGAGATAAAACGTGGTGCGGCGGTGAGCTCCGCCTGCCAGCGCTGCCAGAAAATTTCAGTACGTTCAATAATCTCTGGAATCGCCGTCGCGCCGCGCTGCAGCATCGCAAACTCCTGCTGCTCCTGTTGCGCGGTGATACGGCCGCTTTGACGCGCGCTGTGCAGGCCGATCAGCATCAGCGTCATTACGGTGGCTAAATAGCCTTTGGTGACGTAACCGACGCGCTCTTCGCCACTTTTAATCTCCACCGCATGATCCACCGCCTGCGCCAGCGGACTGGCCAGCTTGCCGGTGATGCCCCAGGTTGCCACGCCATGCTGTTGCTTGAGGGCGGCAATTGCTGCCAGGGTCGAAGTGCTCTCGCCGCTTTGTGAAATGGCGATCACCAGATCGATGGCCGGATCCCACTGCTCGTAATGCTGGAAATGAAATGGCTCCTGCACGCTAATCCGCACGCCTGTTAGACGCTCCACATAATATTTAGCGCTGAGCGCGGCATTGATGCTGGAACCCGTGGCGAGCACCAGCACCGATTTTGCTGCACCGAGCGCGGGCAAATCATCTGGATAGCATGCCAGCAGGTTGCTGAGCACCTCAGGCTGCTGGTGGATGTAAGTCATCATGGTGGGTTTCATTACTGCTCCTTAAACAGTTCTCCTGAAAACTGAAAACGTTTTCAGGTTGCAGGCAAACTTATTTAATGGCGCAGATTAAGTCAACGCAGGAATGGTGAAAATGAGATCGCGATTACAAAGCGTAACTTATTTAAAATTAAGGAATTAAGTTACTGGTTAAGCTGATTCGCCGAGCATTAATACCGGCGTTGGCGGGACAATTTGTTGATTTTCTTGAGATGATTTTCCGTCGAGCTGCGCCATCATCATAGTGATAATGTTCTGCCCAAGCTGCGGGTTCTGATGATCTACGCTAGTGAGGCGGGGAATGAAAAATTCGCTGCCGGGGAAACGTTCGCAGCTGATAACGGCCACCTGATCAGGTACCTGAATAGCGCGATCGCTAAGCGCACGAATGGCCCCCATCGCCACGCGATCGTTGATGGCGACCAGCGCCTGCGGCGGTTGTGGCAGATCCCACAGCGTTTCAATCGCTTGATAGCCATGTTGCGGATAGAAGTTATTCAAGCAAATCCACGCGTCGTTCGGCGTGATTCCCGCCTGCTGTAGAGCCGCACGGAAATGATTGACGCGTTCGCGTGTCACCCACACTTTGCGTGAGCCGCCGATAAAAGCGATGTCACGCAGGCCACGCGCAAGCAGGTGATTAACCGCTAGCTCAACACAATGCTGATGATCGCGCATTACGCATGGCCAGCGACGATCGGGATGGGGCTGGCCGACCACCACCACCGCCATTTTGCTCATCAGCGTCTCCAGCATCGTCAGATAATCTGGCGGAATCGGCGCAAAGTCGCTGTGGCCGCCAAGCACGATGACGCCATCAATTTGGCTATCAATGATCGATTGAAAAATTGCGCTTTCATCGCCTGACGTACCATCGCTGCGGTTGGCGGATTGTGTATCGTATAGCGTGATTTTATAGCCAATGGCCAGGCAGGCTTGCTGAATCTGCGCCACTAAGGTGACGAAGTAGGGATTGGTGATATCGGAAACGATCACCGCAAGGGTGTAACTCTGACGCGAAATCATGCCGCGCGCCATCAGGTTGGGGCTGAACTGATGCTCAGCAATCACTTTATCGACGCGCGCACGGGTCTTTTCAGACACCCATGCATGCTTGTTAAGCACGCGTGAAACGGTGGTAATAGAAACACCGGCGAGCAGCGCAATATCCTTAATGGTAAGATTTTTGCTCATGATCGCCGAATGTACCTATTCGTCGCCAATCGGTGCTGCTGCGCCGTTGCTTAGCAGCTCGCGCACCACGCTGGTGGCAAAACTGCCCGCCGGCAGCCAGAACTGCATCTCTAGCGTGACGTCGTCCCACCAGCTCCAGCGCAGATCTTTCGGCACCACCAGCGCCGCACGCCGCGAGGCATCAACGCGTTCACGATCGAGTAAAGCCAGCAGCTCGCCCGACGACGCCAGTTGCTCCCGCTCGAACGCCAGCACTTCGCCTTGGGTACCGAGCTCGCCGCGTCCGGCCAACGGTGCGGTGATACGCAGTTCATGGTTATCGACACGCTGCTGCAGTTCCGCTAACTCTTCCGCCTGCGCAACAAACCAGCTACCACGCCCTGCCAGCTGCAACGCATCTCCCGCCTGAACACGATCCAGTGCGCCATCGCGCTGTAAACGGGCGCTGGTGAGCTGGTTAAATAGCTGGCTGCGCGCTGCCGAGAGTAAAATGCCTTTCATGCTGCGATCGCGCGGGCGGAATTTATCTTCAGCCCACAATTTTGCCTGCGTCACGTTGTTACCGCCGCGACCAAAGCGCTGCTCGCCAAAATAGTTGGGTACGCCGCGCTGTTGAATCTGCTGCAGACGCGTTTCAACGTCGCTGCGATCGGAAATCTGGCGCACGATTAAACGGAAGGCATTGCCCGCCAGCGCGCCGGTGCGCAGTTTGCGCTTGTGACGGATCACCTGCAGGATTTCGACGCCTTCCAGCTGAAAACCGGCCAGATTCGGCATCGCATTGCCTGGCACACGGAAGCACAGCGTCTGCTCGGTGACCGCATGACGATCTTTCATGCCGGCATAGCTGAGATCGCGTACCGGCACCTTAAGAAATTTGGCGATGGCTTCGGCAACAAAGCGGGTGTTGCAGCCAATTTTACGAATGCGGACTAAAACCTGTTCTCCTTCGCCATCATAGGGATAGCCAAGATCTTCAATCACGACAAAATCTTCGGGATTGGCTTTAATCACGCCGCTGGCATTGGGCACGCCGTGCAGGTAATGCAGCTCACTCATGCCCTATCGGCCTTAATCAGCAGCGCAACCGCTTCACAGGCAATGCCTTCACCGCGACCGGTAAAGCCGAGCTTTTCGGTGGTGGTGGCTTTCACGTTGACGTCATCCATATGGCAACCGAGATCTTCGGCAATATTGACGCGCATCTGCGGCACGTGCGGCAACATTTTTGGTGCCTGCGCAATAATGGTCACATCAACGTTACCGATGCGATAGCCTTTTTGCTGAATACGACGCCAGGCTTCGCGCAGCAGGCCGCGGCTGTCCGCGCCCTTAAACGCCGGGTCGGTATCCGGGAATAGCTTGCCGATATCGCCCATCGCCACGGCACCGAGCAAGGCATCCGTCAACGCATGCAGCGCCACATCGCCGTCAGAATGGGCGATAAAACCGTGTTCGAAGGGAATACGCACCCCACCAATCACTAACGGACCTTCGCCGCCAAAAGCGTGAACGTCAAAACCGTGACCGATACGCATCATGCGCTCTCCTGTAACTGAATCTGAGTAAGATAGAAGGCCGCCAGCGCCAGATCTTCTGGTCGCGTTACCTTAATGTTGTCGCTGCGTCCGCTCACCAACTGCGGATGATAGCCGCAATACTCCAGTGCCGACGCTTCATCGGTAATGGTAGCGCCTTCATTGAGTGCGCGCGTCAGACACGCGGTGAGCAGTTGATGCGGGAAAAATTGTGGCGTCAACGCGTGCCATAAGTCTTCGCGTTCAACGGTATGAGCAATGACCGCTTTGCCTGGTTCGCCGCGCTTCATGGTGTCGCGCACCGGCGCCGCCAGAATCCCGCCGACGTTGCTGTACTCGCGTACCGCCAGCAGGCGCGCTAAATCGTCCGGATGCAGGCACGGGCGCGCGGCATCATGCACCAGCACCCATTGGTGATGCTGAATGGCCTTTAATCCCGCCAGCACCGATTCAGCGCGCGTGTCGCCACCGGTCACTCTTACCACGCGGGAATCCTGCGCCAGCGGCAGTGAATCGAACCAGCCATCATCGCTGCTTACCGGCACAATGACCTGTTTTACCGCCGGATGAGCCAGCAAGCGCGCAACGCTATGTTCAAGAAGGGTAAATTGACCAATGGTCAGATACTGTTTTGGGCAGGCAGCTTGCATACGGCTGCCCACACCTGCGGCGGGCACCACGGCAATCACATCCGCAAGGATCGGGCGCTTGTTCATGGCTTATCGTTGTTGATTTTGCGCAGCTTGTTGCGCGTTACGTTTGTTCTGGTCTGGCACCAGACGATAGAAAGTCTCACCGGGCTTAATCATGCCCAGTTCATTGCGTGCGCGTTCCTCGATCGCTTCCGAGCCGCCATTGAGATCATCAATTTCGGCAAATAGCTGATCGTTACGCGCTTTAAGTTTGGCGTTATTCGCCTGTTGTGACGCGACGTCTTCGTTGACGCGCGTGTAGTCATGAATACCGTTCTTACCCAGCCACAGGGAATATTGAAGCCATCCCAGCAGCACGAGTAGCAGTAACGTCAGTTTTCCCATCCCCGCCCCCTGAAAAACGGCCCAATCATCCCATAACTTGGCGCTGGACTCCACTGCGGCGGCGAAAATGCCGCGCACCAGCAGTTATAGGCGCAAATAATGACAGAGAGAGGCGCGAGACGGCAGGTAAAGTTTTGTAACCAGCCGATGCGTTTGCACATCAGGTGGGCGTTACCAACCCGAGAGAAATGAGAACAGCAGCCAGAACAGGCACACCACCACGATCGCTGTGGCGATGCCGCTCCAGAATAAATGCGTACGAATCATCAGGCTCAGCACGATACCAATCAGCACTGAAACCGGTAACAGCGCGAGGAAGAACGGCCAGGTGTAGAGGAAAAAGAACAGCGTGTTGGAGCCGTAGAGCATGAACGGAATCGCCAGCGCGCACCAGTACGAGAGAAAGCCAAACACGCCGCCCGGCAGCGACGAGCGAGGCTCATCCGGGGTGCGTTCATCTTTACGGGCTAGCATGGGCGTTACGTTCTGCATAGAGATCCTGTTGACGCTAAGCGCGGCAAACCCGGGAGGATTTGCCGCTGTCGATTCAGGATTTGATGATATCGCGGTGACGCAGCAGGTCTAACAATTGGCCGGTCAGTTTTGTAACCAATTGTTCGCCATCCAGGTGGATTTCAGGGACTTCTGGCGCTTCATACACGCTGTCGATACCGGTAAAATTACGCAGTTCACCGGCACGGGCTTTTTTGTAGAGACCTTTGGGATCGCGCGCTTCACACACCGCTAACGGCGTATCGACAAACACCTCAACGAACTGCCCTTCGCCCAGCAGATCGCGCACCATTTGGCGCTCGGCACGATGCGGCGAGATAAAGGCGGTCAACACCACTAAACCGGCATCGACCATCAGCTTCGCCACTTCACCCACGCGACGGATATTCTCTTTACGATCGCTATCGCTGAAGCCGAGGTCACGGCACAGGCCGTGACGCACGTTATCGCCATCCAGCAGATAGGTATTCACACCCGCGCGATGCAGCGCCTGCTCCAGCGCGCCGGCCACGGTGGATTTGCCCGAGCCGGAAAGTCCGGTGAACCACAGCACCACGCCTTGATGGCCATGCTGCTGTTCGCGTTCCTCACGCGTTACCGGATGATCGTGCCACACCACGTTTTCATCGTGCTGCGCCATTACTGACCGCCCAGCAGATCGCGTGCGTTCCAGTGCGGGAAGTGACGGCGCACCAACGCATTCAGCTCCAGCTCGAAATCGCTGAACTGGCCCGCTTGCGCACGTACATCGCTCAGCGGCTGATTAATCATGCCCGCGCCGACCGTCACGTTGCTCAGACGATCGATAAAGATCATGCCGCCGGTAACCGGATTCTGCCGATAGGCATCCAGTACCATCGGTTCGTCAAAGGTCAGTTCGACCAGACCGATGCCGTTGAGCGGCAGGCTATCCACCGTGCGCTTCTCCAGCGAGTTAATCTCCACCTGATGGATGACTTTCTCCACGCGCGCGCGGGTTTTCTTACCGGCAATCTTCACTTCATAGCTTTGTCCCGGCTGCAGCGGCTGCTCAGCCATCCACACCACGTCCGCCGTCGCGGATTGCACCGCTTGCAGATCGGCGGCGGCATCCACCAGCAGATCGCCACGGCTGATGTCGATTTCATCTTTCAGCACCAGCGTAATCGCTTCACCAGCGCCCGCTTCCGGCAAGTCGCCATCAAAAGTGACGATGCGCGAGATAGTCGATTCCACGCCTGATGGCAGCACTTTTACGCGCTGGCCCACTTTCACTACGCCAGAGGCCAGCGTACCGGCATAACCGCGGAAGTCGAGGTTGGGACGATTGACATACTGCACCGGGAAACGCATCGGCTGATGATCCACCACGCGATTCAGCTCCACGGTTTCCAGTACGTCGAGCAGCGTTGGGCCGCTGTACCACGGCATGGTCACGCTCGGCGTCGCCACGTTATCGCCTTCCAGCGCTGACATCGGCACAAAGCGAATATCGAGGTCTTCCGGCAACTGCGCGGCGAAATCGAGATAATCCTGTTTGATCTGCTCGAAGGTCTCTTGCTTGTACTCCACCAGATCCATCTTGTTGATGGCGACCACTAGATGCTTGATGCCCAACAGCGTGGAGATAAAGCTGTGACGACGCGTCTGATCCAGCATGCCTTTACGCGCATCGATCAGCAGGATCGCTAAATCGCAGGTAGAGGCGCCGGTCGCCATATTGCGCGTGTACTGCTCGTGTCCCGGCGTATCAGCGATGATAAATTTGCGCTTCTCGGTAGAGAAGTAGCGATACGCCACATCAATGGTAATGCCCTGCTCGCGCTCGGCTTGTAAACCATCAACCAGTAAGGCGAGGTCAAGCTTCTCACCCTGAGTGCCGTGACGTTTGCTGTCATTGTGCAGCGATGACAGCTGGTCTTCATAGATTTGACGCGTATCGTGCAGCAGGCGACCAATCAGCGTACTTTTGCCGTCGTCAACGCTACCGCAGGTGAGGAAACGCAGCAGGCTTTTGTGTTGTTGCGCGG
This sequence comes from Pantoea sp. USHLN256, assembly GCF_037149875.1. Taxonomy (NCBI): domain Bacteria; kingdom Pseudomonadati; phylum Pseudomonadota; class Gammaproteobacteria; order Enterobacterales; family Erwiniaceae; genus Pantoea; species Pantoea sp. USHLN256. The sequence goes on along the minus strand of NZ_JBBCQO010000017.1, from coordinate 14,147 downwards.
TCAGCCAGGCTTCTACGCCGCCCTGATCGGCAATCTGTTGTGCAATAACGGTATTCATCTGCGTCTCCTTAGAAATAACCCTGACGTTTCTTCATTTCCATCGAACCGGCCTGGTCGCGGTCAATCACGCGTCCCTGGCGTTCACTGGTGGTGGAGACCAGCATCTCTTCAATGATTTCCGGCAGCGTTTGCGCTTCCGATTCCACCGCGCCAGTCAGCGGCCAGCAGCCGAGGGTACGGAAACGCACCATACGCTGTTTGATCACTTCGCCTGGCTGCAGATCGATACGATCGTCATCAATCATCATCAGCATGCCGTCACGCTCCAGCACCGGGCGCGGCGCGGCGAGGTACAGCGGCACAATTTCGATATTTTCCAGGAAGATGTACTGCCAGATATCCAGCTCGGTCCAGTTGGAGAGCGGGAACACGCGGATGCTTTCGCCTTTGTTAATCTGGCCGTTGTAGTTGTGCCACAGCTCAGGACGCTGATTTTTCGGGTCCCAGCGGTGGAAGCGATCGCGGAATGAGTAGATGCGCTCTTTGGCGCGCGACTTCTCTTCATCACGCCGTGCGCCACCAAAGGCTGCATCAAAGCCGTATTTGTTCAGCGCCTGCTTCAGGCCTTCGGTTTTCATGATGTCGGTATGCTTGGCACTGCCGTGCACGAACGGGTTGATGCCCATCGCCACACCTTCCGGATTTCGGTGCACCAGCAGCTCCGCGCCCATCGCTTTTACGGTGCGATCGCGGAACTCGTACATTTCCCGGAATTTCCAGCCGGTATCAACGTGCAGCAGCGGAAATGGCAGCGTGCCCGGATAGAAGGCTTTGCGCGCCAGATGCAGCATCACCGAGGAGTCTTTGCCGATGGAGTACATCATCACCGGATTGCTGAACTCGGCCGCCACCTCGCGGATGATATGGATACTCTCTGCCTCCAGCTGGCGCAGATGAGTAAGACGATTTTGGTCCATAATTTTTCCTCAAGCCAAATTGACAACGGCGGACTCGCGAGCCCCCTGCTGTGCCGAATGTTGGAACCAGGCCAATTGCCCGTGCAAATTCACTACTTCGCCAATCACTAACAGTGCTGGCGTGGGCGCGGCCGCAGCCAGCGCTTCCAGTTGATCTAATGTACCGGTCAGCACCTGCTGATCCTGACGCGTGCCGCGGCCAATCACCGCTACCGGCGTAGAGGCCGCGCGCCCATGTTCGATAAGCCCGGCGGCGATTTCCGCTGCTTTCACCGTGCCCATATAAATCGCTAAGGTTTGACGCGCGCGTGCCAGCGACGGCCAATCGATGCCGTTGCCGTCGGCCTGGCAGTGACCGGTGATAAACAGCACGCTCTGCGCGTAGTCACGATGGGTAAGCGGAATTCCGGCATAGGCGGTTGCGCCCGCTGCCGCGGTGATGCCCGGCACTACCTGGAAGGGAATTCCGGCGGCCTGCGCCGCCTGCAACTCTTCACCGCCGCGACCAAAAATAAACGGATCGCCGCCTTTTAGACGCACCACGCGTTTACCCTGCTGCGCGAGGCTCACCAGCATCTGATTAGTCTCTTCCTGCGGCACCGAATGCGCACCGGCGCGTTTGCCAACGCAGATGCGATCGGCGTCGCGGCGCACCAGTTCTAACACTTCGTCGCTGACCAGATGGTCATACAGCACCACATCGGCCAGCTGCATCACCTGCAAGCCACGCAGCGTCAGCAAACCGCTGTCGCCCGGACCGGCGCCCACCAGCGTGATTTCGCCCTGATTATCGCTGTCGTTATCCAGTTCGCGATCCAGCGTACGACGCGCTTCATTCACATTGCCCGCCGCCATCTGGCTGGCGAACAGCCCGTTAAAGGCACGCTCCCAGAAACGACGACGTTCAGACATGCGGTGATAGCGCTGTTTTACCTTGTCGCGCCACTGCCCGGCCACTTCGGCCATCTGCCCAAGATTGGCTGGTAGTAACGCTTCAATTTTTTCACGCAGCAGACGCGCCAGCACCGGCGCGGTGCCGCTGGAGGAGATGGCGACGACCAGCGGCGAGCGATCGACAATCGATGGGAAGATAAAGCTGCATTTCGGCTGATCGTCTACCACGTTCACCAGCTTGTGGCGCGCGTTGGCCGCCTCAAATACCTGTGCATTGAGCGCGTTGTCATCGGTGGCAGCAATCACGAGGAATACGCCGTCCAGCTGTGCCGGATCAAAGCTGTGGGCGATCCATTCAATCGCCTTAATATCCAGCAGCGCCTGCAGCTCATGGCCGAGTTCGCGCGCCGCGACCAACACGCGCGCACCCGCACGCCGCAGCAGTTCAATTTTGCGCGCAGCAATTTCGCCACCGCCAACAACCAGCACTGGACGGCTTTTGAGATCGGCAAAGAGGGGCAGATAATCCACGTTAACCTTGCTAGTTTTACAATAAGTTAACGCGACTATACGTCCCGCCCTTCCGACAGATGAAATTACGAATTGGAATGAGTAGTTACCGAATGGAATAACGACCCAGGATTGCTGATAACATTTTGTGCTTAACAAATGATATTGCTGGTGTTTCGGTGCAATTCAAATTGTGCAAGCGTCATCACAGTTTCATACTATCTCGGATTTTTTTTAGCATGACGGGATGTCAGAAAAGGACCCTAACTATGTTTGCTAATTTCCGCCGCACTGTGCTGGCTGCACTGCTCGCGGGCGGTTTGCCTCTCTTTGTTCAGGCTGCGAGCATCAGCGCGCCTGGACACTTTGCCGAACAGCAACTTCGCCACATCGCTACCTATTTCCCCGGCCGCATGAGCGGCAGCCCAGCCGAGTTGCTCACCGCCGATTATTTGCATCAGCAATTCAGCCAGCTGGGTTATCAGAGTAATACCCGCCAGTTCAATACCCGCTATGAATGGCTAGAGAAAAAGGGTGAAAGCCGCACACATAAAGTCACCGCCACCTCGGTGATTGCTGCGCGCGCAGGTGCGGTGCCGCAGGAGATCCTGATTGTGACGCATCTGGATACCTGGACGCCGCTCAGCCGCCATGAAGCCGATAACAATCTCGGCGGCCTGCGTTTGCAGGGCGTGGATGACAATGCGTCCGGACTTGGCGTGATGCTGGAGCTGGCGCAGGCGTTGAGCAAAACGCCGCTGCACTACGGCGTGCGCTTTGTCGCGCTGAGCGCCGGTGAAGCGGGCCTGCACGGCATGGATGATTATCTGGCACGCATGAGCGAGCAGGAGAAGAAGAACACGCTGCTGGTGATCGATCTCAACAGTCTGATCGTCGGCGATCATCTCTACTTTAATAGCGGCATCAATACGCCCTCGGCGGTGCGCAAGCAGACCAGCGCACGCGCCGTGCAGCTGGCACACCGTTACGGTATCTCCGCAGCCAGCCACGCTATGACCGCGCGCGATTATCCGGGCGTGAATCCGTTTGATAAGGCTGGCATGCCGTTAATGGATGTCACCGCCGCTAACTGGACGCTGGGCAACAAAGATGGACAGCAGCAGCGCGCGCGTTCCCACCATTTTCCGGAGGGCAACGTGCGCCATCAAACCGAGCGCGATAACCTCAACTATCTCGATCGTTGGCTGCCTGGCCGCATCACCCAACGCACGCGTGACAGCGTGAAGATCTTGCTGCCGCTGCTGACCGAGCTGGCTAATCCGACAACCTAAGGATCTATTATGTACGTGGTATTTCTGAACTATTTTCGTCCGGTAGAGGAAGTGGAAGCGTTACTGGCGCCGCATATCGAATGGCTGGATCGCTACTTTGCTAATGGCGTATTTATCGCGGCGGGACGTAAAGATCCGCGCACCGGCGGCATGATTATGGTGAAAGATATCGATCGCGCCCGGCTGGATACCCTCCTCGCGGAGGATCCCTTTGTCACGGTGGCGCATTATGAGGTGACGAAGGTGAATGTGACGCGTGCGGCGGAAGAGTTTGCGGGGCTGCAGGGGATTTGATGGTGCCCGCTGTCCCCCATCCCGGCCTTCCCCCGCTAGCGGGGGAAGGAGACGCTGCCGCATGCCCCTTCAGAACTCACATATGGCACATCTTCCTCCCCCGCTCGCGGGGGAGGACCGAGGAGGGGGACTGCGAGCACGGACCGAGGAGGGGAACAGCCAGCGCTGACCTAATCACCCTTCATGCAACCCGCACTCGCGCTTCAGGCCGAAGAAGCGTGTCTCCTCTTCTGCCATGCCCGGCTCCCACTTTCTGGTGGTGTGCGTATCGCCCACGGATAGATAACCTTCATCCCACAGCGGATGGTATTTCAGTCCATGCTGCTGCAGGTATTGATGCACCTGACGGTTATCCCAATCAATAATCGGCAGAATTTTCAACACGCCGCGCTGCACCGCCAGCACCGGCAAACTGGCGCGGCTGCCGGATTGATCGCGGCGCAGGCCAGCAAACCAGGTTTGCGCGCCCAAGGTTTCCAGCGCGCGGTTCATCGGTTCCACTTTGTTGATCTGGTTGTACTGCTCAATCCCTTCAACGCCCTGCTCCCACAGTTTGCCGTAACGCGCTTCCTGCCATGCTGCTGAGGTCTCAGCGCGGAAGATTTGCAGGTTGAGATTGAGCTTGTCGGTCAGCTCATCAATAAAGCGATAGGTTTCCGGGAACAGATAGCCGGTATCGGTGAGGATCACCGGAATGTCCGGTTTCTGCTGCGTCACCATATGCAGCAAAACCGCCGCCTGAATACCAAAGCTGGATGACAGCACAAACGCGCCAGGCAGATGCTCCAGCGCCCAGCTGACGCGCTCTTCAGCCGAGCGCTTCTCCAGCTGCACGTTGCTTTCTGCCAACGCCATAATGCGATCAACTTTTGATGAACCATTCAGTGCTGCGAGATCGAGTACCGTCATACTGCCTCCGAGTCCCAAAAATCACGGGCGGGATCAACCACGGCTTTGATGATGCCAGTGCGAATCACGAAGTCGCCGAAGCCTTCATTGGCCTGACGCTCGGTTGCCCAGCGCGCCACCAGCTCGTCGATGCTGGCGAGGATTTCGCCTTCGTTGATATTCTCGCGGTACATGCGTGGAATGCGCGTACCTTCGCGGTTGCCGCCAATGTGTAAGTTGTAACGGCCCGGCGCTTTACCCACCAGACCCAACTCAGCCAGCAAAGCACGGCCACAGCCATTCGGGCAACCGGTAACGCGTAACACTATGTGCTCTTCACCCACGCCATGCTTATGCATGATCTCTTCCACTTTGGTGACGAACGATGGCAGGAAGCGTTCGGCTTCGGCCATCGCCAGCGGACAGGTCGGGAAGGCCACGCACGCCATCGAGTTTTCACGCTGCGCCGTTACCGCTTCCATCAAACCGTGTTCACGGGCGATGGCTTCGATCTGCGCTTTTTGCTTCTCAGGCACGCCAGCCACAATCAGGTTCTGGTTGGCGGTCAAACGGAAATCGCCCTGATGAACTTTGGCGATTTCGGCGATGCCGCGCTTCAACGGACGACCCGGATAATCCAGCAGACGACCATTCTCGATGAACAGCGTCAGGTGCCACTTCTTATCGATGCCTTTCACCCAGCCAACGCGGTCGCCGCGCGAGGTGAACGCATAGGGACGAATCGGTTCAAACGTCAGGCCGGCACGTTTTTCCACTTCCGCTTTGAAGGTTTCGACACCGACGCGTTCCAGCGTGTACTTGGTCTTGGCATTTTTACGATCGGTACGGTTACCCCAATCGCGCTGCGTGGTCACCACCGCGGCGGCCACGTCGAGAATCTTCTCTACCGGCAGGAAGCCAAACTCGCTGGCGGTGCGTGCGTAGGTGGCTTTGTTACCGTGATCAATCGACAAACCACCGCCAACCAGCAGGTTAAAGCCAATCAGCTTGCCGTTCTCAGCAATAGCGATGAAGTTCAAATCATTGGCGTGCAGATCGACATCGTTATGCGGCGGCACCACTACCGTGGTTTTGAATTTACGCGGCAGATAAGTCTCACCGAGGATCGGCTCTTTATCCGTGGTGGCAACTTTCTCTTTGTCCCACCAGATCTCAGCGTACGCACGGGTTTGCGGCAGCAGATGTTCGGAGAGCTTTTTCGCCCACTCGTACGCTTCCTGATGCAGCTCTGATTCCACCGGATTCGAGGTGCATAACACGTTACGGTTAACGTCGTTGGCGGTCGCCAGCGCGTCGAGTCCGACTTCGTGCAGCATCTGGTGCGTCGGCTTCACGTTCTTCTTCAGAATGCCGTGAAACTGGAAGGTCTGACGGTTAGTCAAACGGATGCTGCCGTAAATGGTTTTTTCGCTGGCAAATTTATCAATCGCCAGCCACTGCGTTGGCGTGATGATGCCGCCCGGCAGACGGCAGCGCAGCATCATGGCGTGACGCGGCTCGAGTTTCTGCGCCGCGCGCTCGGCACGAATGTCGCGGTCATCCTGTTGGTACATACCGTGAAAACGGATCAGCAGGAAGTTATCGCCGGTGAAGCCGCCGGTCAGGCCATCGTCGAGATCGTCGAGGATGGTGCCGCGCAGGTAGTTACTCTGTTTTTTTAGACGCTCAGCGTCAACCAGCTTGCCTTCAACGACCAGCGGTCCAGGATGTTTTTCGCTCATTAGTAAACGTCTCGCTGATAACGGCGCTCAATGCGCAGCTCACTTAAAAATTCATCAGCCGTTTCACGATCCATGCCGCCGTGTTCGACCACCACATCCAGTAATGCTTGCTCAACGTCTTTTGCCATGCGATTGGCATCGCCGCAGACGTAAAGGTGCGCGCCTTCCTGTAACCAGCTCCACACCTCCGCACCTTTGGCGCGGATTTTATCTTGTACGTAAATTTTCTCGGCCTGATCGCGCGACCATGCCAGATCAATATTAGTCAGCAAGCCATCTTTGACGTACTTCTGCCACTCCACCTGATAGAGGAAATCATCGGTGAAGTGCGGATTGCCGAAGAACAGCCAGTTTTTGCCGCCTGCGCCATCGTTATCGCGCTGCTGCATAAAGGAGCGGAACGGCGCGATGCCGGTGCCCGGACCAATCATAATTACCGGGGTTTCCGGATTAGCAGGCAGGCGGAAATTGTCGTTATGCTCGATGAAGACGCGAATTTCGCCCTCTTCTTCAATGCGATCCGCCAGCCAGGTAGATGCACCGCCACCGCGCTGGCGACCGTCGATCTCAAAGCGCACCGCACCGACGGTAATATGCACTTCGGTTTCGTTTTCTGCCTGCGAAGAAGCAATCGAGTAGAGGCGCGGCGTCAGCGGACGCAGCAGGCTGGTTAATTGCTCTGGATTCAGTTCAGTCGGCGCCTGACGCACCATATCGACAATCGGGAAGCTCTGCGCATAGCTCTGCAGCTTTGGCTTGTCACCCGCTAATGCCAGCAGCGCATCGTTGCGCGACAGGGCGGCATATTGTTCAACGATTTGTGGCGTATTAACCGTCAGTTCGAAGTGTTTTTGCAGCGCCTCAGTGAGCGCCAGCATTTTGCCCTGCACCTCAACCTGCTCGTCGCCTTTCAGCCACACCAGCTGCAGCAGTTCCTGCACCAGTTCAGCATCGTTTTCAAACCACACGCCCAGCGCGTCACCCGGCTGGTAACGCAGGCCAGAATCGCCGAGATCGATTTCAATGTGGCGCACATCTTTATCCGAGTCGCGTCCGGTGATTTTCTGGTTTGCAGCAAAGCTGGCCAGCAGCGGCTCTTCTTTAGTGTACGGGCTGCTGTCGACCAGGTTGACGCTGCCTGCCGCTGTGATGGCGGCCTGGGCTGGCGATTCGCTCGGCACGCGCGCTTTTAATATCTCGGTGATCTGCTGACGCCAGGCCGTTGCCTGCTCTTTGTATTCAACGTCCGCATCCACACGATCCAGTAGACGTTCGGCACCGAGTTCCGCCAGACGCTCATCAAAGTCTTTACCGGCTTTGCTGAAAAACTCATAAGAGGTATCGCCAAGACCGAACACCGCAAAGGCGGTGCCGGTAAACTTCGGCGCCTTCTTCGACAGCAGGAACTTGTGCAGCGCCACGGCTTCTTCCGGCGGCTCGCCTTCACCTTGGGTGGAGGTCACCACCACCAGCAGCTTTTCCTGGCCGATCTGTTTGAATTTGTAATCGCCGGCGTTAACCAGATTGACGCTCAGCTTCGCTGCCAGCAGGTCATCACGCAGCTGTTCAGCCAGGCGACGCGCATTGCCGGTCTGCGAGGCGGAGATCAGCGTGATGGTCGGTGTTTCAGCCTGAACAGGCGCTGGCGCGGCAGCCGCACCCGGCGTCTGGTTGACCATGCCCCAGAAATAGCCGGAAAGCCAGGCCATCTGCGTGGTGTTGAAATCCGTGGTCGCCGCCTGTAAGCGCGCGAGTTGCTCCGGGGATAACGGAAGCAGTGAACCTGGTGCCTGAGTCGTCATTGCGTTAAAAATTCCAGTGTCAGAAGTCCGGATCAATATGTTGCGAAAGAGTGCGTAGGTTACCGGGCTGTATATTAACGATTAAATACGCCTTCGACATATTAAATAACCAAAATGACTAAGTGGTTTTTCGGGTAAAGTTAACCAGCAAAAGTGGTAAATGAAGGCGATATGATTCAATGAGTTAATTAGGCGTTTTAGCAGGATTGCGTCGTTTAATGCCCTTTTCATGGCGAGCGGGTGCGAAAAATCTGCAATTCAGGTAGACTTCAGCGGTTTTTAAGTCTGAGAGCCATTATGTCTACCACGTTATTTAAAGAGTTCCAGTTTGAATCTGCCCATCGCTTACCTCACGTGCCGGAAGGCCATAAGTGTGGGCGTTTGCACGGCCATTCGTTCCTGGTGCGATTAGAAATCACCGGCGAAGTGGATGCGCATACCGGTTGGGTAATGGATTTTGCCGAGCTGAAGGCAGCGTTTAAGCCTCTGTACGATCGCCTCGATCATCACTATCTGAATGACATCCCAGGTTTAGAAAATCCCACCAGCGAAGTGCTGGCAAAGTGGATTTGGGATCAGATGAAGCCGATTCTGCCTGAGTTGAGTGCGGTGATGATTAAAGAGACCTGTACCGCTGGTTGTGTTTATCGCGGTTGAGACCAGGCAAGTGAAGCCGTAATCGTTGAGTGAGGTCGCCATGAGTGGCGACCCTACGCATCTAAAGTGCGCACCGTGCCAAATCAGGCAATATTCAAATACTTGTGCGTCTGCATTGAAAGCCGCCAGTTGCGGGCGATACAGGTTTCAATACAGAGTTTGGTGGCAGCATCGCCACGGCTGATCGGCTGTAACGCCACAATACGCTTTTTCTCGTCATGCAGGCCCGACAACAACGTATCCAACGCTTCGACATCACGCTCACGCGCCACCGGATGTTTTATCTCATCCGCGCGTTGCAATGCCTGCGGCAATACGTCATAACCGCCGCGCATATTCACCTTCGGTGAAACCGTCACCCAAGTGGCTTCTGAGCACTGCACTTCGTGCGTGCCGCTGGTTTCGATTTGGCACGCAAAGCCCGCCGCTTCTAATGCTTGCGTCAGCGGACGCAGATCGAAAATCGCCGGTTCACCGCCGGTAATCACCACGTGACGTGCGGTCCAGCCCTGGCGCTGAATAGAGTCGAGAAGCATTGCGGCATCGGCGTTGCCCCAGGCATCGCTCTCCACGGTTTTCACCAAAATATCGCCCAGCGAGGTCTCCCGATCTGCCCGCGTTTCCCAGGTATGTTTGGTATCACACCAGCTACAGCCCACCGGACATCCTTGTAAGCGGATGAACAGCGCCGGAACGCCGGTGTAGAAACCTTCGCCCTGCAGCGTCTGGAACATTTCGTTAATCGGGTAGAACATTTTTCACTCACGTCTAAAATTTGAGGCGCAGATTATGGCAGATCTTGCGCGCCGAATAACAGCTGCTTCGTGCCAAATAAAAGCAAAAGCCCCGCACAAGGCGGGGCTTCATTCGGACGATGCTGCCCGCAGGCAGCATACTCAGGCGATTACGCCTGGCCTTTAACTTCTTTCAGACCGTTGAACGGTGCTTTGCTGCCCAGCGCTTCTTCGATACGAATCAGCTGGTTGTACTTAGCAACGCGGTCAGAACGGCTCATAGAACCGGTTTTGATCTGGCCTGCTGCAGTACCTACTGCCAGGTCTGCGATGGTTGCATCTTCGGTTTCACCTGAACGGTGTGAAATCACCGCGGTGTAGCCAGCATCTTTCGCCATCTTGATTGCAGCCAGGGTTTCGGTCAGTGAACCGATCTGGTTGAATTTGATCAGGATGGAGTTAGCGATGCCTTTCTCGATACCTTCTTTCAGGATCTTGGTGTTGGTTACGAACAGATCGTCACCCACCAGCTGGATTTTGTCGCCCAGCACTTTGGTCTGGTATGCGAAGCCAGCCCAGTCAGATTCGTCCAGACCATCTTCGATAGAGACGATTGGGTACTGTTTGGTCAGGTCTTCCAGGAAGTGCGTGAACTCTTCTGAAGTGAAGGCTTTGTTACCTTCGCCCGCCAGCACATATTTGCCGTCTTTGTAGAATTCAGATGCTGCGCAGTCCATCGCCAGAGTGATGTCTTTGCCCAGCTCGTAGCCTGCTGCTTTTACCGCTTCAGCGATAACAGCCAGCGCTTCGGCGTTAGAACCCAGGTTTGGCGCGTAGCCACCTTCGTCACCGACTGCAGTGCCCATACCTTTTGACTTCAGCACTTTTGCCAGGTGATGGAAGACTTCAGAACCCATGCGAATGGCTTCTTTCAGGGTTGGCGCGCCAACCGGCTGAATCATGAATTCCTGGATGTCGACGTTGTTATCGGCATGCTCGCCACCGTTGATGATGTTCATCATTGGCAGTGGCATAGAGTATTTGCCCGGGGTGCCGTTCAGTTCAGCGATGTGCGCATACAGCGGCAGGCCTTTAGAGGCAGCAGCCGCTTTAGCAGCAGCCAGTGAAACGGCCAGAATGGCGTTAGCACCGAAGTTAGATTTGTTCTCAGTACCGTCCAGCTCGATCATGATCTTATCGATGTTCGCCTGGTCTTTGGCATCTTTACCGGTTACCGCGTTAGCGATTGGACCGTTAACCGCTGCAACCGCTTTGGTTACACCTTTGCCCAGGAAACGAGATTTGTCACCGTCACGCAGCTCCAGTGCTTCGCGAGAACCGGTAGATGCACCTGATGGCGCAGCAGCCAGACCAACGAAACCGCCTTCCAGATGCACTTCTGCTTCTACAGTTGGGTTGCCACGGGAGTCGATGATTTCGCGACCGATGACTTTTACGATTTTGGACATTCGATTTTCCTCAGTACAAGTTAGTCAATCCTAAGACAAACAACGCGCGAAAAGTTCGCGCGTTGCTCGTGAAACTTACTTCGCTAAACGCTTCTGGTGCTCCTGCGCGGCTTTCACAAAGCCAGCGAACAGCGGATGACCATCACGCGGGGTCGATGTGAATTCCGGGTGGAACTGACAGGCAACAAACCACGGGTGATTCGGGATCTCAATGATCTCAACCAGCTGATCGTCGCCGGAACGACCGGCAATATGCAGACCTGCCGCTTCAATCGGCTTCAACAGCATATTGTTTACTTCGTAACGATGACGGTGACGTTCGGTAATGATTTCAGAACCGTACAACTGACGCACCTTGCTTTCCGGCGTCAACTGGCACTGCTGGCTACCCAGACGCATGGTGCCGCCCAGATCGCTCTGCTCAGTACGCTGCTCAACGTTGCCCTCTTCGTCACGCCATTCGGTGATAAGCGCAACCACCGGATACTTACAGTCTGGCACAAATTCAGTAGAGTTCGCGCCTTCCATACCGGCAACGTTGCGGGCAAATTCCATCAGCGCAACCTGCATACCGAGGCAAATTCCCAGATATGGCACGTTGTTCTCACGGGCGTATTGCGCCGTCATCATTTTGCCTTCCACACCGCGGTAGCCGAAGCCGCCGGGGATCAGAATAGCATCCAGATCTTTCAGTAATTCGACACCGCGCGTTTCCACATCCTGCGAGTCAATCAACTTGATGTTCACGGTCACGCGATTTTTCAGGCCGCCGTGTTTCAGCGCTTCAATCACAGATTTGTACGCATCTGGCAGTTCGACGTATTTGCCGACCATACCAATGGTCACTTCGCCGCCCGGATTGGCTTCTTCGTAAATAACCTGTTCCCATTCGGCCAGGTTCGCTTCCGGCGCGTTCAGATTGAAACGCTTGCAGATGTAATCATCCAGACCTTGCGACTTCAGCATGCCTGGAATTTTGTAGATGGAATCCACATCTTTCAGGGAAATAACCGCTTTTTCCGGCACGTTACAGAACAGCGCGATTTTGGCGCGTTCGTTCGCAGGCACCGCGCGGTCAGAACGGCAGATCAGCACATCCGGCTGAATCCCGATCGACAACAGCTCTTTCACTGAATGCTGGGTTGGCTTGGTTTTCACTTCGCCTGCGGCCGCCATATACGGCACCAGCGTCAGGTGCATATACATGGTGTGTTCACGACCGACATCGACCGCCATCTGGCGAATCGCTTCGAGGAACGGCAAAGATTCGATATCACCCACCGTACCGCCGATCTCAACCAGAACGACGTCATGACCTTCACCGCCTTCAATAATGCGCTCTTTGATCGCATTGGTGATGTGCGGGATGACCTGAATCGTGGCGCCCAGATAGTCGCCACGACGCTCTTTGCGCAGCACTTCTGAGTAAATACGACCGGTAGTAAAGTTGTTGCGGCGCGACATTTTAGTGCGGATGAAGCGCTCGTAGTGACCTAAATCCAGATCGGTTTCGGCCCCATCATCGGTAACAAACACTTCACCGTGCTGCGTAGGGCTCATGGTACCCGGATCGACGTTGATGTACGGATCGAGTTTCATGATGGTCACATTAAGACCACGTGCTTCAAGGATAGCTGCGAGGGAGGCTGCGGCAATGCCTTTGCCCAGAGAGGAAACGACCCCGCCGGTCACAAAAATATAATTCGTTGTCATGCTGAACCTGAGAGTTTAGGTTTAAAGACGATGGAATAACCAAGACGGGAAAATAGTATACTTGAAGTCGTCTTCAGCCACAATTGATGAATCACACCATCGTCCTCCACAGGTCAGCCGGTAACATAGCGGATAGCAGGGGGTGAAATGTTGATGTACGTCACAAAGTCACCGCAAGGCTGAATCGAGTAAGCTCAAGCGGTGAAATTATGCGCAGCGCTGGAATAATCGCCAGATTGGCTTAGCTCTTGTTCTCGCTGGCTTTCACCTGCTGCCAGGCCTCTTCCATCTGATCCAACGTGGCATCACTCATCGCTAAACCTCGTGAGGCGATGATATTCTCAACCTGGCGGAAGCGGCGCTCAAATTTATCGTTGGCTTTCTGCAGGGCGGTTTCCGCTTTGCTGCCTAAATGGCGCGACAAATTGACGGTGGCGAAGAGTAAATCGCCGATTTCCTCTTCCAGCTTGTCGTTATCGACCACCGCTTGCTGCGCTTCATGCATCACTTCATCAATCTCTTCATGCACTTTATCCAGCACCGGTCCGAGATTGTTCCAATCGAAACCGACCGTGCTGCAACGCTTCTGAATTTTGTGCGCGCGCATTAAGGCGGGCAACGCTTTGGGAATGTCATCTAAAACTGAATGCTGCGATTTTTCCGCGCGTTCATTGTGTTTGATCGCTTCCCAGTTTTTCAGCACTTCGTCGCTGGTCTCTGCCTTAACATCGCCAAAAATATGCGGATGGCGGCGCTCAAGTTTGTCGCTGATGGCGTTGCAGATGTCGTCAAAATTGAAACGCTGCTGTTCGTCGGCCATTTGAGCGTAGAACACCACCTGAAACAGCAGATCGCCCAGCTCACCGCGCAGATCGTCAAAATCTTCGCGCTGAATGGCATCGATGACTTCGTAGGTTTCTTCCAGTGTGTAAGGCGCGATGGAGGAGAAAGTTTGCTGACGATCCCACGGACAGCCACGTTGCGGATCGCGCAAGGTTTGCATGATGGTGAGCAGGCGGTTTAAGGCGGTCATGAGATGATCCTTTGGGGCTGGTATGTAAAAAGGTCGCCATGAAGGTACGACCGGGCACATAGGTAACAGATCAGACCGGGCACATAGGTAACACATTTGTGCTCAGTCTATCCGGATAATACGTTTTTCTGCCTGGTCATAA
>NZ_JBBCQO010000016.1:0-67458 GCF_037149875.1 Pantoea sp. USHLN256 | reverse complement strand
TTGGGACAAAAGGGGTCTGCCGAATTCCTTTTAACATATGACTATGGCCACGAATCCAGACACCATCTGCAGCTGGCGTCCCCTGATGAAAAACCAGAGTTCACGGGCCTCCCTCCGGACACAGCCAATACGATGAACGCCATATTAGGCAGTTGCCGTCATCGTAAGACGTCCGGTAGTGGAACAAAGAGGACGGTACCAGTCCAATGTCCGCTATGAGCGAGGAGCGGACGTTCCTACCTTAAAGTGGATGCCTGCGCTTCCACTCATCAACGACATCTCCCAGATTTTTTGGTATGTCATTTCGTATCCAGGCCATAAATTCGCGATCAAACCGGAAATCTGGGCCGCACTCATGAAGCATGAAACGGCGAACGTTTAATGTATTTCTATAGTATTTATCAACGGTCATAGAACGTGTTAATGAAGAACTATGCTAGTCGATCTTCACTTGTTAACTCCTGTTTTGAAAAGCAATAGCAGGGTTCATATCTTACACGCTGACTTAAAATGCTCACTTCTGGTACTAATTAGACATTAATCATCACATTTCTTTTTAAGAAGAGATAGATATAAACTACATGATTTAGGGAAGAGGGTAATTTCATGTAAAAATCATGACATGTATGACAGTTTATGGTTTGCGAAATACAAAGCAGAACGTCAAAGGCAAAGCAGGTAGATATTAATCGAAAATTTGAGTTTGATCACGTCACCATGCATTATTAATAGAAAAATTTTTACACCGTAAGATTATCAAGAGATTTTAGTTTTCTCGCGCAGAGTGCTGTTAATAAACCCAACCTATAACAACTGTTTCGTTTTTGATATATTGTTAAATCTTTTTGAGGAAGAGCTATAATATTGTCGATAAAGTCTTAGTCGATTTAACAGCCTTAGTTTTATTGTAAGCTAAAAGCGAATTTCGTCTGCTCTTAACTCTGCTTCGAGCGTGGGAGATTACGTCCAGCCATTTCGGGTCGGCCATATTAGTGATGTATTGTTCTAAAGCGGTCAACATAGCTGACCATATTGTAAACTGATAATCTTTATCGTTTATAAGAGAATCCCGCATTGATTGTATAACATTATCTACTTGTGATTTTATTTCCAATAAAGATGTTCCTGCCTGATGCTTTGCGGCTAATCGCCTTATTTCTCTAACATGACTATTTATGTTGATTTCATTCATGGTTAGTAACTCTCTACGTGAATGCTAATATTTACCTCTTTACTCATAAAAATAATTGACGAAATGGTGGTGAGTTTATACTGGCAGCGCTTCTTTCTATCTAGATTAGACTGGTACTGAAAGAATGGGAAGTGAATACTGTAGAATTTTTTCTTCACAAGGCTGCTTTGAAATAAACGAAGCGGTTTCATTTATCTCGTTTTCATTATAACTGTTCGAATCATCGTGATCTTAAGAAATAAATGCATGCTTTATATCAATTCTCGTATAAATTGACCCGGCGGAACTCTCCGCACGTAACGAATGATGCTTTGCATCGCCTCTGGAAGCGTAAGGGATTTCCACTTCCAGGGGTAATTTTTTACCAGGCAGTGGGCCTCTTATCGACGCTCTGATCCTTCATTATGCTGTAAATCAAAGAGAAAAATGCAAAACACTAACTCAAGTAACCTCATGTAACCTCATGATTTATAGCACCTTAATTTATTAGGTATTAAATATTTCCTAAATGGAAGATGCAAAGCTGTACAAAGGCACTAACTCTGTATAAGTTTGTGTCACTTTTCCTGATTTAATTAACGACATTCGAGGTTAATTCATGCAGCAATCCGTTGGCATACCTAACTCAGTAAGTGACATTGCAGCCTACTTTAGCCGTGCATCTCTTCCTTCTCAGCAGGAAACGCTGGGTAGCATAGTGGTAGAAATTCTTCGTTCAGGACGCAATCTGAACCGAAAAGCGATCTGCACAAAACTTGTATCACGGCTTGAGCATGCATCCTCGCCTGAAGAAGCTCATCACTATCATCAACTGATAGCGCTCCTTTTTGCTCGGGGCTGAATTGCCTTATGGCCCAATCAGGGCAGAGAGTCTTATGAACAATAGCGATGAAGAACAACTTAGTGACATTCTCATCGGCGAGGCGGTATTTTCATTGCTTCGCGAAAAAGTCGGGATTTCCCGAAAGGCGATTCTGTTAAAGCTTAAGAATATGCTCGAGTCAGAACAGGATCCCGAGCGAGTCTGTACAATATTACGGGCTATTCAAAACGTAAAGTCTGAAAAGACGCAGAGTGAATCAAGCCGAATGGACGGTGGTAAAAGTGCAACAACGTTAACCATCGAAAGTTATGATCACGACAATACAACCCGACACTGATCACGGCTAATCCGTAAAGAACTGGAAATCAGTACGTAAACGAACCGCATAAGGGAAATGTATGCAGCAAAATATTACCGAATCAGATCTTCAGTCGTACCTGGAAAGTACAGGGGACCAGTTTACCTCAGAAAAAGAAGTGATTGGTATCATAGTTAAATCACTCATAGCTGAAAAAGGGCGCGTAACGAATAAGGCAATCATTTTGCGCCTTATTGAAGAACTGGAATGCACAACTGACATTGAGCAACTTGATGTGCTTCGTAACTGCCTTGAAATTGTGGTAGGACAAACGGCTGACGATGAGGGTTAAACCGTTCTTGAATCTGGTGGGAATTTGAAACCGGATAACTTCGCCAGTTGTTTGTCGGTGTGATAACGAACAAAACTGGTGTGAGATTTTAACTGTTAACCAATGTCACCAAAAGACTACTATCTGCAAAATTTGTTTATCCAAAATTTAACTAAAAATTTTTTTACACATAAATGCGTTTATATGGAGAGTGTCGTCCCTGACAGTTTCTCCGGCCGGTACCCGTTTTCACGTTACCGCTGAGGTTATTCGCTTCGTCGTTTCCCGGCCGGAGCCGGATTACTTCCTAAGGCATCATTTCTTTAATAGTTAATTCAGATCTCGGTTCAGGCCTATAAGGGTCTGCAGGTACGGTACCTGCTTCTCGGCGACCTCGTCTGAATGGAAACTCTTCAGCCATTCTCTGGCATTAAAGATATCCTTCAACCTGACGCTATCAGTCTCCGATTTTGCCATGTAGCCAAGTTGAGTGAACAATGAGCCAATACTAATCTCTTTTTCACCCAACGCCAGGCTAAATGCCGCTTCGCCAATAATGGCATGGCCTTTCTCGTTGTTTTGAAATAACACAGAATTTCCTCCATTAGTACGAATTTTAATAACCTCATGTATTACTATAGACTCTGAGCATTGGCTTGCACTTCATTTAATCCGAAAAGCAAATGGGCTTTCATATCGGATGTGCTTCCAGGAATTATCCGGATGTTCTCAGCAATGAATATTTAAAAAGAGTGAGAGATTATACACTTTTTACTGGGTAAAAGGCGGGCGAGCTATCAAGGCCTATTAATAGCGAAAAGTGGATATAAGAATTATCAAAACATGGCAGTTGTGCCACGTTAAAAATAACAATTTCTGGCCGGCCCCCGCATACGCCTTAATCTCGATACTGCGGCGGAACGGTTTGTTCCGGCACCTGTTTCTTTCGATTTACTTAAAAATGGCCTGATGATTTTGACGCACCTTCATGGTTATGCACTCAAAACAACTGTCTGCAGTTCAGCAAACAAATTTTTTAAATGTCCGCTTCTGGCACGAAGCGGACGCGGTTGAAAGGTTCGCTATGAGTGAAAACTGCTGAGCTATATCTTTTCAATCAGCTCTTCGCCCTGATGACGTGGCATATTCACCTTCGTCGATACGGGGTGCCATTTGAATGTGCTTTCCGGTAAGGCTGCATCATGCGCGATTTCTTCTGCGCGTTCGGGTGTGGTATCACCACTTAGCCACTCCCTCACTGCTGACGCCTTCAGCACCAGCGGCCTGCGGTCATGAATGTCCACCATGCCCTTGTTACTGGCTGAGGTGACGATCAGAAAACCTTCATGCCCGTGCGGATCGTTATAGGGCGCTTTGCCGATGGCGGCAAAAAACAGCGGCTCATGCGTTTTGTGATAGATGAAATAGGGCTGTTTCCTTTCTTCTTTCTTCAACCACTCAAACCATCCATCGGCAAACACCACGGCGCGGCCGTGGTTCCATAGCGGTTTAAACATACGGCTCGATGCGGCGGTTTCTCCCCGCGCATTGATGAGCGGCTGCTTGTCCCACCATTCGGGTCCGTAACCCCAGTACACCGGATCTATTTTCAGTTCCTCGTCGCGCTCGCTCAGCAATAGCACGTTGGTTCCGGGCGCTACGTTATAACGGCCGATGGGTTCTGGATCGTGCACGTAATTGCTGTCGGCTACGCCAAGGGCGTCAAGGTAAACGTCCCGGCTCTGATACTGCGCAAACCTTCCGCACATAATTTTTCCCCTCCCTTTCTGCACGATATCTGTTAAGGCGCGCTGTGCCTGATTTTACTCATCATTCAATATTAGTCGGCGAAACCGCAGATTAAATTCTGCGTTCGGGGAATTAATTTAATGTCTTACGCTTGTTTCCCCATATCAGAGCTGGACGGAGGCACCTGAAACTTGTTTTCAGATGACGGCCGTCAGCAGGCAAGGCGCATAGCGCCGCGTCAGAGTACCTATTTAGTTACAACAAACACTAAGATCTGAATCAACTTCCTCCGGCATTCGCGCTGCTTTCTAAATTTTTATTTTCCCAAAAAGAGTTAACGGCTGAACCCGGCAGCCAGATTTCGCATGCTTACCACACTCAACAACCACTGGAGGTGCATATGAAATCTCTTCGTCCGGCAACACAACTTCTGTTATGCGGCGGTGTGCTGGGCCTGACCTTTCTCGCGTCCTTTCCGGCGTCTGCATCTGAGAAAGACGAGCTGGCATCCGCTCAGCGAATGATCGTCCAGGTTCAGGCTTCGCTGGAAAGGGCGCGGGTTGCCGCAGCACAGGCTGATCCGTCGGAGCGTGGCCGCTACTTCTTCGACTACCAGCGGGCAAACGGCGATTTGAAGACCATCAGCGCCGGTATTGACCGCTATCTGGAACCCACGCGTGCCCAGCCCCGCGATTTGTCTGGCGTGGCAGGAAATTATCGCCGGGAGCGTCCCTGATGGCGATGACCGCTGCACAGGAAGCTGCCTTTAAGGCGGGTTCCGGAAATGTGGAACCCAATCTGCTGCACCTGCTCTGTCTCGGGCTGCTGATCGGCTTCCTCTTCTTCTGGGCAGCATGGGCAATCGTGGATGTCTACTCAGGCTGGACAAATCAGCGTCTGAAGGAGGCCGCGATGGGCAGAGCCGTAGTCCGCTCAGTCTTATTGTTAGTCGTAAGTATCTGGATGTTTTGCAGTTAACCCTAAACCAACTCTTATTGAAGGTGAAATCATGTCTAAATTCGTATCTGCAGTAACACGCGTGGCCGCTCAAGCTCAGACTAAAGCTAAATCAGCCTGGGCCCGTATCCTGACGGCTGGCCTGCTGAGTGCTCTGGCTGCTAAGCCAGCTCTAGCCGATCTGCCTACGGTTGAAGGTCCTTCGTCCAGCGGAACGGGGACCGGCCTGATGGGAACACTCAGCGGGCATTTACAGGATGGTCTGGTTCTCGGCGGCCTGGTCGTGTGTGGGTTTGCATTCTTCAAAGTCGCAGAAGCCAGCCTGGTAACGTTTGGTGAAGTCCGCAACGATCGCGCCACCTGGACAAAGTTCGGCTCCATCGTTGTTGTTGGTGTGGTCATGCTGGTAGCGGTTATCTGGCTTCTGGGTAAATCAGCAGAAATCATCGCATAAGGAAAACATTCCGATGGCGACCATCAGATTTTTACCGGATCGCCTGAACGCTGAGCCCGTTGTATTCCGGGGGTTTAACACCCCCGAGTTAGGGCTGGCGGCGCTGATTGGCGCTGTATCCGGTTTCGTGCTTTCGCTGCCCTTCGCGTTACTTTTTGGCTGGCTTGCCATCCCTACCGGGACTCTGCTTTTCCCTCTTGTATTGATTGCGTTCGGCGGCAAATGGCTTGCCAGCAAAAAACGCGGAAAACCGGAGACATTCCTCTGGCAGCAGTTTGATTTAAAAAAGCGCCGCATGGGGCTGGGCGATCCCAGATTAATCATTGACTCGCAGGACTGGTCCCTGCGACGCAGCAAAACCCTCAGGAGTACCAGATGAGTCGTTTTCGCCACGCGGTTAAGGGCCGCGATCAGCATATTTTCACCCTGCGGGCGGCCTGTGTCGTATTGCTGCTGTTACTGGTAACCGCTATGGGGGGCTGGATGCGGGCACCTGAAAAGCTGACCATCCACAACCCCCCTGATTTGCGTAAGGGCAGCACGCGCCCGTGGTGGGAAATCCCGCCTCCGACCGTGTACGGCTTTACATATTACATTTTCCAGCAACTGAACGCCTGGCCCAAAAACGGCAAAGTGGACTATCCCGCACGCATTCAGTCGCTTTCAGCTTACCTGACGCCACAGTGCAAGGCGTTTCTTGAGGAGGATTCAAAGGTTCGCGGTGAAAAAAACGAGTTAACCGACCGTGTGCGCGTCGTTTACGAAATTCCCGGACGTGATTATTCAGGTGACAGCGTGAAAGTCATCGATCGCGACAACTGGGTGGTGAAACTCGATCTTGTTGCCGACGAATACTACCTTACCGAGCCGGTTAAACGCGCGATGGTGCGCTACCCGCTGAAAGTCGTGCGCTGGGACGGCGACTCTGAATCTAATCCATTTGGCATGGCGCTGGACTGCTATGAAGGCATCCCGCAGCGTCTCTCCGCCGCGCCTGAACAGCCGAAACCAGAAAGAAAGGGGATGTTCTGATGTTGAATCCATCTTTTACCTCAGGATCGCGTGCATGCCTTGTGGCGCTGTCGCTGTCACTGCTGCCGGTGGCAGCGATGCTTTCCGCGCCGGCGCATGCGGACGAGCTGATGAAATGGGAGCGCGTGCCGCTGCAGATCCCCCTCAAAACGGGTCAGGAACGCGTGATTTTCGTTGATAAAAACGTGCGCGTGGGTTTTCCGCCGGCACTAAATGGAAAATTGCGCGTACAGAGCACCGGCGGCGCGGTCTATCTCAAAGCCGACAGTGATTTTCCTCAGACTCGCCTGCAGCTGCAGGACATGGAAAGCGGTGAGGTTATTCTGCTGGACGTCCGTACGACGGCCACCGCGTCAGCCGAACCGGTTAAAATCGTTTACAGCGGTGACGTCAGCACCCTCAGCAGTGCAGCCGCCGGCACCGGAGAGAAAGCCGCCAGCGACAGCAACAGTACGCAGGCGAAGCGTAAAAAAGTGAGCTATAAGGCTCCTGTTCCGGTATTGCTGACGCGCTATGCAGCTCAGAATCTGTATGCACCGGTGCGCACCGTTGAAGCCGTGCCGGGCATTCATCCCGTTAATCCACACCTGCCATCACGCATTACGACGTTATATCCCTCGGCTCCTGTGACCGTGTCACCGGTAGCGGGCTGGGGCGTGGCCGGTCGCACCGTCATTGCACTGAGGATCCGCAACAGCTCGTCACAGAAGGTCGTGCTCGATCCGCGTGAACTGCAGGGCCAGTTTGTCACGGCCACCTTCCAGCACCGCTGGGTGGGTGCCGCCGGCACACCCGAAGATACCACCACGCTGTACCTGGTTACCGCCGGCCGCCCTGATGACGCTTTTGTGCGTGAGCCCTCCGTCGCGCACAAGGCTGCTACCCGCCCTGCCCAGAAGGTGATCCGCTATGAAAATTAAGTCAAACGGACTGGTTAAAGTGCTGGTTCCGGCCATTCTGGTCGGCGGCGGATTCATTGCGGTGAAAAGTTATAACAGCAAGCCGCAGGAGCCCGCCACGCAGGCTGCTCATGCACAGACAGACGACGCGCTGAAAAACCTGTCTCCGCAGGAGCTCAAGGCGCTCGGTATCGAGGGCGACACGCCGCAGGATACGCTGAAAACCATCGTGGGCTCGCTAAACGCCGTTCGTCAGCAGCAGGATTCTCTTAACAAGCAGAATGCCAGACTGCTGGATGAAAATGAAAAGTTACGTGAGCGCAATACCAACGTTTCCGGCCAGGTTAATGAAGCGGTTCAGGGCGTGGAGAAAAGCTATCACGAGCGTGAAAGCCAGATGCGCCAGCAGCAGAACGTCCTGACGTCAAAAATCAACGAGCTGACGAATAAACTGCAGAATGCCGGTAAGGGTATTGCAGACAAGGCAAAAGGCACTGACAGCGATATCCCGCTGGGTCTGGGTCTCGACAGCATGGGTGCCGCCGGTGGTAATGCCCCGGCCTCCGGCAGCGATGGCCTGATTTGGGTCATGCCGCAGGACAGCCCCTCGACGTCCCCGGCGCAGAAAAATGGCGCGTCGGACAGCAGCGCCGGCGGTTCACAGTTCCCGACGTCGTTTCTCAGTGAAGACGCGCTGACGAAGCAAAAAGGCAGCTATGAACAGCAGGTAAAGGGCTCAACCGCTGAAAAAGGCGCGGAAGAGGAGGCCGAACCGGTGTATACGCTGCCGGAGAACTCCACGCTGATTGGCAGCCGCGCCATGACGGCACTGCTCGGCCGCGTGCCGATCAACGGCACCGTAACAGACCCCTATCCCTTTAAGGTACTCATTGGTAAGGACAACCTGACGGCCAACGGCATCGAGCTGCCGGACGTCGAGGGTGCGATCGTCTCCGGCACCGCCTCAGGCGACTGGACCCTGTCCTGCGTGCGTGGTCAGGTCAATAGCGTCACCTTTGTGTTCACTGACGGCACCGTACGGACTCTGCCGAAGCCGGACCGCAGCGGCAAAGGCGGCAATAACAGCAACCAGAGCGGCGGTAAAGAGACCGGCACCAGTGGCGGCATCGGCTGGATTTCTGATGAAAACGGGATCCCCTGCATCTCCGGCACGCGCAAGTCTAATGCCTCAAGCTATCTGCCAACGATCGGACTGCTGGGTGCAGCCGGCGCGGCGGGCGACGCTATCGGCCAGAACCAGACTACAAGCCAGACCAACGCCTACGGCGGCGTGACCTCCACGCTTACCGGCGACGCCGGACAGGCCGTTCTGGGCAAGGCGATTTCAGGCAGTTCTGACGAAATTACCGAGTGGGTCAAACAGCGTTACGGACAGACTTTTGACGCTATCTACGTACAGCCGGGTGCAAAACTTGCCGTACACATCACCCGCGAGCTGGCGATCGACTACGAAGATAAGGGCCGCCGTGTGCGTTACGACTTCACTCTGCCGGGCGAAGACGGCAGCACTGGCGGACTGGACTGAGGAGAATGACCATGAGTATTACTGCAAAATTCGGGGTTTTCATGATTATTGCAGCCAGCACGCTTGCCGGCTGCTCAACAAACAAAGATGAAATGCTGCCGCCGGGCAACAGCAACATGCTGGAGCTGTGGAAAGGCACCGACGGTGAATCAGGCGTTTCGCGCGGCAGTGAAGCCCGCAGCACGCTGCGCCGTGGCCTTTCTGACAGTGAGCAACAGGCCGCACTGAGCGACGATCGCAGCTACAGCCGCACGCAGGAATCCGAAATCAGCCAGCAGTTCCCGCGACTGCCTAATCCTGACATGGTCATGTACGTGTTCCCTCATCTCGCACAGGGCAACACCCCCGTACCCGGTTACAGCACCGTTTTCCCCTTCTATAACCAGACGCAGTACGCCATGCCTGGCGAACGTACGGAGGCGCTGTAATGTTCGGACTCTTTAAAGGGAAATCTCCTGAAAAAAACCGCCACTTATCTGACGTTTCTGAGCAGGCCGGCCCGGAGCCCATTGTCCGTCCCGGTAAAATGTCACAGGCCGATGAAAAACGCGTTTACTCGCATAATCCGTCCATCGTTGATTATCTGCCGTGGGCAGAGTTTCTGGATGAGGAGCAGTGCCTGCTGCTTGATGATGGTATCTCAGTGGGTGCCGTCTACGAAGTGACGCCGGCGGCGACCGAAGGCCGACCTGACGAGCGACTGGAGCAGATCCGCGACGTAGTGGAAGATGCGCTGCAGGACAGCTTTGACGACCTGGCGAGCAATCCGTGGATCGTTCAGTTCTACTGTCAGGATGAAAATAACGTCGATGCCTACCTTGACCGCCTGCGCGGCTACGTCAGGCCGCACGCGCAGGGCAGCGAGTTTACCGAGGCGTGGCTTAAGGAAACCGAACAGCATATGCGCGGGATTGCGCGTCCTGAAGGTCTGTTTGAAGACAAGCTGATCACCGGCCAGCCATGGCGCGGGCAGCAGCGACGCACGCGCATGGTTATCTACCGCTGGGCGACAAAAAACAGCGTTGATTTGATGTCACCCATCGGCATGCTGAATCAGGCGTGTGAGCGCCTCTGCAGCGCCTTTTCCAGCGTCAACATCTACTGCACGCGCCAGAATGGCCTGCAGGTTCACGCCTGGCTGCTGCGGATGTTCAATCCTGCGCCCGAGGGCATGAATAAAGAAGCGTTTTACCGCGCAGCGGCCTATGAAGACAGCCGGGACACGCCTGCAGGCATGATACCCGTAGAGAATGATTTCGCCGAAACCCTGCTGTTCACGCCGCCACGTTCTGACGTTGAAAACGGCGTGTGGTGGCTGGATAACGTTGCCCATTCAGCCATTTCCGTGGAGCGCCTGCGTAAACCCCCTGAGCCCGGCACGCTCACCGGCGAAAAGAGCCGGGGTGAAAAGAAAATTAACGCGCTGATGGACACGTTCCCCGAAGGCACCATGCTGTGCATGACGGTTGTCGCAGAGCCGCAGGACACGCTGGAAGAGAAGTTTAACCGCCTGGCGAAAAACGCCATCGGCGAGAATACCGAGTCGGGTCGCGTCCGTCAGGACGTCGCGGCGGTCAAGGAGCTGCTGGGAAACCGCCACAAACTTTATCGCGCCGCCATCACCTTTGTGCTCCGGGCAAAAGACATGCCCGAAATGAACCGTAAGCGCGTCGAGCTCAGCACCGTACTCCTGAACGAAGGGCTGCAGCCGGTGCGCGCTGAAGATGAAACCGGCCCGCTTAACACCTGGCTGCGAGCGCTGCCTATGTGCTTTAACCCGCAGCACGACAAAAAAAACTGGTATACCCGCCTGACGTGGGTTCAGCACCTTGCCGGGCTGCTGCCCGTCACCGGCCGCGAAACCGGGACCGGCAACGCCGGATTCAGCTTTTTTAACCGTGGCGGCGACGTGCTTGATTTTGATCCCCTGAACAAGGATGACCGCTCTCAGAACGCGCACATGCTGCTGTTCGGACCGACCGGCGCAGGTAAATCCGCCACGCTCTGCTCGATGCTCTGTCAGCTGATGGCCGTGCACCGCCCGCGCCTGTTCATTGCGGAAGCCGGTAACAGTTTCGGGCTGACCGCTGACTACTTTGAAAGCCTGGGCCTTACGGTTAACAAGGTCAGCGTCAAACCCGGCAGCGGCGTATCGCTGCCCCCCTTCGCTGATGCGCATAAGCTGTTTGACGGCGACGCGCCCGCTCCGGCAATTGATGAGAGTGACCTGCCGGATATTGAAGACGATCCGGATGATGATGAAGAGAACGGTAAGCGCGACATTCTGGGCGAGATGGAAATTTCTGCCCGAATGATGATCACCGGCGGCGACCCGAAAGAAGACGCCGCGCTGAAGCGTGCCGACCGCGCCATGATCCGAGAAGCGCTGATTATGGCCGCGCGTAAAACCCTGGAGGAAGGCCGCCAGATGCTGCCGGGCGATCTGCAGAATGCGCTTAACGCCATTTCACTGGAGACTGAAAGCGGCAGCGGGCAGGTACGTAACGAAACCCGCCGGGCAAAAGCGGCTGAAATGGCCGAATCCCTGGGCATGTTTACGCAGCAGGGAAGCTTTGAGGCCGAACTCTTTAACCAGGAGGGTTCACTCTGGCCGGAGGCTGACGTTACGCTGATTGACCTGGCGCACCTCGCCCGTGAAGGGTACGAGGCGCAGATGGCGCTGACGATGGTGTCGCTGACCAACACCATCAACAACATTGCCGAACGTGACCAGTACCTTGAGCGCGACATTGTTTTTACCGTGGATGAGGCGCACGTTGTGACGGTTAACCCACTTCTCGCCCCCTATATGACCAAAGTGGTCAAGATGTGGCGTAAGCTTGGCGCATGGCTGTGGCTTGCCACACAGAACCTTGAGGATTACCCGAACGCAGCCGGCAAGATGCTGAATATGGCAGAGTGGTGGATCTGCCTGACGATGCCGAAAAAAGAGGTGGAGGATATTGCCCGCTTCCGGACGCTTTCAGAAGAGCAAAAAGCCGTGCTGCTTTCCGCCAGTAAGCTCTCACGGTGCTATACCGAAGGCGTGGTACTCTCGAAGAAAATTGAAGCGCTGTTCCGCGCTGTTCCGCCCAGCCTTTACCTCGCGCTCGGGATGACGGAGAAAGAAGAGAAAGCCGAACGTAAAGCGCTGATGCGTAAACATAACTGTTCTGAGCTGGATGCTGCTATTCTCGTAGCGAAAAAACTGGATCGTCTGCGTGGATTGATGACGGAAGATGCGGCCGGGATGCCCGAACACAATGATAAGAGAGAGATGCTGACCGCATGATTAAGCTCAAGTATGCGCAACCTCTGACCCAGCGCCCTGCGCCGGACGAAACGCCAACCCCTGCTATGTTCAGCCTGCATCCGCAGGGGGAGCCCGCGATGACGGCAACAACGGCAGAGCGACTGACCGCCATGGAGAACGCGCTGAGGTCAAGGCTGCAACCGCCGGTAACGATCACCTGTAACCCGCATCGTATCGGTAAGAGCAGCTGCGTGTCGGTTCATCTTGAGGACAGCAGGGGCAAGCGCGCGGACATTTTGCTGACGCAGGAAGGTCGCGCCGGACTCCCGCTGGATCACGAATTTGATTCACCGCGCTGGCATGTAAACGTGCCAGATGCCGCCGACATGATTTTTCTGACTCTGTGGATTAACGAGTTATTCAAAGATTAAGCAAAATACTATCTGTTCCCGGCTCTTTAAGCCGGTTTTAAAAAGGAGATCAAATGGCACTTTCTATATCGCTTGCTGCATTTAAAGTTAACGCCGGCGGGGAAAGCATCACCAGTTTTGAAACGCTGAATCCACCTGGAATGGCTGAGTCTTTCTGGAGTTTACCGGATGCAAATCTTTACCTGGTCTGTATGGCGAAGAAAAAAGGTGAACTTCGTGATGTTAAAGCCGGGATCGCGGTTTTAACGAGCCATACTCACCACGACAAAGAATTTCAGGACGCTGTCATGGGTTTAATCCGTACCAGCCCCGTTCTCAAGCCTATCAGCGAAAAATCAAATATGTCGCTTTTGCCAGCGCGGCTATCTGTTCAAGGCGAAATTCCAACAGAAGACGAGCTTAAAGGTGTTTTTTTCCAGCAGTATCTTAAGCACAGTAGCGCTGGTAGTGCCTAATTTAACTGAGCGGGGCATTCCCGCTTATTACCCTCCGCAACTCAGTGCTAAATTAAAAGGTGTATGCTGTTCTCGTTAAAAGTCTATCTTCATAGTTTTCAAATATCAGTGTCCAATCCTCATCTCCAGGATACACTTGGCAAACTCGTTCAGCTCGAAACAACTCTGGTTCGATTTTATTTTTTGCAAATGGGTTGTGAAAAACCATAAGCCCATCAGTTATTTTTTCTTCATAATCTGAGGGCCATTTTTCTATATGCTTTACTTTCCCATCGGGTGGGGTTGACCATGTCGAACTGATCATTATTTTTCCCCCTTTTTTGTTTGCTAAAGCCTGCAACTTACTGAAAGTGGCTGCATTATTAAATATTACAGCACTTAAACATTCATATTGATTGTCATTGAATATTCCAAGGGGTATTTCAGCCCCATTTCCCTTCTCTACAAAACCAAGGTTTTCAACTGGTGGGCCATCAGGGTATAGCTCCGGATGGTCTAATGCTATGTCTTCGTTAACATATTCATCATATAACACGGCCCTGATAGGGCGATCATTTTGAAGGTTGAAAAACCTCTGTTCAAAAGGGGCTAGAGCAATTATAAATGGTTTTCCTTTAACATGTGACAATTTGCTGTAACTTTTTTCATACTTTTTAACTTTTGATATGATTGAATTATTAATCCTTATCATTGCCTCCTTGTTTAGCTCCCAGAACCTTTTTGGAATTGAACGTTGGTAATCATCCATTCGGTCCCACTCTGGAACTTTTCCGAGCGTTGAATTGCAAATCGTCGCCTCAACAATAATATCAGCACAACTTTTATTTATTAAAAAATCAGGAGAGCCGTTGGAAAGGTCAACTTTAAAATCCATTTCTTTAAATGCTGAATAAAGATAAACCTCCCAAAATGTTGAGTTAAAAGTGCTTTGAAACTCTTTAACCAATTTACCATCTCTGTCACTGAAACCAGAAGCCCATTCATTGAATAATTTCCTTGCATTTATATACTTCTCTGGCAGAAGCCTCTCAAAGTTAGGGTGATATTCTTTTGGGTCAATTACCGGATTAAAAAAATCCATTTCCATGCGACCTCCCTTAACGTGATGACAATTTGTATATTGAGTAATTACATATTAATAAATTACTCTTTTTAGTCTTTTCCTAATAGCTTTTTACTTGAAAGGGCTAAATTTTTTACTTTCGAAAAAGAGTTTACTGCTGAAAGCCAGACCACGCGCTGCCACTCTGACGGCCTGTTACCGTAACGGAGATCCGCTATGCGACTCAGGCTATTCCACTCACTTTTCCTGTTTATACCGTTTCAGCTGATGGCGGGCACCGTTGTGTATACCGATGCTGAACACCCCCCTCAGAATCTGACTGATGACAGCTCGGTTGTCTGGCTTGATGGCCCCGACCGCCTGCAGGACTCCATTTTCGGCCAGCTGGCAGCCGATCCGCAGCTGGCCGCTCAGCAGGCCCGCGAAATCATTCAGTCGCCGCAATGGCCCGGACAGCAGGAGCAGATTGCTCAGGCATACCGACAGGTTGTACATGCCTGGGAGATCGGGATACATAAGTTCCCCGCCGTCGTTTTCGATGATCGGGATGTGGTTTATGGCACGGCCGACGTTTCCAGGGCTGCCACGCTTCGTAGTCAGGGGGGTAAATGATGCGCTTCTCCCCCGGAACACACTTCAACGCCGCCGGTGTTGCCACCGTGCTGGTAGCAGCCGCGACTCCCGCCACGGTTTCCGCTATTAATACTGCCGGCATCATTGCCAGCGCCATTACCCAGGACTGCATCAGCTGGCGCGTCAGCGGCATCTGTTACTGGCTGATGTGTACGCCCTTTGGCTGTTCGGTGAAAACCTCCGTCAAGGTGACGCACTTCATTCCTGAAGTGGTGGTGTCCACCTACACCGACCCGGGCGGTAATCCCTGGACAGAAATGGCGTTTATGATCGGCGCGTCCGGTACGATCGATAACGCGCTGACCAGCGGTGCGCCAGCCGGCGGCGGTAACGCTGCCGATATCAAGACGCCCGGGCAGCGCAAGTCGAACATCAAATTCAAGTACGCCGATGCGATAGGCCACCCTGCCACCTCCGTCATTGGCGGCAGCATTGCCGGTTACTCGTGCGATACCGCCGCCACGCCATTCAATCCCTACTTTCTGAGCACGCTGGATTCACTTGTCTGGCGATCGGGACTGCCTGAATCGCTGTATCCCGAGGCGCTGGTTCCCGGCCAGCGCGAACTGGGCAGCCAGGTCAGCGCCAACATGTGGGGCAACATTTATCCCCGCTCCGGCTTCGTCAGCCAGACAGACGATGACAAAGCCTCCGCCGTGGTCGCGCAGCGGGTCGCCGACATTATCACCCGCTCCGGGCAGCCTCACGTTTATCAGGTACTGAAGGGCACGCACAAGGCCGGCTACTGGCCGCCAGGAGAGGTGAAAGAAAACACGGGCACGGCGAATCATAAATGGCAGCGCCTGTCGCCCACGCTTTCCGCTTCCTGCGCCATCTTTCCTGACGGCGCGTATCCCATTGCTCAGGACGGTAACGAAGCATATGCGCTCTGGCAGCCCTACAGCTGCTGCAAGCGACGCGGCCAGACTTTCCTCTATTCAACTGACTTCTGAGAGGCACAATGTCACCAGTTCAATTTAAATCGGCCGCGCTTGCGCTGTGCATCGCGTCCGCAGCGGCATCCGCACAGGCGGCAGACGATGATCAGTCCGGCGCATTCGGTATTTCACTGCCCTCTGTGAACAACAGCGCCATAGGCTACGGCAAGGACGTCAGCGGCGCGGTTTCTGACAAGCTCTACTATACGCTCGGTGGCGGCTCAGTGATTTCACAGCCGGCAACGCGCAGCAACATGCGTAAAATCGGTATGAGCGCAGGCTGGAGCAGCGACCTGATGTGCGGCAACTTTGACCTGAAAACGACGGTCGGTAATCAGCTCAACGGCGTAACAAACGGCTTCAAAAACCTCATGGGCGACGTGGTGCAGAACGCCACCGGTGCCGTCGCCAGCCTGCCGGCGATGATTATCCAGCGTGCCAATCCCGGCCTGTACGACATGCTCACAAACGGCGTGCTGCAGGCAAACGTCTCTTTTGATAAAGCCCAGCTCAACTGCCAGAACATGTCGAAGCGCATGATGGATTTTGCCGGCAACAACAAATGGACGCAGGGCGCGGTCATGGATGAATACCGCTCACTTGTTAACAGTGGAGACGCTGATGCTGTCCGCGTGAATAACTCAGCGGACAAGCTGCAGGGCAACTCAGGCCAGAACTGGATTGGCGGACAGAAACGGGGCGGTCAGGGGCAGCAGGCCATCCGGCCAACGCATGATTTAACGGCCGCAGGGTTCAATATGATGAACAGCCTGCCGGTACTGAGCTCTGACACGGTCAGCAGCAACAGCTGCAACGGGGGGGCCTGCGGAAAATATGCCAGCGCTGAAGAAGCGGCCAAAGCCGTGGTGCAGGTTGTGGGAGACAGCTCCCTGCGCACCTGCAGCGACGCATCTCAGTGTACCAGCGGCGATGACGAACAGCAGCCGGGGGCTACTCAGGCCGGCACCGGCTTTGCGCCGATCCTGGAAGAGACTACCAAAGAGAATACTGAACAGCTGGTAAAACTTGTTAACGGCACCGAGCAGCCCAACGCGACGAACCTGGCAAAACTCAAAACCGGCAGTTTACCCATCACTGCAGGTGTCATCAGAGCACTGCAGAGGGATCCTGACAACGCCGCCCTGACCGCCCGCCTCGCCGGCGAGCTGGCGATGGCGGATACGGTTGAAACCGCGCTGATTATGCGCCGCATGATTGTTACCGGCATGTCTGAGCCTAACGCTGCCGCGCAGAATGCGGCCATTGAGGAAGGAGATCGTCGCGTGGCGGCCATCGATCGCGAGATCACCGCATTACGCAACGAAATGGAGCTCAAGCGCGAGCTGTCACGCAATTCTGTACTCACCATTATCGTTCGGGAAAACGGGCGCGTTAACAGTAACCCGCAGACACAGAGCGATGACAGCACCGACAACCGCATTAACCGTCTGGCTGTTCCTGAGACGGAAAACAACTGATGAGAGCGCATCCTGTGAAAACCGAAAACGGGGCGCAACGCGCCTCATTTTTCCGCCGGCACCCCGCGCTGTTTCGCGTGCTGTCTACTGCCGGCGCTCTGCTGGCATTCCTGATGGCCGGGCTCATTGTCGCGGACCAGGCTATCAAAGATCCTGCTCAGGCCGCTGCATTTCATGACTGGATGGTGCATGCCCGCTATGGCTGGCTGGTATGGCGCCTGGCGGTTTATGGTGCGCTGGCGTGGGGATTTGTGAAAGTATTCCGTGCGCCGGGCTTCGGTCCGCAACACCGCCAACCGCTGATCCGCATTGCGGCTGTCAGCCTTATTTTTGCCGTGGTCTGTGAACTGGTGCTGCTCGGCGGCACGGGAGCGTCCTGATGCTGACTAACAGCTACCTGGAATATTTCCTTACCCTTCTCGGCTGGGTGGTTAACAACGGACTCTGGAATATTCTCATCACAACCGGCCTGTTTGCCGCGCCTGTCGCTTTCCGGCTTATCGGCATCTGGCTGAAAGTACGTGAAGAAGGTGAAGATGAGGGTAATAAAGGTGCACTGTCCATACCCCGCATGGAAAATGCGATTTACAGCTCTTTTCTGGTGATGATTGCCTGCTGTATGCCGCTGATGAACGTCGATATGAGCACGATAAAATATGACACGTCGCGTGCGCAGAGCTGCGGTACGTGGACGCCAAAAGCGCCTGATGACACGGGATATTCACCGGTCATATCGAGCATTAACGATCAGACGGCTGCCGCGCCGGTATGGTGGTATCTGATTCACAAGCTGGCAAAGGGCATTACGCAGGCGTCTATTGCCACAATCCCGTGCCGTCCGGACATGCGTCAGCTCCGCTTTGAGGTTCAGCACACGCGGATTAACAACAAATCTCTCGCGGAGGAGCTGCAGGACTTTACCAACGACTGCTATTCACTCGCGCTGTATATGTGGAAACGTCAGGATCAGGGGCAGACGAAAGACAAAGCGACGCTGCGTGATATTGAGTGGATAGGCAGCAAAACCTTCCTCAGTAATTATTACGGCAGCCTGCAATCGAAAACGCCCCGGGCGGAATTTGCCTGGAACGAAGGCCGCGATAGCGGAAGGCCGGATACCGGCCGGGGTGGCTACCCAACCTGCAGCGAGTGGTGGAATAAAGCCGATACCGGACTGCAGGCCCGCGTCGTCGATCAGGCTGACCCGGGATTGTGGACCCGTCTGTCGGCAGCCATGACGATGATTGTGGGAAACTCGGCAGACTATAAGGAGGCTATTATCCGCCGCCTGGTCAGCCCTGAGAGTCTGACCGTATCGCAGGGAGGACACGTCTATGCCGGCTACGGAGGCAACGCCGATTTTACGCTTGATAACTCCGTTTCCCGTGTGGCTGCGATCAGCGGCACCGCGTTAGGCAGTCTGGCTGCGTTCCCGGCATTCGATGCCATGCGCCAGGCGCTGCCAATGGTGCAGGCTGTATTGCTTATGGCGGTGGTGGTGATTCTGCCGCTTATTCTGGCGTTCTCAGCCTATGAAATTAAGACCGTCATTACGCTTACGTTTGTGCTTTTTGCCCTTAACTTCCTGACGTTCTGGTGGGAGCTGGCTCGATGGCTCGACAGCTGGCTGCTAACAGCGTTATACAGTTCTGACACGCACAGCAGCTTTAACATGGCAGGTTTTCAGAACAGTTCGGATGACTTGATCATGAACTTTGTTATGGCCACGATGTTTCTTGTACTACCTGCAGTGTGGATGGGGGCTCTGTCATGGGCGGGTATCAGAATAGGCAGCACTTTAGACGGTGCATTTAAAAGTGGAACCTCTCAGGTTCAAAAGAGTGGGGGAGAAGCGGTAGAGAAGGCAAAAGGAGCAGTGAAAATCTAATTAAACCGACGGTTAGTTTAGCATCGGCTAATCGTCGTCTTCTCTGTCTAACCTCGAAGCAGTTACCGTAATATCGTCAGGACCGCTGTAAAAACCATCTCCGTCATTCCCGCTTCTGAATTGCCCACCTGCAGCACAGGAACTGTTAGATGACGTAGTATCCAAAGCATCTAATGCACTTAACTGAATGTGGCGAACCATATAAACGAAAGCAGCAACAATGATGATTACGGTGCCGATTGCAAATCCCGCAACTATGGCCAAAGTCAGGAGTATAAGAACGGAAAAGGGCACGGCAGATTTTCCTATCGATGCCGGTATATTTTTCCTGTCTGCCCAGGTAGCAAAGCGGTTATCTGAATCATAGTAGACACGAGATAGGCGCTTCCAGACAGATGCAGCTTTTGTTCCGCGAGTATATGCGGCTGAACTCATACGTACCTCAATTGAATTTGCCTTAAGCTGACAATACCGAAAGTTAATCAGAATTGCACATTGAGTTAAAGCAGTAGCCTGTAGTTACAACACACATAAATAGATCTATTAACATCTACACCGAGCCGAACCTGAAACCCCGCGCCTCTCTCAGTACCTGCACCCCGGTTGCCCCCGCTGACCAGCCGCCGCCGCCCGGCCCGAAGGGCCGGATCAGTAGAGGCTGATGGATGGATGCTGTAACTACTGTTTCTTCTTCGCTGTGAGTGTTGCCGCGGGTTCTTTTTTTCGTCTGCGACCGTCTGACTTCAGTGCGCCTGAAAGGCCGCTGCATAAACAGCTGTCAGACAGGAAGCTGTTTTGTTCCCTGCTGAAAGGTGCTCGCACTGAAAGCACCACCACAGGTTACCGATGTGAATGGACGTCATTCGGTATCAACCATATTGTTATATTTCGTACGCTTTACCAGCCACGGTAATGCCGGCTGTGAGCGAATCTTTTTGGCACTGTTGCGGGCAAAAAAGTGAGTTTGCAGATCTTCAAAAACCCGGTTTCTGCCTTCCATCCGATAAATGATAATGAAGAAGATCAGCGGCTTTTCAGCCCCATTCCAGATAGTGCTCGCTTTATGAAGCACGTCGACAAGATGTTCTTTGCGACTGTAGGAAACGAACGTGGAAAAAAATGGCTCGCTGCTTTTCTCTTTAAGCTTTTCAAGCTCGTTCACCCGGGGCTTGTGCGCAGGCGTCCATTCCCACTCAATATTTGTTAACACCGGCTGCAGCTCATCAGGGTATCGGATAACCGCATCGGTGCGATTTCCTTGCTCAAAAAAGGCGCGTCCCCCAAGCAGCTTTGCACATTGCCTGACCACCAGGCCTATATGTATTGTCCAGTTTGCCCGATTAATGGCGGGGTCGCTTTCAGTTACAGGAAAGTCCTGATACCACAGGCAGTTAAATAAGCAGATGAAGTCACGCTCGATCCTTCTCATTTGGTCTCCGTTCAAAGTCAATTCGGCTTAAGCCATGTGCGATAACCTTTATCGGACGCACACAGATAAGCTTTATCGGAAGGCAACTAAAAACGGAATGAGGAAGTCAGAAGGAGTCCAGCAGCAGCCCTGTACTCTGCTGGCAGTAATAAAAAGTGTTAATCCTGAAACCTGTACTGCTATGAATTATAAGGTAGAATAATCCGGTTACAGCCAGATAAATGGGCGGATTGCTATGGCTTACCGCCGGTTGCAACGCCTTTAAAACGACAAAACCGCCAAAGGCGGTTTTGTCTGAAAGGGGTGGTCCTGCTGAACAGGACCAGAACGAACCTGGTGTCATCACCGGTATGGTGGCCGGGAGAGGACGCGAGCCCAGGGCTGCGTAGTGATTATAACAATACCTAATAAAAATGTAAAAGGGCGCCTATGGAGTGGAACGAACTGGAGAAGCATTTTTCTGCTGCCCGCCTGGGACGTTACCTGGCTGCGCGCGGTGGAGACGAGGCGAGGGCTGCGCAGGACTATGCGTTTAATCTCCGGCTGGCCGAAGCCATGATGCCTCTTCTTAATACTCTGGAAATCGCACTGAGAAATGGTGTTCATTCCCGCCTGACCGCGCGCTATAAGCGCACAGACTGGTGGGCAGAGTGGAAAGAAGACCCGCTATTCCGCTGGCAAAATAAAGAAATTGCTAACGCAATAAACAAACTGGATCGTCGCCATGAGGCTCGTACGGCAGATAAAGTCATAGCAGAACTGACATTCGGGTTCTGGAGTTCTCTTTTCAACACTCAGTTTCAGGATGTGTTATGGAAGGATCTTCGCCTGGTGTTTACCCGTTGCCCGAAGGCATTGCGACAGCGCCACAACATATCTGCTGCTCTCAATCAGATACGCGATTTGCGTAACCGCATTTTTCACCATGAGCCCCTGCTTTGGCTCAGGCCACCATTACCGGAACATCATGCAGCAGGGGTTAAGGTCATAAGCTGGATTGCTCCCGAGCTGGCACAATGGCTTGCTGGACTCGATCGCATGAACGCGGTCTGGGCAAACAGCCAGAAAACCTGAGTTGTCATGTATTAAAATTGCATTGTCGCCTAAGGGTATCTGTTTAAATACGGGAGCGATAATGTGCAGAAATGAAACAAAATATAGTCAGTCAGTTTATAACCGAAGCGGTTATAGCCCGGGCAACCATCCCTGAACAGGTTGCACACGATTAAACTCAAATCTAAATATCATATGGATACTTCAAATCCTAACGCTGAACATCTTGCATGGTGCGGTCTCATAGCACTCAATATGGCACGAAAAGCGGGAACGGTTAATTCTCCCGCTCAGGAGAATCTCTTTCTTTGCCGATGGCTGGCTACAGCTGAAAAGAAACGCCTGTTCAAACGTGAACTGGCCGATGACATACGCTGGCTACAGAAAGAAGGGCGTGAAAAAGGAATGCGGGCCGATCTTCCCGGAAAGATGGAGTATCTCTGGCGAGCCAGTAAGGGCGATCTGCTGGAACAGAATGACCTCTTTCGTCTGCAGCATGTCATGCATGCTATTAAGATGACCGGCATTAATTATGCCGTGCTCAGCGAAAATGTATGGGAAGGGCGGCACGCTGTCCGGATAAGCCCCAGAGAGCCTAGACTCTATCTCAAACGCCTCAATCTCGACACTGGTTTCGATGAAAGCGGATGCCAGATACAGAAGCTATCAGCACGTGTTACCTCTGATCTGATGGCATTAGATACGCTTTTAACGCGCGCAGGGTGGAAGCGGGAACCTGACAAAACAACGCCTTTGCTACATTACCTGGTGTCAAATCAGAATAATGAAAACCCAATTGCGGGGGAGGCTATAAACTGCCCAGTCGAAGGCCTTCATTCAGGGTGTCAAGGATAACGCTTAGGCTGCCTACCGCAGAAATTAAGCTAATCGTCATCACTTTCCATGAGTCCGACCATTGCGCCCCGGTGAGCTTCTACCATACGGATATATCGCATAACCGTCTGGGTCTGCGTCCAAGTTCCTTCCTGCATGATCTGCGCAATCGAAATCCCATTCCTGGCCATATCCTGCGCAGCACCGACGCGAGCGCTGTGACCACTCCAGCTGGAATAGCGTCCCTTGTTTGTTTTCAGTGGAGTCCTAGCACCCGCCTGATGTCTTGCACGGCGCCAGACATCCTCCAGACACGGGGCACTCATGGGCACGGTTGAGAAGGTGGTTACTTTGTTTGACCGGTGGACTGGGCAGAACAGTACCGCGTCGGGTTCGCCAGCTAGACCGGCTGCGTTAATCCATTCCATCAGCCGTTCAGAAGAGCGCGTGCTGAGCGCCTTAACAATCCCACCCGACTGCAGGATGGTCTTTGTCCAGCCCACATCGAGGATGATGCGACCGTCGGCCGCCCGTGAAATGTCCCGCACCCGCAGGCGGGATAATTCACTCATACGCAGCAACGTACCGTATGCCACGTGCATGAAGGCGAGGTCCCGCAGGTGCTGAAGCCGGGGCGAATGCTTCCAAGCCGCATCGAGACGATTCAGATCCGGCCGGCAAAAGGGCACCGCCTGCCCGGTGCGCTCGCCGGAGACGATGGCCGTACGATTGATTTTCTTTTTTGCACGAATAACGTCAGGTGAAACAGTCGGGGGTACCAGCCCGGCGTTACGGTGTAACATCGAGATAAGCGCAGCGTGTACCGAGATGGTAGATGTTGAGCGGCCGATGCCCTGCAGGTGAAACAGGTAGTCCTGCATGTCCTCCGGCGACATCGGCAGAAACGTTCGCCGGTTTTCCTGCGACCAGCGCCAGCAGATCCGCATCACGCTGAGCAGCTGGCGCCACGTGTTAGGCGAGAAGGCCTCCCTGTGCCGGACAAAGGCGGCCAGCTTCGCGGTGAGATCGTCACCGGCGCTGCCGCTAAGGGCCACGCCGGTAAAACCGGAGATGTCGTTCATGTCTGCTCAGTATTTACCCGTTTTGCTGACGGCAGCGCTACGTGAATTCTGAAGAAAAAGCAGGGCAGATGCCCGCCAGATTTTACGTAGCGATGCCGGAGTTTTAACCGCTTACGACCGGCCTCAATCAACAGCGCAGCGTTCGGTTCTAGCCGTATTGTATAAATGACTGCAAAGCTCACGATCCGGCCCGGATCCGCATGATACAGGGGATTGCCGAGTTTGTCTGGACTTATATAAAGATAATTATACAAGGTTAGAGGTATGAGCGAGTGTTCGATTCGGAGGACAGGTATCGAGCCGTGAGGGTTCGTATAACTCCCATTATATGAAGTTAGGAAGATTTGTGATTAACAATCAATATTTTTGGATGAAGCATTAGACCATGACAGGATGATGCGTTATAAACATAATTATACAGGGCTATAAACTGCTGGTTGTTACAACTTAAATGAATTGGCTTAGGGATTTTTTTCACCTTATAAATTCTTAAATTATCAAGGTGAAATTTAGGTGACTAAATGGCTTACTAGACTATGCAATTGAATTTTAATTATTTTCATGAGAAATGAATCTATATTTCATAAATTTATTAAAAAACACGAAGTGTAACAATGCTACTAAAAACTTGATAATACACCAACATAAGATTATTCTTAAACCTTGCTAATGCATTGAGTTAAAAAGACAATTCTCAACTGGGAGTGTAGTGAATTGAAAAATACTAAATTAGATGACATCCTTGAATCGCTGAAAGATATAAAAAAACATAGCCTAATGAGAGATGAAAATGAGGCTGAAACACGACATAAAATCATTGATTTTATATTACATGATTATCTTTCGTGGCCAAGAAATAGAGTTTCTGTCGAAGAATATATTGCACCGGGGTTTGCTGATTATGTTTTGAAGAAAACAAATGACGAAGATCTATTATTTATAGAAGCAAAGAAAACTGGCGTTTTTTTTGAATTGCCGCTAGCGCATTCTGATGAAGAGACATCATGTTATATCAGCATAGCGAAATTGTTAAGCAATGAGAACATTCGCTCTGCTATGAATCAGGTAAGAAGATATTGTTTTGATACAGGCTGTGAATATGCATGTATTACCAATGGATTAGAATGGATATTTTTCAAAACTTTTGAAAAGGGAAAAAGATGGGAGACCCTTAAAGCATTTGTAGTGAGAAACCTTGATTTCTTTTCGAAGGAATATACAAAAGCAATCAATAATTTATCATTCGTAGCAATTAATGAGCGCGCCTCACTTCCATCCTTTTTAAGCAGTGCCCTTCCCAAGGATAGAAGTATCTTCTTTCCAAAAGAAAAAATATCATCATATTCTCACACAATAAATGTTAACAGGTTGGCCATTAAACTACGACCAATTATAAATAGATATTTCGGTGTAATTAAGGATGATGACACTGATTTTATGGAAAGATGTTATGTATCTCAACGTGAATACCAAGGCACTTCAGATGGCATGAGGGTGTTGATCCAAGATTCTCTGTCTCCTTATTTTGAAAGTTATGGTGTTCAGCAACTTGATGATACGGGTAAAGGTGGTCGTTTAGGAGGGCGCCTCACAAAAAATATTAAAAAAAATCGTAAAGGTGAGGTTCTGGTTCTGTTTGGAGGGAAGGGTGCAGGGAAATCTACCTTCATCAAAAGGCTGCTTCATCATAATGCTCCTCGATGGCTAAAAGACCATGCTGCGATAGCCATTATCGACTTACTGAAAATACCAGAAGACACGTCTCTCATTAGGACATATATTTGGAATGAAATAATTAAGAAACTTGATAAAGATGACTTACTGAACTCAGACAGAGAAATATTAATAAATAGTTTATTTCATGATAAATTTATCACTGCTAAAAAACAGAATCTTGCTGGGCTTAGCGAAACGTCTGAAAATTACAATATAAAATTAAATTCTTTTATCTCGGATTGGAAAAATGATTCAACATATTGCGCTTCAAGATTAGTGGAGCATCTTTCAAAGTTAGAAAGAGGCACTATTATCGTAATTGATAATACTGATCAATACTCAA
Organism: Pantoea sp. USHLN256; assembly: GCF_037149875.1. NCBI lineage: Bacteria > Pseudomonadati > Pseudomonadota > Gammaproteobacteria > Enterobacterales > Erwiniaceae > Pantoea > Pantoea sp. USHLN256. Next base: position 41,581 of record NZ_JBBCQO010000016.1, on the reverse strand, counting down.
CAGAGATACAAGATTTTTGCTTTTCATGTGCCCAAGAGATTTCCGAGAAACTTAAATGCATAGTTCTTATCTCCATGCGAGAAGAAAGATTCTATGATTCAAAAATTCATGGGGTATTAGATGCTTATCAAAATTCAGGATTTCATATAAGCTCCCCTAAGCCCTCCGAGGTTTTCAAACGAAGGTTAGATTATACTGTACATTTACTTGAAAGCAATATACATGTCACTCAGGACTTAGATGAAGATGACGCGTATTTTAGTGATAATGATAATCAATTTATTCAAGACAGCGCCATGTATCTCAAAATATTAAGTAGGGAATTCTCAAATGATCGCTCCCCACTCAATAACTTTTTAACTGCATGTGCACATGGTGATATTAGACTCTCACTCGATTTATTTAGAAGTTTTTCATTATCCGGCTACACAAATGTTGATGAAATGATTGCTAACAAATCATGGAATTTCATGATTCATCAAGTTATAAAACCTGTAATGACTCCGGACCGTTATTTTTACGATGAATCTTTAAGCGATATTCCAAACATTTTTCAATTAAGATCATCAAGAAATAGCTCACATTTTACGGGATTGCGCATCCTGAGAAAATTAGCAAAAGGAGAAGATCCTACTTCTCCATCCTATTTTTCAGTGGCTGAGTTAGTAGCTTACTTCACTGAAACTTTCAGTATGCAAGATGACTTTATTAAAAACTTGGATGTCCTTCTACGTCATGGTTTTGTAGAGTCAAATAATAGGTTAGATACTTTCTCTGAATCTGTTGATAGGATAAAAATAACAAACTATGGTATGTATATGCTCAAGGAACTAGCATATTACTTTACATACCTTGATCTTATATGCACAGACTGTGGAATATTCGATGAGGAAACGAGTAATTATTTAACTGAAGCAGCTAGAAAAGAGTATCATTATTTCACTAGCAGGGACAGAATTAAAAGAGTTGAAGTTCGTTTAGAGAGGGTTGAAAAGTTCATCCAATACATTCACTTAGAGGAATTACGTGAAAGAGATATTTATTCTTTAGGCATGCCTCAAGACGAAATGTTTTCTCATAAGGCACTTGATAATTTTGATAGTGAAAAGCAACGTGTGATGAGAAGTGCAAAAAGACAGAACTTTAAGTCCTCAAGTAAGCGTCAACCATATAGATAGCCCTCATTTAAGCCACAATATCGTGTGGCTTAAACCTTTAAATAATTTTAATCTATTATAATAATTAATAGCCTCTTGGTCTCTAAAGAAAACAGTAAAAGTTAAGAATAAAATAAGATGTTGTAAGTGCTTTGCATAATTATAATTTAGCACTCCTTATAAGCTATTGATCTTATTCCATAATTAATATTATGTGTACTTAGCCATTGTAGCAAAGTCGTTATTTCAGCTCGCTTTTAACGCCTGCAGATGGCGCGGGTACCATATTACCTCATTCATCTGTTAACTGCGCTGGCACACAACCGTACAACGCGGCCAGCTTTACAATAGTAGAAAAGTGAGGTTTTGACCCTCTTTCGATCGCCGAAACAGTAGCCTGTGTAATACCCATCGCCTCAGCAACCTGTAACTGAGTTAGATTGCGGTAAAGACGCCACGCAGCTCGAAGTGTGACGCCTTTTTCAATTGAGATGTTCATTACTATGCCAGGAACCTTCGATTCCTCATTAAGACCTGCCGGGTGAGGGACTGAATCCCATAGTTCAGGAAGCCAGTTGTCGCTGATGAGTTTTTCGAATAATTCAATGGGTACGATTGCCGCTTTACGTTTACCGGAACTATCAGTAATAAATTCAATTTTCATGTATAAATTCCAATTAATTCATCAGGCGAATTCAAGATATGTATATTTATCCACAAAACGCGCTGGCTCAGCAATAAGTTATCAGTTTCACGGAATTATTCAGCCTTATCGACTATAATGCCTCAAAAACCTCATCCAAGGTGGTATTACTATGCAGTCTAAGATATCAACCACTCCAATCCATCTTCGCACTAGCTGGCCGGGCTCATCATCTCAATAAGTCCGCTAATGTACCTCTGCCGCTAACAGTGAATTATCGGTCTTTAGGATGGCCAGTATGGCATGCGGAAAAAGTTACTTAAGTATTTCGACGCAGGTAAACAGACGAAACAATACCTCATCAACTATTAAAATGTCTCAAATAAGAAAATAGTACAATTATTTTCCGATTTCCTTTGCCACTTTATCGCTGATAATGCTGTCCGCCGAACATAAGGCACCAGCAACAACTTCATGAGGCTGATACTCTCCTTAAGCAAAATTCAGGATATTTCTGTTAAGTATGCTCTTACCTGCCGGGAGCCGATTGACGTTTTGAAATCTACTCGTAGCTCAGCTATGACCTAAGTCTAATGGGTAACTAAGGCCGCTATAGGACTGAAAAAATCCAGAAATTGAACTCACCAAGCATTTCCGGCCTAAAGTTTTGCTATATTGCTTCTGATGACCTTATGCGTATCTCAACACAACAGAACGGCAATCTTGCATGCAGATGCCCTCACATATTAATGCTCGCTGTGGAGATCGTTATGAAAAGGGCGATTGCCTATCTGCGTTTTTCCTCACTGACACAGCTTCAGGGCGACTCCGTCCGCAGGCAGAAAAGACTAATTGATGAATGGCTGAAACAACACACTGACTACTACCTCGATCCGGTGACGTTTGAGGACCTCGGCCTCAGTGCCTGGCGCGGTGAGCATGCTGCCCGGGGCGCCTTTTCCGCGTTCATGGAGGCAGTGCAGCGTAACCTCATAGAAAGCGGCAGCGTGCTGCTTATCGAAAGTCTGGACAGGTTGTCGCGCGAAAAAATCGGCGATGCAACCGGTCGGCTACACGCAATTCTCAAGGCTGGGATCGATGTCGTGACCCTCAGCGACAGCACGCATTATACTCGTGATTCGCTAGACGATCCCTTCGCCATCATCAGGGCTATCCTGATCGCTCAACGTGCGAATGAAGAAAGCGAGATTAAGTCAAAGCGTATGCGCGCGGCGTGGGCTGAGAAACGCAGGGAAGCGGCGCAGAGCGGCCGCGTGATGACGACCAAATGCCCTTACTGGCTCAGGGTTAATGACGCGCGCGACGGTTTTGACGTACTGGAAGACCGGGCAGAGGTTATACGGCAGATTTTTCGCTTACGCCTGGATGGGCTGTCTTACGGAAGAATCAGTCGCGAGCTTAATGAAAGAGGCATTGAGAACCTCAAAGGCAAAGCCTCCCAGTGGCATTCTGCTTCTGTCGAGCGCCTGATTAAGAAGAAATCCGTGATCGGGGTCTTGCAGTCTTCCCGGCACCTCATCGTCTCCGGCGTTAACGAAATTCCCGGCTATTACCCTGTAATAATTGAGAAAGAAGATTTTGAGCGCGCCCAGCTGATAAATTTTGAGCCTGAAAGCAGGAAAGACAGTAATTTCAATCCTTACCTTATAAACATATTCAGAAGCCTGATGCGCTGTAAACAGTGCGGCCACTCCATTATTCTGTCCGGCATCTCGGCGAAAGGTTACGGCCACTATGTCTGCGCCATGCGCCGGGAAAACCGTTGTCAGTCGGCCTATCTCCGCCGGGATCTAACCGATCATTTTCTCATATCAGGCCTGTTAAAAGGAGCATCCGGTATGTTTACCCAACAGTCTGAGGCGGACCGGCTGTCGGTTATGGCATCACGAAGAGATGAGCTGTCCGGCAGGCTACAGAACATCATTACGGCCATTGAACACGCACAGGATGTGGCCGAGCTGAGCATGCGGGCAAAAGCGCTGTCGGCTGAAATCAGCCAGCTTGAAAGAGAGATGACATTGTCAGACGGTGAGAAAAATATCAGAGCAGCAATCCCTGAAAACTGGATAAATATCGGAGATCGCAGAGAATGGCAGCGGCTTGCCCGGAAAACGGTGCGCATTATTAAAGTGGACGCGTCTGCAAAAACCTGTGATGTATACCTCATTAATGGTATGAACATAATTAATTATCCGCTGGCGAGGCCGGTAGCGTGGTCTGGTATTGTGGATGCCATGGCCTGGTCAGACGAAAAAGAAATTATCCTGTGACATCCGGTAAAATAATGTTAGTTCAACAGTCCGTCGCTAGGATTATCGCGGGTTACAGATTATTGGTGAAGGTGGTGAGCTGATAGTGATTTGAGTGCGCGTTTAGATACTTCATTTAACATAATAAGTATTTTGCGTATTTTTGTACCCAGTTGATATGTAAGATAAAAAATAGTTGTATTAAATCAGGCTCGGTTATACTACGCGCTCGCCAGCGACTATTCTTTTCTTCCAGGGGGCCGCTTGGAAAACGGAAATTATCCTACGCTAAGCGCGTTATTTGATCTGTTCATAGCTTAATCGTCGGATGACACCTGCAAAATGTTATACCGTCATGCTGTTAACATCTTCGACATCAAATCAGCATAAGAACGCTCTAAGGATGAACTAACACATGACATTTAGGTCATGACAATTATATCCATGACATATAGGTGATGACATTAGGCGTTTTCAGGCGCTATTTACCCTATGGCATTTAGGTATGCCCATAAGTCGCTTGAGAATTCCAAAATGGGTTTGGCTTGGCAAAATCTGATGTGGCTATAGTACGCTAGGAGCGAGAAAGGGATCTTCGTCATTCAGGTTTTGTTCATACCTGACCGGGTAAAATCGAGCTAAGCGATACCATTAGTTGTATTTACTTTTACCGGACAAATAGCCCCGGCATAAATTTTTTTTATACCATCCACTACCTTTTTTTCAAACTGCTTCAGCTGCTTCCGCATGCTGTTTTTCCAGCCCTTTTCCCTGACGTAATTAAGCAAGATACTGCACGTCCTATCACCATTGATTTCATCTATTGTCTATAGATATATGGATATTCTTTCTGGCTCCTGAATATTCGAATCATTTCAATGCACGGCAGCCGAAGTTTTATGAACGTGTAATGCCCTTCAACTCAATGGATTGAATAGAATTCTACCAGTAATAAGTTAAGGAAATAATCGGGTATGTCAGAAAACAAGCCCCCTGTTAACCCTGAAAATATTAGCCATTTATCCCTGTGACGCTACTGACGAGCAGGAAGACAGCTATGAGCATGAAGCAGACATAGTGGCATATCTCTTTTACTGAAAAGATCTTCTATGAAGTGAAAACGGTAGAGTTATCGAAGTGCTTTCAATTATTGATAAAGCTAAGATCAAAGCACAAATAGATGATTGAATATTTCTGGCTTCCTGAAAGACAAAAGTTAACATTGAGTAAAAATACAACCTGTTGGATACTTAGCCTTATCAATGTGGACTAGCCTTCCACCATTCATGATCCCTACTTAATCTGCGGACATCCTTATTCAACTGTTTCTCCACAAGCCGCTGGGTCTCGTGGTCATCCCTGCATAGCTTCTATCACAACACTCATCCCTACCCTCAGTATTTGCCGGTAAATTTTACTAATTGGTACTGATACAAGGCGGTTCTGGTTACTCCGCCTTGCCACAGCTGCTAATCCGTTTGTATTTTTAAGACTTTACGGGCAATGCCCGCGCGTTGAGTACGCCACACTATCAACAGCCAGAGAAACCATAATGGCGCAATCATCAGCCCCGCGCGGGTATCTGGCTTCAACGTCATAGCGATAAGCATCAGCATGAAAAATATCAAACAGGACCACGCCATGATTGCGCCGCCCGGCAGACGATATCGGCTGTGGCGCTGGAAATCCGGACGCTGCTTACGATAAGCCAGCCAGGATAACAGGATCATGCTCCATATAAAAATCAGGAGAATGGCTGACAGCGTCGAGAGAAGAGTGAACACCGCCATCACGCTGGGAACAATAAATAGCAAAGCAGCCCCGCAGAACATGCACAGTCCCGATAGCATCAGGCCCCGCAGCGGTATATTAAGTGACGAAAGCTTACCGAGTGCGCGCGGTGCCGCATTCTCTTTAGCCAAACCAAATAACATGCGACTGGTAGAGAAAACGCCACTGTTCGCTGAGGATAGGGCAGAGGTTAATACTACAAAATTGACCACGGCCGCCGCCGCCGGCAAACCAGCAAGAGAAAAAAGCCCGACAAAGGGGCTGCTGTCTGGCGAAATGTGATGCCATGAAGAGACAGAAATAATGCATACCAGCGATAACACGTAAAACAAAAGAACGCGGATCGGGATAGCGTTGATAGCACGGGGCAGGTTGGTCTCCGGATCCTTGGTTTCTGCCGCAGCAACACCAATCAGCTCAATACCGACAAATGAGAAAAGCGCAATCTGGAATCCCGCGATAAAACCCGACATACCATGCGGTAGTATCGTTCCTCTCTCGGTAAGATGCTGAAAAGACGCTTTAGTCCCCTGTGGAGATGTATACCCGTACAGCACCATCGTAAATCCAGCGATGAGCAGCGCGACAATCGCCATCACCTTGATTATGGAGAACCAGAACTCCATCTCGCCGAATAGCCTCACCGACAGCATATTCATTAAAAGCATCAGCGTGAGTGCGGCAAAAGCCGGAATCCACAGCGACAGCCCTGGAAACCAAAACTGCATATAGCCGCCAATGACCACAACATCGCCGATACAGGCCAACACCCAGCTAAGCCAGTAGGTCCAGCCAATAAAAAAACCAGCCCAAGGACCCAGATATTCACCTGCAAAATCGGCAAAGGAGTTGTAATGAGAATTGGAGAGCAGCAATTCCCCAAGGGCCCGCATCACAAAGAACAAAAAAAAGCCAATAATGGTATAGGTGAGAATGATTGATGAGCCGGATAGGTTGATGGTTTTACCGGATCCCATGAAAAGGCCGGTGCCAATTGCACCCCCTATGGCGATCAACTGTATATGCCGATTATCCAGCTGCTTGGAGAGTGCGCGGCTTTCGGCAGGGGCCTGAGTCAGGCAGGCCGGGGTTTTATTATTCTGCATAATTCACTCCGGTTTTGATATGTTTTGAAATACGCTGAATCATCATTCCAAAACAGCAAATGCCCGGCTCAGGTGCCGGGCTAATTGTTCATTGTTTCAGGAAAAGGCCATCTTCTTTGCCAGAAAGATCTCAGCCACCATACAGCGTGCGCCACCACCACCGAGATCTTCGATGATATCAATAGGGGCAAGTGCCAACGTGGCGTAGCCAGATATGAGAGCCTGCTGTGCTGGCGTAAACGCGGCCCATGCACGAGTCGACATGGCATAGACGGGATGACCGCTTTGATTTCGGACTTCCAGCACGTTGCAGGTAAAAGCCTCCATTTGAGAAAGAGTCACATCAATGATTGCTTTACCCGTCCGCTCGAGCTGTTTGATGAGCCGCAGCCGTTCGGGTTTCGATGCCAGCGACTCAAGGCAGATGATGGCAAATCGTGATCCTACACTCATCATCACGTTGGTGTGATAAATCGGATGTAGATGCCGATCACGTGCGTTAAACCAGTGAATGCTATATCCGGAAAGACGTTCAAATTCGCGTCCTGCTTCTTCAGAACTGCGTGATGAACGGCAGGCATAGGCGATACGGCTGTCGTGGTCCAGAATCAGAGACCCGGTGCCTTCCAGATACAGATCGCGTGCTTCAAATACCGATAAATCGATACGTCGGATGACCTCGTAGTCCTTCGTGAGGTCGGCAATGATATCCATGCGGCGTTCACGGCGACGGTTTTGCGCTTCCATGGGAAAGGTATAAATAGAGCCGTCTTCCAGCATGGCTATCCAGTTGTTAGGAAAGAGTGAGTCTGGCGTTTTACTCTCAGCGCTATCATCAATCACCCGTACTTCAACTCCGGCGTGACGCAGGGCTGACACATAGCCATCAAAAGCAGCACGAGCTTGTTCGGCGACATCACTGACGGCCGCTATGGGTTTTTGAAAAGCATTACTTGCCAGTGTTTCAGGATTGGCATGAAAGGCGGCGGGGCGCACCATCATGACTGTTTGAGCTGTTTGCATCGCGTACTTACTCCGGGCGAACCAGCAGGCTGTAAAGATCCCGAGGATTTTTCGGTGAAGGTACCAGCGCAATATCGCGACCAATGTTATGTTGAGTGGCAATATCATTGATCAGACGAAGGGCCGAAAAGTCCTCTATAGCGAAACCGACGGAGTCAAAAACCGTAACGGCTTCACTGCTACTACGGCCGGGTCGGAAACCATTGATCACCTGCCATAATTCCGTCACTGCGAAGTCTGCAGGCATCTGCTGAATTTCACCTTCAATACGGGACTGAGGCGTGAACTCGACATACACCTCTGCATGATGAAGAATCTTCGCGTCCAGTTCAGTTTTACCCGGACAGTCCCCTCCCACCGCATTGAGGTGAACACCTGGTCTCACCTGCCCGGAGGAGATGATCGTAGCGTTGGTTTTGTCAGCCGTAATAGTGGTAATTACATCTGCTTGTGCTAACGCCTCCTCAATCGATCGGCAGTAATGAAGACGAATGCCGGGATAGGCATTGAGGTTGCCCATCAGCTTTTCGGTTGCAGCATTGTCAACGTCATATAGCCAGAAATCGGTTAAACCCAGCACTTCATGGAAACCGATGATTTGAAATTCACTTTGCGCGCCATTGCCGATAACCGCCATATGTCGGGCATCATTACGCATCAAATATCTGGCGGCGAGTACCGAGGTGGCTGCAGTGCGCAATGCCGTAGCGAGTGTGAACTCACTGAGAAGGATCGGATAGCCTGTTGACGTCTTTGCAAGTGCGCCGAATGCCATCACAGTAAGCTGGTTATGTAATGCGTTTTGTGGATGCCCGTTGACATATTTAAAGCCGTAAAGCTCTGAATCTGCCGTTGGCATCAACTCAATCACCCCAATTTCTGAGTGGCTTGCAATGCGCGGAGTTTTGTCAAATTTTGCCCAACGACGGAAGTCGTCTTCAATATAGTCAACCAGCCGGCTAATAAATTTTGCTACTCCGGATAAACTTACCAGCTGGCGCATGTCTTCGATATCAACGAAACGGGTCATGTAAAATTCTCACTGTTGTCATAAAACATCATTATGTAAAAGCAAATTGACTCGAGTAAGTTGTTGATTTGGACAAAATGTGCCAATAATGAGCAAATTGATAACAAATAAAATCACTTTGCTATGAACCTGACAGATCAACATTTGATTGCGCTGCTTCGCGAAAATGCACGTATGTCCGTGACAGAACTAGCCAGCCAGATGAAAGTTTCGCGAGCTACAGTGCAAAAGCGTATGGAAGCGCTGGAACAGGACGGCACAATTACCGGGTACACGATAAAAGTGAAGCCGGGTGTAGAGCACAACCGCATTCGAGCGTGGATGAATGTCGCGGTAGAGGGGACGAAGGCACTGTCTATTGTTAAGCAATTGCGCAGCGATCCGGCCGTATATACCCTGCACAGTACAAATGGGAAATGGGATTTGCTGGTTGAGCTGCGCGCTGACACTCTGGAGAATTTTGACCGGATACTCGGGCGGATCCGTCGCGTAGAAGGTATTTATAATACTGAGACCAGCATTTTACTGTCGACGCATAAAGCCTAGCTGAAGTGCTTTGATTCAGACTGACTCATCCGCTCCGTCAGTTGACCGATATGCAGCTTGTATAAAGTCTGCAGAAAATGCACGCTGCTTTGATAGCGGAATGCATTACTCGCGTTATTTTTTCAGTGCTTCAAGCACAACGGTCAGGGCATCATTGAGCCTTTCTTTAACTGAGCGTGATCGCGCCATCACCTGAAGTCCCTGATAGGTAACTGTGAGCGCTCTGCCATGCATACGTGAATCTTTGGAGAGGGGGATCGAACCATCCATTTTGCCTCTTTCAATAGCCGCGACAAGCGCATCTTCGATCCCCTGAAAGTCTTTCGCTATCAGTTTTTGCACTTCTTCATCATGGGGTCCCAGTTCAATAGCTTCATTACAACTCATGCAACCAATAGGTTCTTCATGATGCGCATGAGCCAAAACAAGCCGGAAAAAGGATTCAATTGAATCAAAGGCATTCGCCTTGCTTTCCAGATGGGCTTTTAAGGAACGCATACGTTCTTGTCGGAATAGTTCAAAAGAAACAAGAAACAGGCCGCGTTTGCTGCCAAAGGTGTCATACAAACTGCTCTTACTAAGTCCCGTTGCTTCAAGCAGATCCTTCAATGAAGTTGCTTCGTAGCCTTTGTCCCAAAAGACGTGCATGGCTTTTAGTGATACTTCCTGTTCATCAAATTCACGAGGACGTGCCATCAGGTTCTCCTTATCATCAGCAGATAGTGTAAGTGTAGTGGAACAAAGGGTCCATAAATCGCACGATAATGCGTATTAATTATCTGTTTAAAAAGATTTTTTAGGTTCGTGTATGTCAACCCTGAGTAGATAAGTGAACAAGGAAAGCAACTTTTGCTAAAGAGGAACAACTAAAAGTTATGGACCGATTGGACCAAAATGATTAGGATTTATTTTAGCTACATAGAATTAACCTCCAAACCTAAGCTACCAGCAGTTTTCTAATTGTTGTTAGTCTTAATACAGTGGGGAGATTTTAGTTAGTATTGGACCGAGTGGTCTTAAATTATTGATTGAATAGTACTGTTAAAGCGATTGAGATTAAAAATAGGGTCAATTCGTTGTGAATGATGGCTTTGAACTAAATTTTTTTATTCTGAACGATGCGTGATTCGACGTTTCTGAATTCTTGTTCACTCACCACAGCGGCTACCTGTCTGACTAATTTAGCGTTAATAGGAGAGAATATGACGTACATAGACGTGTCAAAAAATTCACTTAACGAATTAATTTCTTTAAGCGGACGTACCGCAGTGGTGACCGGCGGCGCAATTGGAATTGGTCGCGCTATTGCGCTACGTTTGGCTGAAGCCGGGGCCAATGTAGTCATCGGTGATCTGAATACAGAACAAGCGCAGAAGACGGCTGAAGAACTGACATCATTGGGCGGTAAACATCTCGGAGCGAGCCTTGACGTCAACGACCACGCATCGGTTACGGCGCTAGCGCAAAAAGCGATAGACGAAACCGGCAGGCTTGATATCTGGGTGAATAATGCAGGTATCTATCCTTCTCGCAAAGTTCTCGAAATTGGTGACGAAGAGTGGGCGAGGGTTCTGGACATCAACGTGCGAGGAACCTTCTTTGGTGCCAGAGAAGCCGCTTTACGGATGGAACCTAATAAGGGCGTAATTATCAATATCGTATCCACAGCGGCGTTTAACTCGAGTAACGGCGCTAATCCAGCGCATTACGTCGCATCAAAACACGCTGTAGCGGGATTAACGAAAAGCCTGGCTGTAGAATTGGGACCTAAAGGGATCAGAACCGTTGGCGTTGCGCCAACTCTGACTGAAACGCCGGGAGTTAATTCAAAACGCGCTGAGGGAGACGCAGTTACTGAAGCGCTTGTCCAATATGCGCAGGGTCTGCCATTAGGCCGGCTTGGCCTTCCGGACGATATCGCCCGCGTGGTTTTATTTGCAGCATCAGATTTAGGTGCTTTCGTTACAGGGACTATCATTCCGGTCGATGGTGGTGATTTGGCACGATAAATTATTAAACTTACACAAAAGGAGGTGATTTCACTCATTACCTCCCTTTGTCAAATAGCAATAGAATGTTTCACTAAATATGACACTCCATTCCTCGGCTAAATAAGTCAACTATAGAAATGAAAAATAGCTCATTTCCCTAAATAGAGATTTTACCAGTAATCAGACCCGATTGAATCTGCAAGCATTACTACGTAAACCCTCTGCTTTATTATTAATTTCCCATACGCATTGTTCCATTTTTGGAATGATGATTTCCATTTTATTCCGTATATTCAACTGAAAATTTCAAGGATTATTACTGCAGTTTTAATCTGATGCATATTCAATCGAATGATGCTTCCCAATAGCAATTAATATCCACCCGCTGGCTGTTAAGCCATTAATTACAGGAAAGAGTCAATGAGCAAAATTTTCACCCCTGCTAAAATGGGGCCTTACACGCTTTCAAATCATCTGGTGATGGCCCCGATGACGCGCAGTCGTGCTGACTACGATGGTACGCCCGGCAAACTGATTGCTGAGTACTATGAACAGCGCGCCAGCATCGGGTTAATTATTGCTGAAGGTACGCAACCTTCTGATGATGGTCAGGGTTATCTGATGACGCCTGGCATTTATACTGATGCGCATGTTGCAGGCTGGAAGCAAGTGACCACTGCCGTTCATAATAAAGGTGGCCACATCTTTATCCAGTTAATGCATGCGGGTCGCATGTCTCATCCGGATAATACCCCTCACCACCGACAGGCTGTCGCGCCCTCTGCCATTTCACCCGAAACGCCAATCTTCACTCCCACTGGCATGCAGGACATTCCTGTACCACGTGCGCTTACGACTGAAGAAGTGCTTAATACGGTAAATGACTTCCGTCTCGCTGCTCGTGCAGCTATCAAAGCTGGCGCAGACGGCGTTGAGATCCACGGTGCGAATGCGTACCTAATCCAGCAGTTCCTGGCACCAAGTGCAAATACCCGCACCGATCAGTACGGCGGGTCAATTGAAAACCGTGCCCGTTTTGCCATTGAAGTTGTTAAAGCCGTATCAGACGAGATTGGCGCTGAGAGAACGGGTATTCGCCTTTCGCCGGGTACCCTCATGTGGGGGATTGATGAGGGTGAGCAAGGGCCTGCATTGTATCGTTATCTGGTCGCAGAACTGAATAAGCTGGGAATTGCCTATGTGCATGTTATGCATCTTGGCAATGAACAGTTGCTGGCTGACATTCGCGGCCTGTGGACGCAAACGCTGATTGTTAATCGCCCGGGTCAGGATCGTTCTAAAATTGGGAATGACATTGCATCAGGTCTGGCAGATCTTGAGTCTTATGGCCAGATGGTTCTGGCAAACCCAGACTTCGTAGAGCGCCTGCGGGCTGATGCTGAAATGAACGCAGCCGATCACACCAGTTACTTCGGTGGAACCGAGGTGGGTTACACGGATTACCCGCGCCTCGCTTGACTATTTAGCGCGGACAATAAAAAACCCTGATAATCAGGGTTTTTTTATGCCATAACTCACTTTGACTTCTACCTTTGCAAGTAGCCATTAATGTTCTGGCGTCTTGATCTCAATACCGTATTTAGGCGCAAGATCAATCATCTTACGGATTTGGTCTTCGTCCATAACTGGAGGGTTTGCTTCGGAGAAAGTCCCTTCTGGCTGACTGACCTCAATAAAGTAGTCATCCAGACCTGCAGGTACCGCAAAAATTAACATTCTCGCCGGTGTGTCGCCCAGATTTTTAAAGTAATGGAGTGACCCTTTCGGAACGGTTACCGAAGCACCCACTCCCGCAACAGTTCGTTCTCCATCTGCAAAAAATTCCAGTTCACCGTCAAGCACAAAGAAAGACTCCTCTTCGCGCGAGTGAGTGTGTGGTGGTGGCCCTTTCTGCGCCGGAATGACGGCTTCCATGATGGTGTAGGCACCATTGGTATCACGGCTGCTGGCCTTAATGGTGTAGATATCCCCGGCCACGCCGGTCATCTGGCCATCGCCCGGTAATAAAACACGTGCGCTCATGTTAAGTTCTCCTGCTAATATTTATTTAAAAAACGCTAACAATGATTCAGTTAACTCTTCCGGCTGTTCTTCTGTCAGCCAGTGACCGCTGCGTTTGATAACGACAGTTTGCACATCGTCCGCTAGGGCGTTCATGATCACGCCGACCTGGTCATTCATACAAAATTCGCCACCCACTGCCAGCACCGGCATCGTGAGTTTAGTTTTTGCATTTTCCTGGTTGTTAACCGCATCTATCGGGAAGGCGCGATAATGCTCAAAGCTAGCGCGCAGTGCGCCTGGCTGGCTCAAACGTTCTGCATATTCATTAAGATCTTCGTCGGTCAGAGCATAAGTATCGTACGAGAGATGGCGAATGAAATGCGTAATAAACATTTTTTCACGCCCTGCAACCAACGACTCAGCCAGCCCCGGAGCGATAAAGAACGAAAAGTGATAAAACTGCGGGAACTTAGCACCATCCATCAGCATTTCAAGACCAAGACCGGGCAAACCAGCCTCAAGCATGGCTAACTTTCGTACTTTGCCTGGATGCGCTGAAGCATATTCGTAAGCAACCATCATGCCGATATCGTGGCCGACAAGATTGATTTCGTCGAAGCCGAGATGGGTTACTAGTTGATAAATGTCTTCAGCCACTGTGCGTTTATCATAGCCACTTCCAGGCTTATCTGAATCGCCAAAACCACGCATATCCGGAGCAATGACCGTGGAATGTTTAGCGAGCTCAGGGATCATGGTGTTCCATTCACGCCAGGTCTGGGGCCAGCCATGAAGCAACACCAGCGGCTCGCCAGAGCCCGCCATGACATAGTGGAGACGCACACCGTTAACGCTGGCGGTGTGATGAGCAATTTTAATGTCTGGCGCTGCAACTGTATTTTGAGTCGTCATGTCATTTCACTCTAAAAATTTATCAATTAGATAACTGGCTTCAAGAAGCGTACTTAACCCGATGTGTTTACTCGTCATGAGCTTTAATCAACGTTTAACGAATATTTCCGCTGAACATGCCTTCACGGAAAAAGTCAGCCTTTGGTTCAGTGGTGAACAAGACCAAATCGGTATCCTGTTCTGCTTTCAGGGTGTGTGCCACATTATCGTTAATGATTACGCTTTCACCGCTTTCGAGTTCGACATTACCGATTTTTGCACGCCCCTCAAAAACGTAGAGGATTCTGGACACGCCCAGAACGGGTACGTTGGGTAATGAAGCCTCTTCATCTTTGCTCAGACGAATATCATGCAGCCATGTCTGGGAGCGGAAAGTTAATGGTGCCTCTTTAGGGCCGGCGATCAGTCGCCATGAACTCTGGCTGTAAGGTGTACCAAAATTGTGGAACTGCACCTGTGGTTCAAGATCGCTTTCAGACGGTCGAACAAATATCTGCAGGCACTGCATCAATTCGCCTTTCGCACCCAAAATGCGCTCCTCATGCTGGAAGCTATGGCCAGCATTCATCAGCATAAGGCGTGTATTCGAGATTTCTTCCTCATTGCCCACCGTATCAAGGTGCAGCATTTTTCCCTTACGCATGTAGGTCAGGATTTCATCATCTTTATGTGGGTGCATCGGAATAACAGTACCCGGGCTGACGTTGGCATGATCAATGCGACCAATTCCGCCAATACCACTGTCTTCAGAGCGCTGAACCATACCGGGCCAGAGGATTTCAATACCAAATCCACCTGAACCGTGACGGTGTTTATTGCTGCGTAAAATCTTTTGCATGGTACTCATCGTTGTTCCTTATTGCGTAGCGACAAGCCTGGTGGGAATGGTCAATCAGGCTGAGTCGCTTACGCCAGATTTGAAGTGACTTTGGGTCCGGACTTACTGGAAGGCTTCCATAATGACCTGGACCAGTTTTTCGCCCTCTGGCGTTGCCCAGCTTCCCGCCAGCTCAGCAATTAACTGATTAGTACTGGTCAGCGTAATGCCGTTTTTATCCATGCGGCGCAGTGCAATATCGTCGGCCAGTTTGGTTGGGGAAGCACCAGCATCCGCAACAACCTGAATGTCATAACCCTGAGCAGCTAAAGTAAGGGCAGGGTAAACCGTGCAGACATCATTGGTGACGCCTGCAATGATCAGTTTCTTGCGGCCAGTGGCTTTTACCGCTGCTGCAAATGCCTCGTCATCCATAGCGTTAACCACGCCCATACGTTTGATTCGGGTCTGGAAAGCCACAGGCAGAATAATTGCCAGTTCCTCAAGCAGAGGTCCCTGAGCGTACTCTTCCATGCTTGAAGTCAGCACCACTGGCATATTTAGAATAGCGGCGGATTTAGCCAGCATCAGTGAATTGCGTTTGAGTTCTGCAAATGGCATGGATTTAGCCCATCCCATGGTGCCAACCTGGTGATCGATTAACAGCATGGCGGAATTTTCTGCGGTAAATTTTTCAAAGCTCATTTCTATGTCCTATTGATTAATAATCATTATATGCAGGTGTATTGTGTAACCACATCGCAAGGATTTTGTTAATTCGGTGCGAATGAAAAAATTATAAGCTGACAAATTATGGAATAAATAGCTAAAATCAGAATTGAACATTCCACTGATGGAATAATCTTTATGGAGCTCCTGAACCACATGTCTTATTTCGTTGAGGTCGTGAAAGCGAAGAGCTTTCGCGGTGCTGCGGAATCGTTAGGCATGCCCAACTCTACGCTTTCGCGCAAAATTGGAGAGCTTGAGAAAACAATAGGTTTAAGGTTACTGCATCGAACAACGCGTAAAATCGAGCTCACTGAAGCAGGTCAGATTTACTATGAGCGTTGCAGGCGTATTGTGGATGAAGCCCGGCTGGCGCATGAACAACTGGGTACAATGCTGGCAAATCCAGAAGGACAGCTGAGAATTTCGCTTCCCGCTGATTTTGCCATCGTGGTTCTGACCCCCATTATCTGCCAGTTCTCTGAGCGATATCCAGGTATCAGTTTCGATTTCGACCTCACGCCCAGAAATGTGGACCTTGTGTCGGAACCGTTTGACCTCGCCATCCGCATGGGGACACTGCCTGACTCAGGTCTGATTGCAAGGAAACTGGGGGCGTTGCCGCGATACGTTTATGCCTCACCCCAATATATCGCGACGAAAGGGGAGCCCGGGACGCCGCAAGATCTCTCCGAGCATGAATGCCTGATTATGCGACCGGAAAAGACAGCAACATGGCATCTGTATCAGGGTGACCTTAAAGAGAGCATCCGGACTTCTGGGCGCTTTCAGATGAACAGTATTGGAATGATGCGACGACTGGCAACCATGGGGATGGGGGTAGCAGTTTTACCTGAACTTATTGTTGCAGAGGATGTTAAAAACGGGGTGCTGACGCGAGTACTGTTACCTTATGAAGCAGAAGCGGTCACCATCTATGCTCTGACTGAGACCAGATTATTGCCAGCAAAGGTCCAGGTATTTATCGAATTTATTCGTGAACATCTTAAGTGATGGAATAAGATAATGAGGCTGCGAATTTTCGCAGCCTAGTGGCAAGAATTTTTAGTATGAATATCACATTGGCAAGAGAGGATTATGAATATAGAAAGACATTGAGATGATAATGATTACCAATACCAAAATTGGACCTAATGCTCGTCTTATTTCCAGATTGTAACGCAAAATAAGAACTGTCGCCTTTATAATATATGAGGCAACTACCATAGTCTTAAAGACCCTCAGGTTTATAAATTTTAATGCCGAACTTAAGCCCTCAGGCATTGCTGTTGTGTGGAGAATCCCCTGGGGAAATACAAGGCGAATAAAACACGAACAAAAAGGCATAAGGTAAATAGCATTTAAAACACTACCACATAAGTAAACAGCTCTGACTATCAAGATTAAGAACCCGGCTGATATAGTGCTAATTGAAACTTCCTGATGTAAATTTTCATGGCGTGAAAACATGAAATAATTCGTAAATATAAATTAATAATTCCATTAAGAGTTTTAGGTTAATTGGCACGAGGATTATATCTCAAAGAGTGTGTTTTAATTATCCCATTTATGGAAAACATAATTCCAGAATGTATTTACGCAGATAATAAAAAATTTTTCTAAACTTGTACTATAAAATAATGTGTAAATATGAATAGAGGAATGGACCATGAGTGACAAAAATGTCCGCCCGGTAGCTGTTGTCGCCGGCGCAGGTGAGGGTAATGGCCAGGCTCTGGCAAAACGCTTTTCAGATGCCGGTTATGTCGTTGCCTTACTGGCGCGCAGCCTTGAAAAAACCCAGAAACTGGCAAATGAAATCATTAATGCCCGAGCCTATGCCTGTGATGTCGGTGATCCATCATCCGTAGCCGCAGCGTTTACCGCCATCCACAACGAGCTGGGAAATGTTGATGTGCTGCTTTTTAACGCGGGTTCTGGCGTGTTTTCCGATGTTGAAAGCATCACCCCGGAGCAGTTTGAATCGTCATGGCGCGTTAATGCCTATGGCGCACTGCTTTGTGCGCAGCAAATCATTCCATCAATGAAGGCGAGTCAAAAGGGTAATATTGTCTTTATAGGTGCGACGGCCTCGCGACGTGGTGGCGGAAACACTGCGGCCTTTGCGCCGGCGAAGGCCGCACAGCATAGTCTGGCTGAATCTATGGCACGCAAACTTTGGCCGGAAGGCATACACGTTTCCATCGTGGTAATTGATGGGATTGTGGATCTGCCAAAAACCCGTGAAAGCATGCCTGACAGGCCTGAAGATGAGTTCGTTGAACCGGACGCAGTGGCTGAGGCTGCCTATTTTTTAACAACACAGCCCAGAAAAGGCTGGAGTTTCGAGACTGAAGTCAGGCCATGGCGTGAGAAGTGGTAGCAAGTCATTTTAGGCAGTTATTGGCCAGTGGCCCTGATGTAGGCCGCTCTACTACAAAGAGCGGTTTTTTTTCGTCGTTTGCATCAAGCAATGATTCAAGGGGCAACGGTAGTTTCCCTGATTGCTCCACCAGTGGAACAAAGTAATCCATTTTGGCATCTTTATTGATGGCACATAACGAGAGATGATTATCCCACGTTATTATTTAGGGAGCTGAAAGTGAAAACACTGTCCCCTCGCGTCAATACATTGACACCCCCTGTGATTGCCAGAGTTAACTATGCAAATCACGACAGTCGTTTCCGCAGCTACGGATTACGGGCAGGCGGAAAGCAGGCGTTATTTTCTCCGTACATTGGCGTCGATCATTACTGGATGGGGGCTCCCACTTTCCCCCCCCATAAGCACAGCGGCATGTCTGCAGTGTCTTATATTTTATCCGATTCTGAGACAGGGATGTTTAATCGTGACTCCATCGGTACGCAGAATCTGATTCAACCGGGGGGGCTTCACTGGACAACGGCAGGAAAAGGTATTGTTCATGAAGAAGTGCCAGCGGTGCAGGGGAAAACGGTTCACGGATTACAAATCTTTGTCGCGCTGAGCCCGGAAAAACGGGACATCGATCCATTTCCATTAATGCTCGAACCCCAGGATGTTCCCGTCATAAAGCAAGCGGGAGTGACGATTCGTATCCCGTTGGGCAGCTTTGGTGGCAAGCATTCACCGATGAATCCGCCGACTCAGGTAACGCTACTTGATATCTCAATCCAGGCAAATGCAGAGATAACTGTACCCATCCCTGCAGACCATATTCTGTTTGCGATGCCCATTTCGGGCATTACTGAAATCGATGACCATAGTTACAGTATTGATGACCTGAAACTGCCGGTTTATCCGGCGCATGATTCTCCGCGCAACATTGTGCTGAGGGCCCCTGAGGGCAGTAGCAATGTGGTGCTTTTTGCAGCACATCCACTACATTTAAATTGATCCACACTTAAGAGGATTCATTCATGGCTCAAGAAAGATTCACCGCTGAAAACACCGCATTACTGCTGATTGATCACCAGGTCGGCACCATGCAGTTGATTAAAAACATTGATTCTCAGCTTGCGGCTAAGCAGTCGATTGCACTCGCGAAAATGGCGAAAATTCTGAACCTGCCAACCGTTATCACGTCCAGCCAGGAAGAAAACGCTCAGGGTCCAATTTTGCCTGAAATCGCTGCAATCCTGCCGGATGAGCACGCGGCGCGTATCAAACGTCCTGGCGTAGTTAATGCCTGGGCTTACCCTGCGTTCCATGAAGCCGTACTGGCTACAGGTCGTAAAAACCTGATTATGGCCGGCGTGACCACTGACGTTTGCCTGATTTTCCCGGCAATCGACGCTGCGCTGGAAGGTTTTAACGTGCAGGCTGTGATGGACGCTTCCGGTTCACCAAGCGATTTGTCTGAAGAGTTTTCACGCCAGCGCATGCACGACGCTGGAGTGGTGATGACGGCAACGAATACCCTGATGGCTGAAATTGCACAGGATTGGTCAACACCGAACGGCCAGCAACTTATCGGCCTGCTGTTCAGCGATGTTTTCCCGGCTCTGGGTGCAGGTATCTCCTCCTGAGATCCGCAGTAACGCGATACTGAGTTGAAGACCGCTGGCATTGCTGCCAGCGGTCTTTTTTATATCTCTTCAGAAAAACCAACACCACCAGACTCAGCATAGCGTCGGTATTCAGCACTAATTGTACAGGAGTGTTTGACCAGAGCCCGTACGTATGGCAGGCGGATTTTTTCGTAGCGTGCCAGCGCGGTCGCAATCGGTTCGTCTGATTTTAGTTTTGCCAGTTCGTGCGACAACACTCGTGCGTCGTCCACTCCAGTCAAATAACCGCGCCCTGTCATGGGAGAGATCACGTGTTCGGCATCACCCACGATTGCCATCGCACCATGTGCCAGACGTAAGGGGCTGAACTCAGCAATCGGCGCCCCGCTTAATATGCTGGCCGAGCGTATTCCGGTCACGACCGCCTCAACCCAGACACTCGGCCAGATTCTGTTTGCCAGGGTAGCCAGCTCTTCTCTGACCAGTTCATCAATCGATCCACGCGTGAGCGTTCCTACAATGTGACCTTCAGTCGTTAAACATCCCTTACGACGAAGCACTTCATCCTGATGCGTGTCGAACCAGGCAAAAGTAATCTGCCGCTGCCCAATCTCTAACGAACCATCGCGACCGGGGAGCGTTGCAGCAACCAGGCGATACCCCTCAACAAAATCAATCCACAGGCCACCATTTGTTGGCCATACAACAGGATGTTCAAGAGTCTGTTCTTCAACCAGTCCGCGCCAGACCAGATACCCGGCGTATAAAAACATACAACATATTGATATTTAACATAATTATGATTGTACGCCCTTTGATTGTAACGACTAAAACGTGGTAATCGCCAGCTTGTTCCTGGCCTTGCTGAACTTGCTCTGGGCATCATCAGCGATAATTATGCTGACTTTGGTCCGACGCTCGCCTGCGAGAAGCTGGCCGAACTCCATGACGTTGTGCTGGCTAAAGAGACCATGCGTCAGCTGATGGTACGAGCCGGAGTCTGGATCCCCCGGAAAATTCGTGCGCCGAGGATCCAGCAGCCGCGGTATCGTCGCGCCTGCGTTGGCGAGCTGATACAGATCGACGGCTGCGACCACCGCTGGTTTGAGGAACGTGGTCCTGCCTGCACGCTGCTGGTCTACGTTGATGACGCGACCAGCCGCCTGATGCAGCTCCACTTCGTAAAATCTGAGTCCACGTTCACCTATTTTGACGCCACGCGCGGCTATCTGGAGCTGCACGGTATGCCGCTGGCATTCTACAGCGACAAAGCCAGCATTTTTCGCATTACCAACAAAAATGCGGCTGGCGGTGACGGCCAGACGCAGTTCGGGCGCGCGATGAACGAGCTGAACATCAGCGGCATCTGTGCCAATACCAGTTCTGCCAAGGGCCGTGTTGAACGTGCACATCTGACGCTTCAGGACAGGCTGGTCAAGGAGCTGCGGCTGCGCAAAATCAGCACGCCGGAAGCAGCCAACGCCTTTACCGCTGAGTTCATGGCGGACTACAACCGGCGTTTAGCGAAAGAACCGCGACATGATTTCAACGTTCATCGGGCACTTGATGCAGACGATAATCTGGATCTGATATTCACCTGGCGCGAGCCAAGGCGCGTCTTAAAATCGCTTACAGTCCAGTATGATAAAACGCTTTATATGCTTGAAGACAATGATAAAAGTCGTCAGGTAATGGGGAAATATATCGAGATTTATCATTATCCGGATGGAAAAATTGAGCTGCGGGCAAATGGTACTGCACTTCCCTGCTCTGCTTATGACCGCCTGGCGGAAGTCGACCAGGGCGCCATCGTTGAGAATAAGCGGCTGGGACACGCGCTGGCTGTGGCTAAACTGGTTCAGGAAAAGCGCGACAGCACGCGTTCACTCTCGGTCCCGTCAGGCAGCGCCCCCAGTCGCAGAGGACAGAAAAAAGACCCGGCGAAGAAGTCACAGCGCTCTTTAGATGAAAATAATTTGCTCGAAGCCCTTGCTGACTTACAGACCCGCAGCCAGGAGATATTTGGCAAGACCTGACGGACATTTCAATTTAGCTAAAACCCGGATATTTAAAACCAGCCTCAACACAGATTGTTACTCCAAAACGCTGATGTCGTACGTAACAACTCACCGATGTCGTCTCTGAACTAGCCTTAAATCTCCACAGGCTCAGCTCAGGATGCAGACTTTATGTTGGTGACTATGACAGATAAAGATCTATACCGGCTCGGCATCATTCAGCGCGTTCACGACCACACTTTGCTGCAGCGTTAAGCTGCCCGCCTTCTCGAACTTATCTTAAGCACGGCGCGTCTTGTCTAAAGAGCCCTTGTAATACTGAAAATACCAATGACTGCACTTTAAGTGCCGCTTTACAGAATACGCACTTAACCGAATATTGCTGTTACAGCCATAGCTAAAACCTGTTGAGTCTTAACTGAATTTTCAGACATTTCCGCCGATAAGTGTTGAGGGCATACTTTGTGCCAATCCTTGTTGACCAGGAGAGACAATGTTTCGAAATTTATTCAGTAAACAGTCCGCCGCAGAGCAGACGCAGCCATATATCGCTGAAGAGCAAGTCAATAAAGCGCTAGATGTGGACCACAGTGATACCATTCTGCTGAAATGTGTTATGAGCCTCAGTCAGAAAGGATTTTGGTA
Source organism: Pantoea sp. USHLN256 (assembly GCF_037149875.1). Lineage (NCBI taxonomy): Bacteria > Pseudomonadati > Pseudomonadota > Gammaproteobacteria > Enterobacterales > Erwiniaceae > Pantoea > Pantoea sp. USHLN256. The sequence continues at coordinate 18,888 of NZ_JBBCQO010000016.1, read as the reverse complement.
TGTTGAGGCTCCGGTTCTTGGAAGTGACGCGCCTGTATTTTTTTCATCTGAAGCCCGCCAGCTTTTGTCATTACCTCTTCAAAGGGTGCTAGGACTGACGTCACTTACACAGATGGTACATCCTGATTCCAGAGATGATTTTAGACGTTTAATAAATTATACGCTCAACCACGGCGATGTTAATAAACCGGTGCGTTGCCTCTTCAAAACTGACGAAAATGATTTTCAGTGGTTTCGCATAAGTGCATCATACTGTCAGGAGTTTACGCCGCCACGTCTCGTGGCAGTTATGGAAAATATTGAAGAAGAAACCGCTCAGTCTCGCCTTTTTGAAATTGTTTCCACGCGCTTTGACCTATCTCGGGAAATGCTCAATGATGGACTCTGGGACCTAGACATCATTGGCGGAAATCCGCTGAACCCTGACAACGTATTCTGGTGGTCACCGCAGTTCAGAAAGCTGCTTGGCTTTGAAACTATTGAAGAATTTCCAGATGTGATGGATAGTTGGGCGTCACGCCTTCATCCGGATGACAAACAAGCTGCACTCGATGCTTTCGTCAGCCACCTAATGGATTTCAGCGGTAAAACCGGTTTTGATATTGAATATCGTCTTAGATTGCGCAGCGGTGAATACCGGTGGTTTCAGGCTCGAGGCCAGACTAAACGTGCATCTGATGGTACGCCTCTGCGTGCGGTAGGCGCGCTTATTGATATCCAGGGCCGTAAGGATCGGTTGCTCCACGAGGAAAGCGAGGGCAGGCGAAATATTCAGACAGCCGAAACTGCAAAAGAAATTGCCGAGCTGGTTTCTGAAAACGCAAGTATAGCGGCGCAGATTAAGCTCATTTCATTGAACGCCAGTATTGAAGCCGCAAGAGCAGGTGTACATGGCCGAGGGTTTTCCGTTATCGCCAGTGCTATCAGGGGGCTGGCGGAAAGAACGGCAGATATTACAGGACAGATTTCTCGTCTTCAAATGCGAATAAGGAATTTTGCCAGCAGTACAGAAAATCCTCACAAGCATTGAGCATGCATCAACGTTTTTCCTGGCTGACTCAAGATCTATTCCGGAGTAAAGCCTGTCTCTGGATTAATGTGGCCAAAGCTTGACCGCGGCCATATGAAATTAACCCCCAGAACGTCTTACATTCCTAAATGCGAGCGTGTTCTGGGACTCCTTTATCATTTTTAACCGAATATTATTACCTTTTCATATTTGTCGGCCTGTGTCATATAGCAGACATGCTCTCTATGAGTGGAAAGCTAACTTTTATAATGCAGAGAAATTTTTCTTCAAAATTCAAGAAAACGCATTATATAAACATTTTCATCTGGGTGCTTTTTGGTAATCATTCCAAGTAATGAATCCCATTTATTACTGGTCATGCGGCATCTGCTCCCTATAATCTGGGCGGACATAGAAAACGTCTATTCATGCGATTGATACTATCCCCTATCATGGCCACACTGCCCGAACCTTGGATTGCTGCAGGAGGATTGGTCCGATTACTACGCCGACTATGAGGACTTGTCAGCGGTACGGCAGCAAGTAGACTAGTCAAAGCACTACCCATCCGAAAACCTCAATTGCAAAGATCGGCAAGTCTGTTTTTGTGTTTCACAATGTGATTTTCGCTTGAGCTTTACCGGTAACACTCTATGTTAATGAGGAGGCTTAAATCACACATATGGAAGGAAGGTTAACTATGGCAAAGTGTAATATATTTAAAGTAATCGAATTGTCTGCAATTCTTGTCTTCGCGTTAGTTTTGATTTATTTTGTCGCAACCGGAATATTTTCATCTCTTGGTATAGATCATTCATGGCCATATCCTAGCAAGTAAATGAGGTCGGCCCCAGGGAAAACAATTATTTCTTGACTATAAAAATAATAAACCTTCATTCCGCTGTCTCTTAAGCAGGGTTGATTCGCATAAATCGGCCGTATAAGCAAACGTGAACCGCTGTATATTTCCATAAGGAGAAACCCTCTTACTATCATTAACCCCATGACACTCATTTTTTTAAAAATATAAAAATGATCTCTCACCTGCAATGATAGCCTGATGAAATTACTCCCCTGAGATTTGCATTGCTTTATTCTGTTAATATTTAACTGATTTGGCAGCAATGGATGCGTTGTTAGTTATAATCAGCCTTGGCAGTCGAATGTTAGAAAAATTTCAGCATGTTTAATCTAAATATCTCAACTGAAGTTCCATGCAGTTAAAGTAAAAACTGACTGATTTTGGGTCAGTAAAAGCAATAATACCTGAACCTTTAAACCTTGATTATGGGGACGATTTTTTAAGTCACTTCACTCAATGATCCATACCCACTAGAGGTTGGTGAGAGGCATACATGAAAATATGATAATATCATGTACGTTCAAATGCTTAATCTAAAACTGAAAGCTAGCAATGAGCGGATAGTAAAATTTCAGTTTAGTGTGCGAATGAAGCTGCAGAAGTTAGCCATAACCTCTGATGCTCTTCTTCCTCGGGCAGACCTAGAAATCCATGCCAATGATAAAGTTCTTAATAATTTTCATCTATCTCATCCTTATTGAATATGAAGCTTATGAAAGTTGATAACGAGTTGTTACTTTCTTTACAAGGTGATAACTATAATCAATTATTTACACGATGTGCTAGTACATCTGAAGAAACTTTCAAGCCTGTTTGAAAAATATATTATTTATAAATAGTTAAAGCTTGGTAAAACTACGTCGATAAGCTCTGTTGCAATATTTAACATTTACATCAGGGTTCATATGACTATTACACAGCGTTTGTTGCTGGTATTTTTTTTACTGGCATTATCACTTCTCGCGATTGTTTCCGTTTCACTCTCGGTAATCTCAGGCTTCCAGTCTCGCTTTGAATATGTTCAGGCCAATGCAATTCCCAGCATCAAGGATCTCAATAAATCAATTAGTTACACTAATCAGTTAGGCATTGCACTCTACCGCCATCAGACCGCTTCAGGTAGTCAAGACCTGAACCAGGCTGAGGAAAGGATAAAAGATCTGCTGAATACGTTAAAGTCGCTTACGGATTATTACATGGAAAACGATATCTCCAGTGATGAAGATAAAGCGATGACCGAGCAGGCTTTTCATAACATTGATGCGGTTCGTGAGGCCTTACCGGCTTTTTTATACGCCTCAAAAAGCCAAGACAATACGCTTTCTCTGGCTTTACTAAAAGGTGAAAATGGGGTGGGCGCCGCAACACGTAAAATGGAGTCAGAGTTCACGAAGCAAATTGATTTGAATATAAAAATTGGTGCTGGTTTAAGAGAAATCAACAAGAAAATCTACACACAGACTGTTTGGATGATGAGCGGAGTGTCAGTGTTAGTCATCATCGGTCTCGGTATATTTTCTACCAGTATTATCCTTGGCATTAAGCGTAGTTTGAATAGTATGACCAATACTATGACTGATGTTAGTAATAACCTTGATCTTACTCTAGTAGCTCCAGTACTTAGAAATGATGAAATCGGTCAAACCGCATCAGCATTTAACAACTTGTTGATAAAAGTCTCGGCAACACTTTTGTCTGTTAACCATGCGGCACAATCAGTCAGCACAGGCTCCACCCAGATAGCTGCAGGGAACGAAGACTTGTCATCACGTACTGAGCAGCAGGCAGCTTCGCTAGAGCAAACCTCAGCAAGTATGGCCACTTTAAGTGATACCGTTCGTCAGAATGCTGTTGGTGCAGTTCAGGCCAGTGAGCTAGCGAATAATGCTAACGATTTATCCCAGCGAAACGGGAGTGCAGTCAGTCAGATGCTGGAAACAATGTTAGAAATACGTGGAAGTTCCTCAAAAATTTCCGAAATTACAGGTTTGATTGAAGGAATTGCATTCCAGACCAACATACTTGCGCTTAACGCTGCGGTAGAGGCCGCGCGCGCTGGTGAGCATGGTAGAGGATTTGCAGTCGTTGCTTCTGAGGTTCGTAATCTGGCCCAGCGCTCCTCAACTGCTGCTCGCGAGATAAACGAGCTTATTTCAGTTTCCGTTGCTCAAGTCGAACAGGGTCTTGAGCAGGCAACGCACGTGGGTAATAATACAGAAAATGTCAGTAATGCTATCCAGCAGGTTGCCGATCTGGTTAATGAAATTGCTGCAGCAACCTCTGAACAAAGCAAAGGCATAGAGCAGGTTCATCTTGCCATTGGACAGATGGACGAAGTCACACAGCAGAACGCTTCCTTGGTTGAAGAAGCTTCCTCTGCATCTAAGTCTTTGCAGGAGCAGGCTGAAACCTTGTCGAGGCTGGTTTCTACGTTCATTTTAAACGAATCCACAGCTCAGGTTGGTGTAGCAGTTAACGCACAGACAGCCAGAACGTTACAACTTCAAAAGAATACTCCGTTAATTGCTCCAGAGGTGAGTAAGGCAAACTGGGAAAGCTTTTAGTTCTTAACTTTCTAACCATCGATTTACCCAACGAAAGCGCTATTTAATCAGCGCTTTCACTTTTTACGCTTGGCTGTAAGTCTCAGAATATCAAATGTCTGTGAAAAATATTTGGCATGTAAAAATCTAAATATAAAACACAAGTCTCCATTTCCAAAATATTTCACAGCTCAACTTGTTATTACAATGGTTTAACATTACTTAGCGTGGTTGAGGAGGAGCATGGATTTTTTAGGTCCATTAGTTACTTATGGCCTACTCTGATAAAAGTCAGGTCCATTTTTAAATGGTCTTGCCAACAATTTGACGCCATTGCATCCTCCCTTAGTATGAAAAACCTCGATTCCACTGATAGATACCTCAATTTGCAATCAATGCTGTTCATACAAAAGAATATTTATATCAAAGTTCTTGTCAGGAGAAAAAGCAGTGCCAATTAAAACCAGATTTTCGAACATCATCACTTTTTTTTAGAAAGAAAATTACTCAGAATTAGTATCATAAATTACCTAAATTTGAATTTTTTTTATTCCTTGCTAATGTTTATTAGTGTTCATAACTAAAGTTTTTAAATAATTTTTATTCACTCTCGTCAGGAGTTAACATGGTCACACATCGTGGTGGAGCAGGTAATTTCGCTGAGAATCATGAAAGAGCAGTTGAGGCTGGCCGAAAAGGCGGCCGCGTAAGTGGTGGTAACTTTAGGAATGATCCGGCTCGCGCCGTCGAGGCAGGGCGTAAAGGAGGAACCATCAGTAAACGCAAGCCGTTGTCACAAGATCATTTAGAATAAATAAATTTTTTTAAAAGCCGCTTGCAGCGGCTTTCTTTAATCTTTGTAACTTTCTCTTGCTAGTAGTCATTATATTCTCAACAAAGTTATCCCAACTCTGTCTGCTGATGTTAAAATTAGGTGTGCCAGATTATTGGATTACGTAACCAGCAACCTTATTATCCCCTTCTCAGTTGTATAAGCAGCAGATCCGTTTATGTCTTGATTTCTAACGCGCTGAAACTTTTCATGCATACAGATTTAACCATACGGTAATCCATTTTTTACAGATACTACGCGGAAGTAGTCAGTAGCACTGAAGAACGAGCACATGTATACCTCACATGCTCCCCAGAGAAACAAGCAGCCATGACCCTGAGTTCAACGCGTCCGCAGTATACAAATATGGCTTAAACCTTGAATGTCTCCACCATTCCGCGCTGTGCCTGTTCTGAAAGTGACTGTTAGGCGGACGAGGATTATTCCATCAGAGCTGCATTATTCTGCGTTCCCCCGTCGATCTGGCTGACGGCAATGCTGACCTGAGAGATGCCCTGCATCTGTTAGGATGAAGCCAGCGAAATATTATCCATGGCCTCGGCCACTTCGCCCACCATACCGACAATTTTCAGTATGCTGCACCTGCACCTGCGACCACACCGCTATCAACAACACTTACTGCCTCCGTCATCAGTTGCATGATGTCATGCGCGGCATTAGCACTACGCAGCGCAAGCGTCCTGTCAAAGCTGCCACTGTATGCCCGAGTATATAGGGGTGGAATTAATTTCTGATGCGATTTAAGCGCGGGAAAAGCGGAGGGTTTCGTACCTGACAGGGTCTCCGGCCTGTACACGCCTGCGCGCGACCGGTGAGGATCTCTTCTTAGTCGTGTTCCGGTCAGAGCTGGACTAAGTCCTTTGGCGTCAGTTCTTCTCGTCGTTCAGGCCTGCCCCGGCTCGTGTAAGCTCTTCAGCCAGCATCTGGCTTCGGATATTTCTGTAAGCCGCTTATCGCTGCTGCCAGTCTCAGCCATGCGTCCGAGTTCGGAAATAAGCGAATGCACGCTTATTTCCCTTTCGCCCGGAGCAAGACTCAGTGCCGCTTCGTCAATAATGACGCGCCTTTTCCCGTATTGTTGAATAGACAAATTTATTACCTCTGTTTTACGTTGATGACAGCCTCACGCCACACTTTTGACACCGCTGAATAAAGCCCCCGAAGGATGTTCTGAAAAACCACTATTCCGCAATAATTTATTTTGATTACAAGGCTACGAGTGCGTTAAAAACTATCGTTTCAGACTTTCTGAATGTTTATTCAGCGTCTCATCATGTCCGTTGCCGGTCCGGTTTGAGAAATGGCGGCTGGCTGCTATGGTGCCCGTGACAATCTGTGGCAATACGGAGCCTGAAATGCTTACAACAATAATTTACCGGAGCCACCTCGCTAATGAGGTACCCGTCAGCGTTCTGCCGGGCATGGTGGAGAAGGCCAGCCTGCTGAACGCCCGACATCAGGTCACGGGGATCCTACTCTTTAACGGCACGCACTTCTTTCAGATTCTGGAGGGGCCGGAGGAAGGCGTACTGGACATTTACGGCCGCATCTGCGCCGACCGGCGCCACCACAACGTGGTTGAGCTGATGCGCGACTATTCACCGTCGCGCCGCTTTGGCAACCACGGCATGGAGCTGTTCGACCTGCGCCATCACGACAGCGGCAGCGTGCTGCAGGCGGTGCTTGACCGCGGCACGTCTAAATATCGTCTGACCTATGACGACCGCGGCCTGCAGTTCCTGCGAACCTTCGTGGAAGCACGTGAGAAAGAAAACTACTTTGAGGTCCTGCCCGCCGACTACTGGGACTTCGTGCCGGATGACAATGGGTCACCGGCTGCGGCAGCGGGCGTTACCTTCCGCCCGGTGGTCGATCCGCTCGGCCGTAAGGTCACGGCCCTTGAGGCCCTGCCCGATGACGTGCCGGCGGGGGTCTCCGGCGAGGCGCTGTACGAGCATAATCTCGATGCGGTCATCGGAGCGCTGCACAGGGCCGGCAGGTCATGCCCTGACGACATCATGCTGTACCTCAGCATTCTGCCTATGACGCTGGTTTATGTTCCGGACGCCGTCAGCCGGCTCGTCAGCGCCATTGACAGCGCCGGGATGGTGCCGCAGCAGATCATACTGGGTGTTAGCGAGACGGAGGTCATTTCTCAGCTGGAAGCATTTTCTCAGGCGGTGCGCCAGCTGAAGCAGGCCGGCATCAGCCTGTCCATCGATAACTTTGGTGACGGCTCAGCCGGACTGTCGCTGCTGGCGCACGTGCAGCCTGACCGCGTGCGCATCGGCGCCGGGATCGTTCGCAATATTCACCGCAGCGGCCCCCGTCAGGCGGTAGTACACGCCGTGCTGCGCTGCTGTTCGGCGCTGGAAATTAACGTGATCGCGGCGGGCATTGAGCAGCCGGAGGAGTGGATGTGGCTGGAGGCGGCGGGGGTCACTGATTTTCAGGGCGCGCTGTTCACCGCTGAAGGCGCGGCCGTCGCCTGGCCGGAAACACGGGAAGCCGTCTGAGGCACGGGAACAGAAAGGGGCCCGTGGGCCCCGGATGATTAACAGGCTGCGGCACGCTGAGGCGGGTGCTGCGCGGCCATAACGGCCGCCGGCGCTTCAGCCTTTTCCTGCCGCAGCGTTCTGCCGCGGTTGGCCTTTTCAAGCCAGGTGCGGAAATGCGTCGTCATGACCGCCGCGTGCTGCGCGTCCGGCGTGCAGTAAATCAGCAACCGGCTTTTGGTCTGGTTTGTGCAGTCGATGGCATAAATCTCGATGCCGGCGTCGCGCTGCTCGCTTTCAATTGCTGTGAAATGCATCTGAGGCCAGCGGTTCACCTTCAGCATAAACTCACCTAAAATCATTTTTTTTACCTCTTATTGTTTTAAAACCGGTACTCTCTACACTGGTCCGCCCAGTGTAGAACTGGTTGCAAACTCTGCAAGTGGCCAACAAGACATTAAGCGTAAAGGTTTCGTAATCCCCCTGTTTTCAGCGACGGAGGTACCTCCAGCATGCGCCAGCGGGAGATGTCCGGCAATCCGCCGGCAGGCTATCGCTGCAACAGGGTTTAACGCACAGGAGACGCAGCAATGCTTAGCTAACACAGGCTTACTCAAATCGCCGGTAATCCGGAAAATCATGACGCAGAGGCCGTGGCGATGGCGCAGGAACTCCTGCAGCTGCGTCGCACGCTGGGAATGCCCTGGGCCGTGGTACAGCCGCTGGGCGAACTTTACGTTGAGGACTGGAATGCGGCCATGATCTGGCCGGCGAGCCTGGCGGAGCGCGGCGACGTCTGCCTGTATCGCCTGGAGAAGCCTTAACCGGTGGCGGAGCCCGCACCTCCAGCAGCAAAGCAGCGCGGACGCAGCAAGAAAATGTCCGCGCAGGAGTGAGGCACCGTCAGAGCAGGATACCTCCCTCCCTGGCAGCGTTACCGTGGCGCGTATTTACACTGCGGTGAAAAAGTTTTATGCGGACAGATTACCCGTTCATGTCCAGGCCAGGTGTGCTGTGGTAAGCTCTGCGCCCGAAACCTGCTGCCGGATAACCCCATGAAAAATGACTTTGAAGAAAAAATGGCCGACATCATGATTGGCGAGGCCGTAACAGCGCTGCTGGATGAGGACGTGGCCATCAGCTGGGCTGTCCTGACAGACCGCCTGCGCGCGGCGATTGAGCATGAAACGGATGAAGACCGCGTTCGCGCGGGCCTGCGCGCTATCGAAGAGGTCCGGCGGGAAATGCACATTCGCGCCGATGAGAAGACCGGGGTCGCCAGCGCTGACAATCTGTCATCGCAGAAGCTTCACTGAAGTCACCCGGGCCGCCGCTGTATCTGCTGCGGCGCCTTTCAGTTATACTGTACGCTTATCCACCTTACGGACGGAGGTCATATGAACGATGACACCACCGCCGAAGATATCTACGCCGTTATCGGAACGGTCGTGGCGCGCCTTCTTAAGCCGGACCAGTACCTCACCCTGCACGAAATCACCAGCGCCTTGCACAGCATGGGCGAGTCGGCTGGCGCTGCCGCATTGCGCGAAAATTGCGAACGCGCGGTCAGACTACTGGCTCAGCAGATGCACTGACCTTCAGATTTATCCCGTTATGACGCGTTTCCCTCGCGCAATAACTGTGGCGTGCCACACTGTTAAAAGTGAAATCTTTTAAACCGGGAGGTGCCTGTGAAAGTCTGGATTGCCGTAACCCTCGCCGCCGCAGTCACCTGCCCCTTGTGGGCTTCGCAGGGAGGATTCGACTCTCCGCCTGCGCTGAATGCCGCGCAGGCTGCGCAGCACAATTAATCTCATAAGGCTTCATCGTCGGGCGTTTTACCCACCACGATTTCCAGCGCGCTGCGCAGCACGTCAAGCTCGTCCATGTCTGAGGTGCTTTCGAGCTCGGCAATCAGGTAAAGGATGATCGCTTTGCTGGTCACCTTTTTACCGTGGATAACGATATCGCGGATGACAGCGTCCAGCACGGCGGTTTCAGCGGCCAATGCGTCGCCGCCGCTGCGGAAGTGCTGGATGATGTATGCTTCAGAAGTGTTAAGTTTCTCATTAACTTGCATGATGTTATCCGTCAGGCCCTGCGGGCTAATGTGGCCAGGCAAATGCCTGAAATAAAAACGGCCACCCTCCGGTAGCCGCGTCCTGCGGGCGTCCTGCCACTATCCGCTATAAACGGAAATCTCAGCTGAGGCTCAGTGCTTACGACCACTGTCAGGTGAGAGCTCATCATTAAAAGCCAGTATTGCTGCATCACGAGTGTTACTTAATCGTGGAAGAGTAGCTTCAACTTCCTGAATAGCCATCATTACTGCTTCCCGTCGCTCAGCATCCTGTTCAGTTTGAGTCATGGACTTAAGCACGCCAATCAGCCTTACAGTGCTGATGTCATCGTCGCCATCAAGCATAGCTATGACAGCATCTCCTAAAACAGCGTCAACGAGTCTTTCTGGTTTACTTCTTTGCATACCCGCGCCTTATGGTGCCTGTCCTCCGGACAAAGTGCCGGTCGCCCAGTCCGGACGGCCCTTGTATGCATGCTGCGGGGCGTTTCACCTGGAAATTAAAACTTAACGCTCGAACAACATACCGATAAGCGTCTGATAATGACGCTCTTCTTCCTGACTTGATGCCGCTTCAAGGCGGTGTAACAGCTTGGTGCAGATGGCCTTACGGTTGAGGTTCTTGCCCGAGCGCAGGATTTCGCCGACAATCTGCCCAAGGGTTTCCTGTTGGGTCGGCGCCGACGCCTTGCTGAAGTAGTGTGCAATGTCGCTCGCGGCATCCGGTAATTTCGTGACATTCTGACGCATGGTGAACCCCTCAATGGTTAAAATGTAGTCGACTCTGTCTGTCCATAAAGTTATACAATCAAATCAAACTTGTACAGCAATTGTGATGCTGTACAAGTTATCTTTTTTTTGCAAAAAGTGCTAGCCGTTACTAAACAGTAGCTTACGTGAGTATCAGCGCGCGAATGATGAGTGCGATAATAAAAGGGTTGTACAGCATTAAGAAAGCTATGGCTGGCCTGCGTGTTGCGAGAGACGCTGGAAAGAGGTCCGCCCGGTTTTTGTCCCGAACGGGCGTAAACCCTTCAGTGAACTGAGCCCTGACCCGCTCCGGTAACCCATCTGAGCTCGTCACGGTTACCTGAAGCTGGCATGAACCCGCGGAGCCAGTGTTTCGCCTCTCTTATCTGCACGCAGCGCGCAGGATTTTCCTCGATGGCAGCCATCTCAGCCAGCGCCCTTACAAGCGAGTCAACAGTAATATCCGCATTATTTAGCGCCAGATGAATCACAGCTTCGCCAATAATCAGCTGATTTTCGTTGTGATAATAATCAGGCATGCTCCACTCTCCATCAGCCTTATTACGGTATTTCAGTGTAGCGGTTTAATGAGCTGAAGTACGGTCCGGAATGGTTATTTTCAGCGTAGCGCTTCCTTAATGCGAAATAAATTCAGTCCCGTTAAGAAAAAAACGCCTTAAATTCATAATACTGACAGATTATCAGGGATAAAACTCAGAAAACACTGAATAAACCTTATGTGGTCCCTGAAATCGTTTTCATCTTTAAAAGTTAAAGTCATATGGGATTTAATCTCAGGAATGGATTTAACACGATTTGAAAATATTGCAGGCCTTCTTAGAGAGATATTGCCTGTAGCAATGCGCAGCGGGCTAGAAAAAATCATGCGATAATTCGTTATAATTAATCTCCGCCGACCCCAGGGAAATTAGGTAATATTAATTTCCTAATTGAGATCGCCGGGATAAAATTTCACCGCCGGTGCGAATCTGTTTGCCTTAATTAAATTTCAGGTTTAGGGCCCCGGCGGCTGATAAGTCCGCCCTTACGGCCAGCCACGCGTGCGCGACCGGGGCGGTGTTTGAAGTTGCCTCCGCTGGCTGTACCGCCTTTGTTGCCCGTCCGGAGAGGCGCGTGCCGGGTCGGCCGCGAAGTTTCCGGCACCACTGCGCCTTACTGTTGTCATGATATCTTTCTCCAGATAAAAAAATGTCCTTTGTATCAGGCAGTGAAATCCTGCAGGTCTGGCTGATACTCACTGTCCGCCGCGCACATTTTTTCGTAGATACGACGGTGGACACGTGCTGCAGGACGCCTTAATCTGAAATGCGGGCGTTATGAGCCCCCCGGCTTGCTACTCCGGCGATATACGCAGGTTGTGTGGGCTGAACGGCGCGTGACATCCCTCCGGTGGAGAGTTGTTCTGCAGCCGCGTCGTTCCGCATCCGTATTATTTCTGCGCAGCGTTAAGGGGGTGCGTACTGATGACAACCCGTCGTCTCAGGTGGCTTCCTGGCTCGGCGCCCCAGCAGAAGGCGGCCCAGTGGCCGCAGAACGCCAGCCAGCTGCGCACCGGGTGCAGGCAGCCCGATTCGCCTGTGCCGTCCCACACGTATACGTAGTGCTCCGGGTCGCGCAGCGCCCAGGCAACCATCCCTTCCCACATCACTTTTGCCGCGTTGGTCTGCGCGCTGTCGGTAATGATGATCGACCAGCGATGAAGAAAATGGCAGAAAAACCGGCGCGCCAGGCCGTGCACCGCCACCTCGTGCTGCGGCTGGCGGGTGCGCCATACCATGACCTGTATGCAGGCGCGCTCCGGCGAGGTAAAGTCTTCGGCTTCTTCCAGCCTCACTGCATATGCGGTCTCCGGCTCTGGCTCCTGCGTTATAAGCCTGAACTGTCGCTCTGCTCTGTTCTGCCATAGGGTGTAGCCGAACGGCGTCACAAACCCGGGCAGCGTAAACGGCTCCACGTCGCGGGAAAGAAATGCGCGGGTGTCGGCCCGGTTGGTGTCTTCCGGATTCAGTACCTAACTGAAGCAGGTATCGGGCAGGGTAATGGGCATGCTGTCGTCCGCCGGTATTTTTCTGTTCACTGAGCCTCCCCTTATAACCGGAGCGTTAATTTTATCGCTGAATTGTCTGCAATAACTGGTGGCGCTGTTTAAAGGATGGTGCACCGGTGGATTACTGCTGTACACGCGCCGGTACATCGGTTACTTTGCGCCCGACCTCATTCTTTATGCACGGGTATTTCATGCGACAGGACGGACTACCGCCGGAAAAAGATGCCGGGCTGACTGGCTACTTCAGCCAGGTCACCCACCCCGGCCAGATTGCGCTGCTGGGACGAATCACCGTCGATATCCTGCGTCAGGAACGGCGTCTGACGCGCACAGCGCTTTGCCTTAAGCTGATTGCGCGCCTGGACTGTACCGGCGATGAGGCCGAGGCGGCACACCTTACGGCGCTGCTCCGGATGCTGTTTAATCGCTGAATCCGGAGCGGAGTGCCGGCGCGGCACCGGTTAAGGATTGTCCGTCGAAAGAAGAGAGCGGCAAACGGAATGCCGTGCTGTCCCGCTGTAAATACACCGTCCGCAGATGGCGGTTACAGATAAACCAGACTTCGTCGCGGTCGTTGGAAAGAATGAAATAGGCGTCAGACGTTTCCGACGGGTTAAAGCACCCCAGCGCCCGGTAGGCCGTCGTTAGGCTGAACCCGCTCAGCAGCGGCAATGGCCGCGGGCCGCCCGGCAGCTCTTCTACCCTGAGATACATACCCTCTTCCATCCACAGCATGGCCACCTCCGCAGCGCATCTTCATTCTTCTGTAAAAGTACGGCGCCGGGTACCTCCCGGTGATTCAGGAGGGCTATCATCTGAATTGCGCCTTTGTTTCTGCTATACCTGTGTAGCCTGGCCCTGTCGTATAAAGGGATTCACCATATTAAGAGCATAACTGCTAGTCAGCTTTTATTTACTAACGTCAGGCTAATGTCCACTACTTGCGAACAGCGGACATTCATTTTAAGATTTTGTATTCAATTTCATTTTGCGTTGCATCACCAGTCTTGTCATAAGAGTTGAATTCTGCTGAGCCCCTTCCCTTATGTAGCGTAGCAAAGTGTCCGATTAAACAGCAGCCTATAATTATCCTCACACCCTATTGCCACTGACCTTATACCCTGAAGGCCTCAACCATTCCGCGCAGCGCGTGTGCCTGCTCAGACAGTGACTGTGAGGCAGACGAGGATTCCTCAACCAGCGCGGCGTTATTCTGGGTTACACCATCCATCTGACTGACGGCAATGCTGACCTGGGATATACCCTGCATCTGTTCGGATGAAGCCAGTGAAATGTTATCCATGGCCTCAGCCAGCTCGCCCACCATACCGACAATTTTCATTATACTGTGCCCTGCATCTGCGGCTGCGACCACGCCGCTGTCAACAACACTTACTGCCTCCGCCATCAGTTGTTTGATGTCATGCGCGGCATTCGCACTGCGCTGTGCAAGCGTCCTGACTTCACCCGCCACCACGGCAAATCCCCGCCCTTCTTCACCTGCCCGGGCGGCCTCCACTGCAGCGTTTAAGGCCAGAATGTTTGTCTGGAAGGCGATACTTTCAATTACGGATGTGATATCTCGCACCTTCGCAGCGCTAACAGATATGGCATTCATTGTGTCTGACACGCGCTGTACATCTGTACCGCCTGAACGGGCAACTTGCGCTGCTTCACGGGCTGAACCCGCTGTCTGCTGTGCACCCGCAGTATTACTTTTCACTGTAGCGGTAAGCTGCTCCATGCTGGCGGCCGTTTCCTGCAGCGCGGCCGCCTGCTGCTCGGTGCGGGAAGAGAGTTCGGTATTACCCTGCGAAATTTCATCCGCAGCAAGCGCCACGGAGCTGGCGGAATCCTTTATCTGAGAAATAAGCCTCCGCAGGTTTGCCTGCATACCATCCAGTGAAGCCAACAGGCTTGTTTTATCATTACCTCGCAGAATTACCTGACTCGTCAAGTCGCCAGAAGCAATTGCTGCTGCGAGTATCTCAGCATCTTTTGGTTCCCCGCCTAACTGGCGCATCAACGTCCTGACTATCATAAAAATGGTCAGAAGAGAGAACAGGACTGAAAGAGTCGTGAGTGAGAGAAGTAAAACGGAAGCCTCACGTACAGATGCGCTATTAACTGCTACCGTATCCCGGCTAAGCTTATTCTGTACATCGGTAAGCCCATCCAGGGCATCGGACAGAGCCTTCTGAGCCGGGCGCGCCGTATTCAGCAGATAGTCAGCGGCTATTTCTGACTGGCCATTGTCCATCCCCATTTTTCCTGCAACTGTCAGTGTATTCAGAGCGACACTGTCTGAGGACAGAATACGGTCTAACGCTGATTTTCCTTCAGGGGAATCGTTATGCATCATGCTGGCAACCAGTTGTTCGCGTTCCTGAAGATACTTTTCATGTAAATCACTGACCTTTTGCCATTCATTTTTCTCCTGCTTAGGGTCTCTGAGAAGAACGATGTCTCTGACTGAAACTGCCATGTTATTAACTGCAGCACGCATGTTCAGGACAAGCGTAAGGCGCCTCATTTTGTAATTTACCGTATCGTCCATGCCTTGCCGGGATTCCCTGAGCGCGTGCAGAGACAGGCCGGTACAGATTAAAAAGCAGACAACCAAAAAACCGTAGCCTGAGAAAAGACGAACCGATATTTTCATTTTTTTTCCTTGTGGGCGGGAGAACAACTTCTTTATCGGCATGGAGCCAGATACTAGTAGCTTTGATGAGTTACGAACTGTTACTACCTCTCTCAGCACAGTTGCTTGTTTGCGAGGCCGCCCGGCTACCGTGAGGGCACGGCGCTTATGCCCGCCGTTGCCGGCGCGCAGTAGAGGAGACGGCCATAATGCGGAGCGCAGCGACAGCCTTATTACGTGCGTCAGCACGGGAAAGGCCGCACGGGGGCGGCTCCCTTCAGCAGCGTTCCTCCCTTGCGGCCAGAATGGTGTCGGCGCAGTGTCGCAGGAAATACCAGCTGAGACTGACGTCTGCATCGAGCGTGGCGTCGGCCAGCGCGATCGTGGCCAGCACCTCCCCGTGCGTCAGCTCCGGCGCCACGTCGTCGAAGTCATCGGATACCCACAGGTGCACCACGCAGGGCGTATCTGGCGCAAAGCGCTGCAGCTGTTCGGCCAGCTGGCCAGTTGTATGAGGTTGATTCATGGTCACTCCGGTTTGCAGGTTGCACGGCATCAGCGCCGTGACGTCACGCCAGCCGGGCCAGTGCGCAGTACGCAGGGTCGAGGGACGAAGCCGCACGCGCCGCCGGAGCGGACTGAATGTCCCGCGACCGGCGGGGAACGGGTGAGTTACGAGGCGAAGCCTACCTTTCGGACGAAGCGGCCCGGCTAAGGTGAAGTCACGGCGCCGCCCGACGGCAGGGAGGGAGGTTGCATGCACTTTTTAAGGGAGCAATCAGGCACCCTTTATGACGGCGCTCATGAAACGCTGCCGGCAGCCGAAGATATGATGTACACACCCGATAATTGCGGAACACAACAAATGGCCAGAGCCCTTCCCCCGACCTACCTCCCGTTTTCACCTCCCTGCCTGGCAGAAAAGCTCCGTGAAATCGCTGATTTGCTGGAGCAACGCAGCACCTTAATCCGTACAGCGGAGCGCCACTACACCACCGGCAGCCACGGTGAGCCGGTAACTGTTATTCACATTGAGGTACGGGATTAGTCTGAATGAAGTTTTAAACAGCGACAGCGAGGGTGAATCCTGCTGACTGACCATTTCACGGCTGCAGTCAAAATAACCAGAGTATCGAAAAAGTGCCTTTCTCTGACCGGCTGCTTTGAGCGAAAAGCGGACGCACCGTTACTTTGTCATGATGGAACTGTAACCGGCACTTTCATTAGCCTTTGTATCCATCCCTTTACGCTCGTCCCCCTTATGATAAATCTGTCTCTCAGACTGAAACGCTTCCCGTTTATCAGAAAAAGAAATCATAAGGATCACACGCATGGGAATAAGTATCCGGACTCCTCTTATACATTCACTGCCATTAAGTCAGCATTGCGGATGCCATGTCTGGCTTAAAATGGAATCTTCCCAGCCGACGGGATCGTTCAAGCTCAGGAGCGCAGAGAATATTTGTCGCCACTACGCGGAAAAGGGCGTAACAGCCTTCATCAGTTCATCCGGCGGCAATGCAGGCACAGGCATAGCGGTGGCACATTGCGGTCGCAAACTGGGGTTGCCGGTCACTGTCGTGGTGCCAGAAAGCACGTCTGCCAGGGCAAAGCAGCTTATTGAGCAGGAAGGCGCCAGGCTTATTGTGCACGGGAAAGTATGGAGTGAGGCGAACGACTACGCCCTGTCACTGGCGACAGATGACATCATCTGTGTGCATCCCTTTGATCATCTGCTTTTGTGGGAGGGCATCAGCACAATCGTGGATGAGGTCATCAGCGAAGGGGTAAAGCCTGATGCGGTGATTCTTTCCGTAGGCGGCGGAAGCATGCTGTCCGGCATCGCTCAGGGGCTGGAGAAACATCAGCTTGGCCATATTCCGGTTTACGCCGTGGAAACCCACGGCACGGCCTCTCTTCACGCCTCGCTTAATGCCGGTAAGCTGGTGCGTCTTGACAAGGTCAGCGGCATAGCCACGACGCTGGCCGCAAGCCAGGTGTGCGAAAATGTTTTTAATGTGGCCAGACGGCTGGATGTCAGAGGCATGCTGGTTTCCGACCAGGAAGCGTTGCAAGCCTGCCGGCGCTTTCTTGATGACCATCGCGTGCTCACGGAGCCAGCGTGCGGGGTGTCACTCTCACTTTTGTACGATCGCAAAATCAGGTTTAACGCTGCAGATAATGTACTGGTTATTGTTTGCGGCGGGGCATCGGTCACGCTGGAAGTTATAGCGGGCTGACAGAAAAGCAAATTGATTGTGCCAGCGGTTATGCACAAAAGGTTTTGCCAACTGCCGGTTAGTTAACCTTTTAAGTAAGTTAAGTCTGCTTTGAGCGAGAAGCGGACATTCATTTTAAATTTTTCCCATAATGTATTCTTGCGTTGCATTAACAGTTTTGCCATGAGGGGTGAATATGCTCGGCCCCTTGCATAGCAAAGTGTCCGACTAAACAGCAGCCTATAATTATCCCCACACTACTGCCGTGGGAGTCAGCATATGTTTGAAGGATTTACACATACACGAGTCAGCCTTTCAGAAGCAGAGCTCAATGTGCGCTATGGGGGGAATGGACCACCTGTTCTGTTATTGCATGGACACCCTCGTACACATGTAACCTGGTCAAAAGTCGCTCCCGAACTGGCTAAATCATTTACCGTCGTATGTCCTGATTTACGGGGGTTTGGCCAATCGTCAAAGCCGGCTGATCAGTGTGATCATGCTGGTTCTTCTAAAAGAGCTAAAGCAAAAGATTGTATTGAGTTGATGAGTCAGCTTGGTTTTGAGCAATTTGCGCTTGTTGGGCATGACAGAGGGAGTTACACAGCTTACAGAGCCGCTCTTGACTATCCAGAGCGAATCACACGGCTTGCCGTACTTGATTGCATTCCAATACTAGAAGCCCTCAACCGGTGTAATGAGAAGTTTGCACGGCAGTGGTATCACTGGTTCTTCTTTGCTCAACCAGAAAAGCCGGAGCGGGCAATACTCGCTGATCCTGACAAGTGGTATGGAGGGCAGCCTGAAACAATGGGAAATGAAGAGTACTTTGAGTTCAGAAAAGCTATTCATGATCCGGAAACTGTACATGGGATGCTCGAAGACTATCGTGCCGGCCTTAGTATCGATAAAGAACATGAGCTCCAGGATCGCCAGAAAGGAAACCTGATTATGTGCCCAACGCTTTGTTTATGGTCGAAATATGATGATCTGGAAGATATATATGGCGATGTATTAGGTATCTGGAAAACTTGGGCACATGATGTTCGGGGCAAGGCGATAGCCAGCGGTCACCATATGGCCGAGGAGAATCCAAAAGAAGTCACGGCTGAATTACAGCGTTTTCTGTTGCAACTTTGCTAGCAGCATACAGATATATACTTATAGTGAAATGGCAACGTCCGCTTCTGGCACGTAGCGGACAGCTGAACGTGAGGAAGTCCGCTTGAGCAAGATGCGGACGTTAAAATAATGATAGCATGGGTAGTCTTCCACCTTAAAAACAACCCCCATTGTGAACCTGAAGAATTCTGGCTATAAAAAAGAAAGATAACTCATAGAATCCATCAAAAGCTCAGGAGACATTTT
>NZ_JBBCQO010000015.1:0-79924 GCF_037149875.1 Pantoea sp. USHLN256 | reverse complement strand
AAAATGTCTCCTGAGCTTTTGATGGATTCTATGAGTTATCTTTCTTTTTTATAGCCAGAATTCTTCAGGTTCACAATGGGGGTTGTTTTTAAGGTGGAAGACTACCCATGCCATCATTATTTTAACGTCCGCATCTTGCTCAAGCGGACTTCCTCACGTTCAGCTGTCCGCTACGTGCCAAAAGCGGACGTCTAGGCAGCAATCCAGTCGTTCCCATGGTTACGTGATGAAACAGATGACGAATAGTGTGTTTTTTACGTAAGGTAAATGCTGATTCCGCAGCTAAATAAAGGAAGTAAGCATGGGAAGATTTCAGGGTAAACGTATACTGATCACGGGCGGCACCAGTGGCATCGGGCTGGCAGGGGCTCAGCGTATTGTTACTGAAGGTGGCAACGTAGCCATTACAGGGCTTAATGAGGAAAGGCTTGAACGTGCACGTAACTTGCTTCCTACGACATCACTTATTTTAAAAAGCGATGCTGCAAGCGAAGCTGACATAAACGGACTGGGGGAAGCTATCAGAGGCTGGGGTTCACTTGATGGATTATGGCTTAATGCCGGCTTTGCAGAGGTCGGCTCTCCGGAATCTGTAACGGCAGATTCTTTCAATCATATGATGAATGCTAATGTGCGCGGTCCAATGCTACAGCTGGCAGCTCTCTCCAAATCACTTAATTCAGGGGCGTCCGTTCTGGTGACATCATCCTCATCTGTATATGAAGGAGCGGCGATGACAAGCCTGTATGCAGCGACGAAAGGCGCCGTTATCGCTATGGTCAAAAGCTGGGCATCTGCGTTTGCTGAACGCGGTATCCGCGCCAACACTTTGGTACCAGGCCCCATTGAAACTAACTTCAGGCACTTTATGCCAGAAGAGTCTCGTCAGCAGTTTGAAGATTTTGTGGTAAGCCAGGTTCCTTTGGGTCGTGCCGGAACAGCAGAAGAGGCCGCTGCAGTTGCACTTTTCCTCCTGTCCGATGATGCATCCTATGTTACCGGCAGCCAGTATGCTGTAGACGGCGGGCTGGCACATTACTGACCGCTTCAAAAAGCCACGAAAGTAAGTGAAATTAATCCAGTAACATCCGCCTTTCGGTCATAGGGGACGTTCATCTGATTCCGTCCGCTTTGTGCCAGATATAGTCATTCGAGCCCTGAGAGTTGCACTTCTAAGTGATTCAGGGTATGCGCTTATTGGTTACGAATATTGTGCCAGAATCATGTGATTTGATGATTGCCGCTTTGCTTTCGAACCAGTAAGTGCTCCACGTTCGCTAACGAATACTCAGGGCATGCAGAACAACTGCTGACTATATTTCTTTCGAAGAATGTGGAATGCATACCAATCCCCGGTTAAAAGGAGTTGGTGAAGACTGCTGTAGATCAGTTTGCTGCTCATGTTGGTCTGGACTGGGCGGATAAAAAGCACGATGTCTGCGTTCAGCTTAAAAACGGTGAGCGCACGTTCCATGTGATTAACCATTCGCCGGAAGCTCTTGATACCTGGCTTAATGAGTTGCATCAGAAGTTCAAAGGCAGGATCGCTATCGCCCTTGAACTGAAGAAAGGCCCAATCGTGTATGCTCTCCAGAAGTATCCCTTTATTACTGTCTTTCCTGTACATGCGTTATCATTGGCACGCTATCGGCAGACATTCTGGCCAAGTGGTGCCAAGGATGATCCTCAGGATGCTGAGTTGGCGTTAGTTCTGATGCTTCGCTATCCCCAAAAGATAAAAGCCATCGAACCCGATAATGCTGATATCCGTTTACTTCTACAACTAGTCGAGCAGCGTAGACTGCTGGTAGAAGACAAACGCCGCTTTGTTAATCGGCTCATTAACACGCTTAAGCAGTATTATCCTCAACCCCTGGAATGGTTCTCGCATCGGGACAGTTCATTGTTCTGTGAGCTCATAATCCGCTGGCCAAGCCTGCAACAGCTCAAACGTGCCCGGAGTGATACCGTCCGCCATTTTATGAACGCAAGAGGTGGTCCCGCTGTTGCGTATACAGAACAGCGGGTTACAAGCATTGCCAACGCGATTCCCCTGACCACTGATAAAAGTGTCATCGAGGCGAACGCGCTAATGGCTACAGCTCTTGCATCACAAATCAAACTTGTAGGTGAACTTATCAGAACCTACGACGAACGAATTGAATCGTTGTTCGATACGCTTCCGGATGCAGAGCTGTTCAAATCACTACCGAGCAGGGGGCCGTGTATGGGACCACGTATGCTTGCCGCACTGGGTGATAACCGCGACCGCTTCAACAGCGCTGAGGAAATTCAAAACTACGCAGGTATTGCTCCTGTGACTGAACGGAGTGGACAGAAATCCTGGGTTCACTGGCGATGGCAGTGTGCCAAGTTCGTCAGGCAAAGCTTTGTCGAATGGGCTGCCAAGACGGTTAACTCATCATACTGGGCCAAGCTGTATTATCAGGGGATGCGAGAAAAAGGAAAATCTCATCAATCAGCGATCCGAGCTCTGGCATTCAAATGGATAAGGATTATTCGCCGCTGCTGGAAGACCAGAACCCGTTATGACGAAGCGAAATATTTGCTGGCACTGGAAGCGCGAAAATCGCCCTTACTAATGCCGTAGAAAGCTTGTCGAATGTCTCAGGGCGTGAAGCGGACGTTCATTAACCCTTCTTTCTGGGGCTGTTTAACACGACTTTTTACTATTGCACAGCCATTGCCAGGCGAATCCCAACTGCAAAAAAGGCCAGTGCTACGCCCCAACGTATCCCGGTCATTACCCTGTGATTTCTTAATACATAATGACTAACAGACGAAGCAAAAGCGCCATACAGAGAAAATACAGCAAAAGTCATGGCCGCAAAAATAGCTGAAAGAATCAACATGCTCTGTGTGGGGTGTGCATCTCTGGTGGGGATAAACTGCGGAAGGAATGCCAGGAAAAATAGCGAAAGTTTGGGGTTAAGAATATTGGCAACTACTGCCTGTATTATTAATGCGCTATGAGATAACTCCGGCCCGGGACCGTCTGCGGTTAAAAGTGTCTTATCCCGTAGCGTTTGCCACGCCATAAACAGCAGGTAAGCCACACCGGTATACTTCACAATGGAAAATAGTAACGGACTGGCATGTAACAGAGTGGCAAGGCCTGTAATTGCAGCCAGCATATGAGGCAACACCCCGAGAGTGCATCCGGCAGCAGCAATTATTGCGCTACGTTTTCCCTGCCTGAGGCCGGCAGAAAGCGTAATGATGGCACCAGTACCGGGTGATATGACAATTAGCAGAGATGTCACCAGAAAATCATTATAAAGCATCAAAATTTACCCCTCATCAGCAGCTGAAATAATTGCTTCAGTATTTGATTGAAAGGCTTTTTCTGTCTTGAATAAAATTGCAGCGTTTGGACAGCTAGATTTTTGGATTTTGTTGCGCGTAGACGCCTGGCGTATAGCCATAGCTGCGAACAAACAAACGATTCATGTGGCTTTGATCCGAAAATCCTCCCGCAATGGCTGCATCAACAAGATCCATTCCGCCCCTGATGAGCTTTCGAACCAGTGACAGGCGTCTCTGCAAAAGGTAGGCATGCGGGGTCATTCCACTGTAATGCGCAAAAGCGCGCAAAAACGTAAACTGCCCGAGTCCGGCAATCGCCGCCAGCTCAGTAAGAGATATAGCACTCCCCGGCGCGTCATCCATTTTTTCTTTCGCGTACAACACGCCTTTTAAAGGCGTTTTTATCTGAATTCGGGGCATTTGGGCCAATGCGTTAGTCAGAATTAACAATGCTTCATCCGCAGCCAGATTTTTTACATCGCCATTACCACTGATAATGGCCTGATATAACTGGTTAAAAATTTTTGCTATACCGACATTCTTTAATACAGGCATAGCAAATTCGCCGCTGGCAAATTTACCTTCAGAAATATCGATAAAGCACTGATTAATAAGCTCAGTATCAAAATAAAGCATCCGCCAGGCTCGCGAGCCACCGAGAGGCGTCCCATCGTGAACTTCACCAGGGTTAACAGTGATGACATCACCCGCGTTCGACTCGACATATCCGCGCCCACTCAGAGATTTTTGCCCGCCTCTGTCCATCAAACCAATGCCGAATTGGTCGTGAGTATGCCGCCCGAATGAGATATCGCTGCTGGCGTTTACCGCCTCAACACCCGCTACAGTTATGGGGAGAAGTTCAATGGAATGTTGACACACGATGTCAGCCTTTATCCTGTCGCAATTGGTCGTGTTGGTCGAGTTCGTAATCAATGAACGCACCGATCATAGTCCGGTAAACCTTTTCGATAATCACTGTGGGAAGTCCTAATTCAGTCGCCTGTTTACTTACCTTATCGATTACCTGCTGGACACGATCAGGAGCACGCACGTCTGAGTGATCACTTTTGAAAGCTGCTGCAGCTTTAACACATTGGCTACGTTGCGCGATCATTTTAACCAGTTCAGTGTCAATCTGATCTATACGGTTTCTAACATCTTCAATTGACGAAAAAATCATCTTTAACCCACCTGGCTAGTACATGAGTGCATCAGATTACACAAATTTTCGATTCAAAACAGTCTTCAGTTTGTATAGCCTGACTTTAAGAACGATATCCAAAAACATTCAATCAAGAATATCCGGCTATTGATATTGCGATAAAAGAGAGAGGGCAAATGTCCGCTCCTCGCTCACAGCGGACGTCCAATCCGATCAAGATTTAATCGATTGTAGCGGAGTGAAAAACTAAAGCCTGCATTACACAGGCATTAGTTTTAGGCGACTAAAGATATTTTTTGAACGAAGCAGTTGTAACCGTAATGGTAATTCCCAGCATTAACGCAGCGGGTAGCAGTAACAGGTTTGGATAGACCGCAGAAGGCCATGAAAGGTAGCCCATCACTGGCAGATACACAGCCGGTTTAATCAACCTTTTCGCGCGGTGGTACAAAAAAGATGACTCGTAACCGGCACCAAACCGACGCAGATCACGACGGCCAAGCCCTTCTACCACGGCGACGCATATAACCAGTACGAACAGTGGAACAGAAAGGGCAATGATAGTGACACGGATCAGCGTCACAATAGAGACATATACCGTTGCCAGCATGTACTGCTGCAGATAATTTCCCAGCCAGCTGCTGACACCCTTAAGATTGCGCGATACCTCATTGCCGCTGTTTATCTCTGCCTGATATTTTTCCTGTATCCAGCCGATGATCCCACTGTCCACAAACGCCCACTGATAGGCATCCGTTATCCAGCCCGTCACCGTCGCAGCCGGCTCGGAAAGCAGCAGGCTGCGGGTAAAATCAGAAGACAGATAGCCAAACTCGGTATTCATCACCGCCTGGCTGTGCGCTGCCCCCATCTCAGGCCAGAAGAACGCAATCCCGACATATTCAATGACAAGGCTCACCATCAGTGAAGCCAGGATCACGCCAACGAGCTTCCACGGCCAGCCCCAGACCAGGTTGTAGAGCAGGCCGTGCTCACGCGGTTGCGCGGGCTGCTGCTGCGGATATTGCTGCGGTGCGGTACGACGTGCCTCAGCCATTGTTATCTCCCTTCACTGGCGCAATTGCTGAACTGCGGCTGTCCCACCACCCTTCACTGCTGTGATAATTCCGGCGCATCTCTTCTGCAAGACGCGCGATGTTCTCAGGCATATGCACGTCACCTGCATCGCCCGCCGGCAGCGGCATACGAATTTTCCAGAGCTGACCGCCCTCAAGCAGCGCAAACGCCTGACCTTTAGGCAGCGTGACAATGTCGGCAGGTTCAAGCAGTGGAACTTTAATGGTGCCGACGCGATCTTGGGTGCTGGAGGTAAAATCGTGATTGACGGTGACGTCAGCTGAATCCTGATGACCTGAGACCAGCGTTTTACTGTAGATTTCAACCTGCGGCAGCTGTGAGGTCAGCAGCTCTGCCGTTCGGTTTTCTCTCACGCGCAGCATGATCAGGTTGTTGAAGTTACCCTGAACCTGAGAGGTTTTGGCCGCGCTCCCGATCCGGGCTTCAATATCAGATGAGGTCTGCGTATAGGCCGTCACCTGCATGCCTGCCCCGCCGCCTTTATTGATGAGCGGGATAAACTCATTGCCCATCAGTTCGTTGAATTCATCGCAGTGCAGGTTAATGGGGTCCTTGCCCTCTTTTGAACCCGGCAGACCGCCGTTGATACCGTGTTTGTAGATGTGACCGGCCACGCTAACCAGATCGGCAAACATGCTGTTACCTACGGCGCTGGCAACCTCGTTGTCGCTGAGAGCATCAAGCCCCACGTAAACGATGCCTTTTTTACGGATAACCTGCTCCCAGTCAAAAATAGGGCGCGGATCCTCCATGTTCAGATAATCGGGAGACAGCAGCTCCGCCGTTTTACCGGTGGTCAGTTTTTCCAGCAGCGGCAGCAGTGACGCCACAATTTTGTCAAAGTAGGTACGGTCATAGCGTACTGCAGAGCGCAACCCGTCAAGTATCGGGTCATACAGCGCGTTTCCTGCGTCCGAACTCAGCGCCACTTCAACTGCCCAAATCCGGATAGCTTCAGGCTGTCCCTGCATGTTGCGCGGCACGTCGTCCTCACTGAACGCGTTGGCATTGTTCTCGATCTGGCTGTTCAGTTCGGGCAGTTTCTCGGTAATGATTTTTTCGGCGTAACGCAGATACAGGTCGGCGATGTTGTTCACGTAGCGGGTAATAAGGGTGTAATCCGGGCGTTCCCCGAGAGCAACCAGCGCCCGGGCAACGATATTCACGAATCGCCAGGCAAACTCGCGAAACGCTGCGCTGTTACCTTCGCCGCTGAGCTGGCCGGCAATGCGGGTAGCGACTTCTGATACGCGGCCGAAGCGCCCTACGGCGTTATACCGCGCGGAAATCTCAGGCCAGCCCAGGTGGAAAACGGTCAGCTCATCGCCCCGGCCTGCCCGGTGCGCTTCCGCCCAGACCCTTTTCAGCAGGTCCGCATCACCTTTCGGATCAAACACGATGGTGACGTCACCACGACGTATATCCTGAGTGATTAACAGTTCAGCGAGGCGCGTTTTGCCCACGCGGGTTGTACCGTAAACAACCGTGTGACCGACCCGCTCACGTAGATCGAGTGTGACGTCAGTTTCATCCGGTTCAATGCCGTGTACGGCCGGATTACCGCCAACCGGGGGAAGCGGGCGAACCGGATTGACTGGCGAATCTGCACTGAGCAGTCTGCCGATTGCCGGTAAACTGCTTTCTGTCGCTTCCTCTAACTGACGGGCAAGCTGATACAGCTTAGACGGCTTAAGGTAGTGGGCCACTTCCGGGCGTAGCGTATCGCGCAGGCGCTGGGTGTGTTTCTGGGTCCAGCGAAACCCACGGCCCAGAAAAAGCCGGCGTTTACTGACGGGGATCTGTTTTGACGTCATCACGTAGCGCGGAAGACGGCGCAGATTACGACGGTAGCGAATAACCTGCATTCCCTGACGCGCGCGTATGGCAGACAGCACGGCGAATCCGCCGGCGGTGACGTAGCTGACGGAGGGTGCCAGGGCGACTGCCCAGGGCGCTGTTACGCAGACGATGGCGGCAGTGCCCGCTGCGACCGCTGTATTCAGTTCAACAGCCGGGCGCAGAAGGGCTTCAATTACGTATTTATCACTCACAAAGAAAACTCCTTAAAGGGTTTACCTGCCAGCAGAGCCAGAAGGCGTTGTCCGCTGATAATCATCAGTTGCTGTGAACCGCTCCCGACAGCCCTGCTTTTCTGGCCGGTCCTGCCGGTATGAATAAACAGACCGCGTTGCCCCATGCGCGTCAGCAGCGCGTCAAAATCCTGGACGTGCGACGGTGTTATCACCCGACTGTAGCGTTTGGCCTGAATCAGCCAGCACTCGCCGTTTATGTGTACCCTTCCATCCAGGCCGCCGTCGCCGCTGTATGACGCATTGCGCTGTACGGCATAGCCCTGACGCTCAAATGCCAGCAGCAGTAACTCCTCAAAGACGTAGGGATTAATCTTGCGCAGATAGCTCATGCGCTGCCCGTCTCCGCTGAGCTGGCGAAGGCGGGTGTAGACGCGCTCTGCCGTTGCGCGATACCGGCGGTGCCGCCGCTCGCTGGCCGACTGCCGGCGAAAGCGCCAGAGCAGAAAGATAATCGCGGCCAGCAGAACGGTCAGGAGGACCGGATTTGCCATCAGCAGTACAGCGATGTAAGGAGCTGATATCACTGCCCTACCTCCTGAGACAGGCCGCTGTCCGTGATAAGTACGGGGTAGTGGGTCAGCTGCAGGCGGCGGGCAAGTTCAGATCCCGATGAGGGCGCCAGCTGAAGACCGGGCGCGAGAACGCGCAGAGATTTCAGCGATTCCAGGCTTTCAACGTTCACAACGAGGCCGGCTTCATTTCTGGCTGAAAGCTGCTGTGCGTTCTGCTGCAGCCACTGCCGTGAATAGCTGTCATCACCTATGATAAACAGCGCTCCGATGCCCGGCAGTTGCAGCGCCCGGGGGGGCACGTTTCCGGGGGAAAGTTCTGGCGTAATAACGGGCAGCATGGCCGCTTCCCCCTGTTCAGGAGCTGTAGCAGGCGCAGGCGGCGTATCCTGGCGGTTTACGGCCTCGAAAATAGCCTGCGTGCTCTGTCCGCCCAGGTCTGCAATGACGTTGAGCTCAGCCAGTGCGGCAGGCGAAAAGGCGATAAATGCGGTAACGATGAGGTTTTTCAGATTCATGATCACTGACTCCGTGGATCTATCCAGATGAGGCCGTTATCCGGCACCGATGCGGACGCTGTCTGTTCAACTGCGGTAGCCGCCGGCAGATGCGGCGAGGACTGGAGCATGGCGAGCTTGCTTTTAACGAAGGCGCGATAGCGGGCAGCGGGTGCGCCGCCTGCGGGATGGTGATAGCAGCCGGCGGCATCTAGCCAGCTTCCGGGTTTCCGGTCCCAGCACTCGCGCAGGATGGCGCCAGCGGCATTGAGATTCACGTATGGATCCAGCGCCTCCCAGGTTGACGTAAAACGCTGGCCGTTCCAGCCGAGATTAACCTGGGCGATACCGACATCGATGCGCTTCAGTGAGTTCGTTTTCATGAACACCTGCAGCGCCTGCCAGGCTTCTAGACGGGTTTTATAGCGATAGCCCTTACCCGCGACGTTGAGGGTCCACGGCCACGGGCGTTCGCCCTGCGGCAGCCTGCGCGATGATTCCTGCAGGCTGACGGAGTAGAGCGATTCAGGCGGCACGCTGTGAGCCTGCGCCACGCGCACGTACCCCTCCGGAACGGCTTGTTTGCCACTGGCGAACGTGGAACATGAAAGCAGCAGCAGCGCCGCTCCGGTCAGAATGCGCCGAGTTGCCATCCGTCTTCCCCCTGCTGCAGAACGACCGGCATGATGCCGTTACCGAACTGCATCCAACGACCGCCGTCGTGATTCAGTGTGATCTGACGGCTGCGCACCCTGTCCAGCGGAATGTGATGGTCTTTTGCCCAGCCGCGAAGTTTCCCGTCATCGCCCTGACTGTCTACAAGGTAGATATCAACCGGCCTGTTATCGGCTAATACCGCTGCCAGCCGGGCGTCACACTGCCCGCAGCCCGCTGACTTAACGAACAGCGCCAGTCGCCCGCCGGTGTCGTGCGCAATGCCGGCTGCGTTGCCCATATTTACCGCAAGCGTTTCGGGATAGAGCCGCTTCCATGCGGCGGTGACTTCGCGCTGGAAATCCAGCTCTTTTTGCGTACGCGCAAACTCTTCCTTAACCCACTTCTCAGCATACTGACGACGTTCGGCCTGGCTCCGCGCCTCGATACCCAGCGTTGACAGAGGATCCAGACCCGGTGACTGAATGCCGCGCGGACCGTTCATCAGTGACTGAAAGCGCTTATAATCGTCCTGACTCAGCCCCCACTGACCGGCTTGCTGTTTCAGATCCTGCACGCTGCTTTGCTGCACGCTCTGCGCCGGCGCATCCACCGGTTCGCCCCTGGAATTCTGAACCTGAACGCTGGCCTGCGCAGAGCAGCAGAGCATAATTGCTGCAAGACTGGCTATTTTTAGCTTCATATCGCCTCCGTTAGCGAACGTTGATAGTCGTTAAGCGTCCGTTTACGCGAAATTGCGCCTGCCCGTAGCCGGCGTGAACAAGTGTCCAGCCATTAACGGTCTGGCCTTCGCCGATCAGGCGGATTTCAGCCAGCGAGCTGAATCCCGACGGCGCGATGGCCGCAAACGACTCCGTACCCCGCTTTTCAACGCCGGTCAGTACAAATGGCGCTTTGCGGGCCACGGTTTTGACTGCACGGTGCGGCTTAGCGGGTGCCGGCTTTTTTACAGGCGTTGCCGCTTTGGGTTCAGCTGTGGCCTGTTGGGCTTTCTGAGGCGGGTGTTGCAGTGCGGTAACTGACTGTTCCAGTGCAGCCTGACGGCTCTGCAGTGCAGTCTGCGAATCATTCAGCTCATCGATCGAATGGCGAACCTGACCGACTGCTTCAGATAAGCCTCTGGCAGACCAGGCTTCGAGAGACTTACGGACCGCATCGAGCTGAACCTGCTGCCTTTTTATCGCTTCGGCCTGCGTGTTGATGTTTGCCTGGAGAGGTTCCAGATCGGTTTTAGCCAGTGCCTGGGTGTAAACCACGTTTTGCTGCTTCTCGACGTAGCTGAGACGGTTTTCCTGCGACACACCGGCGCGAAGCGATATGAATGCGAGACCAAGCGCGGCAACGGAAAGCGTGGTCAGTCCTATAGCCGGCAGCCGGCGTTTGACGGCGCTAAACCTGCCGCCTGATGACGGAACAACGTCATCAGCGTTTTCGTGAGGGAAGGAAGTTTCTGTGGTCATTTTGTCAGCCACCCTCCGTGAGCAGGCTGGGCCTGAATGGGACGAGGGGCGATCACCTGAGAGGAACTGGCAGAAGATGGAGCGCCTGCAGCCGGTGCGTAGGCGCTGGAAGGACGCGGCGGCAGCTGTGTCACGGGCAACTGATAACCGGCGCGCAGGCTGTGACAGACCACACGCTGTACGTCATCCACTTCAAGCTCCCATGCCGGGCCCGCCAGTACCTGCAGCGCGGTGCGAAGGCGCATCGGGCCGAGCTGGAACTGGACTGCCGGCAGCGGCTGACGGTATAACACGCCGTTAGCCGGACCGGTCTGACAAAGCGAATAGCCGGACTGCTTCAGGGCATAGCGCATGGCGTCAGCCACGGTTGGCTGCACTGATGAGGGGATGCGGACGTCAATAATCTGGGAGAGAGGGTCGCGCTGCACCGCCTGCGGATCCGTGCTGACCAGCAGGTAGCGATCGTAGCGAACCACTTCCGGCGTCCGCGCATATACATCATCAGCGGATGCCTGGATATTGCGGGATACGCTGACCGGGGCAACCGGTTCAGCAGGTGCCCGCTCCTGCAGCTTCTGGGGCTGCTGAACGCACCCCGCCAGCAGCGCAAGCGGTAAAGCGGCAAAGACGGCGTTAAATTTCATCTGAAAAGTTCCTGTACAGTGAGAACAGGCTTCACTGTGCGCAACTCTTCGGCATGCTTCTATCAACAACTCTTTTTGCGATTTCAAAAAAAAACGCCGACCGGAGTCAGCGTTTTTTAATCAGCACCTTCAGGCGACCTGATGAGGCGGGTGCGTTACATCACCGCGCCCCTGTAACAGGCCATCGATTGAGATATCTTCGTCCAGTGCGTCCCAGTGGATACCACGGGGAGACAGTTCGTAATCTTTCAGCTGTTCGGCAGACGCGTTGCGAAGCCGGGGAAACCATGAAAGCGGTACGCCGATTATCCGCTCGTCTGAGAGTTCGACCCACATAATGTGATGATCGAACCGAACGTTCTTAGCTGAAATAATCATTCCAGGCCTCCAGAAGCATGATTTGGTGTTGCCTTATCACTGTCATCAGCTCTTTTACCGTCCGGGAGTCGAATCCATCGTTACTTGCCAGTTTTACAACCGGCTCCAGCCAGAATTTTGCTTCTGTACCGGCCTTTATCACATGAATGTGAGCGGGTTCGCGTGGATTGCCTTCGTTGGAGTAGAAAAAGAACCGAAAACCGTTCAGCCGTAGTATGGCAGGCATCGTCAGTAACCTTTAAAGGATTATGGTGAAATTTAGTGCAGCGGTCAAAACGCAGCGAAGAGTCAGAGAGAAGATGAAGCGTGTTTTGCCATGCCGTAACCGTGTCCGAGGAACGGTATATCATCATCCCAGTCTCCTGCAGGCTGCGACTGTGGCGCGGGCTGCTGAGGCGTGGGCTGGCCGGCATTGTTACGTTGCGAACCACGATTACCTTTTCCGTTATTTCCACTGTTTTTCTGTTGTGGAGCGGAATCTGGCTGTGACGGCGGCTGCTGAGGCTGGCCCCAGTTGCCACTGTACTGCTGCTGGTCACTGTTTTGTGTACGGCCACCTAACATCTGCATGGTGCCGCCAACATTTACGACAACTTCCGTCGAGTATTTGTCCTGCCCGCTCTGATCCTGCCACTTGCGGGTGCGCAGCTGACCCTCAATATAGACCTGAGAACCTTTGCGAAGGTATTCGCCGGCGACTTCTGCAAGCTTGCCAAACAGCACAACGCGATGCCATTCGGTGATTTCACGATTTTCGCCGGTCTGCTTATCACGCCATGACTCCGACGTTGCCAGTGAAATGTTAGCGACAGCGCCGCCGTTAGGCATGTAGCGGATTTCCGGATCCTGACCGAGATTGCCAACGAGAATGACTTTGTTTACGCCACGTGAGTACATAAGTATGCTCCTTATATGGGGAAGCCTGCTCAGAAAAGAGCAGGCTATGGTGAACAATCAGAATGAGTTTTCTGCGTAGGATTGCTGCTGGGAAGCGGCGCTCTGCGCATGCTGCGGTTCGGCGCGTTCAGTCTTGAAGACCATGTCCTGGCCTATCTTGACCCAGTCCACCTTGATCAGGCGGGCTTTCAGACTGACGCGACTTTCACCTGCGTGCTCACCATTTTTCAGCTGAAAAATGTCCGTTGATGGGTTGCTCAGAACAAAGCCAATCAACACTTTCTTATCCTCATCCACCGCTTTCTGGCAGCGGTTTATGAGACTGCTGGCTTCTTTGCCGGCAACGGTGACGTCAAAACGCACATAAGATGGGCTGTCGCTCGGACCTGACAGTGCGTTAATAACGCAGCTGATAAAGGTGCCGGACTGAGCATTGACCTGGCGAACGTTGCTGAGATAGCCCAGTCCGTTGATGGTCAGGTTGAAGTAGTCTTTAGATTTACCGGTGTTACTGGCATTAGAGGTGTTGTTTACAGACATGATGTTTTCTCCATGGAGGTCAAATTTGGTTCGACGGAGAAAACTTCTGCCCGGACGGGAGAAGTATTCCCGTCGGGGAGTCAGAATCAGCTAAATTCTGACTGTCTTGATAGTTGAATGTACCTTCATCGCCAGGCAGTAGGAGCCGTGATTGACGATATCTGCTTCCAAAGGCGGGCAGATTTACCACACTGATGTGTTCTCCCTTGCAGGCTACAGGAGTGTTATGTTCAGCCACCCGAAGGCGATTCTCTCAGGCCGGTTAATCATTGGTGGTCGTCAGAGACGACGGACAAGCACGTTTATTTTTAAGCCAAATTTCACGACTGTCAACCTTTCTGGCTCTGCAGATTTAGGGTAGCCGGCGCAGAAGCCGGACTTTTCCGGCCTTTACCAGTGCCCCGGCTTTTCCCCGCAGCCTGGCGTCGGGTTTTACGGTTTGTCTCACCAACAATTCCCTTACAGTCCGGGTACTTCACACAGCCCCAGAATTTACCTTCCTTACTCTTACGCTGATGGGTCTTTCCGCCACACAGCGGGCAGACAGGGCCGACTGGAACCGTGACCTTAAAGGCAGTGTCCCGCCCTTTTTCGACCAGATGCCGGGTCCACTGGCTTTGCTTTTGCATAAAATCACTGAGCCCGCTTTTTCCCTGGGCAATGTCATCCAGCGCCTGCTCCCACAGGGCCGTCATGCCCGGACTGGTCAGCGTCTCTGGCAAAGCAGCGATCAGCTCCCGCGCCATCTGCGTGGCAATGATGAATTTCCCTTTTTTCTCCAGGAAGCCCCGTTTAAACAGCGTTTCCAGCACGCCGCTGCGCGTTGCTTCCGTACCGAGTCCCGCGTTATCGCGGAGCACCTTCCTGAGCTGGGGATCCGTGACCAGGCTGGCGGCGTTTTTCATGGCGGCAATAAGCGTTCCTTCCGTGTGGTGCGGCGGCGCTTTTGTCACATTATCTTTGACGTCTGCACCGGTGACGCTGCAGACATTGCCCTGTTCCAGCACGGGCAGCTGCGCGGCAGATTCCTTATCACCCTCTTCCTCTTCAGCCAGCTCCCCTCTGAACAGGGATTTCCACCCGGCATGAACCATCACGCGACCGCGCGTGCGGAAAAGCTGATTACCGATATTGAAGGTGGCATCCGTCACATCGGATTCCTGCAGCGGCATAAACTGAGCCAGATAGTGCAGGCGGATAAGAGAGTAGACTTTGAGCTCTTTTGCGTTCAGCTTTGCTATGTCGAATGGCTGTCGCGTCGGAATAATGGCGTGGTGCGCAGTAATTTTCTTGTCGTTCCAGACGCGCGAGGTAAATGCGGTATCAAGTCGGGAAAGCTCGCTGCCGATAGCCGGATCAGAATGCTGTACAGCCTGGAGAACGTCACTGACCTCTTCCCGCATCGATACTGGCAGATAACCGCAGTCTGTTCGCGGATAGGTCGTCGCTTTGTGCGTTTCATACAGCGACTGGGCTATAGACAGCACCTCATTAGCGCCGAAACCCCATTTCCTGTTGCAGGCTTCCTGAAGATCGCCGAGGGAAAAACAGAGTGGTGCCGGCGTTTTAGCCCGCTTTTTCTCAACGGAAATCACGCTGCCGTTCCCGGTTTTAAGGCAGAGCTGCTGAACGGCCTGTGCAATCTGCTGATTTACGCACCGCTTTTCATCATCACAGTATTGCTCCGCAGCAACCCATTCAGCCTCAAAACGGATACTGTCTTTTTCAAGCT
Organism: Pantoea sp. USHLN256; assembly: GCF_037149875.1. Classification (NCBI taxonomy): domain Bacteria; kingdom Pseudomonadati; phylum Pseudomonadota; class Gammaproteobacteria; order Enterobacterales; family Erwiniaceae; genus Pantoea; species Pantoea sp. USHLN256. The sequence continues at coordinate 64,909 of NZ_JBBCQO010000015.1, read as the reverse complement.
GCGCTCTGACTTTCCACCAGGGCTTTGGTGTGAAGCCGGCAATTTCAAGATCCCGGTTAACCACTATAGCGAGCGTGGGCGTCTGCACCCTGCCCACGGAAAACACCTCCGAAAACCCGGCTTCACCGGCCTTAAGGGTATAAAGCCGCGTCAGGTTCATCCCGATAAGCCAGTCCGCCCGCGAGCGGCCAATACCTGCCTGATACAGTTTTTCGGTCTTGTCGCCTGAGAGCATTTCACTGAGAGCTTTTTTGATGCTGGCCTCATCCAGCGCGGAAAGCCACAGCCGGCGCACGGCACCGGTGTAATTGCAGTAATCCATCAGCTCACGCGCGATCACCTCACCTTCGCGATCGGCATCGGTTGCGATGACTACCTCACTGGCCTGTTTCAGCAGTTTTTTGATAACGCCAAACTGATCTGAAGTGTCTTTCTTGACGGTCATCTGCCAGCGGTCCGGGATGATCGGCAGCACCTCAGTGCGCCACGGGCGACCAAACTGCTCGCCATAGGTTTCGGGCGTGGCCGTTTCCAGCAGATGGCCTATTGCCCACGTGACTGTAATATTACCGCCGGTAATACACCCCTGGCCGCGCTGGCTGACGCCCAGCACGCGGGCAATATCTTTGGCCTGAGAGGGTTTTTCACATAGATAAAGCTGCATGCCGGCCTCCAGTTTTAGCGTGCCTGACCAGAAGCAACCTGACGGACCTGAGACATAACGTTGTTGAAAGCGCTGCCGGTAAGGTGCGATGCCACGGGTGATTTGTATGTCACATATACCCGCGTTCCGGAACCGTTCTTTTCAAGCTCGATATCCATATGGTCGTTGTCACCCACGTCGCTGCCCATGCGATAGGAGCTCCCCGGAACGGCTTCCCAAACTGGATGAGCGTCCTCGATGGCAGCGGCACTCCAGCGGCTATTACGATCTCTGGAACGAATACGTTCAATTTCATCAGCACTCACATAGCCGTAGTGGCGCTTTAATCGCGCGGCTGCCGTATCGATATCTACCGGCACGCTGAACTGTTTACTGGCACTTTCCCCGCCAGATCCAGATGCTTTTGTCAGTACCGGCATACCGTTGCCGGAATCCATGGAATCAGAATCACTGTCGCGCAGGGTTTTACTGATACTGAAAGCGGTATCGCTGATATTTTTATTGATGCTGGCAAAGTCAGTGCCGGCACAGCCGCTGAGAAGGGCGCAGATAACGCCCGAAGTCATCATCCGGTTCAAATTAATTGTCCTCTGAGGTAACGGCAGAAAGTGGAGAGAATGAAGAACGTTTTTTGCCTGACATAACGGCAGGATCGGGTTCACCCAGACGCTCTATGGCAGCCAGACCCCGCGCCGTTTTATGGCGGATATCCTCGTATGTCACCGGCACGGTCCGGTAGTTCTGAATCAACCCATAGACGACACGTATCGCTTTACTCCCTTTTTCGAGGAAATCATCGCGCTGTGAACGGGAGATCAGACCGTAATGGAATGCCCGGAAGGCTTTCAGCGCCAGCTGGTCGTAATGTACTAACAGCCAGACACAGCGATAGCCCAGAGGTGATCGACTAAACACATCGAGGTTCAGCGGCTCGGAAGATGTCACTTCAGATATAGTGATACCTGCCGGAATGGCGGCTGTAATGATTTCTATCTTTTTGACTTGCTCTTCCACCTTCTCAGTCGCCAGCTTAATGGCCTCTTCAAGATTGACCAGCAACGCATCACCATAGGGGTTGCCGGCCGCTGCATCACGCCCGGCGAACCCTGCCCGCGAAATCGCCTCCGGCATCCCCAGAATTTTGGGGCGTTTTTCAGCCTTTGATTTCTCATCTGATCGATTGCGCCCTTCCCAGAGCCTGATTGCATAATGCGAATGCAGCTCGACAGTCAGCGTGGATACTAATCCGCCAGATCGCCGGGGCGCTGTTTGAGGGGTTGTCTGTTCGGCCATAGCTGTCTCCTGATTGGCAAAGGCTTTCTTAAGTTAAGTGGCGATCCTCATTCCTGAGAGGACCGTAAACAATTCGAAACCAGATATTCGAAAAGTAAAATTTGTTCGCTGCCTGCGACGCTTTATTAATGACCTCTGTTGCACGGTGCAGCACTACTCACTTTTTAACCTCTGTTGCACCGTGCAACACTGCTCGCTTTTGTGACTCCGCTGGCTGCCTAATCATTTCTCTGAGCTCCAACAGACATTCGAAGACTCTGAACGATTACTCTTACGCGCTCTTCACTGCACGTCTGTCGGCTATCAGGGCGGGAAGGCTTAAAAGGGCGCAGTTCAGGGCGCGGTGACGGGCTCATGTGATCAGGTACTTTTCGTACGTTTTCTGCAGGATAAAGCTCCCCCTGTCGGGCCCTTTTAAGCACCGTCAGCAACCAGCCAAGCGGGTTTTGCAGGCTGCCTTCACGCTGTGCACGAATAACATTCGACAACACCAGGGCAGATCGCTCAGGCGACAGCGCCTGCAGCTGGCGATTAACCATGTCCCGGTCTGCTGGTTTCAGCAGTGAAGCGAAGTCATCTGGCAGGCAAACCGAACCGGTTACGTATGTTTTATCTGTATTATTAGTAAAACTACGTACGTAACTGTTCGGATTCCGAACCCGGCTGTCATTTTCGGTACTCTCACTGTGTTCGGAATCCGAACCGGGCTGCGGATCATGCTTTTTTAAGCTGAGTTCGGAATCCGAACCCGGCGAGCGGACTTTCTGCCCGGGTGCGACACGGCGGATCAATTCTTCAGGACTTTGGGCTGAGCCCAGACGGGCCTCAATCATCTGGAGATGACTGCGATGATGGAGCATTGTGGGATCAAGCCGGATTTCACTGATGATTGTTTTTGCCGTGGCGCTGACGGTCCGGTTACTGCTCAGGCAGGCTTCAGCCACCGTTTTAAGCCAGTGCGGGTCGAACATTTCTGCATCAGCAAATGACAAAGGCTCATCATGCTGCGCATAAATATTCCCTCTTACCCTTCCCTTTTCATCTCTGACGCGTTTGCAGAGGCTGATCCAGCCCGTGATGCGTAACATCAGAAGTATCCGGCTAATGGTCTCTTTTGATGCCCTGCCTTTACCCGGCGTTGCCAGCTGCAGCTGCAATTCTTCATAAGAGGGAAAAACGGCACCGTCGTTGCCCAAAGCGTGTAAGCGGATAATTATCCAGCCCATTTTATCAAGCGGGGATAGACGCTGATCAAGAAGCAGCCGGCGCGGCATGGAATCGTGTATGTTACCCGTGAACAACAGACCGCCACGAACAAAGCTGTTCTGTTCTTCCGGTAAACGTGCCGTCAGCCGATCAGTTAATTTTGTGACTGCCTGATGGATAAGGCTGTCATCCGGTAATGTCATACTTCACCTTCTGAATACAAAAAAAATGCTGAGCAATGTGCCGCTAAAGGCTCATCGCTCAGCATTCTGACTACGCTTCAGTTACGCATAGCCGTGTTATAGCGCTCATGGTTCATCATCTCCCAGGTGCGCCCTTCATCACGGCTGAGCAGTCGCCAGAACGGACCGAGATCAATCTTGTAATAGCCCGTCCGGTTTTCATTCAGGCGCTTATAGTTACGCTCTCCGTGCCAGAATCGTTGAACCGCGCTGACCGCTTTTTTAGACAGTGACGCCGGAACAGTCGTCGGGGCTTTCAGGCCCGGTATGATCTCTTTAAATCGCATCCTGCCCCCATCTGATTACAGTGAACGCACTCCGTCGGTTAAAACTCATGCTCTTCTCCGCGTGGCCGCTGTCAGATTTTCACTCTCCCACTTGAGAACAGTGTTCCAGACTGCAGTGAGAGAAATATCCATTTGTTCAGCGGCAAGCAGCATCAAATCCAGCCCCTCATCCGTTTCGCTTCGAAGTGCTTTATTGTCATTGGCCGCCCAGATTTCCCACAACTCCGTACTCTGTTCATCGCTAAGAACGCTTCCACGACCTGCACGAACTTTTATGCCGGCTATCCTGCGACGCGCTGCAACGTCATTACTCATCAGCCCGAAAAAATGCTCCATGAGTTTGATTGAGCCGCCTAAAGCAAGCGCCCGGTCAATACGCTGTTTTCGCGTTTGCTCAAGTCTTGCCTGCATGACCAGCCGGGCAAGGTTGTCCTGGTTTATGGCAAACGTCAGCACGGATACTTCGCTGTTGATAATGTAATGAATGTCTTCCACGGTCATGTCCCTGAGCATGGCAATGTCGTCAGAATTCAGGCCCATTTTGTCGCAGCGGCGTATAAAGCCGTTTTTCAGCTCCATGACCAGATCGAGCAGGAAACCGTTAGCGGCGCGAGAGAGGTTGGTGTTCATCGTTTACCCTTCATTGACAGTAACAACAGGCGCAGCATTTAAACGCTGCAGTTCGCGGAGGCGACGAAGGATCCTGATAAGTCGGAAGAGGGTCAGGGTCTGCTCGTCATTAAATAGCGGTGAAACTGATTCGAATGACCCGATCAGCAAAACAGTCAAAAGATTCCCGTCTCCGGCATAATGAGATGCGCCGGTAAGCGAGGCCAGAAAGATGGCCACATCAGATGCTTCACTGGCAGAAACCATCCGAAAACCTGGTGAAGTTTCACTGTCACAGGCTGGTTCAAGATCATCGCCACAACCATGGGCGCTGGCAATTTCCCAACACAGGCGCCACGAGAGGTTCTGAAGATGGTCGATGTCGTCCTGGAGAGCATTAACGTGCCACAGTGAGTCTGTTATGGCGTGTTCATGTGGATTAGCAACTTCAGCCGTGTCTTTTACGAGGGGTGGCTGAATATCTGGTTGAGCACAGGAAGAAGCTGGGATGACGCGGGGTTGTTCACCAGGATCCAGACAACCGTTTCGCTTCTCGGCGCGTACCTCCTGGTTAACTGGATTTTGAGAATCGGGTGCAGTGTCTTCAAAGTTCTGGTCAGGCTCAGACTGCTGCAGTTCAGTCCCGATTGGAATTTCATGGCCAACTTTCAGTAATTCGGCTTCCTGCACATTTTCGTCCTCAGTAGCGACCGAGAAGTCTTTGTCTGGATCACTAACTTCAGGTTTAGAGCTGCCTTTTAATTCAAGCAGCCAGCCATCGTAGTTGAGATCTTCGCAGGGAAACGCTTGCGTGAGATCGCCGATTAACTCATCCCTGAACATCTCAAGAGACCACAGCTCTGGATCGTCAAATTTGCTGCAGCACATGCCAAATACCGGGGTAAAATCTGTATCAGTTTCAATAAAATTTTCTGCCTGATACTTTTCCCAGACTGATTCAGCGCTTTTACGAAGCTTGAGCAGATGCCGAAGTTCCTGCCCGCCAAAACCCGAGCGCAGAAGTTCAGGCATCCACGGATAAAGATGTCTGACGACATCTTCCATACGACAGACGCTGGAATAATGGACGGGAAGCCCGTTATCAGTCAGAGCAGTCGCCAGCTCCCGCAGCGATACTTTTTTTCCTCTCTCTTGTTCAAGCAACTGCCTGGCATCCTGTACCGAGAGGGCTTTATCAATGAACGTCAGCTGTCCGTGCGTTTCATTTTCTGCCAGGTGCCCCGTCAGGCACTGAAAGCGGCCAGCCCAGGGTTTCACCATGCAGGTCATCCGGTAAAAACGCGGATCTCCGGTTTCGTTCCACAGTTCACGCATAATGGCATAACGGGTGTTCCCGCCATCGCTGAAGGTCCATATTCCTTCTGGAAGACGCGGATCGCGGGTGACAAGTGGTACGGATTCGAGACCACGTGCGCGAATAGACGACTTGATGTCATCAAAACGTGGGTTTCGCGTTTTTCGTGGATTATCGGGATTCGTACACAACTGATCCAATGTGAACACATGGGCGATGTTTTCTCGGTCTGGCAATGAGCTTAAAACCTGCTGATCCTTCTTCACTGTGCTGGCCTCCGGAAGTCATAACCTAGGTCATATCCTCCTTCAGGATATTCACTGAAGAGAGTAAATTTGCCGTCAAACTGCGTTTTGATAGTGCCGGTCGGCCCCTGCCGCTGTTTACTGATAATGATTTCGGCCTGACCGGGATGTGCCGTATCAGCTTGATAAACCTCATCGCGATAAATAAACGCAATCAGATCGGCATCCTGTTCGAGTGCACCTGAATCACGAAGATCGCCATTATTGGGCCGCTTATCCGCGCGTTGCTCAACCTGGCGGTTGAGCTGTGACAGGGCAAGGACGGGGCACCCCAGTTCTTTACCCAGCGCTTTAAGAGAGCGGGATATCTCAGCGATTTCCTGAGTGCGGTTTTCCATGTCCGGACAGCGCATCAGCTGAAGATAATCCACCATGATGAGAGAGGGTTTGCCGTATTTGCGGACGTATCTGCGGGCGCGGGTACGAAGGGTAGCAGGTGTCTGATTGCTGTTATCATCAATTATTAGCCGTTGCCGCCAGTCCGCTATTTCCTGTGCACCCATGCTTATCCTGCCCCAGTCTTCGTCACTGAGATTGCCGCTGCGCAGGCTGTTAAGCTCTACCCTGCTGCGCATCGACAGCATCCGCATGGTCAACTGGTCGGTGGGCATTTCAATGCTGAAGATGATTACGTTCTCGTCCGGTCGGTTCAGCAAAGCACCGATGCCCCAACTGAGTGCCAGGGAGGTTTTACCCATGGAGGGACGCGCGGCGAGTATGATTAAATCACCGGGCTGCAGTCCACATGTCATAAAATCAAACTCAGCCATCCCGGTCGGCGTGCCCGTAATTCCGTTGTCTGCGGCAGTGGCCACTTCCAGCTTGCTCAGCAGCTGATCCAGCGCCTGCATGATTTCCGTTTCGCACTCGTTTGCATGCTGTCCCTGCTCACTCAACCGGAAAAGCGCATCTTCTGCGTGGGCGGCAACACTAAGGGAATCCAGTCTGCTACTGCCAATATCTGCCAGAAGAGAGTTACCAATGATTTGTAGTTGTCTGAGCCGGCTCTTTTCGAGAACAATTCCGGCATAGGAGAGAATATTTGCCGCCGAAGGGGTGTTTTTGCTGAGTTCGGCCAGATAAGCAAAGCCGCCAGCCGTTTCGAGCCGGCCTTCGCTTTCCAGCGTTTCACTGAGGGTGATAAGGTCAAAAGGCTGTAATCGGGACGACAGCCCACTCATGGCACGAAAAATCGCCCGATGGGCGCCAACGAAGAAATCGTCTCCGGTAAGCAGGATATTGATATCGTCCCATCGTTCATTATCGAGCATCAACGCACCCAACACGCACTGCTCTGCATCGGTATGGTAAGGAATACTTTCTGTTACTAATGGTTTTTCAGGCATGAGATGATCCCTCCACAAATAAACGTGGATTAGCATTCGTTTGAAGAATGAGGTGCTAGATGTTAACTGATTGAGCCGCTAACTCTTCTGTATAGATGTCCAAATAGCGATCAATAAGACCCTGTACAATTTTTGATGCGCTCACCACCCGGCCTGAAGACTGAGTGAGCCTGACGGCACAGCTTTCAGTTTTCATACGTCTGACTGGACCTATGTAAACGATTGGTGCAGGGTTCTGGGCATCAGTTACTGAGGGCATAGTCTCTCCGGCTTAAGTCAAAGTGTGGATTTCTTCTTAACTCAAATTATTACTTTCAGGCCCCACTGTTCTGGCGCCCTCATTTATCCCGAATGCTCAGCAGCAACACTCATCATGCAAGTAGCGGAAACTTGACCTGACTTGTGAAAACCATGCCAGCGCTGATGAAAGAGTATGAAATTCTTTAACGTTTTATTTATAAAGTCTTTAAATATTACCATTACTTAAGACTTTCGTGCAAATATTTCCCATTTATTGGTATTTATTCCCACAACAAACACTAAGTTTTCCTTTAGAATCATGTGTATTGATTTCGCTTAAGGCGTACGCATGCTTGACACAATTGAGAAGAGGCTGAAATGTTGCCGCGCGGCAACCGGAACGTCGCCTCAGGAAGTGGTGAACTACGTTCAGCAGAAGAATACTGACCTCTCCTACACGACTTATACCCGCTGGGAGTCTGGCGGTACCGTACCGCCGCGACGCATTGATGTGATCAATCTGATTGCAGGCTTTTTCAGCGAGAGCGGTCTGAAGGTTGAAGGTGACTGGATCATGACGGGTGCGGGATTTCCGCCTCAGTTCACTGAATACACCCAACTCGATGAAGATACCCTTTTCATACTGGCCAGCCGCCAGATACCCGACGTTGAACTCATACAGGTCGGCGGTACCTACGGCGAGCCTTATATAAGTTTCGGAGAGTTCTGTATTGTATCCAATGAGCGAACTCTGGACCCTAATAACAACAAGCTATGCCATGTAAGGCACAAAAACGGCTTGGTAATTGGGGTGGTCAAAATAGTTGACGAGGATAATGTCACTATTGAAGGTGTAAAAAGCACGGCCATTAAGAAAGAAGATATTCTCGAGTGCCGGAGAGTGAAGTGGATTCAAAAGAGGTAAAGCTAAATTTTCATCGCTGCAGCACAGAGGTTATAAACTTCCTGAACAAGCTGGAAAAAACGACCTATATATCCACGTTGCTAATTGAAAAAAACACTATCTCAGCCCATCAGAGCAATGGTTATGCGGACTGGGATAACAAGTTTTATTACGATGGGAAATACAAAGACAGCCTTCTCATTAAAATTGGTATTGAGCTGACAAAAATCAAAAAAGGGGACGTCAGTACAGTGGTCTGGGATGACGCTCTCCGCAATGACAAAAATAATGTTATTGATGAACAACGTCGGCAACACAACATTTATCACGGCATCAGCTTTATCTATGGAATTGAAAATGAGTTGAGTATGGCACTCAACATCTGTACCGGGGCTGACACCTCGCAAAAGGAATTTGAAAATCTGATACTGCCAATGCGGTTTGCACTGCTGAACTATTTTAAGGACTTATGATGTTTACCAAAACCTATTCCGTAGACGAAAAGCACGTTGATTTTCAGGGTGTTGTGGATGGACTGTACTATCCCTTCTACATGGAGTGGACGCGCCACGCGTTTATGAAAGAAGAACTGGGGCTGGATCTCGAACAGGAGTTCGCTGAAGGACGCCTTCACATGATCCTGGAATACACGATGCGCTTTAAAAAGAGCCTGCAGAAAGGGGATGAAATGCAGGTAACATGCGCCCTCCAGGCAAACGAGAAGCGCAGTCGCGTCAATTTTGTTCAGCAAATACTGGTTAACGATGTAGTGTACTCAGAAGCGGTATTTACCGCTACGTGCATCACTAACGGCAGGCCTAGTGTTCCTGATGCAGTGAAGAATGCTATTCCAGCCTGAATTGCCTGAGGGAACCCTGTCGGGTTCCCTCATTAGTTTTCAATCAGAATGTATCGGCTGTCTTTAACCTTATCCTTTCCTGCCTCATAAAATAAAGCGAGACGGACTAAATATCCACTCCGCTTCTGATATTTACCTTCCAGACCTTCAGCTTCATATATGCGCACCCTGAAAAAACGTTTATCGTTGCGCATATGCAATACGCCGTTCTTTTCAAATGACGCCTGCACAGCCCTGCGATCATTATCAATGCCTGTTGCTTCAATGAATTTGAAGGGCAAACCCGGTAGAGAAATAAACATAAACCCGCTCACTGCATGAAGAAGGCTGTTTTTCTCATTTACGCTAAGCGTATTATTATTAACTGAATCCTTAAGCCATAATAAGAATTGCTCTCCGAGATTATTTACATCACTGCTTTCAGGTGCAGAGAGAATAACGGGGTTTTCCAACGAAACTTTTACGTTATTAGCTTGCTCCAGCATTGAATCAATGACAGGCAATGTCTCCTGCGGCTTTGCATCGGGCATAAGTTCCAGGCTTTCATCCGGGACTGCGATTATCTGTTCATTAATTTCCTCAACAGGCAAACAGTCATCTGAAGTAGCCGTATCTGATTTTTCCAGCTGTTCGTCCACACCGGTGTCCGCCGGTTCAGCTGCAGCAAACATGCTGAGAAGGACGGCCGTATCATCATCAGCCGCTTTTGTAGCCTCTGGCTGCCCAGTTACTTCGCCGCTGTTTTCTGAAAGTGCCAAGAGCAAAGACCCTGTTTCGTCATCCGCAGTTAACGGGTGTTCTGCGTTCACTGGAGCGAGACCGGAGGCCAGCTCCGCCGAACTTTCAGATTTGATACCGGCGAGTGCAGAGGCAGAACTGATGATATCGCCAGGGCAAGCCGTCGCCGGCAGCTGCGGCTCAGGTATCGGCATCGCAGCGGCCAATGCAGGCGAAGAACTGGCGGGCGAACCGCTGATGCTTCGCGCTTTGTCGAGAATCTCTTTGATAAGCGGCATGGCCGCCCCATCCCCGCCAGCCAGCGAAGCCATTACCCGCAAGGCCAGGCGATCGCCGCAGAGCCAGGTGAGCCCGTCATTAGGTAACAGCCTGGCGGCCATCATTGCTGCCGTACTGGAGTCGGCTACATTACTTATGCGAAATCGATAGGGCGCGCGCGGCGCTAACATACCGGGGATCCAGAATTGTCCGTCCAGCACCTCCCCCTCAATCCGGGTTAGCTGCGTCAGATGTGCGGTAAGTGCTGACCAGAAAACAACCGCATTCCAGAGCGTGTTTTTAGCGGCCTGCTCTTCGGGTACCGCGCCCGGAGGAAACATATGCCCTTTTGCCAGCCTGACGCTGCAGGCAGTAAATTTCAGGGTGAGATCTATGTATCCGCCCTCTTTACTCCATTCGCCTTCAGCGCTGGCCGGCACGTTTTGTACGTACTCAGCGAGTCTTTGCAGTGGTGCGAGGTAAAGCCGGTTATAAACTTCTTCCGGCAAAGACGTGTTATCCCAGATTTGCCTGAGAAGAAGCTTACGGTGCGGGAAGGAGAACAGATCTGCGGCTGACTGTGGCGCGAAATATCCCGACGGAATCTTACCGCCAGCTTGTGCTGGTTTATCTGCGGTTTTCCCCCCGGATATTATGGTCATGAGCTTACTGAACATTCTGACTTCCTGATAATTCGGTTTCATCACTGATATGAATCGCAGCGTCTGCGCTCACAGATTCCGTTTCACCCGGTGCTTCAGATTCATCGCTTAGCACATCGAGGCTGCCGGTAACGATACATACCAGCTCATTTGGCACCAGAATTTTGCGCGCACGCGTCACCGATACGTATAGAAGATTCAGCTCATCTTCTTTTTCGCGCGGGTTAAGAAGGGGATCGGTAATATCAACAAAATCGTCGTTAATTTTGACCGTGATCCACTCAAGCCCTTTACTGCGGTGCGCCGTCACGACCGTCACATCAGCATCGCTTTCGCGCGTCACCGCCTGCTTTTTTAACACGGCCAGCAGCATTGGCAGTGGAAAGTACATGTCCAGCAATCGTACACCCTGCCCCATTTCCGGATCTTTTGTGGCTTTGGCAATGGTTCGGTATTCTTCAAAGTCACGATAATCACGCGTCAGCTGCGGCGACTGAATGCGATCGGGCATATCGACCGAAAGCCAGTACAAATCTTCCAGTTCACCAATGCGGTAGCCCTCCATGCCGCCGACCCAGTACACCTTTTTACCCGTCAGGCTCTCCACCAGGGCAGAGCCAATTACGCCCGCTACCGTCCGGCTGATAACGCAGCAGTGTGCGGTTCCGGCGGGCAGTTCGGGTACTACCTGGTCCTCACCGCCAAGGCCGCAAATCCGGCGGGTTTCCCCCGCCTCGGCAAGCAGGGTATTAGCAACGTCTGCGACCGCCGGACCAAACCGGAAGCTGTTCGTCAGCCACAGCCTGTCTGCAGTCTCAAGCTGCGGGGAAACGAGAGCGTTTTCCGCCCCCCTGAAGCGATATATCTGCTGATAACGATCGCCGACAAGGATGATGCGACAGGGCTGACTGAGAACAAACTGACTGGTCACCGGATTCGCATCCTGCGCTTCATCGAAAAGGATCACGTTCCATTTCTTATTCAGCTCCGGCACTGACAGCTGATAAAGTTTAAGATAGGTGTCATGCGTCACCGGAAAATGTGAATCTATCCGGGTCATTTCTTGCCATATGACCTGTGCAGCTCCGAGTATTTTGCCCGCGTCCAGTCCGCCCCGATCGTTCTCATCGGGCAGATGCAGAAATGAGATTTCTCCGTCGGCGCTGTACAGAAAGGTGTTAAGCGTGTTCAGCGCAGTCCGTGCCAGCAGCCAGTGACGGGTGTTGAGCAGCCGCGCAATATCCGTTACGCGAAGAGACGTGGTTAGCCGCGCCTGGAAGTGCCGCCCGAACGTCGGCCATGCCAGTTGATGAAACGTTCTGCACTCGACGTTAAAAGGAAAACGACGCTCAGACTCCTCCCTGATCGCGCGATTGTAGGCGAGATAAAGCATCCGCTCCGTGGGGTTTGCCAGTGCGTAGGCTTCAAGCGTGGACGTTTTGCCCGTACCGGCAAATGCCGTAACGACAAGTTTCCTGCCTTTCCAGGCGATGATCTGTGCCTGCTCCTGCGTGGGTTGCATGTAATCAGTACCTCCGTCAGCGTCAAGCCATGAACCATGCCCTGTCGGGGAGGCGGTATCCACCGCAAACTCTATACTGACCCGCAAAAAAAACGCCTCCGGATAGGCGTTATGGTCAGGCTGCGCGTTGCTCTGCGCTGCCGAGTTTTGCTGCCCACCTGGCGGTGTAGTGCAGCGGGGTGTAAAGCGTGCGACGCCGCTCAAGCGTCAGCGCGTTTCCGGTCACAACCTCTGCCGCAATGCCGCAGAGCGAGAGCTGTATATAGGACATACTGGCGGCCAGCGGATCTACGTCCGTCACCGACACCCACAGCTGTTCTGAGACCGTGTAACCGCGCTGAGCAAACTCTTCAGCGAAGGCGATGACCATGCAACCTGCACCGCTCGCCGGCTCCTGCAGGGTAATGAAGTCTTTTCCCTGCATCAGCGCATCGATGCCGGAAAGCTGCACTGATGCCATCATTCGCGATACGTCCCACGGCGTGAAAAACTGGCCGCGATACTTATCTCCCAGCTCAAGCTCCATAAAAACGCTGCCGAGAAAATCACAACGTTCCTGATCGAGCGCCATCACGACGTGACCCAGTAACTCAGCCATCCGGGTGACGTCTTCCTTCTCGTAGCCGGCAATTATGCTCAGATACTGCTTTTCCAGCTCTGCATCGTGCGCAACGCCGTTGTGCAGCGCAATGGCCGCGCAGCTGACGAAGTCCTCAAACACCTTGTGCCGGTGATGATAACGGGCCGTGGTGTTGAAAATCTTCAGGAATGCGCTGCGATGGTTGATAAAAGTCATGCGTGTTCTCCATAAAAAAAGGGGAACACGCCCCTGGGGAGGTGTTCCCCTCAGGGTGTGAGGCAAGCCTTACGGCCCGCCTTTTTTGGTTACCAGCTGTACGTGGTGAATCCTTTCGCCTCCGGAGCCCCTGATTCAAAAATCAGGATTTCCACGGCATCCGAACGCATCAGTGAAGCGATCACGCGGCGGGCTTCTTTCGATAGCCCGGCTTCCTTCAGCCGCAGAACCGACGCGGTACACGCGGTTAACCGCAGAAGATAGCCCCCGCCGATATAGTGGACCCACTCACCGTTACCGACTTCACGAGTCGTGATTTCATCCAGCAGCGCATTGTCTTCTGCGCTGAGGTGAGCCGTCGAAATAACGCGGCAGCGAAGGTACTCACTGTTGCCGCTCATACCTGTGCCGCCTGATGAACGGATATTGCACTTTCTGGTTCATGAGGTTCAACGACCGGCACCAGATGAAGTCCGGGCCTGCCGTCGTCCAGCTCGTCAATAATCGCCTCAGCACTGCAGACGTGCTCGCCCCGATCGTAACAGTCATAACCATCAAGATCGTGAACCGGCTCGCTGTACCAGTGACGAATTTCACAGTCAAAGGTAGATGACAGTGCCGCGATGACCTCTGCTGCTGGCGGGAACCAGGCGGAATCAAACGCAAGTTTTATGCTGCTGACGCCATCACGTTCCCAGCTGACATTGTGACCTGCCGGCCACTCCATACCGTACTGTCGGCAATAGAGGCTGCAGGACGTAGACGCCCCGGACAGGAGTCCGCCACTTCCGTTCAGTTCGGCAGCCAGCCGGGTCGGGATTATCTGCAGCATATCGCAGGGTTGAGCCCTTTCAGGCAGCTGACTCAGTCGCTCCCAGCACTGACCCGGATCGATTTCCCGGGAAAGTGTGGCAATACCAAACCAGTCTGCATAGCGTTCCTCAATGAGTCGCGCGATATGTCTGCGTGAAACGTCCGGAATACTGTCCCAGCGGATCGCGTCGATACCCGACTGATGGTAAAGCCGCTCAATTTTGCGCAGATGCTCTCCGTCAAGCGGTACGTCATTGCGCAGTAAACCGAGCCACTGATCAAACGCCAGGTTGGCTGGCGTGCCCTGTCCCGTTCCGCTCTGCATTAATCCGGGAAACGGCGGAAAAGACTCCGTTTTAACCGGGCGTAGCAGGCCGCCACACCCCGCCAGAAACAGCTTTATGCTGCGCATGACGGCGTGACGGTAAAGCGGTACGGCTTCACCGCTGATCCACTCCTCCATGATGCTGATGAGCGCGGATTTGCCGGTGATTTCTAAACGGTTATGGCACCAGTCTGACATGGTTAATTCCTCTTCTTTCAAAAAAAAGAGGGCACTGTCCCGTGAGGAACAATGCCCTCACGGGACGGCAACGTGTTTACTTAACGATGCCGGGTTGGTGTGTTATGCAGCTTCAGCCGCACGTTGATCTAACTGCAGTAAAAACTCTGACGCTTCTCTCGCGTGCCGGCAGGCACGAAAGAGTGCTTTTTTGTCCGACTTCAGTACCTCAAGCCACGATTTTATGTAGCTGTCGTGCTGAACATCGCCAAACACGCCGAGCTGGGCGCAGAGAAACGCGCTGCCCATCTCCGCTATCAGCTCCTCAAACGCATAAACCGAATCGCCGAACTTTTTCGACGGTTTGGTTATGCCCTCGCGGTTCAGTCGTGACTCATGGCCGGTGGCGTGCACAACTTCATGCAGCAACGTGCTGAAGTAGTCGGCATGGGTAAAAAACTGTTCCGCCTTCGGCATCAGTATGGAATCAGTGTATCTGGCGTAACAGGCCCGGTTCTGTAATCTGAACTCAACCTTAACGCCCGCCATATGCACAATCTCACATATCCGTTTTTCCGTCGGCCAGTCGATCGTACCGGGGTATTCAGCTACGGGAGACTCATGCGGTACAGCCGCAACACTGTCCGGTAAACCGTCACACTGCTCGACGTTAAACAGGAAGTTAGGCTTTATCATGGCCCGCGATTCCATCAGCGGCTTACCGTCGGAATCAATCAGCTTGTTTCCGCTGGCATCCTCAGCCTGTTTTTCAAACGGTCTGAAGATAATGGCCTCTGATGACGTTTCACCTTTGCGAACCTGACCGCCCAGCTCCTGCGCCTGACGATACGTTACCCACCTATCGGTGCTGTATCCTTTTTCCTCTGCGGCCAGCCATAACAGCAGCACGTTCACACCGCGGTAAGGCTTACCGGTTAAGGCATTAACCGGTAACGGACCCGCTGCGGCGTAGCGTCCAGCAGTGCGCCATGGTTTTTTCCATGGCGCCACGCCGTTCTCCAGTGCCTCAACGATACGGTCAGTGACCTTCTGGTATAGATCGACGCTCTCAGTTTTCTTCGTGCGACGGGTTTTGGTTGGTCTAGTCATGGGATGCTCCTTAAATGAAAAAAGGGCGCATCCCTCCCCTGACGGGCGAGAAATACGCCCGTCAGGGAAAGTGGTTAACGCACCGGAGAAATAATCTTTCCGTCGGCGGTTAAGCTGTTCAGGCGCAACCGAAGTTGCCGCCTGGAATGATAGAAAGCGTGGCGGTCATGCCGCTTACTGTCAGTAAACATTGCTTCTTCAAGCATTGAAGCTGCCGAACCGAACCACCGGGCCCGCTCTTCGTCGCAGCTGCAGTCGCGAAAATCCGAAGTCCTAATGAGGTCGATCCGTTCACGGAACAGCGCGAGTTTACGCTGACTGAGCCAGCTAATGGTTTTGCGCTTCAGCTGGTAGGGTGAACGGACAGACAGAACAACCACCCTGTCTGCCGGCGTTATGGGACTGAAAAAGGCCGGGTCATCTACAGTGAGATCGAACGTCTCAGAGATCTGACCAAAATTCAGTTCTACCTGCACGCCCGGGTCGGTACTCCCACCGCTGTATTCAAGCGCATAAATGCGCTCTTTGCGGTAGAAAAGCTGACCGGGTAATCCGTTCCTGAACTCCAGGAACAAACCTTCCTGCGAACAGATAACAAGCCTGACTGACATAGCCTGATGGTAAGTTTCATGAAACAGCTGCGCGAGCGCGTCACTGTTAAAAGTAAACATAGGATCACCTGCTGTAATAGCGGGATCTGTCTCCTTCCGGAGAGCAAATCCCGGAAGGATGGGTATACAGGTCAGCTGTTGTGCTGCTGAGCAAGCCAGAACTCAATGCCTGATATTGCTTCCCACTCTTCAGTGGTGACCTGCTTGCCGCGACCGGAGGTTTTTACCAGCAGCAGATGTTCAATTGCGCCGGGTATAACAAACGATGCCGGTATTTTTTCAGGTGCTTTGGTAAACATATCCATATTCCATGCCAGCCATCGCTGCGCGAAATGCCAGCTTTGCGGACAGGAACTGGTTATGTGATAGCTGTCGGGGCATAGGTTATGCAGAAGAACCAGAACGATACGCACGAAGAAATCCTGTTTGCATCGCTGGCTCTCCACTTTACGGTATGGCCGAAAATTATCCGAAAGCGTCTGCCTGAGATAGAACGGATTCAGGCAGTAGCCTTCGCCGTCCTTATGGTTGAACGTGACCGAAACCTCTTCGTCAAAAAGTTCTGACGCGCGGTTCATGTCAAAGCCCAACTGCTTATAAGGCCGGAGCTGAGCGGGAAGAAGCCAGAAGGCTTCTTTAACTGCGTCAGTAAATCTGAGCCACTGTTCATCATTTATGGACGCTGCCTGCACAAACTGGTAAACGCCCGGAAGGACCAGAGGCTCGGTTGGTGTATGTGTCATGGTAAATCTCCATTCAAAAGGGGATCTACCGCCCACAGGGAGGTAGATCCCCGTTGGGTTAAGTTGGTCTGTCCGGAGAGTAAATCCCGGAAGGAGGGTTAAGGTTTTTACCCTAAATGGTCATTAAAAAATCTGTGTCATCGCATGCAGCCACAGCTTTGTTATAACGATATTCCCAGCGGCCCTCTTCAATTGAGCGGTTCCAGTGGTATTCGTAGACATCCGCCGCTATCAGGTGAAGATTTTCCTGCACCTCCAGCGCGAGCGCTGAGCAGGTTGCTGTTTCTCCCTGGATACTGGCCTCTTCAAATTCACCGAGTTGCTTACCTGCGTACTCAAGAGCGTTGTGTATAAGGCTCATACACTCTGGATCTGCATAGTAATCACACTCGATATTCTCAAGCGCACGGATCCCGACGAGTTCGCTTTCAAGCTGAAGCATGAAGCTGAGTACGTCATTTGGTGTAGAAAATCGCATCGGTATATCTCCTCAAAAAAGAGATACCGCCTGGAGGCGGGTATCTCCTCCAGGTGCATAAAGTTAAATATCAGCGGTTGCCGGTTTTCAGTTCTTCGAGTGCGAACTCAAGTTCTGAAACCAGTCCCCAGTCAGCCGTCGTAAACGGACGTTCAGCCCCGGAAACGCTTCTGATAAGCAGTTCATCAGCTGCACCGGTAATGAAACCGTGCGTGCTGAAAGGCTGGGGAGCATTACTGTCAGCAATCAGTTGGTGCCGTATTGCCCAGCGAACAGGAAGCGCCCAGCTGACACCGCCAGCTGATGACGTTATCTCAAAGCATCCTGAGCAATGGTGATACAGCATCAGCAGCGCAATCCGCGTGAAGAAGTCGATAGGCTGACCTTCAGTTTCAATACGCAAATCAGGGCTCATATCCAGGGTAAACATCACGCTTTTGGATATGTAATTCCCTTCGTCTTTTCCACCGAATTCAAAAGCCCCGGGGTGAGTAAACATCATGGACGCGCGTTCCAGACGTGTACCGTCAGTTGGCGAGCACGGACGGAGATGTACCGGTAACAGCCAGAATGCTTCAGTGACTGCCAGGGTAAAACTTTGCCACTGGCTCGAGGATATCCATCCGCTCTGCTTCACGGTATAGGTAACGTGTTGGGGCGGTACGGAGATTGGTGTCATGATAAATCCTCAAAAAAAGGGATTTATCCCCTGATGGGGAATAAATCCCCACAGGGTTAAGTCAGATTAGAAAGATTCTAATCGGCCAATTGCCAGAAGGTTTGTTGAAATAGTCATATTCCATTTTCCCTTACTGATATGCATAACGCAGGTTTGCAATCTGATTCGCCAGCTTTAGTGCAAAACGGCGAGCCTGACGGTAAGAGCGGAATACCTCATCCGGCTTTTTCAGAGAACCAAACCGGTGATTACCGTAAAACGTGCCGGAACGGGTAAGTATGCCGGCCGTCCATTTTCCTGACGATAACTGATGAACCTGAACCTTAAAGCTGAGTGAGCCAGCCCGGTTCGTTATCCACTCTTCTTTTCTTTTACCGGCAGCGGCGCGATCCCACAGGGATAACGCTGCAGCAGAGGCAGCTGAAAAGATGCCTTTTATGGAAAAGGAGGTTGGTAATAAAAGGGTATGCATGGTGTTTCTCCTGTTTAGCGGGAAACACCTGCCCTGTCGGGAAGATGTTTCCCGAGGGGGCATTCGCATAGCGAATGTATGCTTCAGACGACTGCGCTGTTATTTCTGAGCGGTGAACACTCTGAAAGTCGCAGCATCAGACGCGGCATGCTGTGCGGCTTTAGCTGCAGCTTTGTGGGTAAAATGCTCCCCGTGCCGGCTGAAAAATGAATTCATCGCCTGGCTGGCCTGCAATCAACGTTCTTGCCATAACAATGGCGTGATAACGTTGATCGTCAAACCAGACGCGGGAACGAAATTCATAATGACCGGTAGGTGAAGCAAGCCACGATGTTCCCCTGAGTGCAGCCTTAAGGTCAGGACATTCAGATGCAACGCGGGTTGCAACGGAAAGGACCAGATCGAATGGTGTACGCAACTCATTCAGAAACGAGCGGGTTATGGACATAGTTTCTTCAGAAAACAGAGAAACATTTGCCCTGTCGGGAATGTTTCCCCGAAGGACGAAGGCCGGAGCCAGATGGTTGAATGTACCTTCATCGCCAGGCAGTAGGAGCCGTGATTGACGATATCTGCTTCCAAAGGCGGGCAGATGTACCACACTGATGTGTTCTCCCTTTCAGGCTTCAGGAGTGTTGTTTGCAGCTACCCGAAGGCGGTCATCTCAAGCTAAAGACCATTGGTGGTTGTCCGAAGACAACGTAAGAAGCGTTTTAATAATAGCGTTTGTTTAAAGCAAATGACAAGAACCTTTTATTCATCTGACTCATCTATCCGGTTATAAACCCGGGCAACGTAAGCACCACGTCCATCACCGTGTCCAAGATCCATTGAAACTAAAGCCTCAGCCTCTTTGCGACTCATACCATTTTCTAAATGATGATTTACAGCATCCTTTGAATAAGCATACCTGAGACTGTGAGGCGCATGGATTCCGGTCATTCCACTTTCACGTAACACGTTATGATAACGATCAAGCGCCTGATGAAGCGTTGGTTTATCGATTAATTTACCGTTATTTTGTTCTATATAGCGAATAGCTTCATTTAACAGGTTAACAACCTTCTCTTTATCAAAAACGGTGGCATCACGTGGACGCCCTCCTTTAGAGCCAAACACAACGCGAACATTATTATTTCCGGCTTCTAAATTTTTTCGCCAGGTCTTAAGTGACTTTGCCGACTGAACCGTTTCCTCTGCACGCAGCCCAATATATCTGGCGAGCTGAACACCTAACGCAACCCCACTGTCTTTTTCTGAAACCGTTAAAACAATTTCTCTGAGACGTTCGTCAGAAATGGCAACTTTAGTGCCTTCCCGACTGGCTCCTGAAATATTCAGTGCCTTATTACTCAATTTCTCATGTGCAGGATTAGCCAGAACGTTACGTCCGCCTTGTGAAAGGATTGAACGTAAAGCGGCCATTTCATTTTGCAGGGTGCGTGACGAGATATTTTCATCCTGACGACTACGAATGTAATTTTCGAGATGCCTGGTTTTAATATGGCTAACGTCCCGAATCTGAATATTAAGGGTTGCCAGTCGCTCCGAAAAGCGACTGGCAATCTTTGAACGATCAGAAACCGTTTTAAAACTTCCTCCACCCTGACGTGCGAGCGTGACGAGCTGCTTACTTAATTTACCAGACAATTTTTATCTCCTTCAGAACCTACAGCTGTAAGCCCATCAACCCACAGCTATATGACTCAGAATCTGTACATCTCTTCCCCGATGACACGGTTGCTTTTGCGCTTCCTGCGTCTCGACTGGTATCTGTGCATCGGGGCGGCGAAATGTTGAGTTCTTGCGAGGCTCCCCAGGTCTCAGACCTGTTTGCGGCTTGCGCCGTGCTGACGTTAGTCAGTCTGCCTCCGTACACCAGTTTCCTGATGTCGCCATCGATACCGAGTCGATCATTCTCCTTCTAATAAAACGCCCTTAACGGGTTGTTCGTTAACGTCGCGTCATGGTTGATAAATAGCCAGTTGAGCATCTGAAAACACGTAATACGTGCACGTCAGAATGTACCGGCATGCCGAAAACCGCACTGTACGTGGGTTTGATCGTTATGCGCTGCGCGCGTCACTTTGTTCTCGTTTCACTCGAACCAAAGTGACGCCGCGCAGCTTCATGCTTCTAATGCGTCTTCCGCAAGCGCCCAAATGTTCCAAATGGGCTTATGCGTCATAGCAAAAGTCGTATGCAGCTCAGGGCGTATCCCTGACAAATCTCATAACGTAAGTGAAGAAAAGCATCATTGAGGATGCATTGTCTGAGGGCGTAGGCGTATGTAAAAGCCTGGCTTTGGTGTGATTAATGTACTCCCATCGTCGCGTCGTAGGTGCGCATGTTTTGACGATATCTGCTTCCAGGAGCGAGCAGATGTACCACACTGATGTGTTCTCCCTTTCAGGCTACAGGAGTGTTTTCGTAGCTACCCGAAGGCGATCCTCTCAAGCTACAGGACCATTGGTGGTTGCCCTTAGGCAACGTATAGCATCGAAAATATATCAACTTATAAATTTTATTGTCAAACTAAAATAACATATACTTTTAGCCTACATCTATTTTAAGTGAATTAAAGGAGTACCCCATTGGATAACATTAGCAATGCCACGGTTTTAACGCTGACAGTAACAATTTTCCTTGCTGCTCTTAATTTTTTCTTTGGCATTCATGGAAGATTAAAAAAATTCACCAACGAAAGAATATCGGTTTATAAAGAAATATCGTCACTTGACAATAGTAAAAATGAACTCTCAGATGCCAAAATTGTGGCAAGCCAAAAATTAAAATCACAGGTTTTGTTTGAGCTCACAAAAATAAAAGATAACGAGCTTGCTTCGCTAATGTTAGAGCTTATGAAGAAAAATCCTGAACTTGATACCAAAAAGGAAGCATCTATACGAACAGTAATTGACTGTTTAGATAAAGAGTTAATTTCATTGAGCCCATTTGTAAGCAACACCGCAACAACTCTTAATAAAGAAAAATTCCTTAAGAAAAGATTCAAAGGGATCTATCGCATCGTAATATACATCGCGCTTGCCATTATCTTTTCTCAAGCGACATTTTCTTTAGTTGAAATGAAAAATCAAATCCCTTTAGCCTTAGTAACAGGCTCTATGTCTATTTTCATGTTAATACAATACACATTGTGTTTAATTACATATCCAGCACTAGGTAGCTTCATTCATTATAAAAAACTAATTGATAAACTAAAGAAATAGGAGCGCAGGCCAAAGCACATGGCCTAACGTTACTCTGAACAAGATAAATAGGCTCGCCACCACTTTTGAATGAATAATGAATGTTATACATTATCGTCCATGTCAAAAAAGCCGTCAGAGCCAACATAAACCCATTGCTGATAATTGACATATTACCACTTTTATATTTTTTTGGTTTTCATGATAAGCATAAGACAGAGGCATAACTCTAGATTTATCTTCCCAGTACTAATCCAGAACCTTTAAATTTGGGATAACGATGACACATTCGCAGATTTTAACGCGAAAAAGGCCGCCATTATGGCGACCTCTTCCGGCACTTCCCTTTGCGACCATCCGTTATTTGTAAAATTCTGCGGTCATGTGCACGATATTGTTGGTGTTTGCCTCAGTAATTTTGTACTGAGCACCCTGTTCCTGAGCCTTCGCTGCAATTTTTGCTTCTGCACCATCCAGCGTACCGGAGGTGACTGAAACACTCTGCGCAAAGCTTGCTGCAGACATCAGAGAAAGAGCGGCTACGGCGGCGATAGACATTGCTTTGATAGTTTTCATGGTCATATTCCTTAGTGTGTATGGTTGAAAGCTCGTTCGCTTTCGATGGAATAATAATACCTATAGTTATCATTTCATAATTAACAATAAATGCTGGTATTGTGATCGTGCTAACTATTGCGTCTATAGGCACTCCCTATGAAAATCACCTTATCGCAAAGCAGAGTTGAGCAAGTACGCTACTGCTTTGCAGGAGATAACATGGTTCAAAGCCTTAAAATTGTCCCGCGGCTGCTTTCCGAAGTTCGGACAGGCATAAAAACGCATACCATCCGTTGGCGTGAACAGGAGATAGTTCCGGGTGCGATGATCTATGTGAATGCATCAGATGCATCTGACACAGCACGAGTGATGGTGACCAAAGTCAAAAAGATGCCGTTGTCTGCTGTTGCCGGTTATCTGGATAAGCGAGATGCGTGGCCTGATAAGGTACTGCTGGCAGGGATGCGTGAACACTATCCTGATATTGAGCTAGATTCTGAGGTAGATGTAATACATCACCTTGAGTCGGCTAACGAATGACACCGAAACGCGGGCAATATCTAATGCTCATAAGGTCGAGGATATAACCCGTGCTGCTTGAAAAGCTAAAAATTCTGGAGTGCAGCCTTCATGGCGAAAAGCGGAGCGATCGCAACTGGCTTGAGCAAATATTGCATCCACAATTTCACGAAATCACCCGTTCAGGCTTGATGGTTAACCGCATCGAGACCATAGCATCACTCGAGCACGAGAGAGATGCCCCGGATATTCTGAGCGCTGATTTTCAGCTGATCTGCCTGGGTGATGCCTGCGTAATATTGCATTACAGAACTTCCCAATCCGATGGTAGTCGAGCGTCTCTACGCACATCTTATTGGATACTCTGCGAGGAGAACGGCTGGCAGCTCGCTTTTCACCAGGGCACACCAGAAGCAGGTTCAATTTAATAATGCTTATTGAGGCATTAGCAATAAGCTATGGTTTAGGGCCTTTATTTCAGGAACAACGAATTTACCGCGGCCTTCAATCCAACCGTTAGTGCTACAAACGCTCCACCCGTTGCGAATGCAGACTCCGTAGTCTTTTCTTCCTGGCAAATATCCCTAAAACGTAGCAGTGCAGTTTCAGCATCGGATGCGGTTACTTCTTCAAACTGTTTGTCATACCCCTGACTGATCAGCAACGTTGCTCTGCTTTCATCTGCTCTGTTCACCACCAGGATATGCTTATCCTTCTTATAAAAGCAGTAGTGAGGCATAAGTCCCTCCATTAGCTAAATGCTGTAAACATAAAGTACTGCAACTGATCAAAATCCGCACTAACCACACCGATTAAAGATGAAAGCGATAACTGTCAAATAAGTATCATCCCCCTCCCCTCTTCTGTTCCCACGCATTTATACGGACACATGATGACTGGTTAGGACATTGCCGGCATAACGATGAATCATCAATGCCGGGGGATCATCAGCTGAGGGAATGCTCTCTGCTCCAAACCAGACTGGATTCGCCGGACAAATAGAACCACAAACATATGCCGGGTTACCTGCCAGCATACTCGAAATGGGTCGGTGAACGTGCCCTGTTGAAACAGCCATTACCTTTCCAGGTGCTCGTAAGATGACATCAGTTAGCTTGTCCACGCCTCTGCACATTGTCTTATCCAGACCCGGTATATCCGAGGCAAAAACGTGGTGATGCATTAACAGCAGAGATGGGGAATGTCTGCCGTTAATAAGCTGCTTTTCCAGCCACTCAAGTTGACCATGCACAGAGCCATAATCTTCATTTTCAATCGTCGAATCGACACCCAGTAGATGTAGACCGGCTAAGTCAAAATTGAAGTTGAGTGTACCGTCAGGCGAGTCAGGCGCCCATTGTTGAGTGCCCCAGACTGATTGCATTTGGCCACGATGGTCAGAATTACCTGGAAGAAGCAATGCAGGGTAGGTTTGCTGACGTAGACGCGAAGCTATCCGCTCATAACCCTCAAGCCACTGATCATCGATCAAATCACCAGTAATGACCAACACGTACGGTCCCAGTTGGGCTAACCATACCAATACACGGTCAAGCCGATGAAGAGAGTCATTGCCAGACGTGGCATGAATATCTGAAATCTGCGCGATCAGCATATTTGCTTCCCAAGTTGGTTTATCTACATTGAGAACGGATTCCTAAAGGTAAGCCACAGACACTAGCTTGCATTCCATTTTTAGATGAGATTTTTAAGAAAAAAATTCTCTACGTTCAGCAATTTGCAAGTCACATCCTCCCTCTGTCACATCCCCCCTCTTGCCAGATAATTCCCACTCCATAATACTGTATACATAAACAGTATAAATTAGGAGGGACTTTTTATGAACTACACACAACGATTAGCACATCAATCAAGGGATTTAGTCTGGAGAGTCGGGTTATGAAACCGGCCATGTACCATAATGGTTTGACGCTTCTATGGGCGCCACTGTATTGCCCGCCGTTAAAAATTCCCTTCTATGGAGATGCCTGCTCCGCGGGATTCCCCTCCCCCGCTCAAGATTATGTCGAGTCAGAACTGGACCTCAACGAACTTTGCATACGTCGGCGGGCCTCAACCTTTTTTGTTCGCGCTAGTGGCCGCAGTATGGAAGAGTTGGGGCTGTTTGATGGAGACGTCATGGTTGTTGATCGCGCTGAAGAAGCGAACCATGGAGATATTGTCATTGCTGAAGTCGGCGGCGAATTTACTGTTAAACGCTTGCAATTACACCCTCGCCTCGCTCTGTTGCCTATGAACCCAGCCTACTCCGTTATTTATCCCGATGAATTACAACTTCTCGGCGTCGTGACCTGGTTTTTCAACAGCACTCGTGCGCGCAGGAGGTAATCATGGCCATGTTTGGACTGGCAGACGTAAACTCTTTCTACGCTAGCTGCGAGGCCCTATTCCGCCCAGACCTACGCGGTAAACCCGTGGTGGTATTAAGTAATAATGATGGGTGTGTTATTGCGCGCAGTGCTGCCGCTAAAAAATATGTAAAAATGGGAGCCCCTTGGTTCCAGATAAAAGCGCAGGATTATCCTGAGAAAATTCATGTGTTCAGCAGCAATTACGCTCTTTACCACTCGATGTCTCAGCGTGTAATGACCGCTCTTGAAGAGATCACACCAAGGGTTGAGCAATACAGCATTGATGAAATGTTTCTGGATCTAACCGGCATAGACGGGTGCGAAAACTTTGAAGATTTCGGCCGACGTCTGCGTACCCACGTACTTGATACTACGGGACTAACCGTTGGCGTGGGTATGGGACCCACAAAAACACTGGCTAAATCGGCTCAATGGGCAAGCAAAGAGTGGAAACAATTCCGCGGGGTACTGGCGCTAACGCTTAGCAATCCGCAGCGCACCACTACTCTTTTGGAAAATCAGCCTGTCGAGGAGATTTGGGGGGTTGGCCGGCGAATTGCTAAAAGACTTAACCTGCTGGGAATTGAAACCGCGCTCCATCTCTCACGCGCTCATCCTAAATTCATCCGTGACAACTTCAGCGTTGTTCTGGAGCGTACTGTGCGAGAGCTTAACGGCGAATCCTGCATACCCTTGGAAGAGCTTCCTCCAGCCAAGCAGCAAATCGTTTGTAGTCGCAGCTTCGGTGAGCGCATCACAACGAAGTTTGCCATGCAGCAAGCACTTTGCCAGTACGCAACACGTGCAGCAGAAAAATTACGTGGTGAACGTCAATACTGTCGCCATGTCAGCATGTTCATTCAAACGTCACCTCATGCGCACAATGAGATCTACTATGGCAACACTGCTGGTATGAAGCTTTCGCTTCCTACGCAAGATACCAGAGAGATCATTAATGTTGTGATGAAGTCCCTTGATCAAATCTGGCTTGAAAGAAAAAGGTATATGAAGGCTGGAGTCATGCTCGATGATTTTACGCCAAATGGAGTGAGCCAGTTAAATCTGTTCGATGAAAATCAACCTTGGCCCAACAGCGAAAAGCTCATGAAGGTTCTAGATGGTATCAACCAGTCCGGACTTGGCAATGTGTGGTTTGCTGGGCAGGGGATTAATACAGAGTGGAAAATGAAACGTGAATTGTTGAGTAACGCCTGGACTACCAACTGGAACGAGATCCCTGTAGCCAGAGTGTATTAGAGCCTGACAGCACGCTTTAGGATGAGATGCCCGTTAAGCGTAAATATCTGTTCGTCAGTTTTGGGGGACCTCCGCACTAGCAGATAATTTTAAAAATCATTCACACTCCTGAAGAACCCTATGACGTGGAGGGATGTTCAATGCATCAAGGTTATGATGATAATCATATTCACTGAGCGTTAAACATTACACCCAGCCTCTTCCTTGTTACCAAGGATTAAGGGAAATCGAAATGTCGTTAAAATGGGTTAACGACATACCTGCAGTGCTTCCCATATAAGAATCAATTCATCACGAATTATTGGCCTGGAATGATACTGATCTTCCAAACCTATTCAATCTGATTAAAATTGTAAGAACGCTGAATGCCGGAGGGGCATTTTTGTATACAGCTCCCTGAACTACCTAATGCTTTTGATTGGTTTCGACACCAGTTAGTACTTTTAACTCCCATCGTAGCGCCATCGCTCACAGAATCCCATCTGAGATAGTTCTGTTCTACGTCTACGCTCATTCCCAATAGCTGATAGATGTTTTGAGGATAGCATCATGTTTCTGAATGGAATTAACACCAGACTTAGCATTGGGAGTTGTTATCGTTATACGCTGGTGTGCCAATATGCATTTACCAAATTCATTCCATTCCTGGCACGTGGTCACTGTCTTCTCTATGGTAAAATAGGTCGCTGTAGAAGTTAAACTGAGCTCTCTGCCTGTTTGATCATAGGAATAGAAGTCCAATACTGATGCTGAGCGTTTCTGAAGAAGTCTCCCTCTGGCATCATATTCATAGACTGTTTTAGCATTATCTGAACGAAGATTACTTCTTCTATCCGTGATAAGTAACTGTCCAGTCGCATCGAAACGGTAAGATGTATTCGCTACTCCAATTTGATTTAGATTTCCTGTCATTGCCTCAAATCTTTAGCCTGACTTACTTATTACTCCATTTTTCCCTAATAAGATCACACCTTCAACTTGCTGGCTAAAGAGTTCGGTTCTTTTTTGAGTCTTAATCAGTCATGGCATTATCAAACTTCAAATTTGTTTTCCATCCATACTCTTTTTTGTTGATTTCTGCAGAGTAGGTCGCAGTTAAAACTCGACTTCCCGTTTGGTAGTTCTTTTCCTTAGAGAAACTTCGCTTTTATCAATTCTCCGCAACGGCTGAAAATAGCTGAAACTGAACTGTGGATGAAGCCATTACGGCTTTCGATGGTTATTTCTATTGCTTTAGGAGTGTCAGCTGAAGGCTGCTCATCAAACAGAATGAAATTATTCATCTTGTTATTTTGAACTTGTTGAGGTGAACACTCAGCGCTGCTCGCATCGAAAGCGAAGAGTGATAGAAGAGAAAGTAGAACCGAAGACTTTATAATTGCCATGAATCCATCCTGAACATTCCATTTGATAGAGCATTGTATCTATAAATTCACTATTGCCAAGATTGGTTATAGCCCGTAGAGCAGGATAAAAATATGAAAACCACGTTCTATTTATCGCCATGCGATTTTACAAGTGAGTACAGCGATAACTCTGAATGTGCATCATTCAGCTGATAGACATTTAAGAAATCATATCCAACGGTTTGAAAAGATAACAAGGTACATCTTCGCCTCAACGGGCGGGGTAAACACAAGAGCTCAAGGGAATTTCAATCTGAAATAAAAAATGAAAAATCTTATTTTTCATAAGTTTAACGCTGAAATTAGCACGGGTAATTTTTCGATTTTTCATCACGCATTTTGAGTTAAAAGAAGAGGGGAGGGTGCAGCAAATCGCATCCCCATTGACTTAATGACGTTAGCTTATAGAAGAAAGAAGGCTACTGATTGAGTAAAGATGAGCGGGATCAATATCTCATGTTCAGTACAACTTTTTAAAGAATATCGTTAAAAGTTGCACGCAGCATCATAAGCTGTACACTGGCTGCAAAAGTTACCAACGGAGCGGAGTAATGAAAAGTAATTACGGTGGGGTAGACGTAACAGCACGTAGGGCAAATGCCATGCTTCGCAGCATGAGTGATGACATCACTGATAGACGTAATGAATACGGCCTCGATCAGTATTACCAGACATTCACGCGAAATTCGGTAGCTAATCTACCTAAGCTTAGCCGACGCGCTGTTGAGCAAGCAGTAGAAGAAATGGAATCTAAAGGGCATGTGTTTGGCAAAAAGGAAGCCGGTAATGCCAAGCACTATGCATTAACCATCCAGGATGTGGTTGATATTTACGCTCATCGCAAAGTGCCAAAGTATCGCGATATTCATGCAGGTGAAGGTCCGTTTGTGGTGTTCGTGGTAAACCTTAAAGGTGGCGTATCAAAAACAGTCACCACGGTCACCCTTGCTCATGGCCTGCGTGTTCACCCAGACCTATTACAATATGACCTGCGTACGCTGGTGATTGACCTCGATCCTCAGGCATCCAGCACCATGTTCCTCAATCACACTAACAGTATTGGCTCAATCGTCGAGACAGCAGCTCAGGCTATGTTGAACGACCTGGATGCTGAGCAAATCAAAGAAGACATCATCAAGCCGACCATCATTCCCGGCGTGGATATCATCCCAGCGTCGATTGATGATGGCTTTATTGCCAGCCAATGGAATGACCTCGTTAATCAGCATTTACCGGGGGTTCTTCCCTCTGATGTGTTGCGCCGGAATATTATTGATCGTGTTGGCCAGGACTATGACTTCATCTTTATTGATACGGGTCCGCATCTGGATGCCTTCATGCTTAACGCCATTGCCGCCAGCGATTTACTGTTGACTCCTACGCCGCCGGCACAGGTAGATTTTCACTCCACGCTGAAGTATCTGACGCGCCTGCCCGAGATGCTTGAGCAGCTGGAGGAAGAGGGCATCACTCCCCGCATCAAAGGTAATATCGGTTTTATGTCAAAAATGACGTCTAAGCGGGATCATGAAATGACGCATGGTCTGGCTCGTGATGTGTTTACTTCCTACATCCTCGATGCCTCACTACCGCGACTTGATGGCTTTGAACGATGCGGAGAAAGTTTCGACACCATTGTCAGCGCAGATCCTCACTCTTATCCGGGTAGTGCTGAAGCCCTTAAGAATGCAAAACGCGAAGCTGAGCGTTTTACGCAAGCAGTATTTAAGCGAATTGAGTTTGTAAGAGGTATTAAGTGAAAAAAGAAATGGTAAAACTTGGCCGACAATTCGGTAAAACAGGCTTCTCTAAAACGCTGAATGAAATCGATGGCGAGCGCGTTTTCACTTTAAAATCAGGTGCAGAAGCAAGCTTTACCCTTACAAGGGTGCTTCATGATGATATAGAGTCAAACACCTATGTCGATGCAGCGATAAACGGTCGTGACCAAGCGTTTCTGACCCCGGAATCAGTTAGTGATATCGCGCGAACGATCAAGTTACAGCAGTTCTTCCCGGCAATTGGCCGCGAAATGGATGGGCGAATTGAGGTTCTGGATGGTTCACGCCGACGTGCAGCCTGCATCTTTAATGGCACATCGTTTGAAGTGTTGGTTACACGCGACGAAATTAGCCTTGCAGATGCGCGTCAACTTGCCATCGACATCCAGACAGCCAAGGAGCATACACTTCGTGAGCTTGGAAAGCGTCTTCAGTTGATGTACCCGGATGATATGAATAAGTCTGACATTGCTGAAGCTGAAGGGTTGTCAGCAGCCAAAGTCACTAGAGCATATCAAGCTGCAGCTGTACCAGACGAAATGATCGCCGTCTTTCCTTCAGTTAGTGAATTGTCCATCAACGATTATCAGACATTACTGGATATTGCTGACAAAGCTGAGGCCCAGCATATAACCATCCAACAACTCACTGCAGCTGTGCAAGAACGCATAGATAATGATGTCTCTTATGCTCCTGAAGATCCGAGTGTAAAAGCGAAAATCATCGCATATTTCCGTGCAGAAAATGCTGGGGTTAAAAACAAGCGTGGTCCCAAGCAAGTCGTCACTGAAAAAATAGCTGACTTTAAGGACAAGAAACAGTTCGCCCGCAAGAAAACCGACAGCGAAAAAAGATTGGTCACATATGAGTTTTCACGCCTTCCGGCGACCTATCAAGCAGAGCTAGATGCTGCAGTTAAAGCTGTAATAGCACGCATGCAATCTGAAGGTGATAGCTAACATGCATCCAAAGAGGCAAAGCTTTAAGACTGAAGCTGTGCCTCTTTCAAACTTAATCAATAAAATTCCCTCTCCCAAAAACATCCTAACCTATTGTCATACCTACAAAAAACAAAAATATTTCACATTGAAATTCCCACTTTTTTCATCCAAAAACAATCTAATAAACAAGACCAGATCTATATGAAAATTATAGCGGGAAAGAGGAGGGAGTGACCTTACGTGTACCTTAAAATCGGCGCTTAACGACTAACTCCCAAACTTTGATTCCGTATTCATTTAGCTATGTCGATTGGCCTTTCATGATTCCCATTGTGCATGCCGCTGCACATTCAGTTTGAATCTGGTAATTCAGCGCTGCATACGGACGGTTCTCGTTATAATCCTGCCGTCACTCATGAATCGTATTCCTACCGTAAGCATTCTCGCTGATAACTTTGCTCATTAGGCCTTCATCTCAAAATCTTCCATTTGAACTCACATTAGAAACTTTCTGTTTCTGCTAAACCTGCTTGATGAGCCTTAGTTACATATCATTTTTAAAAACCAGGCAGGTGAATATCGGCCCCTAAGCTGTTCTTATCGTTACCAGAAAGTCACGTAACAGCACGATGCTGTCCAGAATATATGTGACCTGAACACCTGAAATCCGTATAGCAACGGTGATAGTCAGGCTCGCCTCCGTGTAATGATCTACACAGAGCACGCAATTAATACGGCGACAGCTGACGAGTGCGTCCATGATGATATTCATCAATCTGGCGAGGTTAGGTGCATCCGTACAATAAAGTGGAAGCCATTCAGTCACCAGCCCACTACAGTGCAACCTACTCTTCTTGTTAAGGGCGCTAAAATAATAATTGCGTTAACTCGCAGGTGAGTGACCCATAGCTCTTAATGCATCAAAAGCCACCAGTTACAGCGAAAACAAAGCGCCGGCATTGAAAATTCAGTTCATTGTTGCGCCTTTCAACTCAGGCACAAGGAATTGGACACTGAGCCTTATAGAGATAGTTGTACATGGAAAAACCTATGAGCCTGAAGGCAACTCACTGCGACAGACCGGTCATACATATAAACTTTACGGCTTCCCGCTATTTATCTGTCGTCAGTGCTTTTGGACCAGAGCCATCTGAAATGCCTCAATAGCCAGTATGGCTTCGGAAAGCAGATTCATGAGCCGGGCGTTCGTTTCTTCAAGTGACTTAACCTGCTTCACTTGAGAGATTTCGATGCCGCCAAACTTCCTACGTAAGATAAAGAAGGTGGTTCTGAAATGCCGTGCTTACGGGCAGTAATCCCGGCTTAAGCTGTGTAGAAAATAGTGATGATCTGTTCGCGGGAAAAAGGTCAACTCATGTAGATGCCCTCACGCTGCTGATGTCGGCATGACTAACTCAGGGAGGTATCCATCAAAGTGCTGTAGGTCATGCATAACAAAGCCGATACGAATGACAAAAGTTATTTGATGCGGTGAAATAAAATCGTTCGATTCAGGACTAAGAGTGGATAGCCTTGTTGGGGTGGGTGAAGATATCGAGAAAAAAGCTAAATGTTGATTCAAACACAATTTTGCCACATTTCTTGTGCTGGAGTTGTATTTCCCTGTAAGAATCCCTTAAAAACAATCGTTTAATAGCACTGACGTTGCTACGTGAATTTTAGTGGCTTCGCTGCAGCAGTCCTCAGCAGAATTCACCAGAACGCGTCACAAATTAGTGCCTGAAATTTCCCCTAAGCATCAATTTGTCATTTCAAGGCGTAACCATATTTCAGGTTATGCACAGTGCTACGGTCAACTTGAATTAACCGGCTCCCAGGCATAGCGTTCATTTAACCATTTGAGGTTGCAAGGTTACATCGCATCAAGAACATATGATGTGGAATGGCTTCGAATCAGGGGGTTAGTAAAATCCCTGAGTTTTAAACAATGAGGATGGTAGGTAAGGCCATTAAGGTTTCGTTAGAATTTTAAATCACGGTTCTGGTGAGCATGGCCATTATGCGCCAGCTAGCACTATATCGTGATGATTAGACCATAGCCTCGGGAAATGGCCTTAAGATTATATAGCGTTCACGAGGTTTAGCGCCTGAGTCTGATTCAAACTAAAGGCCCTCAGCTCGCTGATTATCCATCAAACATTTTAGTTGTCTGCTCTCTGATGGCATCATTTAACTAACTCAGATATGGAACTTTTTGGGGGAAATTTGTTTGCTTTAATGATTTTGGAAAATAGTTTCAAGTTGCCTATTACTGTTGTTGGGCGAAACAGCTGATGCTTAAAGCCAGCAAAAAGTGGTGTTGCTGAGCAAAAGAATTTTCGGGAGGTGTAAATGAGTGTTCCATACTATAATTTAAAAGCATTCCAACCTACTAATAAAGAATCGTATTATACTTTTTTATGCATTTGCATCAGTGAGTTAGTCATTACTTCCTCTTGTTCTAACAGGTCTTAGTCATTACACAGTTTCTGTTTCAACAGCCCTCTCACTACGCCATTCTCTCAACAAATCCTGCTTCAACTATTTTGAAGATTTCACTAGATGCTTATTGGATTCCCCCATTAATGGCCGCTGCTCTCGATGTGTAGCTTATTATCTATAAAAGCGATCAATTAATAATGAAATTAAACATGAAATTGAGGAGGAATGAGAGGGCACCCAACACTATGAATGTCGCCACTTTTTACTGCTAACAGGGAATGTGAATGACTTGATGAGGTAGATTCCGTTGAAAACGGAAAGTGTATGTCATGGGTAATCTCAATCCAAATGACTACTATAGCGAGTAAGTTACTCACTACAGCGGTCTTTAGCGTTGCATGAGCTACTTACACCTAAGCAAATCCACATCAACTCATTGAAACGAAGACGAATGTGAATATCCATTACAATAGTCATCTTCTCTCTATAGCAGTCATTATGTGCGGCTGTTGATAGTTAACATAGCGTTTATGATCCTGAAGACAGGCATCAGTAGGTTTTGCGAGTTCTGTTTGAAGTAGTGTTTAGTACAAGTTCAGTAGAAAATCCTCAATCATTACAGGCACAAGCCACAATTTTCCTCGTATGTTCTCACTGTATTAATGCGATGACCAGTCATCTGTGAAGCCTTCTTACCCTTTGAGACGTATGACTGGATATAGCTTACAGGCTTATAGAGTTCCTATATTTATCCCCATTATCCACAGGTCAGATCCAATAACTTGATCCTAATATGATCCCATTGAGATCCTAAACAGATCCCGACAACGCCACAGGCCTTGCTATCAGTGGGCTAAACGCTTGTCGATGACTGCTGTAGCGAGTGTAATGACCAATATAAAGAGCATCTTGACTGCTATAGAGAGAACAGATGACCAATATAGAGAGAACATCATGACTGCTATAGTGAGTAAGGAGATGGTTTGCTTGTTAATAAGCCAGTTAGTTGAAATTATGGTCAAACACCTACTGCTCATAGTTTCGGTCAAGCCACTACGTTTTATGGACACTTAGTTTTAAATAGTTATGCACCGAAAACAGCACGCAAAATGGGCAGTTTATTGGTTTTAAAGCTATCAACTGACTAGATCCAATAACAGATCTTAATAAGACCCTATATGTTCCTAATAGATCCCAGATCACGCTCAAGCCTTGATATACGTGGGTTTACAAAGGATCGTTGACTGCTGTAGCGAGTAGTAAGACCGCTGTAGAGAGTAATTAAACCGCTATAGTGAGTAGAATAACCGCTGTAGTGAGTGCTAGTATCCACTGTAACGAGTAACGGCGATTATCGCTTGTTCATATCACGGATTTTCAAATGCCGAAAAAAGAACAAGAAATCAACCTGATAGCTGAAGCATTCAGTGAAACGGATAAACGAACGGGTGAAGTTATTCACCTAACGCCCAACAGTAACAATACTGTTCAGCCAGTAGCGTTGATGAGGCTTGGTCTATTTGTCCCAACACTGAAATCCACTGCTAATGGTCGTAAGAATCAGATGTCCTCAATGGACGTAACTGATGAGCTTAAACAACTCTCGATCGTTAAGGCTGAAGGTTATGAAAATATCAAGATCACTGGTGCACGCCTTGATATGGATAACGACTTTAAAGCATGGGTCGGGATAATTCATGCCTTTGCAAAATACAAAGTGCTGGGAGACAGCGTAACGCTCCCCTTTGTTGATTTCGCCAAACTCTGTGGCATTCCCTCATTGCGCTCGTCTGCGAAGCTTAGAACGCGTCTGGAGGCCTCTCTGACGCGTATTGCGACTAATACCATCCATTTTGCTAACAAAGAGGGTGAGTATTACGTCACGCATCTGGTTCAGTCAGCTAAATACAGTGTAAAAAATGACACCGTGACATTACAGGCTGATCCTAAAATCTTCGAACTCTATCAGTTTGATCGTAAAGTCTTGCTTCAGTTACGCGCCATCAACGAATTAGCGCGTAAAGAGTCCGCTCAGGCGCTTTACACCTTCATTGAGAGTTTACCTCCGGATCCTGCTCCGGTGTCCATGCAGCGCCTTCAGGCGCGCTTAAATTTGACCTCACGACCCAATACCCAATATGCCACCGTTAGAAGGGCGATGGAGCAGTTGAAAGAGATTGGGTATCTCGATTACACAGAGTTCAAACGAGGTTCGACGATCTACTTCTCGATCCACTATCGGCAACCGAAGCTAAGGCCTGCAAACATCCCAATCAGTCTTCCGGAACTTGAAGACGATGAACTAGAGAGTGACGTTGAAATTGCTCCGGCTAAGAAGCCAGTGAAGCAGAGAGCCACTCCTAAAGCTAAGAAGGAAGCTGCCGGTAAGATGGTCATGTTGTCAGAAGAAGAGCTGGCTATGCTGGAAACCATCAGGAAGAGTAAGAAGAACTGACGTCGAAAACTGACAGAAGAGGGCACTCAACTACGGGTGCCTTTTTTATATTCTAAATAACTGTGACTGCTGTAGTGAGAAGCCTACTCGCTATAGTGGTCATAACCTGCGGCATAGTTGTGTCTGTCATCACTCTCACCACAGCGGTCATTTAATCTAATAATCGTGAATTGGAACTAAATTCATCTCTCTATAGCGGTCTTTTATCTCCCATCCACACTAACCTCTGTAGAGAGAAAGCACCGATAAATGTCTGGTTAAGCATGACTGCTGTAGCGAGTAGACATAACGGCATAAGGTTAACGTTTTACTGAGCGCCCTGGTGATCACTAACCTTACAGCCCTTGCTACAATTTATGTTAGTAATCACTAACCGTTTGTGTTCCCGTTAGGCTCTAACCGTTAACGTACAGCCAAATATTTAGGGTCGAGTCTTTATACTCTACTGATACTCTTTACAGCGGTCACCACCTCTACTCGCTACAGCAGTCATCATAGATTTAAGATCCAGCTACTCACTACAGCGGTTAAGGCTCATTAGTCCTCACAGAAGGAACATGTTCACATGACCATTAAAAACGCGGTCCATTCAACATTAACTATCAACAGCGATTTTGATGAGCAGCTAGTGAATTTGTATAGAGGGTAACAGTGTCACTTTGCTTGAACCTCGTTCAGGCTTTCTCTCACAAAGATCCTTATCAAACACTGTCAAGAACAATGAGAACAGATTGAACAAAAAATGAGAATTGGCTCAATAAGTCATTTGAGCGTCGTCCTCAACGGTTATTTTTATTCAGCACCATCGTGCTCATTAAGCGTAACAATGCTCAGCAGCAGGAAACGTTTTGGTTTTAACCGCAGCAACATAGCTCTGAATAGCATGCTGAATGCTGTCATGGCCGGCGGCGCAAATCGTGGGCCATATTTCCTGCGCTGACCACGAAGAGAACGTCATACTTTTCACTGAGCCAGTCCAGCATCCGGGTCCTGGGGTGATACGGTGGTTAGTTCGGTGGGGACAAGTCAAGAAGATTAAATCTTTCCTCTGCGGATCCTCTTTGGATCGGTTTTCCGGCTTTTTTCCCGTATACGGAGAATAACCTGGGCGGCGCGAATTAAACAGCGGGGCGCCCGCGCGCCTCCCGGGCCCCGATCGCCGCGTAAACCACTGACGCAGAGGGAAAGCGCGCAGAAAGGGCGGGGCAGGGGGCGTACCAGGCACTCCAGGCTGAATGCCTGGTAAGAAATGTATAAAGGTCGAAACTGAACTTTGTGGTCATACAGGTTAGCAAAACGGGAAAGTTTGATGGACAGTAGAATGTCCGGATGACGTACCAGGTAAGTTCTCAAAGTCACTTAGCCGCCGCCGTGAGGGAGGATCGCATAGCCTTGATTAAATGAGGCGAGACGAACGGAAAATTTTTTCCGGACAGCCCATGCAAGTAAGCTGCTGGGTAAAAGGAAGTATTCCTCATCAGATCCAAGGACTTTTAGTCAGTTTCATTCAGCGCAGAATATTTCTTAGAAACGTTTTAATCTCTGCCTGAAATGCCGTTAACGGCACGAAAAAAATTGTGGTGGTGATCACTACCCAAAGAACACAATATATAGTTTGCACGGGAAGGTGAATTTTTCACCAGTCTGACATGCGAAAATGGTGAACTTGACATGAGCAAGTCAACGGAAAATACTGTTAAGGAAGGAAAATTACTGGAAACAATTAGCCGTCATGTTTTCCATACGCCGGACCGTACAGGACTAACTGAAATCAGGTCATTATTCAGAATAAACCATCATCATTTAACATATCTTTTACATACGAAAAAACATATCAAATGGAGTATGGTAACTAATCACCTTCATGTAAAGTCATTATGTATGTTGAGAAGCTGTAATGTACTCACAGCAATTACCACAACCATGAAGAAACTAAGACGATATCATTAAATTATTATCACGGCCCATTTTTCAAAAAAAAACACCATGTTATGATGAACGGGATATTAAATAATAAGGAATGCAGTCAGAATGAAGTTTTATGGCATTGAATATCTGCAGGCGCAGTCAAACCTGAACGATTTTTTTAAATATATTGTGATTTTCAGTGCATTGACTGTATTGATTGTTGTTTTTAGTCTGTATATGCGACATCGGCTACAGACAAAGTATCGGGACTTAACCATTATTACTTTCCTGTTTCTTCTGTTCATTTCAGGATTGCAGTACTCCGATTACACAAACAGCCAGAACAAACATTCGCAATCATCGCAAATGGTGAACTTTGTAAAAACTTTATCGAAAGACAAGAACGTAAGCATAAACTCTGTTTTTTCAAACTCAGTGCAGCTGTCAGATGGTATAATTATTAAAGTTCACAATAATTATTTTCGCGTAAGTTTAAGCGCCGATCAAAGTAGTTACTATTTAGTACAGGTCTGGTTAACCACTGCAGACGTCAACATTTTAGAGAGATAAGTAAGACAATGATATTATATATGCCTATTATTATAAAACTTGGACTTGGTATTTTGTGCTTGATTGTCCAGATAAATCTTATGGGAAAAGGCAATCTTGCTCCATCGTCAGCCATGGACCAGGTTCAGAATTACGTGTTAGGCGGCATTATCGGTGGTGTAATTTATAATGAAACGATATCAGTCCTTCAGTTTGTACTGGTATTAATAATATGGACATTACTTGTATTTGTTCTCAAGTTTTCAAAAGAGAACAATAGGTTAGTAAAAAAAATAATTGATGGCAAGCCTATTACTCTGGTGCATAACGGGACGGTAAATGTCAGAGAATGTTTACGAAATGGAGTTTCTGCTAATGAGTTAATGTTTAAGTTAAGATCTAACGGGGTTTATGAAGTTGAACAACTCAAACGTGTAGTTCTCGAACAGAATGGGCAGCTGACTATTATCCAGAGCGGAGATGAAAACATCCGTTATCCTATTATAGTGGACGGTTTAGCAAACGACGACTTGCTTGAAATTATCAATAAGGACAGAGCATGGCTGGAAGAAAAAATCGCCGAGCAGGGTTTTAACAAAATCAGTGAGGTCTATTTAGGTGAATATCTTTCCGGAAGGATTAACTTATATGGCTATGCATGAATGCATCGGTATTAATTATACGTTGATATACTAAATGCAAAAGCTAAGAGCGCAGATGAAATAAAGTTTACGGATCTACAGCGGGTCGTTACCATCCCGGTTAACAAATGTATAACTTACTCATCTGCATAAACAGCCTGCGATAAATGTGCCAAAAAGCCCCCAGAATCAGCTATCTTACTATCTATCTAGCGTTCTTACCGAGCATTCAATTGCCCTGACCATTAGCTCCGTGCGGTCAACATTTTTGTAAGCCAGGACTGTTCTCAGGGCGTCCGCAATAACCATTTGTTTTGACTCAATGCCTGAATCATGAAGCGTAAAAACCATATCACCTACCACACGGCACATTTCATTGTAGAGTTCATTCGCGTTCATCACATCCACCTTTATATCATTCATAAAATGCCGCTAAAATAGTATTCTTATAAGCCATAACAAAAACGATTTAGCAACTGCAAAGAAATCATCCAGGCCATTTCAGCACCGCTATTTTTCTATTCGGAACCGCTTCCGGGAGAAAGTGGCTGTCCTTTTGCGCGTTTTAATTCTGTTTCTGGCGTGAGAAATTATAGTTTCCCATCTGGGGTCGGCTCTGCTGTTGTTATACAGCTCAAGTTCGTCAAGTAGTTGTGACCACTTTTTTGCCTGGTAAGCTTTATCAGGCCCCATGATGTCACGCATGGACTGAATGAGCTGGTCAACCTCCTTTTTCGCTACAGCACAGGTTTTGCCAGCCTGATGCTCTGCTGCTAGCTTCCTGATGCCGACTGCAAAAAAATGTATGCTGATTTCATTCACGTATATCTCCTGTGTTAGGGTGTTTTTTCAGGTTATGCCACTCAACAATAAAACCGCATATGATAATTCCTAAGTAGCTATAGTTTCCTTACAGTTTCATTATATCGGCCCAGCTATATTAGTGCCAATTTTTAGTGAAAAAATGTTTAAAGCATAAGGTTTTTTGAATTAGATTTTCGTTTGCGAAAGAAAACTGCATCGTTTACATATCTATTCATGGCGAGTCAGGGCAAACAGAGCTAAGCGGGCTTGGTATTAACAGTCCGGCACTTAAAGTTTATTTAACGCGCAAATGAATCTCTCGGGAATAATATATTCAAATGGTGGAATTATTCTGTGTAGATATTTTTTATTTCTTTGACCTAATGCGTTAGTGTTAATATGATAATATCATTCCTGGTCAGAACTAATAATCTGTTATCTGACTTTTTCAGACTAAAAATATGGCCGCTGGGCCCACTATGTGAATGGCATGACCGATCACTACCAGTTTTAAAACCGTTCCCGGGCGAAAACCTGGCGGTTACCTGCTGAAATTATATGACTGCTCGGCATGGATTGTAACAACCCATTAACTCTCGATAAACATGATTTTTTCATTTACTAAAAGAATGTTATCAGTGCCATTTTTATATACAGAAAAGGCACAAATGATAACCAAAAGAAATAATCACATGTTACCCTTAATGCCTGAATCACATCAGGATAATGTAATGAACTTTAAGATTTCAAGCAAACTGATACATGAAGCCGAAACCCCTAAAGGTTTACTTTACAGGTCAATTATTGTTTATGTTTTCATTATGGTCGGCCTGCTTTTTTCCCTTTATCTGGTCTATGGGAATACCGGGCGTTTAAACTTTTATTTTTTTATTAATACCTGCACCGTCTCAATAATGACATGGGTTATCAGGAAATCATTTAATATTAAATCTGAGGAAAAACATCTGGCCGTTTTCAGAATCGGACTATTCCTGTTACTTAACTCATCACTTGCATCTATGGCCGGTGGGTTAGCGTTACTGGAAAGAGATGTGGCTTCATTGATTGCAGCCATTCTGTATATGCCAGCCATCCTTCTGATCGTTTTTTCTTTCAACAAATTTATTAAATATGTTAACTATAGCTATGAGTCTGTTGTAAGTATGTCCTTTACTGATGAATTAACAGGACTTCCTAACCGACGACACCTTAATTCTAAGCTCAGAGAGATGGAAGGCAGGGAAGGGATTATCTGCATTGCGGATATTGACCATTTTAAAAAAATAAACGACACGTATGGTCATGAAATGGGAGATAACGTTTTGAGAAAAACCGGCATAATTCTAGGTGGTTTCACGAGTGAGGAGGTCTTTATTTCACGTTCCGGAGGTGAAGAGTTTGTCATTGTGGTATTCGATACGTTGTCTGCTGAAGATACGATAAAAAAAATAAAAACCTCTCTTACGGATGTTTGTAACGGCAGTATACAGGTTACACTCAGTATTGGTGTTGCCTCCAAACGGTCAGCTGAGCCTCCTACTTCTGCCATCAAAGCTGCTGATGAAGCCCTTTACAGGGCTAAGAGAGCAGGCAGGAACTGCATAATTTATGCGCCAGAAAACAGAAACCTCTGATCGTTTTTTCACCGGTCATTATAAGGCGTTTACAGTTCTGATTATCTCATCATCTTCTACGATAAATTTGTCGGTTGTCTTCTGCTTTTGCGTGAAAACCAACGATGACCCTCCCGACTTCTTAACGCGCCCTGCTACTTAACGTAAACGTTACTGCTGGTAGCAAGGCGAACTTTATCAGCACACTTAATTGTTTTGGCTGGTTTCACTGACATACATTTAACAGATAAATACTGATTCAGAACTCTTTATGAGATGAAAATACCTGGCAAATCGTTATTCACGCAACCTGTTCGTTAAATGCGTAACCCCCGGGTTTGTGAGACTGTGAAAATTCGTTTGACAAAACGATTGGCAGAAGATTGTCAGACGTAATTGCGTCTCATTTGAGACCGGAATAGTTTTGGTCACAGGCATTTTACATCCGTGTGGTATAAAAGTACTTACCTTCCAGTCACCAGATGTGTGCATGCAAAGCAGATTTGTTTATTAATTCAACAGTGTCAGATTAACTCATTTTTAAAAGCATTACTGACAAGGTATTGATTTTTAACCATTGTTATAAAAAAATGCCCGTAAGCTATAACGGGCTAATCGTTGATTTGTACCGTGGTGAGACGATACCACTCTTTGATAATATTTTTTCTGCATTAAATCTACAAAAATCTCATAACAGCAGCGAGTTATAATGCAAAATTGAGTTAAGGGAAAAAAGGTACGCTAAAGTGGTAGTGCGAGGTCTGACGCAATCGCCCAGCGTGATGTATTTATTGCGCGCTGCTCTTCCCTTCGGCTGCGTCTCATGAAGGTAAGATCCGATGACACCTTTACCCGGGCCCTTAACGCCATGCTTCTGAAAAAACTCCGCCTCCGCACGCTTCTGATGTCACTTTCCATCGGGGGCGTCGTCCTTAACTCAGGCCTGCTTCTGGGTGCGCTGCTATTTTTTCAGAAGGCTAACATTGAGGACAGCCTGCTGGAAGGCAATATTGCCTATGCGCGCAAGCTCGCGGACACTACCGACCGTTACCTCGCTACGGCGCAGCGTGAGCTGGCCTGGAGCGCCACGCAGATAAAGGGGCTGACCGACCCGGCACTGCTGCGGGATGAGACAGACCGTCTGCGGGTGCAGTCCGGTTTTTTTAATACGGTCGTGGTGGTGAACCGGGATGCGGTTATTGCTGCCACCTCGCCGGAAAGCCTGAGTCTGGTCGGCCTGAAACTGCACTCCGACGCGAGTCGGCAGGCTATTGCCACGCAGAAACCTTTCATTTCTTCACCGTTTACTTCGGCGTCGGGCAACTACGTGGTGTTTTTGTCACAGCCTCTTTTTGCGGCGGACGGCAGTTATCTTGGATACATAGGTGGCACCATTTACCTTAAAAAGCAGAGCATGCTGAGCGACATACTCAGCCAGCACTTTTATGCCAGAGGGGCGGCGGTGAGCATTGTCAGCAATGACGGCCTGATTGTCTTCAGCCATGATGCTTCCCGCGTAGGTGAGCAAATGGTGCTAAGCCCGGCGCTTCTTAAGCGGCTTGCCGCTACCGACAGTGGGCGATTCAGCACCGAAAGCGGCGGCCAGCAGTTCCTCACTGGCTACGCGAGCTTGCACCGCACCGACTGGAACATCTTTATCACCGGTACATCGGAAACGGTCCGGCACATCCTGCTGCACACGGTAGAAAATGCACTGTGGTTTTTGCTGGGAATCATTACCATTACGGCCGCCGCAATGGCCCTCCTGGCAGGACGCATCGCTTCTCCGCTGGAGAGGCTCGCCGACATGGTACGTAATGGAGGCAGCGACGTAGAGCCCGTACCGCTTACCTTGGTGCAGGCCTGGTATTATGAAGCAGACCGACTGAAAGAAGCCGTTCAGGAATACCGGCAGGGTGTAGCAGGGCGCATGGCCGCCCTCAGCGATGAGGCCATGACCGATCCGTTGACAGGGCTTTGTAACCGCCGCGGTTTTAATGTGCTGGCCGACCAGATAAATGACGTTCAGGATCAGTGCATGATTGCCATTGATATCGATTATTTCAAGAAAATCAATGACTGGTACGGGCATGACGCCGGAGACGCGGTGCTGGTAAGCCTCGCTGCCTTGCTGCGTCAGGCATGCCGTGCAGGGGACGTGGTCAGCCGGTTTGGCGGCGAGGAATTCATCCTGCTTTTACCGGCGACGGAACTGAACGATGCG
Organism: Pantoea sp. USHLN256; assembly: GCF_037149875.1. NCBI lineage: Bacteria > Pseudomonadati > Pseudomonadota > Gammaproteobacteria > Enterobacterales > Erwiniaceae > Pantoea > Pantoea sp. USHLN256. The sequence goes on along the minus strand of NZ_JBBCQO010000015.1, from coordinate 21,576 downwards.
GCGCGGACGGCGGAGCGGATCCGCGAGACCGTAAGCACCACTGTATTTCCGTTCGTGGGCACCATGACGGTGTCCACGGGCGTGGCGGCACTGAGGGACTGTGAGGGTAGCCGGGATGAGCTGCTGCGCCGCGCGGATGAGGCGCTTTACGAGGCTAAAGGAGCAGGACGCAACGTTGTCATTATCGCTGGCCCGGACGGTTTCAGCCGGTACGCCAGCCCTGAATTATCATAATGTGTCCTGAGCCACTTCGGATTGCCCCGCGTGAGGCCGGTCCTCTGCTGTCGCACGTACGTTGCGCCCGGTGCCATCCGGCTTCCGTTCGCGTCTTTTTACCCATCCGGAAGAGCATTATGCAGCAAAATACCGAAGAAGAAATCCCTCATATCCTCCGAGAGAGAAGTGAGCTGTTTGCACCTGAGGCCGAAATTATCAGCGCAGTGTTCGCGTGTCTCTGGTCAGACCTGGATCGCGTACTGCGTAAAGACATTATCCTCAGCCTGATAGCTGAGCTGGAAAGCACTTCAGACGTGGTGCGATAGGATGTGCCTCGCGGGGCTGGGAGATACTCCGGAGCTGAAAGATAATCGGACACCCGGATTGACTCTCCCCTGCAGGCATTACCGCACGGGGCGACCTGACGTCTCCTGACTGGAAAATATTAAGCAAAATGGTACTCTCAGAAGGCCGCTGGGTTCTCCTCCTTTGCGGCTCTTACCTCATGATGTCAATTAAGGCCTTTCTTGCGGTTGCCTGCGCCTGGCACTCCCCGTGCCAGGTTTTTTTACGGTAAGGCAGAGCCGGACCTGACAATGGGGCTGCTCTGACCTGAGCAGGCCGTGCGTTTTCAGCACTGCCCCCGCAGCTTCCATTCGAGCCATTCGTCGAGTTCTGTTTCCGGTAACGCCTTAGAATAGAAAAAGCCCTGAGCCTGGTCGCAGCCGTACTCGGTCAGCGCCGTAACGGTCCGTTCATCCTCTACACCTTCAGCAAGTACCGTGTAGTCGAGGTCTTTGAGCATAGCAATAATGCTGCGCGCAATTATGCGTGAGGCGGTATCAGACGATAATTCACTGATAAGCGAGCGGTCAAGCTTGATTACATCAAGCGGCATACGGCGAAGATAGCTGATGTTGCTGTAGCCGGTGCCGAAATCATCCAGCGAAATGCCAAAGCCCCTGAGCTTGAGCATCTCCAGTCCCCGCATTGCTGCAGGGCTTTCAAGAATGCGTTCCGTCTCAAGACACTCGATGCCCAGTAGCGAAGTTGGAAGCCTGGCCCTGATCATTTTCGTCTCAAGCGCATCGGCAAACCCCTCACGGGCAAAGTCGTGGCTGCTGACGTTGATGGTCACCGGGAGCTGGACGCAGTTGTTACGCAGCCGGGCAAGCCGTTTAATAACGCGATCTGTCACCCAGGTCGTCAGCTCGCTGAGCAGTTCGGTCTGTTCAGCCAGAGGCACAAAGTGTGCCGGGGAGAGTTCACCACGTTGCGGGTGCCGCCAGCGGATTAACGCTTCCAGTCCCACGGGACGGCCGCTTTGCAGACAGATTTTGGGCTGGTAAGCAAGCCAGAGCCCGTGATCCCCCCTCATAGCGGAGGCCAGCTCGTGCACCAAGGTAAAATCCTGCGTATGACGCGCGTCGGTGCCCTGACTGAAGCGCATTGAGGGAAGCCCGCGTCCGATGGCCTCATGCAGCGCGCTCACCGCGCGGCGTAGCGCCTCCTGAGCGGGAATTTCTCCAAGGGTGAAGGTGACTTCGCCGGTGTGCGTTGTGAGTGCAACGGCGATGCCTTCGCCAAGATCCGCGCTGATGCCCTCCAGCCTCCCCGCCACCCAGTCCGCGGTAAGGTGGCTATCATCCCGCGTCAGAAGCGCAAAGCGACCGGTGGCGACAGTGTAAAGCATTTCGCCCGAAGCCGGGCGCAGGCGCAGCGGCAGCAGCGTGGCAACGTCGTTAAGCAGACTCTCCACCGGACCCATGCCCATAGAGCGGGCAAGTTCGTAAGCACGCGGCATATCGATGCAGTCTATCAGTACCAGTCGTCGGGGGGTACTATCCCCCGACGCCGCCAGGAACTGCAGGTCACGGATAAGGCGCTGGCGGTTGGGCAGGCCAGTGACCGGGTCAGCAAAGCCGGCCGAGTGCCAGGCCTCCAGAAACGCCATCACCAGCGCAGCCAGTAGCTTAAGCGTGGTGACCTGTTCGGCACTGAACGAATGAGGTTCGGTATCGGTGACGCACAGCGTACCCAGCACGATACCCTCCCGGTTTTTCAGCGGGGCGCCGGCGTAAAAGCGAATGTAGGGCGCACCCGTGATGAGGGGGTGCGTAACGAACCGGGCGTCCAGCCACGTATCAGGGACTACCACCGCGCAGTCGCTGTCCACCGCGTGCCTGCAGAGCGACTCTTCCCGTGAAGACTGGCGGAGCGCAAAGTTATGCGCGGCCTGCACGTGCTGTTGCTCATCGTCGAGCACGGAGATGAAGCTTCCCGGTATGCCCAGCGCCTGGCTGGCCAGCCGGACAAATTTTCGCAGCACGTCGTCGCGGCTTTCGTCGGTACTGCGCAGCGCTTTCAGCGCCTGCGCGCGGCGATCATGGTCGCCGGATAGGTTCATCAGCATGGGTTCCTCCGCCCCGGCCTGGTTCCGGAACGAAATTAAAAAGAGAAAATGTACAGTAGCGGACCGTAAAATGCGCGATTTCTGCGAAAGGATAAAACAATTGAAGCTTTATTATGTGGCTTATAATAGGCGTATAGTGGTCTGATGTCATTTTTATTTTCTTTAACGAAATCCTTACGCGACGACGATTCTTTAATTTAATCGAGCGAAAGTTTTATCTTTTTAATTAACATGTCAGACTATTTAGTCACAAAGCATCGCACGCAGATTAATTACGCGCGAAGTCGAAAGAAGAAAATAATAATTATTATTAACTAATAACCGCCCCGGGGAAAACCTTATGCAGTTACTCAGACACTTTACCATCCGCCGCGTCGTACTATGGATGATGATCTTTTCACTGGCGATAGTGGCGCTCGCCGGCGGATACGGGACGGTGACCCTGCGGGATATGAACCGGCACGCGGACCGCGCTGACGCGCTGACGCAGCAGCTGACTTTTCTGACGCGCAGCGGCATCGTGATGCAGAGCGGCACGGCGGCTGAAAAAAATGCGCTGATGGCCGCCGTACCCGACGGTGCCGACTGGGGTCGCTTTCGCTTTGCGCTGACGGCCGGGCCGGCTGAGTATGGACCCGCCGCGGGTGAACGCCTTGCCGCGCTGACGCAGCAACTGGCGGCCGATGACGCGCCCGTCATGGCAGACCGCCACCGCCTCGAAATTATCCTCATCGCGGCGTTGCTGGCCGCCGGCGGCCTGCTGGTTTTCTGCGACCGCTACCTGGTAGCCCATCTCGTGCGTCCGGTGGCTACGATCCGCGCGCACCTTAAGACCATCGCGGACGGCGACCTCACGCGAGAGCCTGAAGACCTGGGCCGTAACTGCGTGGGTCAGCTGGTGCCGCTGGTAAAGGAGATGCAGCACAGCCTGCTCGATGCGGTGCAGGCCATCCGCGATAACGCAAGCGTTCTTCACCGTGAGGCAGGCGACATTGGGGCCGGTAATGCGGATTTGGCGGACCGCACCTCTACGCAGGCCGCGGCGCTCGAGCAGACTGCGGCCAGCATGGAAGAAATTACCGCCACCGTCAGCCATAACGCTGAAAACGCACGTGAAGCACGGGAGCTGGCCGTCAGGACAGCGGTTACTACTCAGGAAGGGGCGGAGCTGGTGCGCTCGGTTATGACGGCCATGGGCAGTATTGCCGAAGGCTCCGAAAAAATCCGTCAGTTCACGGCCACCATTAACGGTATTGCTTTCCAGACTAACATTCTGGCGCTGAACGCCGCCGTTGAGGCCGCCCGCGCCGGCGAGCAGGGGCGCGGTTTTGCGGTGGTGGCCGCAGAGGTGCGCTCGCTGGCGCAGCGCAGCGCAGCCGCCTCGAAGGAGATTGAGGCGCTGATTGCGGATACCGTGGCCCGTGTCAGCGACGGTCGCAGAGCCGCAAACAGTGCTGGCACCACCATGGATGAGGTGCTCCACGGTGTCGGCGGGGTGAACGAGCTGATTGGGCAGATTGCGATGGCCTCTGAAGAGCAGAGTAAAGGCATCGCGCAGGTCACGCTGGCCGTAGCAGAGCTTGACCGCGTGACGCAGCAGAATGCAGCGCTGGTTCAGCAGGTTTCTGCGACGACTAATAGCCTCAGTGGGCAGACTGCGGCCCTCGGCGATGTAATTACCCGCTTCACGCTGCCGCAGGCTGCACAGGCCGAGGGAGTGGCGGCTGTAAACCCGGCGGCGCAGCCTCCCCGTAATATGCGTGCCGCACCCGCGAAACAGGGCGGCTGGGTTGCCTTCGGCCGTCATTAGCGGGATGCACGCGGAGGAGGGTTTTTCTCCAGCCATTCGCGAACGCGGTCAGCTTCCGGGCCAGCCTCCCGCACGGCACGGACAAGACGCTCCTGCGTGGTGCATAGCTCCTGCGTCCAGAATGTTATCTGCCACTGCTCGCGAATGTCCACCCGGCTGAGATCGCCAGGCACGCGACGCTGAATATAATCGCGGTGTTTCATCAGGTTATCCTTTATATTTTTCAGGGTAGGGCGATGATTAAATGTCGCCCCATAATCCCCACCATTCCCCCATAAATGAGCGGCCGGTATATACCGGAATAATCTTTGTGTTGCGGAATCACTTAAAAAGGAGATAAATCCTGGATGCGGTATTGCCCCCCTGTTTGCCTATTCCAAACATGATTTAGAAAGAGGGAGCCAGATTAATTTCGTTTAATTCTCTCACACTGCCATTTTCTGAACACCGTCGTCTTGACTGGGCAGGTTTACAGTTAAGATAATGTAATGATCAAAGGCGATACAAAGGCCACTTCGGCATTGGCCCTCACTGAGGGGGGCAACAGGAGGTTATTTCTGGGAAATCAGCGATTACAGCAGTCCGTCAGCGTACAGTCCAACGTCCGTGAACTCCGGCTCGCCGCCGGCCTGTCCCAGGAACGCGCCGCTGAACGATTTGGCCTCAGCCTGCGCGTCTGGCAGACGAAGGAGGCGGCAAAGAATCCGGCCCCTCTCAGCCAGGCCGAATATGAGCTGCTGTTGCTGCTCGCCGGTCAGCATCCGTACTTTGCACTTATCCCGCAGAAAAAAAAATAAGAAGCGCCGTTTACGCCGGAGCTGAAGTTCAGGTGAGATATGCCGATACAGGGATTTAATGCCATGAGAGGAAGTGTTGTTTCACCGATCGGTCGGCCCGGGGCGCGCAATATTTCGGTTGCGTCCCTAACGCGGGGTGTAACATCCCTGCAGCAATGAATGCCGGCCAGGAATGCTCCGGAAAATCCACTTCATGGTCACTTCAATGGTCATGAGCTTATGTTTTTCAGACCGGCCTTTTCCAACGGGCAGATGCCGGGCTTCAGGGCTCTGAGCGTGCGGGCCCACGGATGGGCCTTTCTTCCGGCTGCGGGGCGGCAGCAAAGTTTGTGCGGCTCCGTCTGATTGAACGTGTCCCCTTTATGCTGTGTCATGCCGGCCACAGTAAACCAAACATGAGGGGACAGCCCCTGAAACGCCTGACTGATATCCGCGAGGCGGCCCGCCTCGACGCGCTGGCACAGTACCAGCATACAGGCGCCCTGCCAGCAGATGCGCTTGACCGACTTACCACGCTCGCCGCCCGCCTTTTTCGCGTGCCGGTAGCCTTTGTCTCGCTGATTGACGATCAGCGCCAGTTCTTCACGTCACGGTACGGGTTAAACATTTCCGGCACGGCCAGAGAGGTCGCTTTCTGCGATCATACGCTGGCGCAGGGTGATATTCTCTGCGTGCCCGATACCCTTATCGACCCGCGCTTTCGCGATAATCCTCTGGTGCTGGGCTATCCGCACATCCGCTTTTATGCGGGCGTCCCGCTCTCCACCCCGGACGGGCACCACATCGGCACTGTCTGCCTGACCGACACACAGCCACGCCCTCCGCTGACGGATGCAGACAGGCAACACCTGGCCGATATCGCCGCGCTGGTAATGGACCGTATGGAGGTGCACCGGCTTGAGCTGCTGCGACATGCCAGCCAGCAGCGACTGCAGGCAATATCGGCCACTTCACCGGACGCCATCATCTGTACCGACCTGCGCCGCGGCATCACCTTCTGGAACCCGGCCGCCAGCGCCCTCTTTGGATATGACGCGAATGAGATGTCAGGGCAGTACGTGGCCGGACTCATTCCTGAAAGATGTCAGACTGATTACCGTAATGAGCTTGAGCGGTTGAGCGCGGACGAGGCCGCCATTTCCCGTCCGCGCACGCTGCAGATTTGGGGGCTCAGGCGTGATGGACGTGAATTTCCCGCCGAAGTGTCATTTTCGGGCTGGCGGGAAAACGATGAGCGACTGGTCGGCATGATTATCCGCGACGTCACCGCCCGTCACGAAAGCGAGGCCCGGCTCTGCGAGCTTGCCTCTCTTGATATGCTGACCCGTCTTGCCAGTCGGAGTGCGTTTATGCAGCAGCTCGGCCAGCTGACTGAGGCTGGCGTACCATATACGCTGTTAATGACCGATCTCGACGGATTTAAGGAGGTGAACGATACACTCGGTCACGCCGCCGGCGATGCGTTACTGTGTCACGTCGCCGATCAGATACGCGCGGTGTGCGCCAGCGCGGTCACCGCTGCACGGCTAGGTGGGGATGAGTTTATTATTCTGCTGCCAGGTGGCAGTACCGAGGCATCCCTCACCGCTGAGCGCCTGATTGCTGCTGTACAAACGCCGTTCCGTTACCATGACTCCCCGGTTATTATCGGTGCCAGTACGGGCATCGCTTCCTATCCCGATCACGGGGAAGATCCGTCGGCAATGATGTCCGCCGCCGACCTTGCCCTCTACCGTGCCAAGGCATCAGGGAAAGGCTGCAGTGTGCTTTTCCTGCCGGCGTTTCGCGAAGCGGAGCAGCAGCGCCGGCGCTTTGAGCGAGAGCTGGAGGCCGCAGTCCGCCAGCAGCAGTTTGTTCTGCACTATCAGCCACGCTACGACGTGCAGAATGCACGCCTGATTGGCTGTGAAGCCTTTATACGCTGGCAGCACCCTGCACGCGGGCTGTTGCTGCCGGCCGAATTTATCAGCATGCTGGTGAAAAATCCCTTGTCCCTGACGCTCGGTGAGTGGATTATTCGCAGCGCACTGGCTCAGGTCAGGCAGTGGCACGTGCGCTGCCCCGGGCTCCGGGTCAGCATCAATCTCTTCCCCCGCCAGCTGGCAGGGCCAGGGCTTGAAAGCGTGCTCCGGGAATGTGCTGGTTGCGAAGCGGGTTTTGTAGATCTGGAGGTTGATGAACCTCTGCTGACTGTTCTGATCCAGGACGCGCCGGCGCGGTTTGAAGCCGTTAGAAAAACGGGTGCGTCATTCGTCATTGACCATTACGGAAAAACGCTTGGCGCGATCAACCTTCTTCGGCACGGCTTTGTAAGCGGTTTTAAAATCGATAAGTCGCTGACACACGAAATCGAAACGAGTATAAATGTGCGCATGATGTTCAGGGCAATTGCAGCGCTGGGTAAAAGCCTGGGTATTAGCGTGGCGGCGGAAGGCGTGGAGGATATGAAGCAGCAAGCGTTTATTACTGCGGCCCAGTGCGACATCATGCAGGGAAATGGATTATGCCCGCCGTTAAGCGCGGCCGAATTTGAATCACTGCTAGCGGCGGATGCTAACAGCCTGCCCCAATTGATCCCTTAAGTCACCTGGCAGCGAACACTATCAGGATAAAAATGCAGGGGCTGAGGATGTGACCCTTCCCCTGTCTGTATCACTCATGAACTATTGTCTGGCGGTTGCTGGACTTATTCTTAAGTAAAACAACCGATAAATGCTGGAGCGTTAATCGACTCTTTAGGGTCGATTCTGACTGTTATTCTTTCTTTAAAAAGTGACTGATTAATAACTGTCAGAATAAGAGGAACGAAAGTTTCCGCAAGCAATAATTACGATAGATAAACAACGGGATATCTTCTGTATTCATATATCCACGCTATTTTTAGCGTAAAATAAAAGATAAAAACCGCTTAAGAATATTTTCCAATATGGAATTAAAAAAAGTATCGGTGGCAGGAAGCGCCTTAATGAATTACTGACACAGCTTCCCAGGTTACCCGATGAACTACCGACCTTTTTAAAGATTCTTTTTCATTATGCACAAAATCATGAGATAAGTCGCTCTGGTGACGCTTTTGCATATCGCAATCCCCATGCATGGCCAGTAACACTGCTGTATCGAACTAAACTTTTAGTGCGTGACCCATTGGTGGTTTTGCACATATGTGTTCCGTCATTAGACAGACTGGAAAACGCGGAAGTCCAGATAGGTCGTGTGCTGGAGAGCACTGGCGTCAGCGAATGGCTGCCCATGAATGGTTCGCTCTGCGCTTGTTGGGTTATGCGGTCTTAACCTTCGCCTGCTTCAGGCTCACGCGTCACTGATCTCGCACAAGCCGATATGGATGCTGATTACCGGCTTTAGTAAGCGCATCAGAAAAAAACCACGCTATTGCGAAAGTATACATTACAAAATAACAGGGTAACGATTGGCATTCCGCGTCTCACACACATGGGCGGGATGCGCACGGGGGCGGAATTAAGCCATCAGAAAATATGGCCCCTATTTTGCTACGGTAATGCCGGGGGTAATAATCCTCAATGCAGTTCCCGCGGATTATATGTGTCCGAGAGTGCAAAGCATATCCTGTGAGTACTGCGTGAGGTGCTTAAAGTGGATATTCTGGCAAACGAGCTCAGAACCGGGTTTGCGAGTTCGATCTCGAATGTGAGTTCATCTGGAAGCATTCGTCTTTTGCGGCGGTCCGTTCGGCGGTACTCTGGCGCAGAGTAAGGGGGGCGGAGCCTGCCCGTGCGGTGCAGAAGATATAACTTAGCCCTTCACGAACCGCGACTTATGGGCGTGACGAGCGAGGTAAAGGAGAACGCTGTGCAGAACTTAGTGGCTCGGTCAGCGTCGCAGTCAGACTAGCTGAAGGAGATAAGATGATGAGAAAAGGCGCCACGCCTTATCGTGAATCCTTAATTCGCCTGGTGGCGCTGCGGCTGCGCTACCGGCGCGCATGCCGTAATCCATCGGCTGGCGTAACAGATCTTGCCGCGCTATTGTCGGAGGTGGAGGATGCGGAACGCGATGTTGAACGCTATGAACAGAAATACGCGCCCGGATGAATCCGCCGCCGCCGATGTGCGGGTAAGGTTTTGCCTATTGCTTAGAATAACTTAAGGCGCCGGGCTGTAAGCATCTGAGCGCCAAATGAACGCGATCCTGCGGGGCCTGAACGGGCTATTGCTTGACAGTTAAGCGCGGATCGGTCGCCATAAATAGTGCACCTGTATACATAGGCAATTTATTGCTTAAGTGAGCAGCATTTGGGCCTGTACAGGCCCTTTTTTTGGAGCCCTTTAAAGTGCACAAGTCAGGATGCTTGCAAAAGGCTGTCACGCATTCTGCCGGAGGTGGGACATACGTGTGAAGCAGGGAATGAGCACAACAGTGTTGAAGTGTGGCTTATATAACAAAATTACAGACGGGAGCAGGATTTTTCAGGGTTGTAGATCAAATTGAGCGTGAAGATGATGGGTGCAACATTGTAGTTGACAATAGTCACTTTTGTGGCGGTAACGGTCCCTGATATTTGCCCCTGTAAGGCTTCATAAAGCAATTGCTTCTTCGCCTGCCGTGTATCTTAACGAGAGCAATCGTCCGATGGGCTATAGCTTCACCTTGCCCTGAGGCGATAGATTGCCGGTACCCCGAAAGCCACTCGGCTTGGCGTCGTTTTTTTTCTAAGAATGCCCTTAATGTTTTCATCACCGCGCGCGCCGTGATGATGATCGTGAGCCATGTCGTAATTCTATTCGGCGGTATTACCCTGCGGTTACGCTCACGGCATAGTCCTCATCCACGCATCATTATGTGAAGAACCACGCATTTTTCCATTTTGCGCGGCGGTGTTCAGGGGACCTTGGTTCATATTAAGAATGGACCGAAATTGAATACTTTGCCCTTAGTCTGATTGAAGTCGTTGTGCGCTCGCTCGACTATGAAGTAAATGTGAGCAGGGAGGAAGTGATGAAACTGGCCCCGAAACATTTTCGGCTGCTGTCTATTTTAAAGGAAAGAGGCTCCGTCCCGGCATGGGTCAAGCCCATCGTACGCGAGGAACTTGTATCATCTGGGCTCGCTGAATACTTTCACTCTGACGACTGGCTCAGGGAGAAAAATCGTTACCGCCTGACTGAGCAGGGCCATTCTTTAATTGAGAGGTATGATGAAAATGTGCGACAGGATAAATTGAGAGCGTCCTGTCAGGCGACGTTACGTAGGCCTCGGAAGAAGAAACTCAATGGGACTTGACCATGACCGATAGCATACTAAAATGTGCAGAATTCTAATGATTATAATCTTAAAAAACTCCTCATTGCTCCGCCGCGCCAGTCTGCGCGGCTTTTTTTTAGCTTACAAAAATAATTTTAATGAATGCTTTTTTTCTATTCAGTTAAAGTAAGCAGGCTGTTTGAAAGTTAAATGGGTTTATTTTATGGTTTAATTGACGAACCTGACAGTACTACCTCTGGTCACTATTCAAAATACCCAGGGAGTTAATCCTGTCAAGTGGTTATAATGCCCCCCCCTGAAGACCATATACCCTCCGTCATTATCGAAAAATAACGTTTTAAAATAATCTAAAAACAATGGTGTATTTAGCACACAATGTGCCGGAGTCAGCATGAACCGAAATGCCATTGGCCGGAAAGGAAAGCGTCATAGCGCAAGGCCGCCACAAGTTGTTCACGGGAACAATGATACCCGCGGGGGAACCATAAATATACGCAGCAGCAAACGCAATGTCGGTTTATGGCCAGGGAAGACTCATTAATTTTTTGGCCAGTTCTTTATCAACATAAACGCAGCCGGGATAAATTTTGTAATACCTGCAAGGCTCCCGCTTTTATTATAAAAGTTTGACTTCAAACCGCACTCTACCAGACTAAATCATATTCGTTTGTAACTTTTATGCCTGCCGGCCTCACTGCTCCATGAGGCGTTTATACCGGATTACCAATTTTTTGAAATCGGCAACCAGAAAAATTCCTTAGTGGGAACTGACGTTTGGAGAGATTACATTCTTAGCGTTAGAACCTATGCAATGCAACTTAAGGAACAGAACGTCCCGAATGCAAAGTGTGCACTTACCCATTTTCATGATATCCGTAAAGAAGCGATGAACGTTGAACATGCGCTCGGGCCGGGTGCTGCTCTTTTTGTTAATAACAAGCCTGCTAATATTGGCAGGCTGGTTTTATTGCATGTAACAAAGTTACACCTGCTCTTAAGCGATGAACACTCTTCGCGGGTAATACTGGCTGAGTAAAAATGAAGTAATCAGAAAAGGTAATCATGACTGCTCTCCCTGTGTTATTGATTATTTGCATTTTCCCGCATGCCATCTTGCCCACTGCCTGACCCGCGTAGTGGGGAATTTAATCAACTCACCATCAACCCTGAGGCCCTGTAAGCTGAGCACCCCATGTCTGTCATAGAAGAGCTCAAGCATTAAAGTTGGTGTGTGCGCATAAAGTATATTTATATGCCCGCTAAGGGCGTCTCCTGATCGAATCCAGCCTCCTGAACTCTCGTATGCACCATTTCTCACATCCTGGAGCTCTCCTGATGGCGCTTCGAGCGATACAATCAGCGCGGCATCATTGTCGCAGGTTGCCCTTAACCAGTAATTATCCTCTATCGCCTTGACACTACAGACTGCTTCATTGAAATGGCATCGGTCTTCTGCTGAAGCATTAAATAACAGCAACTGAACCAGGAGTAAAACCGTGAACCACACTGGCAGCAGGCGGAGCACTTTACCAGCAACCTGATGCTGCATATAAGGGTGTCCACCGTTCAAGTCGTTAATAAGCATTCAGCGTCCATCGAGCCGCGATATTAACCACTCTGTGAAGTGGCTAAGCGCAAGAAACGGCAGTGAAACAACAAGTGTGATCAGGTGCAAAAAACTTCGCCCGATTATCATCCCCTGTATTAGATTGAAAAGATGAGGTTCCTCAGATTCTGGTTCTGGACTGAAGTTTTCCGTGCACGGGAGCGTTAAGAGCGCATAGTGCGGAACGCTTACAATAACTTTTTTTACCCATCGATAATTTTGAATCAGTGAGGTGACTGTCATACTCTCTGATACACGGGTACCATTCTCAAGTGCTTTGCCAAAACGGAATCCCGCACCTTCGAACAAAAGATCCTGCCTTATGAGATTGGACGGGTCATTCTCGATAAATACAGTCCGGATATGTTCTATCTGCGTGCGATCAGGCAGTGACGTGGCCCAGCATACCAGCTTCATCATGATCCAGGTGCCCATGCCTTGCCCTCGCAGGTGTGGTGTTAGTGACAGGCCTTCAGGAGCAATTTCCAGCTTGCCGGGGCGAAAGAAAGTTCCCGGGCGGTAAACTGCCGAGACCATGCCAGGCTTAAGCAGGTTATATCCCGGTACCATTATGTGCCAACGGATATTAAACGTGACTGCGGAAGGGGTCCATAAGTTCGAATGTCCATGTTCTAGCCATGACTCTACGAGGATGCGGGTTAGATTGGGTTGATCTTTGCCAGGCTCAGTTGAAGTCAACGTGAGTATTTGAGTTTTTATTCGGGAGCACTTAATCATTGTCAGAGTCAGTTTCCTGGTAAAGGTTGGCAAAAGGTAGCACTGATTTTTTTATTATTTATTCCTTAACAAATAGCTTCTTTGGGAACCAACTGCCTCAATATTTTCTGAAAATTAACAAAAATATGTGTCCCTGCAGTTATCCGGTACACATCAGTGTTTCTGTTTCCGCAGATGATCAAGTCAGAATCCTGAATAGCGGGCTTCTGCATTCAACGGCAGGCGTCCCCGATGATGGCAGAAGGGGCAGGGGCAGGGGCAGGGGACTGATCTGGAACTGTACGCCCTGCACCTCGGCGGGCGTGCGATGACCGGGACCTGCAGTTCCTCAGAACCTTTATGCAAGCCCGCGAGAAAGAAAACTTTTTAGAATTGACGCCCGCCAGCTACTGTGACTTTGTACCTTACCAGGTCGTAACGCCGGTGCGTAAAGCGGCCAATTATTCCATCCGCCCGGGCGCGAGGTCTCGGCCATAAGGCCATACCCGATTTACAACCAGGCAGAGAGCGTTACCTTCATGACCTCCGTAGCGTCAGGCAGTTTCTGAAGCAGGATGGTCCTTGCCTGACGGAGTAGCGCGTTATGTCAGCGCTCTGCCCCGACGCTCGATGTCATTCCTGACGCCATAAGCCAGCTCTTCCCCCGCAATTAAGGCCGCCGGTACCTGACCATGTAATGCAGGGCGGCAGTAGAACGGAGTTCATTTTACATATGGACGCTTTCGTAACAGGCATCAGGCGCCTGTCAGCCTTTCTATCGATAATTTTGATGATGGCACAGCGTGGCTTTCGCTTCTTGCGGAGAGAAACGTCGGGTTTTCACCGGTGCGCGTGCCGGTTTATCAGTGAAGAGGAATCGTTTTTTCATTCGATTTATTCAGAGTAAATGCTTTGTCACTGATGCGATATGATCTTGATTTATAGCTTTTTCATCTGAAATTGTCATCTTCCTGAACTATCCTTTATTGGGATTTGTCCTACTTCCGCCTATTTTACTGAAGGAGACATGGAGTGTGAGGGTCACGAGAAGAATGGCATGGATTACGGTTTTTTTATTTTGTCTTATTATTTGGGGGCTTATAGCTACAGGGGTCACCTATGCTACTAACAGCTTTACAGGAAAACCCAGAATCGAACCGGTTGAGAAACCTAAGGTTGTTGATATTGAAAAAATAAAAAAACTCGATCTTAATGACAAGCAGAAAAGGTTCATAGATTCACTTACCGAGCAACCGCAAAAGAAGTCTGATTAAGAAAAAGCTGCTTAGCGGCTTTTTTCCTCTAAAATCTAACTTGCCAACAGTAATCAGAAATTTAATTTAAGGAAAACAGAAAGGTATAACTAACCAACAAACGGACGAGTCTGATTCTGGCAGGGAAAAAATTTGTGCTATAAACATTTTGTGAGTCCCTTACCAAGGGGAAGGGCTCCAGCCAATCTGCATAAGAAATATAACTATCATTATCACGATTGTCATAAAGGCTGGCAGCAATAGGTAACGCATGGCAATCTCCCTTACGATATTCACTGAACGAATGATAATTATGAGCTTAGCTTTTAATAATTAGCAGTCAATCTGTAACGAATCGTCACCATTAAAGCGCAGAATATAAGAGGAGTTTGGGAGGGGAATTCTTCATCCTTTACGGATAAATGAGTATTTAAAGGATTATTTCTGTGGTCAGGTCCGCTAAGTTTTAATCAAATTGTGAATAAACTATTAATGTACTTTTTTAGTTAAATGAATAGTGATCGGGAGGTGGATTTTTAATTCAACGCAATTAGATGAGCTGTATAATGAGATGTGCCGTGTGGCTGGAGATCTTGTTTTCATACTCCATGATCATGGAGAAGAGTCAAAACAAATCGTTATCGCGGATGCATTAAGAGCCGCGTTAGCACAGAAACACCCCGAGCGGCCGGAGATACTCATCAAAGCAATGAAAGCTGCACTGGGTCTGTTGGATAAGTAAAATAATTATCGTCGTTGGCGCAAACGTATAGTTTCTTGGCGTTATGACGGATTGGTGACGGCTTCTTAGGCTTTAAATTTTGATAATTTTTTACTATTTAAAGCTTCAGTGAGCGTAACAAAAGAGCCTGCTAAAAGCAGGCTCAAAGTCATTCAAATGGTAAAATCATCTCGTTAGCAACACGTTTGCTGTGTGTTCCGTCACTATAATAGCAATCTTAGTTAGTCTGGTAACAAATTTTTTGATGATAATCATTTGCTAAGATGATTTGAATTTTTGATGCAAAAAAGCCCCGGCGACGGGGCAGCTGATTACCGCGTCCATCTATGCAGGCTACGGGGTAGATGATTTAATCTTAGTCACACAACACTTTCATGCACTATTAAAGTAGCTCTTACCTGGATACGTTTATAGAGTAAGTTCTGCGATTACCTGAATCATTTTTGCATCACATGGGCCGCTGGTCGGCGTTAGATTGCGGGTTCAGGTCAGGCATCTTAATTATTTTAAGCAGGATCATGAATCATCTACGATGCATAACACCCCAAAAAGATGATTTTTATCAGAGATATATTAGTGATGGGCATTGTTAGTAATGAAATAATACCGGTAAAAATTGACGGTGGTTTATTAAAACATGCCAATCCATGGCGAAAAAAATCCTAAGGCACCTTACTCAGACTTTTTTGGAGGACGTCGACTTATTTGGCCACCTTTCCGACCCGCTTCAATGGCTCTTTCAGGATCATTTTTGAAATTACCACCACTGGCTTTGCCTCCTGCGCTTCCAGCTTCTTTAGCTCGTTCCGGATTGTTAGCAAAATTCCCTGCGCCGCCTCTGTAGCTCTGTTTGTTCATAGGAAGACCTCTTATCAATGTTCCATTAGATTTAAGGACTAGCTAGTCACATCACTAACTGTAGTAGGCCGTTACGGTTATGTCATTCAGGCAAAGACAGGTAAAGCTGTAAAAAAAACAGCTATCAGCAAGCATTAAGAGAAGAAAGCAGAAAATGGTTCGGAGCAATAAATATTCACAAATACCGGGAAAAATCCCGGAACAATTTCTGGGACATCATCAATACATAACTTAAAATCTCTCTGTTTCAATGTCTTCTTATCCTTTTTTTCTGCAGTTATCAGGATAGCAATCGTTTGCTTTAGTGCTGCAGCGGTTCAACCGATCACCATTACTGCTCTACAATGTTGAATAAAGCACGGTTAAATCATGCCGGTTCGGCATCAACAGGAAGAGCATGGATAAAGTTAACTTTAACGTCAGTCATTTTGCCTGGTGTGGACTGATAGCCCTTCATATTGCGCGCCGCGACGGCCTAGTCAACACGCCGGCGCAGGAAAACCTTTTTATATCGCGTTGGCTTGCTACCGCTGAAAAGCAGTGCCGCTTTCCGAAAGAACATGCGAACGACATCCGCTGGCTTCTGAAGGAGAGTCGTGAGAAGGGCCAGCAGGCGGACCTGGCAGGTAAGCTCGATTATCTCTGGCGCTCCGGCAGTGGCGAGCTTCGTGCACAGAATGACTTATTCCGATTGCAGCACGCACTTCAGGCGATGAAGCTCAATGGCTGGCTGTATATGCTGCTGAGCGAGTCTGAGTGGAACGGACGGCGACAGCTGCAACTAAGTACGTCCGTGCCCGGTATTTATATTAATCGCAGGGTGCTGGATAACGGCTTCAGTGAATGGGGACAGCAGATACGCCCTCTGCCTGTACGCATAACAGGAGAGTTGAGTGTGATTGATACGCTGCTCCTGCGCTCAGGCTGGCGGCGAGAACCGGTAGTTGGGCCGGACCCGCTACTGTACCAGCTTATTTCGGAAAATCTCAACGCCGCGTAACAAAAATCTGAACGCATAATCCAGGAGCAGCATCCTGGTTTTCCTCTCCAAGAGAAGCATTATCGGTAGGTAGTTATGCTTTTTAAGATGGAATACATATACCAACACCCCATCTCAATAGATGCCTGCGTCGCTTACGCCATCGCGACAAAGCTCAGCGACGTCGCCAGGGAATCACTAATATCGTGTTTTGTTCCTAAAGCACCCGACAGTTGGCAGATGCGGGAGATTCTCAATTCTGAGAAAAAAGAGGGCCAGGACGGCCCTTAAGAATTTCGGCATTGCAAACGTTCATCTAAATGGTGGCAGACTGTGGAGCAGTCGCTTTTTTGTTATCGGACTCAGATAGATAAACCTTTAGCTTTTTCTTATGTATAAATATTATGTGAATAATAAAAATTAAAATTCAGGATTTTCAGGTGCTAACAGCACGTAGTTCTGCGTGGTTTTTTTCACTCACCTTGCATCAAATCCCATCATGCTCCTAATAGCTGAAAGGTCAGTTACTCATTTCTTGCCCACATAACAAGTGTATATCTGTCCCGCAACCCTGTGGATAAAGGTGGTTCTTCCTTACTACGGCAGGGGTTCAGGGGGTTTGTATGTTTTTTAATCAACCATAGCCCGGGCCGTGTTTAATTTGGATGCGCGGTTTTACAGCTCAACCAGAGAGTTAACGTGCGTTTCAATCAGCGGGCTTGTCATCCTGATTGTCATCAAACACAACTGCTTGTATGTTGAAGAGAAAAAGCGAGGCGTAGGAGCAGGAAAGTCGCTTATAGAAGTTATCCGGGACGAAGCTACTGAAAAATCATGGGCGAAAGTTTACTGGATCACACGTGAATCCAATCCAGCTCGAGCGCTCTACGATCGGTTGGCTGTTCTGGAGGATTTTGTCCGCTACACCATCAAGGTATGAAGTGGGCGTAAGCGATTCGCAACAGCGCTTTTATGTTAAAAGCATGACGCATGTCAGGTACCAGGAAAAAAGATACCGGCTGCGCTTATGTGCCCGCTGAGAAGGCCGATAACGGTAGTGTGCCTCACCAGGGGTATACACTGATACTGCTGCTGTATGTGCTGAAGGCTCCCACTGCGGGGAGCCTTTTTTTCGCCGGAGGTAATGTCATTGCAGAATCTTGAGATCGTGCCACGTCTGCTGCCGGACGTTCGCGCAGGCAGGAAACTTCATACCATCCGCTGGCGGGAGCGCGAAATTGTGCCGGGCCCGATGCTTTACGTAAACGTGCGGGATGCCTCC
Source organism: Pantoea sp. USHLN256 (assembly GCF_037149875.1). Taxonomy (NCBI): domain Bacteria; kingdom Pseudomonadati; phylum Pseudomonadota; class Gammaproteobacteria; order Enterobacterales; family Erwiniaceae; genus Pantoea; species Pantoea sp. USHLN256. The sequence goes on along the minus strand of NZ_JBBCQO010000015.1, from coordinate 3,662 downwards.
GACACGGTCATGGTGTGGGTCACGCGCGTTGAAAGGATGCCGCTTTCTGACGTCGCTGCCAAACTTGGGAAAAGCACGGATTGGCCGGATGCCGAACTGCTGGAAAAGATGCGTGAGCACTACCCGCGCATAGAGATGGATTCCGAGGTCGTGGTCATCCACCATTTACCGCCTGAGGCGTAAGTTGGTGGCAGGGTTGTTAGTTTATTGTGGCAGAACCTACCTGTCGCCATAATTTGACGTCCGCCTATCGCGGTGAGCTCAAAGCGGACGTTGCCACGCGCGCATGTCGGCTCTGGGCCAGAAGCAGACGTTTGTAAGTCTGCATTCCATTAACTATGAGGCAGCTGTTCAAAGTCAGCAATTTGGATGCTGAAACTAAAAATGCGCGCCTTTAATGAACCGTGTGGTTCTGTTAATATTGGCTTGTTTACAGGGAGAAACCACATGCGAACACTGACTGAAAAGAAACGAACTGACATCCTGAATGCTGCAACGAAAGTCTTTCTCGAGCAGGGGTACGAACGAGCCTCAATGGAAGGAGTGGCCAGAACGGCAGAGTGCTCCAAGGCCACGCTCTATAACTACTTCAGTTCCAAGGAAAGCCTTCTTGACGCCGTCGTCAGGGCCTACGGCACCAACTTTCTGACGCGTGCTGCGGACGATCTTTACAGTCAGGACAGCCGTCATCTCCCCCTGCCTGAGAGGCTGCAGCGATTTGGTGAAGGCATGCTGGGCGCCATGACGTCGGACTGGAAGGGACTTCAGCTCTACCGCATGGTCATCGGCGAGGCGGGGCATTCCGGCATTGGTGATATTTTCTACGAGTCCGGCGTCCGGGAAAGCATGAACGCCCTGTCGGCGCTGATGGAGCAGCATATTGAAGCTGGTGACCTGCAGCCTGCACGCCCCGACCTGCGTGCGAAACAGTTTTCTGCGCTGGTGAAGGCCGAAGCGGACGAGCTCTTTCTCCGGCACGATATGCCGGTTTACACCCGTGGGGATATCGTCGCTATGGTGCAAAGTGCCGTAGAGGTTTTCATGGCTGGCGCGTCACCGCGTTGACAGAGCGACCTCCGCCCTTAAGATTCAGCATATTCGCTTGACTGTTTTTAATTCATATATAAACTGATACGTACAGTTTATATATGAGCGAGGTGCGTTAATGCTTAATCGTTTTTTAGTGGTGGCCGCTGTTGCCGTGGGTTCGTTTGTGCTGAGCGGCTGCGTTTCTTTATTCTGAGGATCTGACATGCGTTTTGTTTACAGTCTCGTGACCGGTATGGCCGTGCTGATGCTTTCCGGGTGTCTTACCATCGGCAGCCACATCTGAATCTCTCCAGCCCGCCCTCCGGCGGGCCTTTCACCCACTCCGCCTGAGCGAAGTCAGAATGACGCCCCTGTCAGCACGAGGACAATAAGGACGCTGATGGCCAGAGCCACCAGGGTCTCAGCAATAAGCAGCGTCATCAGCGAGTTCTGGCGAACACCCCAGGCACCTTCGGCATATTTCCGTTCGCGGCGGGCCTTAACGCGCCGGATGTGGACGACTTGAGCAATGTTACTGATGACGCGCCACCACATAATCATGACGGTTATGACCAGGGTGCCAAATAAAATCAGGATGCTTATCATGCTCCAGTCCATCCAGGAGACATTCCCGTTAATCTCTGACAGTTTCTCAATCACGTTGAGGCCCTCTTTTAAATTCCCGTTTTAGCGCTATGGCTTACGCTTCCGTATAAACTGATCCCGCCAAAGCTGTTCTCACCAGAGAGTGACGTTGTGGAGCGCCCGCAGAAGCAGCGCACACAGCGCGTCAGTGACAAGGCATTCCGCCACGAGGACTACCTGCAGCGGTTCTGATGAGGTCCCCCACACCCTGACGGCATAGTACCTGGCCCGTCGCTTCCCGAGCCGGCGCAGGCGGTACATCTCCCTGAGGTTGCCGGCGGTTCTCAGCAGGGCGTACGTCAGGGCGGTCAGCATGAAGCCATACACAATCCACTGACGCGGCGGCGTATTTCCCAGCGACTCCGCTACCAGCCAGCCTTCCATCAGGCAAATCCGGCATCAGACGCGCTCAGAATCCAGCCGGCAATAAAGACAAGCGCCAGAATGGCCTGAGCAGTAATACCTTCATACCCGTGCCTCCGTCCCATACCGGCTCAGAAAATCAGTTGTTCTTCGCCGGACCTCTTTGCGCAGCAGCACTTTATCCTGCTGAACACCGGCCATAACGCTCCGTAACTCCCAGGTCAGCATCAGGTAGGCGTGTGCCATTTCGCCGGAGGGCCGACAGCGCAACTCTCCGCGGAGCATTGCCGTATCAATGACGCTCCGGACATAGTCAGCCGCCGGCGTAAAAGCCTCCCAGCGGCGCTGGCTTCCGGCTTCACCGCATTTCTGCAGCGTCAGCATCATTCTTATCAGCCTCCGCCGGACCGGAAAGCCGGAATAGCGGAGCGGCAGACTCCAGGTAAAAACAGCACTTTCTGTTTTCCCCTGGTTTACGAATGCGGGCGCGTCTTCCCTCTGTGCCCGGGAAATCACCTGCTGAGGACAGGTCTCGTTTGTGAAGCCTGTCGCTGGAAATCCCGGGTAAATGGAAAACATGCCACGCTCCTGAGCTGAAATTTACGGACACGAACTGAAACATTTTCTTGACAGGGTCATGATAATCCATAATAACTACACCGTACAGTTCATTATATAAAAAGTAACCGGAGAAATATTCATGGCCCGTCTTTTCAGAAACCTGTCCCGCGCGCTGATCCTGACCGCCGTCGTTGCCACCGCGGGATGTTCATCCACCTCCCCGGTAAAATATTCCGGCATTGAAACCACATCCCGGATGACCCCCAATACGACTGATGACAGCGACCGCATCCCTTTCCGCTACACCACTCCGGTTGACTGGAGTAAATACCGGAGCATTATCATCGACCCCGTCGAAATCTACGGCGGCAGCGACGCGCAGTTTAACGACCTGCCTCAGGAGGACAGGCGCAATCTGGCAGACTACATGCAGAAGAAGTTTACCGAAGTGCTGGCGAAGAAGTTTACTGTTAATACCCATGCCGGAAGAGCCCCTTGCCTCCGTCTTAAGCTGACGCTCACCGGAGCGGACACCACGCCTCAGGTTGTGGGCACCTTCACAAAATTCGACCTCGCCGGCGGACCTTATAACATCGTTCAGTCAGTGCGCGGCGGCCGCGGCCTGATGAGCGGGTACGTTAACTATGCCGTGGAGGTAAATGATGCCGCGACCGGCGAGCTGCTGCTGGCCTACGTGGCGGAGCAGTATCCTAACGCCATGAACGTGGGTGCAACGTTTGGCTCAATGAGCGCGGCAGAGACCGGAGTGGACAAAGGCGCAGAGCAGCTGCTGGAAAAACTGCGTTAAGGCGATGATAAGAACATCACGGCCTGTGAGCAGAGGGCCCTGCCAGTGTTTCTATCGCTGCACTGGCAGGATATGGATTAAGCCATTATTCACAACAGCTATCCTCTCGCCAAAAGGGGTGTGGTGAATTATCAATGTCCGCTCCTCGCTCATAGCGGACCTTATTTCCGCGTCCGCTTCGTGCCATCAACGGACGTTTCTAATATCTGTATGTAATAATCTAAGGAGAGCAGATCTATCTGCATATTCATGCATG
>NZ_JBBCQO010000014.1:0-88312 GCF_037149875.1 Pantoea sp. USHLN256 | reverse complement strand
CAAAGGTGGGGGTGATCGACCTGAAGAATAAGTCGATCACCATGGGTAAGAATGTTAAAAAGTGTTCACCATGTCCCTGAACACCCGTTTACCATGTCCCCGGACTGTACAGCGGGAGAGGGCTAGGGTGAGGGACAAAGCGCACTGTCCCCCCAGTGGCTAATTCCCGCGACTCTCTCTATGATGAAAACTTTCCCGCGCCAATGTCGGGAGTGATCAATGAGTTAGGAAAAAATCGTGCGATGACCATTTTAAACGACCTGGATTTGCGGCAGTTGGAAGCCTTCTCGGCGGTGATCTCTGCCGGGAGCGTCACGGCAGCGGCGAAGGCGCTCAATCGCTCGCAGCCGGCGGTGTCGCGCTTAATTCAGGAACTGGAACAGTCGCTCGGTTATCCGCTGTTTATCCGCAACGGCCCGCGCATTCATCCCTCGGAAGAGGCGTTGCAGCTGCATCAATATGTGCAGAAAGCGCTGCTTTCATTGCAGCAAATCCGCCTGCGCGCGCAGGAGATCGCTCACCAACAGCACCGTCCGCTGAGTATTGCCGCCACGCCCGCGCTGGCGGCGGGGTTGCTGCCGCAGGCGCTGGCCGCACTTAATTTGCAGAACAAAGTGCAGATCATCAGTGAATCCGCGGTTAATACCGCGCATGCAGTGATCACCGCGGAAGCCGATCTCGGTCTGTGCAGCTTGCCGCTGGAGCATCATGCGGTGGAGCTACACTGGATTGGGCAGTCGCAGTGCGTCGTGGCGCTGCCGGAGAACGATGAGCTGGCGGCGCAAACGCGGCTGTCGCTCAGCAGCCTGGCGGGACGCCGTTTGATTGCGCCGTGGAGCCCGCAGCGTCTACGCGGGCGCTATGAAAAAGCGCTGAAAAAGGTCAAAACGCCGCTGCATGAAACCATCGAGACTAACTCCTCCGCCAATATTCTCGGCTGCGTGCGCGCCGGATTGGGCGTAGCGATTCTTGAGCCGGTGACCGGTTGGGGCATGCCGCTGGCCGGTGTGGCGATTCGTCCGCTGGAGGAGGATATTCCGTACTACTTTGGCGTGATCACGCCGCAAGGGCGACAAATCTCCACCGCTGCACAGGCCTTGGTGGAGGCCTTAGCCGACGCTGCGGCCCATCTGCTACCGGGCTTTGAACGCCTGCCTGCCAGCGAGCATCCGCGCATTATGCGCCTGATTAATCAGGATTAAACCTCTCACCCAAATCATATTTTGTAGCGGCGCAATTTATTGCGCGATAAATCGCGCCGCTACGGAAGGTGCGTGATCTAGGTCATTAGCCAGCGTATGAAAAATCTCCTCTTAAGGCCTTATAACATTTTCGGCATAAGATATAAGAAATCCATTGGTCAAAAGCTGAGCGAGATTGTTGACTCCGTTTTAGGGCAAGAGGATTATGCGAAACCTTAGCTCTTACTATGTGATTTGGTGATTAATACCCACTAACTATGTGTTATCAGGATAATGAGAATGCATAGTCACCAACGCACTTTAGTGGTTTCGCCCGTTTGCTGGCCGCCGCTTATTTCAGGGAAAAACGTGTATGACTTATGCCGCCGATGGCCTTGCCGCGCTGGAAGCACAGCTGCAGCAGGATCTGGAATATCTTGAACTGCCCGCGAAATCCTGGGTGCCAGCGCGCACCCAGGGTGGCGCACCGGTGCGTGATGTGGTGGTGATCGGTGCAGGCATGTGTGGCCTGGCGGCGCTGGCTAAACTGCAGCTTACCGGCATCAGCAACGTGGTGGCCTATGACGCCGCGCCCGCCGGGCTGGAAGGTCCGTGGGTAACCTTTGCGCGCATGGAAACGTTGCGTTCACCGAAGTCACTGCATGGCCCGGCGCTCGGCATGGCGCAGCTGACGTTCCGCGCGTGGTTCACTGCGCAGTGGGGCAAAGAAGCCTGGCAGGAGCTGGATAAAATTCCCAAAGCGCAGTGGATGGATTATCTGATTTGGTATCGCAAGGTGCTGAATCTGCCGGTGCGCAATAATGTGCGCGTCACCAATATTACCTTCGAAGGTGAGTTAATCGCGCTCGATCTCAGCGGTGCCGAAACCGGCCGGGTTTACACCCGCCGTTTGGTGCTGGCTACCGGACGCTCTGGCCTTGGCGGTTTTGCCGTGCCGGACTTCCTGCAGGGTATCGAGCGTAAATTCTGGGCGCACTCTGCTGACGACATTGATTTCGCTGCTTTGCAGGGCAAACGCATTGCGGTGATTGGCGCAGGTGCATCGTCGATGGATAACGCCGCCACCGCGCTGGAAAACGGCGCGGCTGCCGTGGATCTGCTGATTCGCCGCCCACAGATGCCGCGCATCAACAAAATGACCGGCATTGGCAGCCAGGGCGTGGTGCACGGGATGCATCAGTTGCCGGACGCATGGAAATGGAAGTTTGTGGATTACACCGCGACCACGCAAACGCCGCCGCCGCGTTCTTCGACACTGCGCGTTTCACGTCATGCCAATGCCCGCTTCTTCCTCAACTGCGGCATCAAAGCGGTAAAACAGCAGGCCGATGAGTTGCTGATCGAAACCACCCAGGGCCCGCTGCGCTACGACTTTTTGATTGCCGCGACCGGCTTTAGCAACGATTTCCACGGACGCCCAGAGTTTGCCGCCATCGCACCGCATATCCGCAGCTGGCGCGACGGGCGTTACCAGCCAGAAATGGGCGCGCCGCGCGCCAATCTGCTTGAAGCGCCGGATCTCGGTCCCGCCTTTGAGTTCCGCGAATTGACGCCAGGCGCGTGTCCCGGACTGGCGCATATTCACTGCTTCAACGATGCCGCCATGCTGACGCACGGCAAAGTCTCCGGCGATATTCCGGCGGTGAGCGCCGGTGCCGATCGTCTGGTGCGCGGCATCAGCGCGTCGCTGTTTGCCGAAGACGTCGAGCAGCATTACGCCAACTTACAGGTTTTTGACACCCCTGAATTGCAGGGCGATGAATGGGTGGATTCCACGCCCTTACTCAACCAGGAGAACGCGCAGTGAGTGACGCAATTGATCGCGCAGTCGGCTTAAACGCTGAAGATGCGCTGTACGGTACGCGCCGCCTGCGCCCGGAATTTGTAGATGGCGCAGAACAGTGCCGTGTATCGGTGCTGGCACCTAATGATGATCAGGGCTTAGCGCCGGATGTGCGTTTTGCGCTGGCGCAGCGCATGGCGAAGCTGAATGGCGATGCCGAGCTGCAACACGATTATCAGGCGCAACTGGCGGCGTTGCAGCCTTCAGACGCGCTGCTGGCGCTGGCGGCCGGTGCCAGCGATCTTGCCGAACCGCTGGCGACTATCGCGCGGCATGCCGATCTCGTCACGCAGCAGCCAATGAACGCCACCGAGCAGCACATTCGCCTGCTGGAACAGGCTGGATTGAGCAATCCGCAGATTGTGGCGCTCTCTGAACTGATCGCTTTTGTTAACTTCCAGACGCGCGTTGCGGCCGGATTACGTTTGTTGAGGTCTGCATGATTCCGTCGGTTAATCTCAAGCCGCTGCACTGGCACCCTTATATCGCGCCGGTCGAAGTGGCAGACGCCACGCCCGCGCAGCTCGATGCGATGAAAGTGACGCCATCGAACAAGAAGATCTCCGAGTATGTGCGCACGCTGGCGCACGATCCCGACAGCTACGTAGCGCGCACCGTGCTGTTCAACGCCATTATGTATGTTGAGGGCGGGCTGGATCGTGCGGATCGTGAACTCGGCGCGCTGGGCGCGTCGATCGTCAACGGCTGCAAATATTGCGCGGTGGTGCACGCACGCCGCCATGCGCAGCTGGCAGAAAGTGATGCGGTAGTCAGTGCGATTTACTTCGATCGTGCCGATGTGCTCGGCGAGCGTGATGCGGCGATCTACCGTTTTGCCCGTCGTCTCTCCGTCACGCCGTCAGAGGCCAGCGCCGAGGATATGGCGGCACTGCGCGCGGTCGGCATGAACGATCAGGAGATTATCGATCTGATCCACGCCATCGCCATTTTCGGCTGGGCCAACCGTCTGATGCATGTGCTTGGCCATGCTGACCTGAATAAATAGGGGCTGCTGCATGTTAGAACTCAACGATATTAAGCTCGCTTACGGCAGCACGCCGATCCTGAAAGGCGTCGATTTGTCGGTAAAACGTGGCGATGTGGTGTCGATCATCGGGCCAAGCGGCACCGGTAAAACCACGCTGCTGCGCTGCATTAACTATCTGGCGAAACCGGCATCCGGCACCATTCAGCTTGATCAGATCCGCATGGATTATCAGGCACCGGACAAAGCGGCGATCCAGGCGATCCGCCTGCGTACCGCGATGGTGTTCCAGCAGTTCAACGTGTTCAAAAACATGACGGTGCTGGAAAACGTGATGGATCCGCTGATCGTTATTCAACGCAAAAGCAAACAGCAAGCGCGCGACATCGCCGTACAGGAGCTGGAGCGCGTCGGTCTGGGCGCCAAGCTCGATCACTATCCGTCGCAGCTTTCCGGTGGCCAGCTGCAGCGTACCGGCATTGCCCGTGCGCTGGCGGTGCGTCCGGACGTGATGCTGTTTGATGAACCGACCTCATCACTCGATCCAGAGCTGGTGGGCGAGGTGCTGAAAGTGATTAAAGACGTGGCGTCGTCCGGTATCACCTCGCTGCTGGTGACGCACGAGATGCAGTTCGCAAAAAGCATCTCTAATCGCATCGTGTTTATGGATCAGGGCGTGGTGGCCGCGCAGGGCAGCCCGACTGAGATGTTTGATAATCCCACCCTGCCGCGCCTTGCTCAGTTCCTCAATTCAGAACGCGTATTCTAATAATTAAAGGAATCAACCACATGCCTGCAATCAAAACCACATTACGTCGCCTGGCCGCGCCTGGCATCATCGCGCTGGCACTGATCAGCGGTAACAGCTTCGCGGACGCGGTGCGCACCATCAAAATCGCTACCGCGGCGGAATCCAAACCGCTGTCGTGGGGCGCGATTGGTCACGAGCCGCAGGGCTACGAGCCGGACGTGCTGAAAGCCATCAACGCCAAACTGCCGCAGTACAAATTCGTCATGGAAGGCGCGGCGGATATCGCCCAGGAAACCGGCCTGGCGACCGGTAAATATGACATGGCGACCGGCGGTTATTACAAAGCGCCGACGCGCAGCAAACAGTTCCTGATCCCGGATGCGCCGATTGGTGCCAGCCTGATGAAGATCTACAGCCGCAGCGATAGCAATATCAACGGCATGAAAGATCTGGTCGGCAAAAACATCGTGCCGGTTACCGCAGGTGGCGGCGTGTACAAATTCGTGACCCAGTGGCAGCAGGACAACCCAAACGACAAGGTGGAGATCAAAGCGTCGAGCGCAGGCGTGCCGTATCCGGATCGTCTGAAGGAAGTGCAGCGTGGCAAATATGATGCGCTGATCCTGCCTTCTAACCTCGGCGAGCAGACGGTGATCGACAACCAGAAACTGGCGATCAAAGCCAGCGAGCCGGTTTCCATCAACAACACTTACGTGCTGATTCACCGCTCCGCTGAAAACCAGGCGCTGAACGATGACATCAATAAAACGCTGCAGCAGCTGAAGGCCGACGGCACGCTGGATAAGCTGGCGCAGAAGTGGTTTGGCGAAGACGTCACCAAGTACATGAAGTAACAGATTCACCTGAAGCCGCTGCGCCCGGTGCTGAGCCGGGCGTTGCTTCATTGTTAGCAGGAGTGTTTCACCGTGAATCTGACTTCGATGATTCCCGAGCTGCTCTCGGCGCTGCCGTTGACGCTCGGCATAATGTTTGTTGCGATGATCGTCGGGTTCTTCCTGGCGCTGATCGCCACCGTATTCCGCGTGCGCCGCATTCCGGTGATTAGCCAGTTTGTGGATCTGTACGTCTCTTACGCGCGCAGCGTGCCGGTGGTGCTGCAGCTGTTTGTCGCCTTTTATGGTCTGCCGCTGGTGGCCGAGCAGTTCGGCTTCAGCGATTTTGTCACCGCCAATATCGCGGCGATGATTGGCCTGAGCCTCTATCACGGCGGTTATCTGTCGGAAGTGATGCGTCCGGCGTTTCTTGCTGTGGAGCGCGGCCAGCACGACGCCGCCGACAGCATGGGCTACAGTTTCCGCCAGAAAATGCTGCGCATTGTCGGTCCGCAGGCGGTGCACTTCGCGCTGCCGGGTTACGGCAATGCGATTATCTATCTGATTCATAACGTGGCGTTGGTGATGTACATCGGCGCAGCGGATGTGATGGCGACCGCGCATCTGATCATGGAACGCGACTACAACCAGTATCAGTTCGGTACCTATCTGGTGCTGGCGGTGCTCTATTCGCTGCTGTGCGGTGTGGCCTGGTTGATTATCCGTTTCTTCGAACAACGTCACGCGAAGTACAGCTCGAAAACCGCTGCACGCGTTAAATTCACCAGCGTCTGATAAGGGGGAGCAACCATGTTTGATCTTGAGGTTTTGCTGCCGGACTTCTGGAGCATTCTCGATGCGGTGCCGGTTACGCTGCTGATGGCGGTGACGGTGTTTATTTGCTCGACGTTGCTCGGCGGGCTGTTCGCCTTTGTGGAGCATCGCCGCATTCCCGTGCTGCGCCAGCTGGTGATCGCGTACAAGATCGCCTTTAAAGGCGTGCCGATGGTGGTGGTGATTTTCCTCGCCTATTACGGTTTGCCGCCGGCGCTGCACTATGTCGCCACCCTGTTTGGCGTGGAAGTGAATGCCCACTCGTTGCCGAACTGGGTGATCATTATCGTCGCGCTGAGCGCCTGCGTAGCGGCGTTCCAGGCGGAAGTGTGGAAGGGCGCGCTCAATTCGTTTGATAGCGGCCAATCGGACGCTGCACTGTCGCTGGGCTACAGCGGCGGCCAGCTGTTCCGTCGGGTAATGTTTCCGCAGATTATTGTGGCGGCGATCCCCGATCTGGCGAACGCCTTTATGGTGATCATGAAAGCGTTGTCGCTGGCGTTTGCCATTGAAGTGGTGGATATCTTCGCTCAGGCGCAATTGACCGCAGCGCTGAATTTCTACTACCTCGAAGCCTTCCTGATTGCGGTGGTGTTCTACATGGTGATTGCGTATGTGGTGACTAAGATTGCCGACAAGATTGAGGCGGCGCTGCGGGTGCGGACCTAATGAAAAATCGCGCGATAAATCGCGCCGCTACGAGCAAGTGCACCGACCCGTAGCGGCGCAATTTATTGCGCAAATAAGCATACCCCACCATAACTTTCAATCTGCAAGTTACTTGCAAAATGAAAGTCACTCTGTAACAGTATTCGACACCAAAACAATGTCGGATATCCAGCCTTGAAAAACCAACCGCTTTGCAACATGCCTTGTCCCGTCGCGCGCAGCCTCGGCCGTATCGGCGATGGCTGGAGCATGCTGATCATGCGTGATGCGCTGGCCGGTTTTACCCGCTTCGATGAGTTCCAGAAAAGCAGCGGCGTGGCCCCCAACATTCTGTCGCGTCGGCTAAAAGAGCTGGTGGAGGATGGCCTGCTGCAGAAGGTGTGTTACAGCAGCAGTCCGGCGCGCTACGAATATCATCTCACGCCGATCGGACGCGATTTTCGCGGCGTGATTCTGGCGCTGACGGAGTGGGGCAGTACGCACTTTTCGCCGGAAGGTCGCCAGATGCAGCTGGTGGAAACCGCCACTCAGCGTCCGGTGAAGATGCAACTGGTCGATAGCGAAAATGGTCAGCCGCTTAGCCTGGACAAATATCAGATGGTACCCGGCCCGGCGGCGGTGCCGATGATGCACTATCGCCATGACTATCTGCAGAAAAAACGCGCTGGAGACAACGCAGTGAAATTCGCGCCGCCGATTCTTTGATGTAAAGCCGGCGGTTTAAAGGAGTTATTTATGAGCAAACGTATTGTAATCACCGGCATGGGGCTGGTCTCGCCGCTTGGCTGCGGCACGGAGGCGGTGTGGCAATCGCTGCTGGCGGGAAAATCGGGCATCAGCGCCCTACCGCCAGAGATGGTGCAGGATATCGCCTGCAAAGTGGCGGGGCAGGTGCCGACGCTGGAGCAGGATGCGCAGCATGGCTTTAATCCCGACGGCATCATTGCCGCCAAAGATCGTAAGAAAATGGATCGCTTTATCGAGTTCGCGCTGGTGGCCGCCCATGAAGCGCTGACGCAGGCCAACTGGTCGCCGCAGGATGTGGCACAGCAGCAGCGCACCGCCACGGTGATCGCCACCGGCATCGGCGGCTTTAACGAAATCGCCAACGCGGTAGAAACCACCGCTGCGCGTGGGCCGCGTCGGCTGTCGCCGTTTACCATTCCTTCGTTTCTCGCCAACCTCGCGGCGGGACACGTCTCGATTGCACATGGCTTTCGCGGGCCGATTGGCGCACCAGTAACCGCCTGTGCGGCCGGGGCGCAGGCGATTGGCGATGCGGCACGACTGATCCGCAGCGGCGAAGCGGATATTGCGCTGTGTGGCGGCGCTGAAGCGGCGATCCATCGCGTTAGCCTGGCGGGATTTGCCGCGGCGAAGGCGATGTCGGGCGGCTTTAACGATCGTCCTGAGCAGGCTTCGCGCCCGTTTGATCGTGACCGTGACGGCTTTGTGATGGGCGAAGGCGCGGGTTTGCTGGTGATTGAATCGCTGGAACATGCCCAGGCGCGCGGCGCCACGCCGCTGGCGGAGCTGGTGGGTTACGGCACCAGCGCGGATGCTTACCATCTCACCGCCGGGCCGGAAAATGGCGAAGGAGCGCGCCGGGCGATGGAAACCGCGCTGGCGCAGGCCGGGATTTCCCCTGCTGAGGTGCAGCATATTAATGCGCATGCCACCTCGACGCCGGTGGGTGATAAGGGTGAGCTGGCGGCGATCGCTGCACTGTTTGCCGGCAGCCAGGTGGCAATCACCTCAACGAAATCGGCCACCGGGCATCTGCTGGGTGCGGCGGGCGGCGTGGAAGCGATCTTCTCGATTCTGGCGCTGCGTGACCAAATTGCCCCGCCAACCCTGAACCTGCAACATCCGGATGAAGCGGCGGCAGGGCTGAATCTGGTGGCGTTGACCGCACAGCCGACGGCGATGACCTATGCATTATCCAACGGCTTTGGTTTCGGCGGGGTGAATGCCAGTTTGCTGTTTAAAGCCTGGCGCTAGCGCAGATTTATCGCGATTCCCTATAATGGGGCGAAGATATTTTGCCGGAATCGCCAACTTGACCACTCAAACCTCAACCCAGCAGCTGGCGGAAGAACTCCGCCAGCTTGTCAGTCTTCTGGTGCGTAATGTGCGTGTTGCCACGGCGACCGTACGCACGTCGCAATATGAAACCCTCGATCTGCTCGACAGCCATCAGGCGCTCTCCATCGCGGACCTCGCGCGACTGCGCGGTGTGAAGCATCAAAGTATGCGTCTGGTGATTAACGAGCTGGAATCACAGGATTTGGTGCTGCGGCAAAAAAGTGCGCTGGACGCGCGGGCCCAGGTGATCGTACTGAGCGATCGGGCACGCGCTGCTTTGGCCGCCGCACGTCAGCAGCGCGCTGAGTGGATTGCGGCGCGTATTGATGATCGGCTTAACGAGCACGATCGCCACGATCTGCAACAAGGCCTGGCTGTGCTGCGCAAGCTGCTTTAGCCGGGCGAATTGGCGCTGCGCAGCTGATTGATCACCGCCTGCAGCGTGTTCATGCCCCAATGTTCGGCGTATTTCCCCGCTTCGATCCGCACCATATCGATCACCGCGATCGTTACCGCTAGACCGGTGGGTGCGATCCCCATCAGCGATCCGCTGTGTATGCCGCGAATAGTTTTACGCGTGGTGACCCAATCACGTTCGGCGATTTGATCCTCAATCTGCACCTGTAGTTCTGAGAAAGCGGGGCGCAGGATCTGATCGAAAGTGTGCCACAGGCTTTCGCGATCGTTAGGCGCGCCGGCAGGTGCGGAGCGGTTGATAAAGTTTTCTGCGACGAGTTGCTCGAACGCTAGGCGATCGCCGTCGGCAATCACCTGCTGGTTGAAGCGGCGCACTACGGCTTTGTTCTGTTCTGACATGGCGATTCCCTCTGAATATATACAGTTTAACTGTATATATTTAACGGTAAGCGCGGGAAGTGAGTTTGATATGTTGTGCGGTGATCATCACGTAAACAGGTCGCCATGAATGGCGACCCTACGGTTATTTGGTGAGGATTTTGTAGGGTGCGCATTCATGCGCACCTGGCAAAACTCAGCGCTTACCCAGCGCTTCCCACAGTCCCAGCAAATAGGTGGTGCCCAGCGCGCGGTCGTATAAACCATAACCGGGACGTCCGGTTTCACCCCAGATAAAGCGGCCATGATCCGAGCGAATGTAGCCATCGAAACCGTTGTCATGCATTGACTGCAGCACTTTATACATATCCAGCGAGCCATACTCGGTTGGGTGCGCGCACTCGTAGAAATCTTTGTCCTGAATAATCTTGATATTACGCACATGGGCAAACGGAATGCGTTTGCGGCGCGAGAACTCAGCCAGAATGGCGTAGACATCATTGTTCGGATCTTCCGCTATCGATCCGGTGCACAGTGTTATGCCGTTGGCTTCAGAATCCACTACGTTACAGATCCAGTCGAGATCGTCGCGGTTTTTCACCACGCGCGGCAGGCCGAAGATCGAATACGGTGGATCGTCCGGATGAATCGCCATCTTCACGCCAACCTCTTCACACACCGGGATCACCGCTTGCAGGAAGTAAGCAAGGTTCTCACGCAGCTTGTTGTCATCTACATCTTTATATTGCGCAAACAGATCCTGCACTTTCGCCAGACGCTCAGGCTCCCAGCCCGGCAGGGCGAAGCCGTTTGAGTTGCCTAACACTTCCTGCACCACTTCATCGAGGCTCTTATCAATGCCTTTCTTCTCGAAAGCCATGGTGAGCGAGCCGTCTGGCAGCACGTAGTTCATGTCGGTCTTCATCCAGTCGAACACCGGCATGAAGTTGTAGCAGATCACTTTTACGCCGGCGTCCGCCAGGTTGCGAATGCTCTGCTTATAATTTTCGATATAGCGATCGCGGCTGGGCAGGCCAATTTTGATATCGTCGTGAATATTGACGCTTTCAATCACTTCGACGGTCAATCCGGCGGCATGCACCTGCTCAACCAGCGCGTTGATCTTATCGACTGGCCAGGTTTCTCCCACCGGCACGTCGTACAGTGCGCCAACCACGCCGCGTACGCCCGGCACCTGGCGAATATACTCCAGCGAAACTTTATCTTCTTTCGGACCAAACCAACGCATTGTCAGTTGCATAATGTCATCCACCGTTATCGTGTCTGTGATAACTGATAAACTACCATTCTAGTAAACATCATGACAGCGTGACGCATGGAATATGCCTTGATCCGCGTCACAGAACACACTTTATCCCCGCCGGTAGAGCCTTAATGCTGCACCACCAGATCATTGAAATGATCTTTGTATTTGAACAACTCCAGATCGGATCGTAAGCCTAATTTGCGCAGCGCGGTCTGTTTTTGTCCGCTGATGGTTTTGCGACTGCGCGCATATTTGACCGCGATCTGCGTGACGCTTAAGCCATCCAGATAGCAGCGGATCACTTCGAGTTCACGCGGGCTCAGCTCGCGCAAGATCAGCGTGATCTCATCACCCATCTGGCGCGGCAGCAGGTAGTCATGCATTTCGCGATCGCTTTCGTGGAACTTATCCATCTCCATCAGCATGTCGGCGGTGAGAAAACGCTTGTTGCGACACACCTGATGCAGCGCGGTAATCAACACTTCCTGGTCTTCACTTTTACCGACAAAGCCGTGCACGCCGGCTTTCAGCAGCAGCTGCACGATGGCCGGTTTCTCCACCGCCGAGGAGACCAGAATTTTCAGTTCGGGATAGCGCACGCGCAGCTGTTTAACCATCTGCAGGCCATCGAGCTCGTCCTCGCCGAGCATGTAGTCAAGCACCAGCACATCGACCGTATGGCGCTGTAAAAACGCCATCAGCTGCTGGCGCTGGGAGAAAGCACCCGCCAGGTCCAGATCGGCCTCCTGCGCCAGACGATACTGAATGGCTTTACCGATCAGCGGATGATCGTCTAAAACCGCCACCTGCCAGATTGCACCTTCTTTCATGAGTTCACCTCTTCATTGTCACTGGTTTCTAATGCGCGCTGGAACAACGTATTCAGCTCTGCCACTGCGGTGACAACCGCGGGCAGATGGTGTTGTAGTTGCGCACTGTCGTGTTGTTCTGCTGCCTGTTCGCTGGCGAAGCAGCTGTGCTGTAGGGCTTCGGCATGCAGCAGTTTGGCGCTGCCGAGCAGTTGATGTGCGGCATGACGCGCGCTGGCGAAATCCTCTTCTTCTACTGCTTGCTGTAACTGAGCGAGGTCGCGCGCATTTTGCTGCTGGGCGGTGATCACCAGATCGCGCCAGGCTTGTGGATCGTTGGCCGCCAGATTTTCCAGCGTTAACAAGGTGTCATGGCGGGGTTGATGCGTCGGCGCGCCCGTCACCACCTGCAGCAGTTGCGTGCGCTCCAGCGGTTTAAACAGGCAGCCATGCATACCGGCTTGGGTAGCGAGTTGCGCGACGCGCTCCTCCGCCATCGCCGTCAGGCCGTAAACCGGCACGGCACGACGATTGAGTAATTTCTCCTCGGCGCGCAGCTGACGCGTAAAGGCGAAGCCATCCATGCCGGGCATGTTGCAGTCGGTGATCACCCGATCGAGTTCATGTTCGCGCCACAGGGCCAGCGCCGCTTCGCCGCCGTCGGCCACCAGCACATGATGTCCGGCGTAACGCAGCTGCTGGGCCAGCAGCATGCGGTTGGTGGCGTTGTCATCCACAATCAGCATGCGCAGGGCAACCTGAGCGCTCGAATCCACCTGCGGCGTTTCTGCCTCGGCTGCAGTTATCGTGGTGGGTTGAGCGGTGAAACGCAGCATAAAGACGCTGCCAGCATCGGGTTCGCTCTCCACGTGCAGCTCGGTGCCCAGCATTACCGCCAGGCGGCGACAGATATTCAGTCCAAGTCCAGTACCGCTCACGCGATTCGTACCCTGATCGACCTGAATAAAGGGTTCGAAAATCGCCTGCTGCTGTTCAGGCGTGAGACCAACGCCGCTGTCACACACTTCCAGCACGTACTCGGGTTTGCTGATATCAGCCTGATACAGCGCCACTTCCACTTCGCCCTGCGCGGTAAACTTAATGGCATTACTCACCAGGTTCGCCAGAATCTGCTTCAGCGCCACCGCATCGAACAGCACGCAATCCTGATCGATCTCCAGCATCACCTTGAGTGCCAGGCCTTTATTGTGCGCAACCTGGCGAAACAGCGCTTCGGTGTCGTACACCACATCGCTCAAGGACATTGGCATCAGGCGGATGCTGAAGTGGCCGGATTCGATTTTCGCCAGGTCGAGAATATCGCCCACCAGTGACAGCAGTGAGCGCGAGGATTGCCACGCCAGATCGATATTCTTCTGCCTTTGCTGTTGATCGCTCTGACCCAAATGTTCGATCTCCAGCAGGCCAATCAGGGCGGCCAGCGGTGTGCGGATTTCATGGCTCATATGCGAAAGGAAGGTACTTTTGGCTTCGCTGGCGCGCAGCGCCGCTCGTTTCGCTTTGCGTACATCATCCAGCAGCGTTTCGATGTAATGCAGCTGGTTGCTGATTTCACGCTCGTGCTGACGCTGTTTCGCCAGCGAAGATTTGAGTAAATGGTTGCGCCACAGGAAAAACAGCAGGCAAGCACCCGTTATCGCGACAATGCGTAATATGTAGCTGCGATAGCTTTGCCACGAGGTGCTGGTGGCCGGCGGCGTGTATTTAATCCAGCGCTCCATCAGCGACTGCAGCGTGGGTTGGGGAATATCGGACAGCGCTTTATTGAGGATGGCAATCAAGTGCTCATCCGCCGCGTTGGTGGCCATCGCCATGCGAAACATCGGCAATGGCGCCACAAATGCCACTTTGAAGCGATCGTTAAAGTGATTGTTGAGTAGATACTGCGCCGACTCATACGGCACGATAAAGCCGTCTACCTGCTTCTCCTGCAGTTGCCCGAGTGAATCAATCGAGACAACGTTTTCATTGAAATCGATCTCTGGCCAGCGACGACGCAGATCAAAGCGATAGTAAGAGCGCTCATAAATGCCAATACGTTTACCCGCCATCTCATCAAAGCTGCGCCAATGGCTGTCGCTGCGGGTCATCACCACCCAGGGAGAATAGATATAAGAGCGGGTGTAGCTGATGTGCTGACTTTGCTGCGAGGCGGCATCGCTGACCACAATCAGTGAATCCCGCTGATTCACCAGCGCATCGCGCATGTTGGCCAGGCCTTGCATCGGCTGGTAGTGAAAACGGATGCCGGTGCGCTGCGAGATCAGTTTCAGCAGATCGACGCTCAAGCCCGCCACGCGCTGCTTTTCATCAAGAAAGGTGAAAGGCAGATGCATGGGATCGTATTTGACGGTGATATCGCGATGCTGCGCCAGCCAGCGGGCTTCTGCTTCAGTCAGATCCAGCGGATGATTTTTCACTACGGATTGATAATCCAGCCCCCAGGCTTCGGCGATTTGTACCGCATTGCGCAGCGGGATATTGATCAGGATTTCGTTGATCGCGGCGATCAGCGCTTCGTTGCCGGCGCGGGTGGCAAAGCGCGCGTCGACATCATTGGTATACGGCGTGCTGTGTGCTTCGATGATGTTCTGCAGGCCGCGCTGTGACAAATAGCGCTGGGTAGCGGAATTGCTCCAGAACACCGCGTCTTGTTTAAAGGCGGTATCGGTGTAGGCCCACAGCGGGGGCGAGGCCGGGATTAACGTCGCCTGCGGATAGCGCTGGTGCAGCAGCGCTTTCAGTTCGTCATCGCCGTAGTACATCAGCTGATAGCGGCTATCTTTCAACTCGCGATCAAACTTTGCCTGGCGACGGCTGATCAACACACTTTGCGCCAGCGAATAGGGAATGCTGAGCGCTAGTTTGGTCTGGTGATTGGCGGACTGCGGGTAGTAAGGAATTAAATCGACTTGCTGATTATTCAGTGCATCAACCAGCTCTATGCGGCTATCGAATTTTTTGATCTCTACCGGCAGGTTCAGCGTTTTGGCGATGATGGCGAGATAGTCGGCCGACAGGCCTTCGAAGGCATCTTTTTCCAGCTCAACCGAATAGGGCGGCAACGAGTGGCTCCAGATGCCAACGCGTAACACCTTATGGCGCGTTTGCCATTGCTGACTGGCAGGATTCAGGGTGACTTCCGGCGCCACTAAGCCATAACGCGGTGTGAAATTGAGCGGGGAGGCACTCCAGGCAGAGAGGGAAAAGCCCAATAGAAAAATCATGCTTAGAATGCGTTTGCCCACGAATCAGTTCTCAGTCATCAATGCCTGCGTCATGCACGGCCAGCGTGGCGGTGCAGCCTATCGACGCGACTTCAATGCGCCAGATGACTTCTCACAGCGGTACGCAGCGCAACAATAATTAAATAAAACTAAGAATTTTCTTAGTTTCGTATTAGGACGGTTTGTTATGAAAAAGCGCAGCCGCGCACGAGAAGGGGAAGTGATGTACTTATGGCTGGTACTTAATTAAGTTAAGTCAGCTGTTTTTGCTGCATAGTTTCGACGTTACTCCTGAAGTCGGCGCAATTTACCGCTGCTAATCGGCTTTTCATTTGTTTTATTTACAGAAACTTCCTGGCAGGCAAAATAGCGCTTATTTCCTCTCCCTCAGCCAATCATGTCCGAAGAAGCGCTGCGTCAGCAGATTCAAAACCTGAAAAAGCATAATGCGCGATTGAAGCGTATAGCGCATGACGCGCGTAACAAGCTGAGTGCAGCGCTGGACGGAACCGGTCTTTGTTTGTGGCAGCTGGATATTCCCAGCGGCAAGCTGGTGATATTTAATCGTCGCTGGGGCGCAATGCTGGGTTTCCAGCCGAAAGAGACCAAAGCGCAGTTCGACGTGTGGCGCGAACGTCTGCATCCGGACGACGCTGACGAAGTGCTGAAAGCCTTTTACGATCACATTGAAGGGCGCGCGCCTTACTACGAAGCGCTGCACCGCATGCTGGGCAAGAATGACCAGATCAAATGGGTGCTGGATCGCGGGCGCGTTACCGAATGGGATGAGGCAGGCAACCCGATCAAGGTCACCGGCACGCACATTGATATGACCAAAGAGAAGCAGTACGAAGCGCAGCTCTCGTCTTTGGCGCATCACGATCCGCTGACCGGGCTGACCAACCGCCACGCGTTGCACACGCAGTTCAGCAAGCTGAAAGCGCAGGGACCGCTGTGTGTGGCGTTTATTGATCTCGACAACTTTAAACACGTTAACGACACGCTGGGACACCGCAGCGGCGATGAGGTGCTGATTCAGCTTAGCCAGCGCATCATCGACGTGGTGCCACCGAACGTGGTGATTGGCCGCCTGGGTGGCGATGAGTTTGTGCTGCTGATGCCGTTTCTTATCGACTATCCCAAAGTGCGGATTATGCTGCAGGCGGTGCTGGATGCGGCGCTGACGCCGTTTGATATTGATAACGGTCACGCGCAGATTGGTGCGTCGATTGGTATTGCCCAGGTGCAGGAGCGTGACGGTTTTGATGATGCGCTGACGCGTGCCGATGAGGCGATGTATCAGATTAAGAAGAACGGTAAGCAGGGGTTTGGGTTGGCATCCTCTGCGCTTTGATGCCCTCACCCTAACCCTCTCCCGCAAGCGGGAGAGGGAACAGACCGAGCGAATACGTTATTACATGTGGCAGCGTTTCCCTCTCCCTGTGGGAGAGGGTCAGGGTGAGGGCACCAGCCCGCAGAGGACTAAAACGCAAAACACGAACAGCCCAGCGCGCCCCAGAACGCATTATTATCCGACACCGGCACCGATGACTGGCGTGCGACATCGTGCGCGTGACTATGCACGCCGCACGGTCCGCTGCATTGATGCACTTTCGGCATCATCGCAGCGCGGCCATTGGCCTGCGGCGGGGCGCTGCGATAGTGGCCTGGCACCGTTACCACCGGCGACCACTCGGGCAGCACCGGCACCGGTGGCGGTGACAGCGGCGTGAAGCCACCCGCGGCATACACCACTTCGCCATCCACCAGCGTCAGCACCGATTCAATGCCTTTGATCTCCTCTTCTGGCACGCTGAAGAAATCTTTCGACAGCAGCACCAGATCCGCCAGCTGGCCGACTTTGATCTCGCCCTTAGCACTCTGCTCATTGGAGAACCAGGCGCTACCTTTGGTCCACAGCATCAGCGCGGTTTCGCGGTCAATGCGTGCATTATCATCGTACAGTTGCATGCCGCCGACGGTGCGACCGGACACCAGCCAGTAGAGCGCGGTCCACGGGTTGTAGCTGGCGACACGCGTGGCATCGGTACCCAATCCTACCGGCACCCCGGCTTCCAGCATGCGCGCCACCGGCGGCGTCTGTTTTGCTGCCTCTTTGCCGTAGCGATCGACAAAATATTCGCCCTGAAACGCCATACGATGCTGCACCGCCAGGCCGCCGCCGAGCGCCTTCACGCGTTCAATATTGGCTTCAGTGATGGTCTCCGCGTGGTCGAAGAACCAGTGCAAACCGTTAAACGGAATATCGCGGTTCACTTTCTCGAAAACGTCGAGCATGCGGCTAATCGATTCGTTATAGGTGGCGTGCAGGCGGAACGGCCAGCGGTGTTCCACCAAATGGCGTACCACGCGCTCCAGCTCATCTTCCATGCCGGGCGCTAAATCCGGACGCGGTTCGAGAAAATCTTCAAAATCGGCGGCTGAGAACACCAGCATTTCCCCGGCGCCGTTGTGACGCAGGAAATCGGTGCCCTGGCCGGGCTTCAGCATATCGGTCCAGCGTGCGAAATCCTGCAGTTCCTGGCCGGGATTCTGGGTGAAAAGGTTGTAGGCAATGCGCACCGTCAGCTGCTTTTTGGCATGCAGTTCGGAAATCACATCGTAATCATCTGGAAAGTTTTGGAAACCACCGCCGGCATCGATAGCGCTGGTCAGGCCGAGGCGATTTAGCTCACGCATAAACTGACGCGTCGAGTTCACCTGCTGCTCCAGCGGCAGTTTTGGACCTTTCGCCAGCGTGGCGTACAGCAGCATGGCGTTGGGACGGGCGATCAGCATCCCGGTTGGATTGCCGTTGCTGTCGCGCTGAATCTCGCCACCCGGCGGGTTCGGCGTGTCTTTGGTGTAACCCACCACGCGCAGCGCGGCGCGGTTGAGCAGGGCGCGATCGTACAGGTGCAGGATAAATACCGGCGTGTCAGGCGCGGCGGCGTTGATCTCATCCAGCGTCGGCATGCGGCGTTCGGCAAACTGGAACTCGGTCCAGCCGCCGACCACGCGCACCCACTGCGGCGACGGCGTGCGCAGCGCCTGGTCACGCAGCATGCGCAACGCATCCACCAGCGACGGCACGCCTTCCCAGCGCAGCTCAAGATTGTAATTCAGCCCGCCGCGAATCAGGTGCAGATGCGAATCGTTGAGGCCAGGAATACCGGTGTGACCTTTGGCATCAATAATTTGTGTGTCACTTCCGGCGAAGCGCATCACCTCGGCTTCACTGCCGACCGCGAGAAATTTGCCGTCTTTAATTGCCACCGCTGTGGCCAGCGGATTGGCACGATCTACCGTGTGGAACTTGCCGTTAGTGAAAATCAGTGAGGCCGTTGTCATGGTTTTTCTCCAAAAGATTTCGCATTGCGTGGCTGAGTCAGTGTTAAAGCGCTTGCTTCGGTGGTTAAAAAAATACGAAATGAGAGCAGTTATTGATAACGGATTGTTTTTGGTTTGTTGTTCAACAAATTTTGGGGAGGGGGGGCAATGCGTTTAAACCTTGAGGCGCTGTTGATTCTGGACGCGCTGGATCGCCACGGCACCTTTGCGGCGGCGGCCGCGCGACTATTCAAAACCGCCTCGGCATTGAGTTACACCGTGCAGAAGATGGAGAGCGACCTGAAAATCACGCTGCTCGATCGTTCTGGTCATCGCGCCACCTTTACGCCGACCGGGCGCCTGATGCTCGATAAAGGGCGCACGCTGCTGCGCGCGGTGAATGAACTGGAACAGCAGGCGCGCTACGTGGAGAGCGGTTGGGAAAGCCAGCTGGTAATAAGCGTAGATGCCTCCGTGCCGTTTAGCCTGCTGACGCCGTTGATTGATGCGTTTTATCAGCAGCATCCACATACCCAACTGCAGTTCCGTCAGGACGTGCTCTCCGGCTGTTGGGAAGCGCTTAACTATGGCGAAGCGGACATTGTCTTTGGCGCGGTGCAAGAGCCCGCCACGCGCAAAGAGATCGTCTGCCAACCGCTCGGCTGGCTGGAATACGTGTTCGCGGTTGCGCCCGGGCATCCGTTAGCCAGTGCAGCGGAGCCGCTGCAGCGCGAACTGATTCGCCAGTATCGCGCCGTCACCGTGCATGACTCCTCGCGTCACGGGGCGGGCGTTGATTTACGCGTGCTGGATGAACAGAAAACCTTGAGCGTGCACGATTTCCCCACCAAGCTGCAGGCGCAGCTGGATGGCCTTGGCTGCGGCTATTTGCCGCTCTATCTGGCGCGTCCACATCTGGCAAGTGGGGCGCTGGTGGCGCGCCAGCTGGATAGCGAATGCCGTCGCGATATGGCGTACCTGGCATGGAACGAAAGCGCCTGCGGTAATGCCGCCACCTGGTGGCGAGAGCATCTCCTCACGCTGCCAGGTTTGCATGATATCTACCTGCCCGCGTAATCAGATGGCGATATGGTGGCTGACCTGCGGCGCATCTTCGCCCTGATGATATTGCAGCACCGCCTGTTGCAGCGCAGCATCAGCGTGGGAAACGCGCTGGTGCTGACGCAAATGCTCCTGCCACGACTCCACCAGAAACCACTCCAGCAGCGCGTTGGGGTCGTCAGTTTGCGCCATCAATCCCCATGAGTAAGCGCCATCGCGGCGGCGTGACTGCGCCAGCTTATGAATAGCCAGTTTGAACGCGGCGCGATCTTCTGGCATCACGCGATAGCGAATCTGAATCAATACCGGCCCCTGACGCACATCGAGGTTGGCATCCACCTGCGGTTCCACCCAGTGCAGCGCCGGCTGCAGATCGGCTTCACCGGCTGGCAACACCAGACGTTTCAGCAGCAGCGCGCTGATAATCAGGCCCGCTCCGGCGATCAGCAGCGTATTGGCCAGGCCGATATGTTGGGCGATTAAGCCCCATGCCAGGCTGCCGCCCGCCAGCGTGCCGTTGAACACCATCAAATAGACCGCTAAACCGCGACCGCGCACCCAATCGGGCAGCACCGCTTGCGCGACGCCGTTCAACGTCGTGAGCGCG
Source organism: Pantoea sp. USHLN256 (assembly GCF_037149875.1). Taxonomy (NCBI): domain Bacteria; kingdom Pseudomonadati; phylum Pseudomonadota; class Gammaproteobacteria; order Enterobacterales; family Erwiniaceae; genus Pantoea; species Pantoea sp. USHLN256. The sequence goes on along the minus strand of NZ_JBBCQO010000014.1, from coordinate 67,992 downwards.
ATAATCCAGCCCACGCCCAATACCAACATCAGCAGCAGCGCCAGCCACTGCGGCGGACTCATGGCTAATCCCAGCATCACTAGCGCGCTCAGCACCGCAGAGAGCAGCAGCAGGCCATCATGACTCATTGCGCTGCGCAGACGCGGCAGCAGCAGCGCGCCGGCAATGGCACCGCCGCCCACCGCGCCGAGCAGCAAGCCGTAGAAGCCAGCGGTGCCTTGTAGCATGTTGCGGGCGACTAACGGCAGTAACGCCCAAATGGCGCTGGCGAAGGCGAAGTACAGCGCGGCACGCAATAACACACGGTGCAGATCGTGGCTGGCGCGCACGTAACGCAAGCCAGCACGGAACGCGCCGAAGAAGTGTTCATTCAGCTCGGTTTTGGCTTTCGCCGGACGCTTCCAGTACAGCAGCGCGGCGATAACGAAAAAGTAGCTCGCCACATCCGCCCCGTAGGCCGCCATCGCCCCGAAACTGGCCAGCAGTAACCCGCCCGTGGCTGGACCGATGGCGCGCGCGATGTTGATGCCGAGCGAGTTGAGTGCCACGGCGTTTTTCAACTCATGACGCGGCACCAGCTCCGGCACAATTGCCTGCCAGGCAGGACCAAACAGCGCTGCGCCAATCCCGCCGACGAAGGTCAGCCCGATTAACCATTCGACGGTCAGCCAGTGGTTATGCGACAGCAGCAGCAGGGTGCCGCTGACGCTGGCCATTAATATTTGCACTACAATCAGCAAGCGGCGGCGGTCAACAATATCTGACAGCACGCCCGCGGGCAGCGCCAGCAGGAACACCGGCAAGGTCGCAGCGGTTTGCATCAGCGCCACGGCGGTGGGGTTATCGGATAAGCCGGTCACCAGCCAGGCGCTGGCGACATCGCGGATAAAGCTGCCGGTATTGCCGAGTACCGAGGCGGTCCAGATCAGGGCGAATAGCCCGTAACCGAAGGGAGAGAAGGCACCGCTGCGCGGCGTGGCTGATTGGGGCTGGCTCATTATCATGTTCCTGTAAGAGTGCGATGTAAGCACCTTACGAAGCCTGCAGTCTGCTTGATAGCGGAAAAAATCCATCAACTTGTCCAGGCTTTTTTAACAGCGCTTGAGCCGCAAAAAAGATTGAACAAGTTGTCAAAATCTCTGCTTTAGGTTTTTCCCCTCGCTCGATGTAGTTTGATTGGCAGACACAACATCACTCACTTACGGAGCAAAAAACATGAGCACATTCAAGACGAAAGACGGCGTTAACCTCTATTTTAAAGATTGGGGTAAAGGTCAACCGGTGCTGTTTAGTCACGGCTGGCCGCTGGATGCCGATATGTGGGATAGCCAGCTGAATTTTCTGGCTGAACGTGGCTACCGCGTCATTGCTTTTGACCGTCGCGGCTTTGGTCGCTCCGAGCAGCCGTGGGAAGGCTACGACTACGATACCTTTGCCGATGATATTCAGGGTCTGATTGAGCATCTGCAGTTGAATGAGGTGACGCTGGTGGGCTTCTCAATGGGCGGCGGCGATGTGTCGCGCTATATCGGGCGTTACGGTACGGAGAAAGTGAAAGGTTTAGTTCTGCTGGGCGCGGTCACGCCTATCTTCGGTAAAACCGCCGATCATCCTGAGGGCGTTGAGCAGTCGGTGTTTGATGGCATTAAAGATGGCTTACGTAAAGATCGGGCGCAGTTTATCAAAGAGTTCGCTACGCCGTTCTATGGCATCAACGCTGGGCAAACAGTTTCTGACGGCGTGCTGACGCAGACTCTAAATATTGCGCTGCTGGCATCGCTCAAAGGCACTATTGATTGTGTGACCGCCTTCTCCGAGACCGATTTCCGCGCAGATATCGCTAAGGTTGATGTACCAACGCTGGTGATCCATGGCAGTAACGATCAGATCGTGCCGTTTGAAGCCACCGGTAAACTGGTGCATGAGCTGATTAAAGGTTCGGAATTGAAGGTTTACGAGAACGGCCCGCATGGCTTTGCGGTGACGCATCAGGATCAGCTGAATGTAGATTTGCTGGCGTTTTTACAGAAGTAAGGCGTGGTTTTTCCCTCACCCTAACCCTCTCCCGCAGGCGGGAGAGGGGACTGATCCAGCGAATACGTTATGACTGTCTGCTGCAATATTTAATCTTCTCACCCCTAATTATTCCCTCTCCTGCTTGCGGGAGAGGGCTAGGGTGAGGGCATTTAGGGCATCAGCGCACCATCTCAATCCGCCAGTAAATGCCCATACATCGTCATCAATCGGCGGGTAACACCGTTGGTCCAGCCGAAACCATCCTGCAGCGGATATTCGCCGCCGCCGCCCGGACGGGCACGATCGCCGCTGATGTCATATTTCTCTACCAGCTTATGGTGCAGCGTATAGAAATTATTCACCGTATTCAGCCAGTTGACGGCAATTTCCGTCGCCAGCGTCTCTTCGCCGTAATGATTCAAACCGACCACCGCCATCCACTGCAGCGGAGCCCAGGCATTCGGTTTATCCCACTGCTCGCCGCTCTCCACCATCGACGTTAACAAGCCGCCTTGCGTCAACAGCAAATGACGCAGCGCCACGGCCTGCAGGTGCGCCTGTTCGGGCGACGCGAGGCCGAGGAACAGTGGCACCACTGCAGCGGCGGTGAAGGCGCCAAAGCGCTCGCGACGCCAGTCGTAGTCACGATAAACCCCGGCGGTGTTATCCCACAGGTAGCGGTGAATTGCCTGCTTACGCGCATCGGCTTTTTTCTGCCATGCCAGCGCCGTCAGCTCTTCGCCCTTGGCATGCGATAGCGTCGAAATCATCAGTTCCAGCTTGTAGAGGAACGCGTTGAGATCGATCGGGATAAATTGTGTGGTGCGAATACTCGCCAGACGCTGCGGGTCGCGCAGCCAGCGTGAAGAGTAATCCCAGCCTGATGCGGCACCGGCACGCAGATCGCGATACACTTCGTTCGCCGGACGTCCCGATTTTTTCGCGGTTTCAATATCTTCTAGCCATGACTCATCACGCGGCGTGTCGCGGTCATCCCAGTAACGGTTCAGCAGCGAACCATCTGGCATGCGCACCACATGGCGATAGGCCTGATGCGGCATCAGTTCGCCCGCGCCATCCATCCAGAATTGGTACTCTTTCATTAACTGATCGAGATAGCGTTTCGCGCCGCGAATGCCATCCTCTTCGAACAGTTCCACCATCAGCGCAAACACCGGCGGCTGCGAACGGCTGAGATAGTATGTCCGGTTGCCGTTTGGCACGTGACCGTAGTTATCAATCAACCAGGCGAAGTTGTCCGCCATATGGCGCAGCAGATCGTCGCGTCCCGCATCGGCGAGGCCAAGCATGCTGAAGTAGGAGTCCCAGTAATAGGTTTCTCCAAATCGACCGCCCGGCACCACATAAGGTTTTGGCAGCGGCAGCAGCGAGGAATGCGCTAAATGTTGCTGCGGCATTTTGGTTAACACTGGCCATAGATCGTCTATATGTTCCGTTAAGGTTTTATCCGGATTAGAAACATAAAAGCTCTCATTCACCTGCGGTGAATAAAAATGTTCGTGCACGAATTTTTCCAGATCAAAATCCGCTGCACGTTTACGCCGGCGAAAGCGGATTAAAATATCCAGCGGGTCGAATTTAGGCGCACAGTCCGGGAAGGTTTTGCTGTCGGCAAATATGTGCGAAGTCTGCACCTGCTCAAACAGTTCCATGTAGCGATCGGCAGGCGTCAGCGCATCCGGCGCGGGAAGACCTTCGATCAGCTCAGGTTCCGGCTCCGAATCTTGCATACCTTCGCGGACAAATTCATGAGGATTATATTGATACTCCAGTTCAGCATCTGCGCGTCGATCCTCGAAAGCGTTATATTGCTGTTGGTTAGTATTAATAGCAGCCTCCTGGTAAATTCTTGAATGCGTAAAGAACAAATTATAGAGCTCTGAACGGGCGAAACAACAATGCGAATTATCTATGAACGTAATAAATCATGTCGATGGATCGCGGGTTTTTACGATTTTTCAGCGATTACAACGGACTATATTTCAGGAATTGAAAGCGGCTTTTAGGATGGATGTTTAAATAACTGCACAGAATTATCTGTAATTAAGAAAATCGCTAATATTGGCGTGAAAAAGGGCGGGATGGCTTGATCAATTTATGGCAAACGCAACGGTGATTAACCAGGTTGGCATAAATGCCAACCCTACAAAATCGCGTAGGGTCGGCATTTATGCCGACCTTTTTACGCTTACTTCTGCAACACTGCCTTAATCACATCCGCATACGGCGTGGTTGGGCGGCCAATCAGCTTGCTCAGGGTGTGACTATCATCGAACAAACCGCCTTTCTCGGCACCGGCATCGGAATCCGCCAGCATCTCGGACAATCCATCCGGCAGCCCGGCGCCTTTCAGCGCGGCGGCGAACTCCGCCTGCGGCAGGTTGATGTAGTCCACGGGCTCACCAGACTGTTTGGCGATCTCGGCACTAAACTGCGCCAGCGTGTAGCTGTCGTCACCGGCCAGCTCATACACTTTGCCAGCCTGATCGTCACGGCTAATCACCTCTGCCGCTGCGGCCGCATAATCACTACGCGCAGCCGATGAGATGCGACCTTCGCCCACCGCACCAATAAAGGCATGATGCGCCAGCGCTGGGGCAATGCTCGCGGCATAATTCTCGGTGTACCAGCCGTTGCGCAGCAGCGCAAACGGAATGCCTGACGCTTTCAGCTGCGCTTCAGTAGCGCGATGCTCAACGCCTAAACCCAGTGGTGAAGACTCGGCATGTAGCAAGCTGGTGTAAGCGATAAAGCTCACGCCCGCTGCCTTGGCGGCGTCGATCACGGCTTTGTGCTGTGCTTCACGCTGGCCGACTTCGCTGGATGAAATCAGCAGCAGCTTATCAACACCGGCAAATGCGCTTTGAAGAGTTTCCGGTTTGCTGTAATCCGCCGCACGCAGCGTGATGCCTAGCGCTTGAAGATCGGTCGCTTTCTCAGGTGAACGCACCGCTGCAATCACGTCGCTGGCGGGCACTTTTTTCAATAACTCGTTAATCACCAAACGGCCCAGTTGGCCAGTGGCGCCGGTAATCGCAATCATGATGTTCTCCTTCAGTTTCAGCTGGAATGAAAACAGCCTACGGGATAAGCTAACTTATAGTAAGTACTTACAGATTTGTTAGTTTGCAGAAGGCAAGATAAATGTCTGAAAAGATGAGTGAAAAATTTACGCGCGGCGAGTTGCTTAACGTCAATTGTCCTTCGCGCGAAGTACTAAAACGCATTACCAGTCGCTGGAGCGTACTGATTTTACTGGCGCTGCGCGAAGACACCCTGCGTTTTAGCGAGCTGCGTCGCAAGATTGGTGGCGTCAGCGAACGCATGCTGGCGCAGACGCTGCGCTATATGGAAGAGGATGGTTTTGTTGAGCGCATCGCCTATGAAGTGGTGCCGCCGCATGTGGAATATCGCTTAACGTCGCTAGGCCGCGAAGTGGAAGGGCAGGTGACCGGGCTAGCAGATTGGCTGGAGAGCAACGTGCATCGCATTTTGAAGCCTGCGCATTGAAGCGGTCGCCATGAATGGCGACCCTACAGGCGTTACAGCGATGATGATTCAGGAATAGGCATTGCAGCAGCGCGGGTGTTGAGGCGACATCCCATCCAGCCGATGGCGAACGAAAGTCGCTTAGCGCTTAACTGAGCGGCATCACGCCATGCATGGCATCAGGCATGCAAATACTTCTCAAACCAGCCCAGTGTGCGGCTCCAGGCCAACTCGGCGGCGGCTTTGTCATAGCGCGGCGTCGAATCATTATGGAAGCCATGATTCACGCCCGGATACACATAGCCTTCATAAACTTTATGGTTGGCTTTCAGCGCCTCTTCATAGGCGGGCCAGCCTTCATTGATGCCTTTATCCAACGCGGCATAGTGCAGCAGCAACGGCGCTTTGATGCGCGGCACATCCTCGGCTTTAGGCTGACGTCCGTAAAACGGCACGGCGCAGGCTAGATCGGGAAATGCCACCGCTGCGGCATTCGCCACGCCGCCGCCGTAGCAGAAGCCGGTAATGCCCACTTTGCCGGTGCCTTCCTCGTGATGCATCAGGAAATCAATCGCGGCGAAGAAGTCATTCATCAATTTGGTGGGATCGACTTTGGCCTGCATGGTTTTGCCTTCGTCATCATTGCCCGGGTAGCCGCCCAGCGAGCTCAAGCCATCCGGCGCCAGCGCGATATAACCGGCTTTTGCCACGCGTCGTGCCACATCTTCGATATAAGGATTCAGGCCACGATTCTCGTGCACCACCACCACCGCAGGCACTTTGCCTGTTGCGTTGGCCGGACGCACCAGATAACCGCGCACCTCGCCGTGCCCTTGTGGCGAGGGATAGTGAATGTATTCGGGTTTGATCGCCGGATCGGTAAATTCCACCTGCTGCGCCAGCGCATAGTTCGGGCTCATTGCGCTTAACAACGTGGCTCCCGTCATCCCGGCAATGGTGAATTTTGCCGCCATCGAGATGAATTCGCGTTTGCTGATTTTTCCGTGGGCGTAGTAATCGTAAAGCTCGAGCAGTTCCTGAGGGAAATCCTGTGCGGTAAGACGGGCCATAACCTCTCCTTCGCTGTTTTAACTGGTTGATTACTGCTCTAAAAAAGCACAGCTTGCCGTCGCTGGCAAATGCCATGCAGCACCAGGTTAACGCCGCGGGCTTTACATCACGTCACTAATAAGCATCAGGAATATATCTTTTTGTTCTAAAATGGTTATCTTTTAATTAACAATTAAGATCATGTTTATCTGTCCGGAAATATTTACATGCCAAAATGCCGGCTGATAATAATCCATTTTTTCTCCGCACTAAAAAATAAATAAATGAAGTGCTTACCTGATAAGCACAGCGGGAATATGCCGCAGATAATAACAATATTGTCACAATGAATGAGGGTGATTAACCTTAACGTGGTGATTTTTAAAGTATTAGTTTCTGCTGAAAACAATGATCGAAATCAAAAAACACTGTTATAGTTTTACCGACTTCCACTGTTTCTTTTCGTTCGCATCGCTTGCTTTTACATTGGTGCGACATTTCTTTAAGCACGGCGAAATATCGCGCTGCGCTCTGCTTGTTAATTATAAGTAAAAATTTCGGTGTAATTTGTGGCAATGAGGTAAGCAATGTTTGGATTAGATGCCTTTCATCTGGCAAGGGTACAGTTCGCCTTTACTGTTTCCTTCCATATTATCTTCCCAGCCATCACCATCGGTCTCGCCAGTTTCCTGGCGGTGCTTGAAGGGATGTGGCTGAAAACCCGTAACGAGACCTATCGCGATCTCTACCATTTCTGGTCGAAAGCTTTCGCCGTTAACTTCGGTATGGGCGTGGTATCCGGTCTGGTGATGGCCTACCAGTTCGGTACCAACTGGAGTGGTTTCTCGCAGTTTGCCGGCAGTATTACCGGTCCGCTGCTCACCTATGAAGTGTTAACCGCCTTCTTCCTCGAAGCGGGCTTCCTTGGCGTGATGCTGTTTGGCTGGAACCGCGTCGGTCCTGGCTTGCACTTCTTCGCGACCTGCATGGTGGCGCTCGGCACCATCTTCTCCACCTTCTGGATTCTTGCCTCAAACAGCTGGATGCATACGCCGCAGGGCTACATCATTCAGAACGGCATTGTGGTGCCGGAAGATTGGCTGAAAATCATCTTCAACCCTTCATTCCCTTATCGCCTGTTCCATATGTCGGTGGGTGCCTTCCTTGCCAGCGCCTTCTTTGTTGGTGCGTCTGGCGCGTGGCATCTGCTGCGCGGCAATGACAATCCAGCGATTCGGAAGATGTTCTCGATGGCGCTGTGGATGGCACTGATCGTGGCACCGATTCAGGCGATGATTGGTGATGCGCACGGTCTGAACACCCTTGAGCACCAGCCAGCGAAAATCGCTGCGATTGAAGGTCACTGGGAAAATAAATCGGGTGAAGCCTCGCCGCTGATTCTGTTCGGTGTGCCGGATATGGATCAGGAGCGTACTAAGTACGCCGTTGAGATTCCGTATCTCGGCAGCCTGATTCTGACGCACAGCCTCGATAAGCAGATTCCTGCGCTGAAGAGTTTCCCGAAAGAAGATCGCCCGAACTCAACCATCATCTTCTGGTCATTCCGCGTGATGGTGGCGCTGGGCCTGCTGATGATTACGCTGGGCGTAGTTAGCCTGTGGCTGCGTTTCAAAGGTCGCTTGTATCACTCGCGTCCGTTCCTGTGGTTCACGCTGCTGATGGGGCCATCGGGTTTGATCGCCATTCTGGCCGGCTGGTTTACTACCGAAATTGGTCGTCAGCCGTGGGTGGTGTATGGCGTGCAGCGCACCATTGATGCGGTCTCAGCGCATGGCGATATGCACATGAGCATCAGCCTGCTGGCGTTTATTCTGGTCTACTCATCGGTATTTGGCGTCGGCTATCTCTACATGATGCGTCTGATCAAAGAGGGTCCGGTGACCGGCGAAGGTAAAGAGGTTGATCACGGTGGTCCGGGTCAGCATCACACGCCAGCGCGTCCGTTGTCGGCGGCGAAAACCCATAGCGAAAAGAGTGGGGAGCACTAAGATGATCGACTTTTCAATTATCTGGTTTGCCATCATCGTATTTGGCACCCTGATGTACATCGTGATGGATGGCTTCGACCTCGGCATTGGCCTGCTGCTGCCGTTCAATAAAGATCCCATCGAACGCGACATGATGGTCAACACCGTTGCGCCAGTATGGGATGGTAATGAAACCTGGCTGGTGCTGGGCGGCGCGGCGCTGTATGGCGCATTCCCGCTGGCGTATTCAGTTCTGCTGGATGCGCTGTCGATTCCGTTAACGGCGATGTTGATTGGCCTGATCTTCCGTGGCGTTGCTTTTGAATTCCGCTTCAAAGCCACTTTGGAACATCGCGCGTTCTGGGATAAGTCGTTCATTGCCGGTTCACTGCTGGCGACCTTCAGCCAGGGCGTGGCGGTTGGCGCGATCCTGAATGGCTTCCCGGTGGTTGGCCGCGAATATGCCGGTTCAGCGATGAGCTGGCTGGCACCGTTCCCGCTGTTCTGTGGTGTCGGTTTGGTCATCGCCTATGCGCTGCTGGGTTGTACCTGGCTGATCATGAAAACCGAACACGATCTGCACCGTAAAATGTCTGCGCTGGCCACGCCGCTGACGCTGACGCTGCTGCTGGTGGTGGGGATTATCAGCATCTGGACGCCGCTGACGCATGCGGATATCGCGCAGCGCTGGTTCACGCGTCCAAACCTGTTCTGGTTCTTGCCGGTTCCGGTGCTGGTGGTGCTGTGTTCGTGGGGGATTGTACGTGCGATTAAACGCGAAGCGCATTACTCGCCGTTCATCCTGACGCTGGCGCTGATTTTCCTTGGCTTCTCGGGCTTGGGCATCAGCATTTGGCCGAACATCATTCCACCGTCAATCACCATCTGGCAGGCCGCTTCTCCGGCCAGCAGCCAGGCGTTTATGTTGGTGGGCGGCTTGCTGATTATTCCGGTAATTCTGGGTTACACCTTCTGGAGTTACTACGTGTTCCGCGGAAAAATCAAAGCAGACGAAGGATACCATTGATATGAAAACCGAGGTCAGCAGCATGAAAACTCACACTGAAACGAAGATTCCGTGGTGGAAGCAGGTGATGTGGCTGGTTGTTATTTACGGCGCAAGCGTGCTGGCACTCGGTGTGGTGGCATCACTGTTTCGTATGATGATGACGGCAGCGGGCATGCGCTCGCACTGAGCATCTGCACGGAGGTGCGCAGCAATGCGCACCCTACAAATCAGGTCCGTTATGCCCCAGGTCGCCATTCGTGGCGGCCTTTTTTGTTTTTGTGAGCTAAAAAACGTTAGTAACCTAAGCAATTAATGCTTTTCCCGCTTCGGTACGTTTACTCTTCCTTACGTTAGTAATACGTTTTTGTTATATTTATGTGACGAATAACGCATATTCATTACCTTCAACCCCTTCACTCGACCATCAAAATCATGCTCAGTCTGAATCTAAAAAAACAGTACATCATTGATCTGGTGGACTGGATCGAGGCGAATCTGACCGACGAGCTTAATGTCGATCTGATCACCCTGAAATCCGGTTACTCCAAGTGGCACATGCAGCGCATGTTCAAAGAGATGACCGGGCAAACGCTGGCGTCCTACACGCGTAAGCGTCGTCTGACGATGGCGGCGATGGCGCTGCGTCTTACCAGCATGCCGCTGATCGATATTGCCGTGCGCTTTGGCTTTGATAATCAGCAGAATTTTACGCGGGTGTTTAAAAGTCACTTCTCGATGACGCCGGGTGCTTATCGCCGCATCCCGGACATGCTGATGAAGGATTTCCACAGTCGAATCTCAACGCAGCGCGAGTGGGTGAATGCGCGTCTGGCGCAGAAGCCGGAGATTCAGCTGTGCGGTGAAGTGATTGAGTGGGAATGCCGCTTTGGCGAATATATTGATCATCACCACCATGTAGTGGCGCAGCACACGCGTGATTTTATCGCCTTTGCCGGCCAACACGTGAGTCGCGGCTGGCTGGGCTTTCAGTTCAGTCCGGGTTTAAATTCTGCCGACCAGCAGCACATTAGTCTGTTCCAGGCGCTAGAGAGTCAGTACGCCGATGTGCTGCCGCGCAACGTACAGAACTGGACCGGTGAAAAGGGCTTGTACGCGGAGATTGACTGGCACGGTACGCCTGAAGAGATTAACGCCTTTACCGCCGAGATTTACTACAACCATCTGCCTGCGCTGGGCGTGGCACGACGTACGGGCAAGGATCTGCTTAAGCTCGATCTGAAATACAGCACGCCCGATCTGCTACAGGGCACGTTCTATATTCCGGTGGCGGATAACTAATGCATAATTCGTGCGGTAAACCGTGACAAACCGCACGATTTTATAAACTCATTGCCATAATTGGCGTAAAATTCTTCATCGAAACCTGATTGGCCGCGTAAATCACCAGCCGCCACACATCAGGCTGGATAATCACCTGCATTCCTGGTCCATTCCGGACCGCTATAGTGAATTGATAAAAAATTATGCGACTTTTACCGTTGTTCCTCATGACAGCGCTTGTAGCGTTTTCTTCGCTGGCAAGTGCGCAGATGGCTGAGCCTTTTTCACCGCCGGGCGGCCTGCACCCGCATCAACCACATTGTGCGCAACATGAAATTCTTGGCGACAATGTGCTGCCGAATCATACCCAGGATGAGGGTAGCTTCGTCACCTGCGGTAACCATCAGGCTTAATACCCTTTTAATTCCGATCCAGACCGTCGCAACCCATGCACGGTCTCGGCATTAATCCTCATTTCTGCATTGCGCAATAAATTGCGCCGCTACCATTCCTGCCTTTAATTAGCTCCACATCCCCGACCGCACTTCACCGTAGCGGCGCGATTTATCGCGCTAATCTGACCTTATGATTCTGCCAATAGCATTTTTCGGCATTGCATCGAAGATATATCATAGCTAATCTTTGCCCATCAGATGAGAATGACTTTCACTATCTTTTAGGGAGACAACGCTTGCAAACTACCCCTACCGCACGCATACCGCGTCGCGTACGAAATGAACTGCGTTTCCGTCACATCACCGTGGTGAGCAAAACGCTGATTGCCGGTGAATTCTGGCGCATTGTTTTCAACGGCAGCGATCTAGCAGGCTTCAATTCGCCGTCGTTTGACGATCACATCAAAGTGTTCTTCCCGGACAGCGCCGGCAGCGCGCTGGCACTGCCACAAATGACGGATGACGGCATTGTCTGGCCGGGCGGCGTACGTCCTGCCGCGCGTGATTACACGCCGCTGGAGTTCAACGGCGTTGATTCACTGACCATCGATTTCTACCTGCACGATGGCGGCGTGGCCAGTAGCTGGGCCAATGACGCTAAGCCGGGCGACCAAATTGCCATGGGCGGCCCGCGCGGTTCACTTATCGTACCCGCTGATTATGCCTGTCAGATTTACGTCTGCGACGAGACCGGTCTGCCGGCCTTTAAGCGCCGTTATGCTGAGATGCAGGCGCAGCAGATTCATCTGCTGGCGTATGCGGATGAAGCTACAGGGCGCGATTATCTGGGGGATTTACCCAATGTGCAGGTGACCTGGCTCGGCAGCGGCACCATGCAGGCCGCTAACCTTGCCGCCATCACCGCGCAGCTGGATAACATTGCCTTGCCCGCCGATGATTACTTCATCTGGCTGACGGGTGAGGGCGAAGCGGTGAAACAGCTCAGCGATTACTTTACTCAGGGACGCGGTGCACACACCGATTACGTGCGCGCTGTGGCCTACTGGCATCAGAAATAACCGACACTTCCCCGCGCGCTGCCGCCTGTGTTGAATTTTGCCAGGTGGCAGACTACTATCAACCTCCCCAAATTGACGCTCAGGAAGGCAATGAAACAGCAGCGGGATTTTCCATGGCAGTCCGACCACGCACCGCGTGCCATCTGTGCAGGCGCACGTAAAAAGCGTCGGGAGCGAATGCTGGATGCCAGCGATATCCGCCTGTTAATGCTGCACTTTCTGGCGAACAGCTCTGCGCACGGCTATGAGCTGATCAAATCAGTCGAAGAGCTCTCCAAGGGGGAATACTCCCCCAGTCCCGGCATTATTTATCCCAACCTGACGCTGCTTGAAGAGATGGATGCGATTCGCGTGGTGGATGCGCAGGCGTCACGTAAAGCCTATGCGCTGAATGACAGCGGCGCGGCGCTGCTGGCGGATAATCGTGACAATGTGGAGGCGATTATCGAGCGCTTAACTTCGCTGGCGATTCTGGTGAATAACCGCAGCATTCCGCAGGTTGAGCAGGCGATTAATTTGATCAAGCACACCTTGAATCATCGTCTGGCGCAGGAAGATATTTCGCCAGAGGCGCTGGAGATGGTGATTAACGCGCTGCACGAAGCGGCGGAGAAAATCGCCAGGAGTTAGGTGGTTGCCAGTTCCACCCGTAGGGTCGCCATTTATGGCGACCGTTCCGATAACCGTACGGAGAGCAGATCAGCTCTTCTTCTTGTCCACATGCCCCAATGCGCGATCCGGCCAGCAAACATCGCGCACGCGCTGCTTCAACGCCGCCGCATCCGGGAATCCGCCTTCCTGCTTACGCTCCCAAATCACCAGCCCATCAATCTGAATCTCAAACACGCCGCCGGTGCCTGGCTTAAGCGTTACCGCACTCAAATCCTCGGCAAAGGTATGCAGTAACTCCTGCGCCATCCACGCAGAACGTAGCAGCCAGTTGCATTGAGTACAGTAGTGAATGGTAATGGCAGGTTTCTGAGTCATAGGTGTCTCTGCTTAATTATTGATAATAAACAAGTTAACAAATTGTGCGCTCTAAGATACATCTTAATGTAAATGCTATTGATAATGATTACCACTTGCATTACATTTCTGTCGCAATCATTTATTACATAAAATAAGTCCGCAACTTTTTACGGTCTTTGCTTCAAAGTCCGTACTTTCTGGTAGCAAGCAAGTGAGCGAATACTAACAATTAACCAGGTATTTCGCGCATGTCTTCACTCTTTCAGGGATTAAACCAGCAGCGTCTTTTCAAAGTTGCCATCTTATCTTCGGCTATTCATGCCGCTTGCAGCTTTGCCGCCAGCGATAACGCCAGCAATGAGCCGGTACTCACCGTCACCGCGCCGAAGCAGCAGGCCGGCAATAAAACCACCATCACCGCGCAAGAGCTGCAAAAACGTGGCGCCAATGATTTCGGTTCGATCATGCGGTATGAACCGCTGATCAGCGCGACCGGCTCCAGCGGTGGTTCATCTGCCGGTAAAAGTGGCTTCGACCGCGCGGGTTACACCGGTTACAACATTCGTGGCCTGGAGAGTAACCGCGTCGGCATGGATATCGACGGCATTCCGATTCCGGATGCCACCGGACGTCCTTACGTCAGCCGCACCGGCAATAATACCTTTGGTATCGGCCGCGATTACATCGACCCTTATATGTTCGGCAGCGTCGACATTGAGAAGGGCGCTACTGCGGTGGATCAGCCGAATACGTCGATCGGCGGCAACGTCTCGTTCCACAACAAAACCGCCGATGATTACCTCAGCAGCGATAAAAATACCTACTTTGGCTATCAGAGCGGTTACGACTCATCGAACCGAAGCTGGCACAACGGTATCACCGCTGCCGCAGGCGATGATGAGCTGCGCGGCCTGTTTGTTTACAGCCGTCGTGATGGTCAGGAAACCGAGAACAACAGCGGCGTCAAAGAGGCTTATCCGGCCAACTGGCACTCCGATGCCTTTATGACGTCGGGCATCTGGCAGCCGAACGATCAGCACAAGCTGAGTGCCACCTTCGATTACTATCACAAAACTAATCACAGCCACTACGATACCTGGGACACCAGCGGCAACACCGTGTGGGGCACCGCGCAGCAGCAAAGTGATACGCGTCGCTGGGGTATCAATCTGGCGGATGAGTGGACGCCGTACAACGATTTCATCGACACGCTGACCACGCGCCTGTACTGGCAGCAAACTCAGGCGCATGACAATACCTGGCTGCCGACCAGCGCCAGCCAGTACGGCTTTGTTTATTCTGATTTCAACGTTGATACCTACGGTTTCGATACGCGCGGCACCAAAACGCTGGGGCGCCATGAGCTGAGCGCCGGGATTAACACGCGTCTGGATAACAGCGAGCGCCCGTTCCGTCAGGCGCCGACGCCGAGCACCTTCAGCGCCATTACCCAACCGCAGTCAGACAGCCGCACGTTTGCCGTAGCCGGTTATCTGCAGGATAAGATCAACTTCGATCTTGATAGCCACAACTTCGCGATCATTCCCGGCGTACGCGTGATGTATCAGAGCACTAAGCCGAAGGATCTGGGCGATCTTACCAATGGCAGCGCGGTGTTGACCGAAGAGCAGGTTGATGCGCTGTACGGCAAAACCAACTCTGATACTCAGGTGCTGCCATCGCTGACCTTCCAGTACGATTTGACGCCCGCGCTGACCACCTATCTGCAATACAAACGCGGCGTGCAGTTCCCTACCACCAGCCAGCTGTACGGTTCATGGAACCTGGGTTCGAGCTATGCCGGTAGCGCGCAGTATGCGCTGATTGGTAATACCGATCTGAAAACCGAAACCAGCAACAACTTCGAGTGGGGCCTGAAAGGTCAGGCCACCGAAGGCGTAACGGTTAACACGTCGGTGTTCTACAACCAGTATAAAAACTTCATCGCTTATACCCGCTATCGTCGCGCCACCAATCCGGAGAGGTTCGTCAACGTACCGAGCAACATCTACACCAGCTATCAGGCTGAAAACCGCGATAAGGCCTACATTTATGGTGCTGAGATCTCCACCAAAGTGAATTACGGCACCTGGTTCTCGCAGGTGGATGGCCTGAGCAGCACCTTCGCGCTGGGTTATAACGAAGGGAAATCCAAGTCCAGCTACTCCGGTGACAAATACATCGATCTCGATAGCGTCGCACCGCTGAAGGCGATTGTCGGCCTGGCGTGGGATGACAAAGCGCGCGGCTACGGCGCAGCGCTGACCGCCACCTTCGTGAAAGGTAAGCAGGCGACGGCCACCAACCGCGAAAGCTATACCAATGCTGGCACGCCGATCACCGATTCCACCACGGAATATATGCGTGTCCCGGGTTATGGCATGGTTGATGCGACGGCTTACTGGCAGGCGACGAAAAACGTCAAGCTGAGCGGCGGCATCTACAACATTACCGACCGCAAATACTGGGATTACACCAGCAGCCGCACGCTGACCAGCAGCAATGACCAGGAACGCAACGACATTAATCTGGCGGTGATGCCAGGCCGCACCTTCCAGTTAGGTGTTAACGTCGATTTCTAACCTCTTTTCGCCCTGCGGCAGCGCAGGGCCTTTTCATGGAGCAAGCGCAATGAACCCACGTTACGATCACTATCTGGCACTGAAAGGCGAACATCCGAAAAAGTATGCGCGCGATCTCGCCGCGCTGATGGGCATTGGCGAAGCACAGCTGTGCGAAGCGCGCGTTGGTCAGGATGCCAGGGCGTTAAAAGGCGATTTCCCCGCGCTGCTGGCCGCACTGGCCGCCGTCGGCGAAACCAAAAGCATCACGCGCAATGAGTATGCGGTACACGAGCAGGTCGGCAAATATGAAAACCTGCACCTCGGCGAGCATGCCGGGCTGATTCTTAATCCGCGCGCGCTCGATCAGCGCCTGTTTCCCAATCAGTGGCACAGCGCGTTCTTTCTGCGTGAGCAGACCGCACACGGCGAACGCCAAAGCATCCAGATTTTTGATCGCCACGCTGATGCAGTATTGAAAATTTACGCCACCGACAACACCGATATCGCCGCCTGGGATGCGCTGCTTGCCGAGTTTGTGGTGGAGAGTGCAGCGGCGTTAGATCCACAGCCTGCCAGCCCGCCGCAATACAGCAGTGCAATTGACGCCAGCAAAGTAGAAGCTGAATGGCGCGCGATGACGGATGTGCATCAGTTCTTTGGTCTGCTCAAGCGCCATAACCTTGCGCGCCCGCAGGCGTTTCGCGCGGTGGCAGACGATCTGGCACGTCAGGTGAGTAATGATTCACTGGCGCAGCTGCTGAATCTGGCACAGCAGGATGGCAATGAAATCATGATTTTCATCGGTAACCGCGGCTGCACGCAGATCTTCACCGGCGCGGTGCACAAGCTGATGCCGATGGATAACTGGATCAACATCTTCAATCCCACCTTCACGCTGCATTTGATGGCGGACCGCATCAGTGAAAGCTGGGTGACGCGCAAACCGAGCGGCGACGGCTTTGTCACCAGCCTCGAGCTGTTTGCCGCCGACGGCACGCAGATCGCCCAACTGTACGGCCAGCGCAGTGAAGGCACGCCGGAGCAGGCACGCTGGCGCGAGCAGGTGACCTCACTGACAGCGGCAGGAGCGTCAGCATGAGACAACTTTTGTTGCTGCTTAGCGCGCTGGCGCTGCCAACCTTCGCGGCGGAGCGCGTCATTTCCATTGGCGGCGACGTCACGCAAATCATTTATGCGCTGGATGCGCAGCAGGATTTGGTGGCGCGCGATAGCACCAGCCAGCATCCGGCGCAGGCCAACAAACTGCCGGATGTGGGTTATATGCGGCAGCTGAACGCCGAAGGGATTCTGGCGCTGAAGCCGACGCTGGTGCTGAGCAGCGAGCAGGCCAAACCGTCGCTGGTGCTGCAGCAGGTGGCACAAGCTGGCGTGAAGGTGGTGGATGTCACCGGCAAAAACAGCCTCGATGCTATCGCGGAAAAAATCGCCACTATCGGCAAGGCGCTGCATCGTGAAGAGGCCGCCAACGCGCTGATCGAAAAAGTGAACAAGCAGCGCGCGCAGATCCCACAAAAACTGTTGCCGATTAAAGTGCTGTTCATCATGGCGCATGGCGGCATGCGCACCCAGGCGGCTGGCGCGCAAACCGGCGCGGACGGTGCCATTCGCAGCGCCGGGCTGATCAACGCCATGGCGGCGGTGCCGCACTATCAGCAGCTGTCGCAGGAAGGCGTGGTCGCGGCGGCACCGGATTTGATTGTGGTGGGCGAAGATGGCCTGCGCACGCTGGGTGGCGAAGATAAAGTGTGGTCGTTGCCAGGATTGGCGCTGACGCCAGCCGGTCAGCATCGCGCCTTGCTGGTGGTGGATGAGATGGCGCTGCTGAGCTTTGGCCTCGATACGCCAGGCGTTCTCATCAAGCTGCGTCATGCCGCCGAAGCAGCTTCCCCGTCACACTTCAAGCCGCAGGCGCGTTAGCGGCGTGTTCTCACCCCAGTCACTTACTTTTGTAAGCTCCTGGGGATTCGAACACTTGCTGCCTTCCTGCATCTTGAATTATTTAGGGGAAAAAACATGACGAATGCATCCATGCTGCGCTGGCTGTGTGTGATGGGCATCAGCATGGTGATATGCATGCTGATGGCCGCCAACTTCGGTGCGATGCCGCTTTCGATGCGCACCTTGTGGCGCGCCCCGCTGAGCGATATGGCGTGGCAAATCTGGATCAACATCCGCCTGCCGCGCGTGCTGCTGGCGGTGCTGCTCGGCATGGCGTTGGCGGTCTCCGGCGCGGTGATGCAGGGATTGTTTCGCAACCCGCTGGCCGATCCCGGTTTGCTCGGCATCAGCAGCGGTGCCGGATTGGCGGTGGCGATTTCGATTGTGATTCCGCTGAGCTTACCGCCGCTGCTGGCGTTATGGTTGCCGACCCTCGCTGCCTTTGGCGGCAGCCTGGTCGTCACCTTGCTGATTTTCAGCTTCAGCCGCCTGGCGCTGGGCAATTTGTCACGCTTGCTGCTGGTTGGCATTGCGATTAATGCTTTGTGCGGCGCGGCGGTCGGCGTGCTGTCATGGCTGAGTAACGATCAACAGCTGCGTCAGCTGGCGCTATGGGGCATGGGCAGTTTGAGTGCGGCGCAATGGCCAAGCCTGAGCGTGTGCGCGCTGCTGATTCTGCCCGCGCTGATCGCCATTCAGCTGCGCGCGCGTCGCCTTAACTTGCTGCAGCTCGGCGAGGAAGACGCACATTACATGGGCATCGACGTAAAGCGTACCCAGCGTCAGCTGCTGGTGCTGAGCGCCTTGTTGGTTGGCACCGCCGTGGCGGTGAGCGGCATTATTGGCTTTGTCGGCTTAGTGGTACCGCATCTGATGCGTTTCTGCCTCGGCAGCGATCATCGCTGGATGCTGCCGGGCTCGGCGCTGGCGGGCGCAATTTTGCTGCTGCTGGCGGATACGCTGGCGCGTACGGTGGTGGTGCCAGCGGAGATGCCAGTGGGGTTGTTAACCAGTCTGCTCGGCGGCCCGTGGTTTCTCTGGCTGATTCTGCGTGAGCCCAAGGGGGATGAATGAGTGATTGCCTGCAGGCGCGCGGCCTGCGTTTTAGCCACGGCTCGCGCGCGTTAATCGATGACGTTTCGCTTAGCTTACAGCCGGGTGAAATGGTCGCGCTGATTGGTCCGAACGGCGCCGGAAAATCTACCCTGCTGCGTCTGCTAACCGGCTTTCTTACGCCGCAAGCCGGCGAATGCTGGCTCGGCGAACGCCCCTTAAACGACTGGCCGCGTGAGCCGCTGGCACAGCGCCGCGCGGTGATGCGTCAGCAAAACAGCGTCACCTTTCCGTTACCGGCCGCCGAGGTGGTGGCGATGGGACGTGCGCCCTGGCCGAGCAGTCAATCAAAAGCGGTTATCGAAGAGGTGATGCACATCACCGGCAGCCTTGAACTGGCCAGGCGCGATTATCGCTCGCTCTCCGGCGGGGAGCAGCAGCGCGTGCAGCTGGCGCGCGTGCTGGCGCAGCTGTGGCACGACGATGGGCCGCGCGGCTGGCTGTTTCTCGACGAACCGACGTCGGCACTCGATCTGTTCTGGCAGCAGCACAGTTTGCGTTTACTGCACCGCTTAACGCGCAACGGGCGCTTCAGCGTCTGCACCGTGCTGCACGATCTGAATCTCGCGTCGCTGTGGTCGGATCGTGTGTTGCTGCTGCATCAGGGCAAGCTGGTGGCGGAAGGTGCACCGCAGGAGGTGATGACCGAGCGCACGCTAACGCGCTGGTATCAGGCGGAGCTGGACGTGGTGATAAAGGATGAAAAGGGCAGGCCGCAGATTCAACTGCGCGCCTGACACCGTAGCGGCGCGATTTATCGCGCTCTGTAAAAGATGCGCAATAAATTGCGCCGCTACGTGATGGTGCGATTAGCGGCAATCGACGATCAAGCGTCCACGCACTTTCCCCGCCAGCAGGAGCTCGGCACCTTCACGCGCTTCCGCCAGCGGAATCACTTTGGTTAACTGCTGCAGCTGCTCGCCATCCACCAGCTCCGCCAGACGTTGCCATGCCTGCTGACGCAGCGGTTTCGCGCACATCACGCTATCCACACCGGCCAGCACCACGCCGCGCAGAATGAACGGCGCGACGCTGGTTGGCAGATCCAACCCTTGCGCCATGCCGCAGGCCGCTACCACGCCATCGCGCTTGATGCCCGCTAATACATTGGCCAGCGTGTGGCTGCCGACACTATCAATCGCTGCGGCCCAACGCTCTTTGGCCAGCGGTTTGCCGGGCTCGCTCAGCTCTGCGCGATCGATAATCGACGCGGCGCCAAGCGTGTTGCGCAGGTAGTCGCTGTCGCTGGCGCGCCCGCTGGAGGCCACCACTTCGAAGCCGAGGCGTGCCAGCAGGCTGACGGCAAAGCTGCCCACGCCGCCGCTCGCGCCGGTAACTAACACCGGACCGTGCTGTGGCGTGATGCCCTGTTTTTCCAGCGCCAGCACGCACAGCATGGCGGTAAAGCCCGCAGTGCCAATCGCCATGGTTTGCAGTGGGCTCAGCGCAGAGGGCACTTTCACCAGCCAGTCGCCCGAGACGCTGGCTTTTTGCGCCAGTCCGCCCCAATGTTTTTCACCCACGCCCCAGCCGGTGAGCAGTGCGACATCGTCCTGCTGCCATTCGGCATGACGGCTATTGATGACACGACCGACAAAATCGATGCCCGGCACCATCGGGAATTGGCGCACAATCGGGCCTTTGTTGCAGATGGCGAGGGCGTCTTTGTAGTTGAGTGTGGAGTAGCTTACTTCGAGGGTGACATCCTGATCGGGCAGTTGTTTTTCTGACAGATCTTGCAGGGTGGTGCGATAGCCCTGTTCATCATTTTCAATGACCAATGCCTTAAACATGCAGCCTCCGGCTGGTTGAGGAAAGTAGGGTAATAGTACTCCTTTTTTTCCCTCACCCCAGCCCTCTCCCGTAAACGGGCGAGGGGGCCGTCCGTGCGGTGGCTAAATATTGAGTACCAAATTCGAAATCTGCTGGATCGGTTCCCTCGCCCGCTTGCGGGAGAGGGTTAGGGTGAGGGCGCGGTTGTTCCTGCAAAAAAAAGATGACATGATTGCGCCCCAGTCAGTGATCAACTCCCTTATGACTTTCGCCGAGGAAACCTCCTCATTGCTGTGCCATCGGCACCCACTCATCCTCTCTCAGGGATTTGTGTTATGAACCCATTGAAAATTGCTGCCAGCGTTGCTGTAGCGCCAAACCTCAGCCTGAACACCGCGCGCGACGTGGTGACGCTGGACAATACTGATTTTACCGATGTGGCAGCGGTGGTTATCTCCCTGTCGGACACCCGCAGCGGCGTTTTGACACTGTTGCGCCAAACCGGCTTCAATCTGCCGGTGTTTGTCGCTCATGCGTTCGATGAAGAGGTGCTGAAGTTGCCGGGCGTGAGCGGGGAAATTAATGGCGCGCCTGAAGAGTGGGCCGCGCTGGAGGACGCTGCGCAGGCGTACGAATCCGAGTTACTACCGCCGTTCTTCGACACGCTAACGCGCTATGTCGATATGCAGAACAGCACCTTTGCCTGTCCGGGACATCAGGGCGGCGCGTTCTTCCGTAAACATCCGGCAGGACGTCAGTTCTATGAGTTCTACGGCGAGAACGTCTTCCGTTCCGATATGTGCAACGCCGACGTTAAGCTTGGCGATCTGCTGATCCATGAAGGCTCAGCCAAAGATGCACAGAAGTTTGCCGCCAAAGTGTTTAACGCCGACAAAACCTACTTCGTGCTTAACGGCACCTCAAGCGCCAATAAAGTGGTGACCAATGCGCTGCTCACGCGCGGCGATCTGGTGCTGTTTGACCGCAATAACCATAAATCCAATCACCACGGTGCGCTGATTCAGGCGGGCGCGACGCCGGTGTATCTGGAAGCGGCGCGTAATCCGTTTGGCTTTATCGGCGGCATTGATGCGCACTGCTTTGACGATGCCTATCTGCGTGAGCAGATTGAGAAAGTCGCGCCACACCGCGCGAAGGATCAGCGTCCTTTCCGTCTGGCGATCATTCAGCTCGGCACCTACGACGGCACGGTATATAACGCGCGTCAGGTGGTCGATCGCATCGGTCATCTGTGTGATTACATCCTGTTTGATTCGGCGTGGGTGGGTTATGAGCAGTTTATCCCGCTGATGGCTGGCTGCTCGCCGCTGACGCTGGAGCTGAACGAGAACGATCCCGGTATTTTTGTTACGCAGTCGGTGCACAAACAGCTGGCCGGTTTCTCGCAGACCTCGCAAATTCATAAGAAAGACAATCACATCCGTGGGCAAAAGCGTTTCTGTCCGCATAAACGCCTGAACAACGCCTTTATGCTGCACGCCTCAACCAGCCCGTTCTATCCGCTGTTTGCTGCGCTGGATATTAACGCGCGTATGCACAAAGGTGAGGCCGGACGTAGCATGTGGCACGACTGCGTCACCATCGGTATCGATGCGCGCAAAGCGATTCTGGAACGCTGTGAAATGATCCAACCGTTCCTGCCGGAAAAAGTGCACGGTAAGCTGTGGCAATCGGCCGAAACGGAAGCCATTGCCGCCGATCCCGCTTACTTTAGCCTTGAACCCGGGGCGAAATGGCACGGCTTTGAAGGTTATGCCCAGCAACAGTATCTGGTCGATCCCTGCAAGCTGCTGCTGACTACGCCGGGCATTGATGCTGCCAGCGGTGAATACACCCGCTTCGGTATTCCGGCGACGATTCTCGCCAACTATCTGCGCGAAAACGGCATCGTGCCGGAGAAGTGCGATCTTAATTCGATTCTGTTCCTGCTGACGCCAGCGGAAACGCCGGAGAAAATGGCGCATCTGGTGGCGATGCTGGAACAGTTTGAGCAGCACGTGAAAGAGGATGCGCTGTTAGCGGAAGTGCTGCCGAGCGTTTATCGCAAGAATATCGAGCGCTATAAAGGCTACACGCTGCGTCGTTTGTGCCAGGAAATGCACGATCTGTATGTCAGTTTCGAGGTGAAGGATTTGCAGAAAGCGATGTTCCGCGCTGCCTGCTTCCCAGCGGTGCACGTCAATCCGCAGGATGCGCATCAGGCCTATATTCGTGGTGAAGTGGAGCTGGTGGCGATTGCCAAAGCCGAAGGGCGCATCGCGGCCGAGGGCGCGTTGCCGTATCCGCCGGGCGTATTGTGTGTGGTGCCGGGCGAAGTGTGGGGCGGCGCGGTGCAGCGCTATTTCCTCGCGCTGGAAGAGGGCATCAATCTACTGCCGGGCTTCTCGCCTGAGCTGCAAGGGGTTTACACCGAGGAAGATGAGAGCGGGCGTAAGCATCTGGTGGCGAATATGATGGTGTGCTGATTTCCCTCACCCTAACCCTCTCCCGCACGCGGGAGAGGGAATGTTTAGGTGGTGAGCATTGTTAAGCATGTGCTGGATCGGCTCCTTCTCCCGCGAGCGTGAGAAGGTTGGGATGAGGGCCAAGCCGCACCGTCCTAGAACCGACGATAGCTGCGCTGCGCCTGGCTCACCTTATACAAATAACGACGCGATTCTGCCGAAGGGTGGTTGGTGGTCAGCGTCTGATACACCTCCGCTGGCGACATACCGTTAATCGACGAGAACGCACGATCTTTATCGCTGGAGAACACGCGCAGTACGCTGCCAGCACCGCCGTTATAGGCCGTAATCACCGCATAACGCCGCGAAACCGGATCCTGAATGCCACCCAAATAGCTTCTCTGCAGCAGCGACAAATACGCGGTGCCCGCATCAATATTATTCTCAGGATCAAGCAGATAGCTACGGCTCGGCTTGCCGCCTTTGCCCTTCATACGGAACACATCAACACCGGCGGTATGCTGCACTACCTGCATCAGTCCCAGCGCATCGGCATGGCTCACCGCATAGGGGTTGAAGCTCGATTCAATCTGCATAATCGCCAGAATCAGTGACGCATCCACGTTATATTGCTCAGCGGCTTTACGCACCATCGGCAGATATTTGTGGGCACGCTTATCGAGGTGGTTCGGCACCATCGGAATGGTCACCGACCAGATGACGTGCAATCCGGAGGTGCGTTTCTGCAGTTTGTTCTGGATCAGATAATCAGCAAAGCTGCCGGCGCGGCCCTGCCAGCGAATCGGCTGGCCGGTATTGTCCAGCACCTGGCCGTAGAGCAGCGGCTCTTTACTGATCTGAATATCGTTGGCATCAGAGTAGAGATCGACATTACCCGGATCTTCGCCAATCAACAGCGTAGTGATGATCGCCTGGCGCAGGCTGGCCATCGGATCGGTGCCGGAAATGGTCTCAATAGTAATGCTACCGCTGTCAAAGTTGATGTGACTGCGGGTGTAATATCCGTCGCTATATTTGACGTAATCTTTCGGTCCAGCGATCAGAACCTCATTGATTCCCCAAATATTTTCAATGTTATGGGCGAACTGACCCATCAAAATATCAAATCCGTTGGTGTCCTTGACCCACTCTTCATGAAACGGCGATTTTTTTTGTCCGGAGCAGGAAACCAAAAGGGGTGCTATCACCAGCAGGGCTATCAGTTTTTTGTTCATTGTAAATACGTGCCTGACTCGAAAAAGAGGGCCTCAAAGGGAAGCCCTGAACGGTTATTTTTCTGGCGGGGTGTAACCTTCAATGTGCACATCTTTGCCTTCAAACAGGAAATTAATCATCTCCTTTTCCAGCACTTTGCGATCTTCCGGGTTCATCATGCTCAATTTCTTCTCATTGATCAGCATGGTCTGCTTGGACATCCACTGTTGCCAGGCTTCTTTGGAGATCTCATTGAAGATGCGCTTACCCAGTTCGCCAGGGTAGAGCTGAAAGTCCTGGCCTTCAGCATCGCGTTGCAGATAAGTACAAAAAATGGTGCGGCTCATTACTCTTCCTCTTCAGTCACATGCTTATGCAGTGACAGTTGCTGGGGATGGCGCAATTCATGCAATAAGCGCTCAACCGGCGCCGCCAAACCCACTGACGGTGGTTGCGCTAAGTTATACCAGAGACCGCCCGCTTCATCCATCAGCGACCCGGAGGAAGGCCACGCTAGCCACATAGGCACAATGTCTAAATGGAAATGGCTAAAGGTATGACGAAACGCCGTGAGCTGCTGCGGTTGGGCGTGAATGCCCCGTTCGCTTAGCCAGTCAGTTAGCGCTTGCTCACTAGTAAACTGTGGGAAGCAGAACAGTCCGCCCCATAAACCTACTGGCGGACGCTGCTCTAACCACACATCATCGCCATCCTGCATCATCAGCATCCAGCCGCTACGTTCCGGCAAAGTCTGCTTCGGTTTCTTGCCGGGATAGTCAGCCCAGCTGCTGTTGGCATAAGCGACGCAGCCGCTGTTGAGTGGGCAGATTTCACACTTAGGACGTGAGCGAGTACATACTAACGCGCCAAGGTCCATCATCGCCTGATTAAACTGGCTAACGCCTGCGGCTGGCGTGACCTGTTCGCTGATCTGCCACAAACGTTTCTCAACGTCTTTTTTGCCCGGCCAGCCGCCGACCGCGTAGCAGCGCGCCAGCACGCGTTTAACGTTGCCATCCAGAATCGGGAAATGCAGACCCAGCGACAGCGATAGCACCGCGCCCGCCGTCGATCGACCAATCCCTGGCAATGCTGCCACATCATCAAAGTTACGCGGGAATTCGCCGCCGTGTTGCTCAACCACCTGTTTAGCCGCTTTATGCAGATTGCGCGCACGCGCGTAATAACCGAGGCCGGTCCACAGATGCAGTACTTCATCCAGCGGCGCGGCGGCCAGATCGGCCACCGTGGGGAAGCGCGCCATAAAGCGTTCAAAATAGGGAATGACGGTAGCAACTTGCGTTTGCTGCAGCATCACTTCAGACAGCCACACTTTGTATGGCGTCTTCTCCTGCTGCCACGGCAGGGTTTTGCGACCGAAGCGCTGATACCAATCCAGCACTTGTTGCGCGAACATCGGCGCTTGCATCATAAGAAGGAAATTTTCCGTGTTTACTCTACAATCAGGCAGGAATTCCAGCACAGAGACATCAGGGTGTAAACCGGAACATTGCAAAGGCTTGCTTCTGCTTTCTAACTTTGCATAATGCCCGTTTCCCAGAACAGGCTAACCAGCAGGCTTCAACATGATTAATGACGTCATCACCCCTGAATTCGATGAGAACGGGCGGCCATTACGCCGTATCCGCAGTTTTGTGCGCCGCCAGGGGCGCTTAACGAAAGGACAGCAGCTCGCGCTCGATAATTTATGGCCGGAGATGGGCGTTGAGTTCCAGCCGGAACCGCTGGATCTGGTGACGCTGTTTGGCCGTGACGCGCCGGTCGTGCTGGAAATTGGTTTTGGCATGGGCGCCTCACTGGTGACCATGGCGCAGAACAATCCGCACCAGAACTTCCTCGGCCTGGAAGTTCATGCACCGGGCGTCGGCGCTTGTCTGGCGTCGGCGAAGGAAGCGGGCGTAGAGAACCTGCGTGTGATGTGTCACGACGCGGTGGAAGTACTGCAGAAGATGATTCCGGACAACTCGCTGCGTATGGTGCAGCTGTTCTTCCCGGATCCATGGCACAAAGCGCGCCATAACAAACGTCGCATCGTACAGGTGCCGTTTGCTGAACTGGTGATGCGCAAGTTGAAGCTGGGCGGCGTGTTCCACATGGCAACCGACTGGGAAGCCTACGCCGAACACATGTTAGAAGTGATGAGCAGCATCGACGGATATAAAAATCAGTCGGAGAGTAATGATTACGTGCCGCGTCCCGAAACGCGTCCGTTAACCAAGTTTGAGCAGCGCGGGCAGCGACTAGGCCATGGCGTATGGGATCTGATGTTTGAGAGGGTGAAATAATGGCCGTACAGCGTAGCCGTCGTTTGCGTAAAAAACTGCATATTGATGAGTTTCAGGAATTAGGTTTCTCCGTGGCCTGGCGTTTTGCCGAAGGCACCACCGAGCAGCAAATTGATGCGACTGTTGATCAGTTCATTAACGAAGTGATCGCGCCGAATGGCTTGGCCTACGATGGCAGCGGCTATCTGGTGTGGGAAGGTCTGGTTTGCCTGCAGGAAACCGGCAAGTGCACCGATGAGCACCGCGAGCTGGTGCGTAAGTGGCTCGAGCAGCATAACCTTTCTGATATTCAAGTAACTGAACTCTTCGACGTTTGGTGGGACTAATCTTTAGTGGTTAATGCGAGTTAAAAACGTGCTGGCTTTTCCCCACCTCGTACCGTGCTGGCTGTCCCCCTCCTCGGTCCTCCCCCGCTCGCGGGGGAGGAAGATGTGCCATATGTGAGTATTAAATTGGCATGTGGCAGCGTCTCCTTCCCCCGCTTGCGGGGGAAGGCCGGGATGGGGGACAGCAAGCACATTTTGACTACAGCGAGCAAACTGTTACCCATCAGCCCGGTTTGTACCTTTATGGCGACCTTTTTATTGCTCAGGAGATTTCATGGTTCGTAAGGCACTTATCGCCGCGCTGCTGCTGGCGGCAACTCAGGCTCAGGCTGCATACGAGTGCAGCGTCAAGCCACAGGATGATGTGATCATTAAACCGCAGAGCGTGCAGGTGGTGGGCAGCAACGGCAACCTCGAAATCACTCCGCAGGGCGATGTGCAGTTTAATGGCCAGAAGGTCAACGTGGATAACGCCGCGCGCCAGAAAGCCATCGATTATCAAACCGCGCTGCGTCGCGACTTGCCATGGATCGATAGCGGTGCGACTTCACGTCTTGAACGCAGCCGCGTGGCGCTGGATAAAGTGATCGTCGAAAAGCTCGGCGCTAACAGCAATGTGCGTAATCGTCTGACCAAGCTGAACGGCCAGCTCAAGCAGCAAATGAACCGGATTATTGAGCATCGCCCGGATGGATTAACCTTCCATCATCAGGCCATCGATCAGGTGCGCGCTGAAGGCGAGAAGCTGGTGCAGAGCACATTGGGCGGCATCATGCAGGATAGCCTCAACGAAATGGGCAGCAGCCAGGCCGCGAGCGGCAGCAATCCGCTGCAGGCCATTATGGGCAACCTTGGCGGCTTACAGCAGTCGGTGCAGGCGGAATGGAACAAGCAGGAGCAGGATTTCCAGAATTTCGGCCACGAAGTGTGTAACCGCGTCACCGTGCTGGAAGAGCAGCGCAAAGGGTTGATGCAGGGCGTTAAAGGCTAACAACGCAGAAGGCCGGTTTCCCGGCCTTCTGTTTACTCATCTTCGCTTAAGAACAGCTCCAGCAGCGAGTTCAGGAACAGCTTCCCTTTCTCAGTAATCTGCCAGTATTCAGCACTTTCCACCACGTATCCCGCGGTTATCGCGGCATCAATTTGCGGGCGAATGATCTGCTCATCCATACCGGTATAGCGACGGAAATCCGCGCGCGGAGCGGCCTCCAGCAGGCGGAAGCGGTTCATAAAGAACTCGAATGGCTTATCGTTTTCGGCCACTTCGTGCTGCTTATCAAGATAATTACCTTTCATAAAACCACGTGGATGGCGCGTTTTTACGGTGCGCACGATGCGGCCATCCGGCTGCGTCAGCTTGCCGTGTGCGCCGCAGCCAATGCCCAGATAATCACCAAAGCGCCAGTAGTTAAGGTTGTGTTCGCAGCGATAACCGGGCTTGGCGTAGGCCGAGGTTTCATATTGCTGATAACCTGCGGCGCTCAGCAGTTGATGACCTTGCTCAAAGATATCCCACAGCGCGTCATCATCCGGCAGTTTCGGTGGACGCGAGCCAAATAAGGTATTCGGTTCGATCGTCAGCTGATACCACGACAGATGCGGTGGGTTAAGAGCAATCGCCTGACGCAAATCATCCAGCGCTTCTTCCAGCGACTGATCCGGCAAGCCGTGCATCAGATCGAGGTTAAAGCTGCGCAAACCTAAGCCTTCAGCCAGCTGCGCCGCGCGTACCGCTTCTTCCGGCCCGTGAATGCGGCCCAGACGCTCCAGCTTCTGTGGGCTAAAACTCTGTACGCCAATCGAAATACGGTTAATCCCCGCGCGCTGATAACCACTGAAGCGATCGGCTTCCACCGTGCCCGGATTGGCTTCCATGGTGATTTCCGCATCGGCAGCCAGCGGCAAACGCGCTCGCACGCCATCCATCAGCATCTGCATCGCATTGCTGCTCAGCAGGCTTGGGGTACCGCCGCCGATAAAGATGGTGCGCACTTCGCGCCCCGCGGTGAGCGGCAAATCTAGCTCGAGATCTTTCAGCAGGTGCTGCACATACTCGATGTGCGGCACCTCGCCTTTTAACGCGTGAGAGTTGAAATCACAGTACGGGCACTTCTGCACACACCACGGAATATGGATGTACAGGCTTAACGGAGGTAACTCAGGCATTGCGCATCGCTTCCAGCAGCAGCGTCAATGCTTTACCACGGTGAGAGACGGCGCGCTTTTCGTCTTTACTCAGCTCTGCCGCCGTTTTACCTAATTCAGGTACGTAGAAGATGGGATCGTAACCAAAACCGCCTTCGCCAGCGGCTGAGCGGGTGATTTCACCGGCCCAGCTGCCGTGAAACACCAGCGGCGTGGGATCGGCGGCATGACGCACATACACCAGCACGCAGTGGAATTGTGCCTGGCGTTTGCCCTCCGGCACATTTTCCAGCGCCACCAGCAGCTTCTCCAGATTCTGTTGGTCGCTGGCGTCAACGCCAGCATAGCGCGCGGAGTAAATGCCCGGCGCGCCGCCCAATGCGTCCACCGCCAGGCCCGAATCATCAGCAATCGCCGGTAAGCCGGTAATGTCAGCCGCATGGCGCGCTTTGAGAATGGCGTTTTCGATAAAGGTCAGGCCGGTTTCTTCCGCTGACTCCACGCCGAGTTCGGTTTGCGCCACGATATCGAGTCCGAAGGCCGCTAACAGATCGGCCAGTTCACGAACTTTGCCCGGATTACCGGTAGCGAGAACAACTTTTTGCATAACAGTTCCAGATTAGCGAATTACAGCAAATACCAGAGACCTGGGAACAGGTCCATGCCGAGGAAATTCAGCGCGTACAGCACCAGAATGACAATCATGGCAGAGAAATCGATGCCGCCCATCGCGGGCAGAATACGGCGAATCGGTGACATCAGCGGTTCAGTCAGCTGCAACAACACCTGATCCATCGGACCGCGGCCCTGGCTGATCCAGCTCATCAGTGAGCGGATGATGATTACCCAGAACACCAGATAACCGGCGGACTTCACCAGCGACAGCAGGCCAACCAGCAGATTGGTCGGATCAATCGAGAATACGCCGACCTGAATCAGCAGCAGTATCGGATATTTCAGCGTGGTGAGCACAAACGCCAGCAGCAGCGAAGCGGTATCAATTGGGCCAATCGCGGGGATGATACGGCGCAGCGGCTTGATAATCGGCTGAGTGATCTTCACGACAAACTGCGCCAGCGGGTTGTAGAAGTCACAGCGCGACCACTGCATCCAGATGCGCAGCAGCAGCACCATCACGTACAAATCGATCAGCGTTTTGACTAAAAACGTCAGTGTTAACATGAGGTTCCTCAATTATTGTTGTGTAGGTCGCGCATAATCCCGCGCGCCGAAAACGGCGGTGCCAATCCGCACCATGGTGCTGCCCGCGGCGATTGCCGCGTCCATATCGTCACTCATTCCCAGAGAAAGCGTATCGACGTCAGGATAATCCTGCTGTAAGGCATGAAACGCGCTGGCCATCTGCTGGCAGACCGCCAGTTGCCGATCGTATTCTGATTCCTGCGCTGGAATGGCCATCAGCCCACGCAGGCGCAAATGTGGCAGCGCGGCGATGTATTGCGCCAGCTCGGGCAGCGCCTCCAGCATGATGCCAGATTTGCTGTTTTCGTCACTGATATTTACCTGAATTAACACGTTGAGCGGCGGCAACGACGCCGGGCGCTGATCGTTCAGGCGCTGCGCGATGCGCTGCCGGTCAACGGTGTGACACCAGGCAAAATTTTCCGCCACCAGACGGCTCTTATTGGATTGTAGCGGACCGATAAAGTGCCATTGCAAATCAGGATGTGCGGCCAGCTCAGCCACTTTTTCAACCCCTTCCTGCACGTAATTTTCACCGAACGCCTGCTGTCCAGCGGCAATGGCTTCTGCGACCGCGCTCGCAGGTTTGGTTTTGCTCACTGCAAGCAGCGTAATTTCTTCTGGCGCGCGCCCGCAACGTGCGGCGGCAGCGGCGATGCGCTCACGCACTTGCTGTAAGTTGTGCTCAATGGAAGTCATAGTCAGGAGAAGTTAAATGGAGTTGGATGAAATTGTGGCCCTTAGTGTAAAGCATAACGCCGCCGATCTGCACCTTTGCAGCGGACATTTGCCGCACTGGCGCCGACAAGGCGTGCTGGAGCCGATTCCGCAGCAGAGCACGCTGGAGGGCGGCTGGCTGGAAAGCTTTATGCAGCAGTGGCTCACTGCGCCGCAGCAGGCCGAGCTGGAGGAAAATGGCCATGTCGATTTTGCCATTACGCTGACCAGCGGCGTGCGACTGCGTGCCAACCTGTTTATGCAGCGGCACGGTTTATCGTTGGCGCTGCGGCTGATTGCCAGCAGCGCGCCTAATCTTAGCAGCCTGCATTTGCCCGAAGTGGTGAGCCAGCTATTACAGCTGGAAGAGGGGCTGATTTTGATCACCGGCGCCACCGGCAGCGGCAAATCCACCACGCTGGCGGCAATGGTGGATAGCCTTAATCGTCAGCAGGCGCGGCACATCCTGACGCTGGAAGATCCAATCGAGTTTGTTCATCACAGTCAGCGATCGTTGATTCAGCAGCGCGAAGTGGGCGCGCACTGCGCCTCGTTCCAACATGGGCTAAAAGCCGCGCTGCGCGAAGA
The DNA here is from genome assembly GCF_037149875.1 of Pantoea sp. USHLN256. Lineage (NCBI taxonomy): Bacteria > Pseudomonadati > Pseudomonadota > Gammaproteobacteria > Enterobacterales > Erwiniaceae > Pantoea > Pantoea sp. USHLN256. The sequence continues at coordinate 36,321 of NZ_JBBCQO010000014.1, read as the reverse complement.
TCCCGATGTGATTCTGCTCGGTGAACTGCGTGATAGCGAAACCATCCGGCTGGCGCTTACCGCAGCAGAAACCGGGCATTTGGTGCTGGCGACGCTGCATACGCGCGGTGCAACCCAGGCGGTAGATCGGCTGGTGGATGTCTTTCCCGCGGAGGAGAAGAACCTGGTGCGCACCCAATTAGCGGGCAGCTTAAAAGCGGTGCTGGCGCAGCGCTTAGTGCCGGCAAAAGCGGGCGGACGTGTAGGGTTATTTGAAGTATTGGTAGCGACGCCGGCGGTGGCAAACCTGATTCGTGAAGGGAAAATGCACCAGTTGCCGGGCGTGTTACAAACTGGCGCGCAGGCCGGGATGCAAACCTTTGCCCAGAGCGAGCAGGCGCGTCAGCAGGCGGGGATGATTTGATGTGGGATTGAGTACAAATCGTAGCGGCGCAATTTATTGCGCAATGCATGGATGGGCATGGTGCCGTCATTTATACGCGCGATAAATCGCGCCGCTACGGTATGTGATAGATCTGGATGAGATAACTGGTAAGGGTTTAATGCGTCTCGAACCAATCTTCGAGGATAATCACTGCCGATTGCGAATCGACCTGGCCCTTCTGCAGCGCACGAAAACCGCCGCGTTCAAACAGGTCGGCACGCGCTTCGACGGTGCTCAGGCGTTCGTCCTGCAGCTCAACGCGCACGCCAAAACGACCGTGCAGGCGATTGGCAAACTTACGCGCGCGTGCCGTCAGCTCTTGTTCGGTGCCATCCATATTCAGCGGCAAACCGACCACTACATAATCGGGCTGCCACTCTTTCAGCAGTTTTTCGATCAGGTTCCAGTCTGGCGTGCCATCTTGCGCTTTTAAGGCCGTCAGCGCACGAGCGGTACCCGTGAGCTGCTGTCCAATGGCGACGCCGATGCTTTTGGTGCCAAAATCGAAGCCCAATAAGGTTTCATTGGCCATCAGGCGTGCCCTGCATCGGTGGCGATATTGTGTATATCCACGCCTAAGCCGCGTGCCGCTTCGCGCCAGCGCTCTGCGATAGGCGTCTGGAACAAAATATTGGTATTAGCCGGTGAGGTAAGCCAGGCATTTTCCAGCAGCTCGTCTTCAAGCTGACCTTTCTCCCAGGCGCAATAACCCAGCGCCACCAGCACATTGTCTGGCTGCGAGGCAGTACCGATCGCTTCCAGCACATCACGCGAGGTGGTGATCACCGTGGTGTCAGAAATACGAATGCTCGAGGAGTAAATGCGCTGCGCCGAGTGCAGAATAAAACCACGATCCTCCGCCAGCGGACCACCGGCAAACACTGGCTTATCCAGTTTGATGGCAGGGTCACGTTCGGATGCGCTAATTTTAAGCTTTTTAAGAATGCCTTCGACCGTCAGGTTTTCCATCGGTTTATTCACGATCAAACCCATGGCGCCATCTTCATTATGCTCGCAGATATACACCACGGAGCGTTTGAATAGCGGGTCCTGCAGCGACGGCATCGCAATTAAAAAATGATGCTGTAAATTCATTGTCACTCGTATATCAAAAATAACCGGCGCAGCCGCGACAGCGCCGGTTTTGGGTGTTCACGGAGCTTGCACTCCGACGGCATCAGCCCAGGCGTTTCTCAATGGCATCCATCAGCATGCCGGTGATTGATATCGGGAACGCGGCCTCGATTTCACGTACGCAGGTTGGGCTGGTCACGTTAACTTCAGTCAGTTTATCACCGATGATATCCAGACCGACAAAAATCAGCCCCTTGGCTTTGAGTGTTGGACCGACGCGACGCGCAATTTCCCAATCGCTGTCGCTCAGCGGACGCGCTTCGCCACGGCCACCGGCGGCCAGGTTACCGCGCGTTTCACCGCCTTGCGGAATACGCGCCAGGCAGTAAGGCACCGGTTCGCCATCCACCACCAATACGCGTTTATCACCCTCTTTAATCGCCGGCAGGTAGTTCTGCGCCATGCAGAAGTTCTGACCGTGATTGGTCAGGGTTTCAGTGATCACGCCGAAGTTCGGGTCATCTTGCTTCACGCGGAAGATGGACGCGCCGCCCATGCCATCAAGCGGTTTCAGAATCACATCACCATGTTCCTGCCAGAAGGCGCGCAGCTGCTCTTTGTTGCGCGTAACCAGCGTATCGGGCGTCAGATCGGCAAACCAGGCGGTATACAGCTTTTCGTTGCAGTCGCGCAGGCTTTGCGGTTTGTTGACGATCAGCGTGCCTTGCTCTTCAGCGCGCTCCAGCAGGTAGGTGGCGTAGATAAACTCGGTGTCGAACGGCGGATCTTTACGCATCAGCACCACGTTGAGATCGGCCAGCGGGATAAGCTGCTCGCTGCCAAACGTGTACCAGTTGTCGTAGTTCTGCTCAACGCTCAGCAGACGGGTGCGCGCATAGCTCACGCCGCCGCGCAGAGAGAGATCGCTCATCTCCATGTAATGAATTTCGTAACCACGGCGCTGTGCTTCCAGCAACATGGCGAAGCTGGTGTCTTTTTTAATGTTGATGGACGAAATGGGGTCCATAACGATGCCAAGCTTGATCATTATTCTCTCCTCAAGGGGTATTCAACCAAAAGTATCGCTTAACCGAGGTCGCCAAACCTCACCTGAAGTGCCGTAATGGCGGTGAGCGCGGTAGTTTCGGTGCGTAACACGCGTGGTCCGAGCAAAATATCGGTGAAACCCTGCTGCGCCGTCATGGCAATTTCTTCGGCGGATAAGCCGCCTTCCGGTCCAATCAGCAAACGTACGCGCTCCACCGGCTGCGGCAGCGTGTTAATGCTATGACTGGCGCGCGGATGCAGATTGAGTTTTAAACCCTCATCGGCTTCCGCACACCAGGCTTGTAATGTCATCGGCTCGCGAATTTCCGGCACGCGATTGCGGCCGCACTGTTCACAGGCGGCAATTGCGATTTTCTGCCATTGCTGAATCTTTTTCGCCAGTCGCTCGGCATCCAGCTTTACGCCGCAACGCTCAGAAAACAAGGGCGTAATCACATTCACGCCAAGTTCGATCGATTTCTGGATAGTGAATTCCATTTTTTCGCCACGCGACATCACCTGACCAAGATGCAGATGCAGCGGCGATTCACGGTCATCAGCCTGACTGGCAAGGACCCTTACTTTTACACGCTTTTTATCAGCCTGGGTGATTTCAGCGTTAAAAGTCAGATTACTGCCATCAAACAGCTCAATTTGCTGACCAGCCGTCATGCGCAGCACGCGCCCGACATGGTTAGCGGCGTCCTCATCAAGGAAGACTTCACTGTTTACTTCAAGAGATTCGGGGTGATAAATGCGAGGTATACGCATGCGGTTCCTGCCAGCGTTATGCCGTGTCCGCTGACACGGCGCAATCGAAAAAAGCTAGTGTAGGGTAGCGCTTTTAGCGCTGGCAAGCCTGCTGTACATAAGCGTTATGATTTCCCTGCACTTTAGCGATGCGGTTGTCGCGCTCGCACTCCCACTTCGTCACCGGATATTGCTTATCCCAGGCGGTAAACAGCTGGGTTTGCTGGCGTGACAGGCGCAGCTGATATTGATCGCGCATATAGAAGTAGGTGCGTGCTATCGCACCGCGTGCGCGCTCGGGCGGCTGCGCCAGCTTCTGCTTAAAATCAACCTTCATGCTGCACTGGCCATACTGTTGATCGCCACCGTTCCACTGGCTGTACTGGAAGTTATTGCGATCGCCGTTCACTTCGCCAATTGCCGGCTGCAGGTTATGCAAATCGCTTTCGATGCGGCGGTAATCCGCGTCTTTGCTGCAGTTTTTGCGTCCGCCGTTTTGCCAGCACTGACGCTGATGACCGAATTCCCACGCTGGCATCACATGTTCCCACTCAATGCGTTCAGCGCGATTGGCATTCTTACGCACGCTGTAGCCGCAGCTGGATAAATCCGGCACGCCTTTTTTGCCATGCCAGATGATTTTGCAGCCGCAGTAAAAGTCCGCAGGCGCATCGGCGTTGATCTGCGCCGCATAGGCTTTGGCCTGATTAAAATTGTTTTGATGGTAGTGAGTGAAACTGAGGCTATAAGCACTAAGCGGGGCAACTAATAAGGTAAGAAACAGCAGCGTTTTGCGAGACATATTCCAAAAATTAACCTGGTCCTGAAAAAGGGCGGCAGGGTAACAGAATGATGGCGCATGGGATATGAGATTAGACTATGTTGCTGAGCTATGTTGCTGAACTATGTTGCTAAAAACTCACCGGGCTGCAGCAAAGATTTGCAGTGTACGCAACGATACTCGCTTTCGCCGCGCAGCACGCGGTTATGGCGACGCACAGTCAGCTGGTGCTGCTGACAGCGGCAGCGATAGGGGAACGTATTGCTGCGCACTGAGTCGATTTCAAACTGGTGGGTGCGACGCGCCGGCACGCCGAGCACGCTCTCCATCATCCATTTCCACTCTTTACCGTGCGGCGGCACGCGGCCAAAGGTTTTCCACACCAGCAGATGCGCCAGTTCGTGCGGCACCACTTCATCAACAAACGCCTGCTGATTTTCCAACAGCAGCACCGGATTGATACGGATTTCCCACTTTTCCAGCCATGCGGTGCCCGCCGCCGTGCCGCGCTGCTGGTAGATCAGCGAGGGCTCATCAAAGCGGCGCTCCAGCTTCTCGTTGGCCAGCTGTAAAAAATGGCGCAGCGAGCGCATGACGGCTTGTTGTAAGGCGATGGGAAGGCGCGGTGTTTTCATGTGGGGCAGAATAAAAGGTTGCGACAGTTGAATCAAACAAAAAAGGGCCGCCAGCAGGCAGCCCTTGAATTCGCTTATCGGGATTACTTCTGACCGATATCGCGCAGTTTTTTGCCTGACATCAGATTGCGTTCGATGTGTTCCAGCGAGACGTTTTTGGTCTCTGGAATCAGCGTCAGCGTCAGCAGAATGAAGAACACGTTCAGACCGGCGTACACCCAGAAGGTTGGCGCGTTGCCCAGCGTATTCAGCATGGTCAGGAATGTAGCGCCGACAATCATGTTGGCAATCCAGTTGGTCGCGGTGGACACCGTGATACCAAAATCGCGGCCTTTCAGCGGCTGGATTTCTGAACACAGAACCCAAATCAGCGGACCGGCAGACATCGCAAAACCAATGATAAACATCAGCAGCATTGCGACCGCAAAGTACTGCGCTTCTGGCGAGTGGATGCCGATGTGCAACATTGTACCCAACACGCCCATACCAACGGCCATCACCAGGAAGCCCAGCAGCAGCGTTGGTTTACGGCCCCAGCGATCCACCAGACCAATAGCGATAAAGGTAGCCAGCACGTTCACCAGACCCACAATCACCGTGCCCCACATTTGCTGCGTGGTGTTGGCAAAGCCAGCGATTTCGAAGATTTTTGGCGCGTAGTACATGATGACGTTCATACCGGTGAACTGCTGCATCACCTGCAATAGCACGCCGAGGAACACCGCGCGGCGGAAGTTACTGTTGCTCTGGAACAGCTGCCAGCCAGACTGTTTGATCTTCAGGCTTTCACGAATCTCATCCAGTTCACGTTTTGCTTGTTCGCTGGTATCACGAAGACGCGATAACACGCGTTCCGCACTGCGGAAATCCCCCTTCGCGGCCAGCCAGCGTGGGCTGTTCGGCAGGAAGAACACGCCAATCAGCAGCAACACGGCAGGAATGGTGATGATGCCCAGCATCCAGCGCCATGCGCCGGCGTCGGCGAAGGCGGTATCAGAGAGATAAGCGGCCAGAATACCGATGGTGATCATCAGCTGGTAGAGCGAAATCATACTGCCGCGAATCTTCTCTGGCGCGATTTCAGAGAGATAGAGCGGAGCGGTATAAGACGCGACACCCACGGCCAGGCCCAGCACCACCCGTGCAGCGATCAGCATGTCCGGGCTGGTTGCACCCGCAGACCACAGCGAACCAATGACGAACAGAATGGCACCGGCCATCAGGCTTTTTTTACGGCCCAGACGCGATGACATCCAGCCGCTACCCACAGCACCCACCGCCGCACCAAACATCATCGAGCTGACGATCCATTCCTGCTGATGTGCGGTGACGTTAAAATCTTTTGCGATGAAAGGCAGAGCACCGGCGATAACACCGATATCCAATCCAAACAGCAAGCCGGCCAGGGCCGCTAAAAAGCAGACAAACAAGGTCATGACCTTATTTGATGTTCTGCTTTTGTGATTATTACCAGGCATGATGCCTCCAAAGTTTATCCATCATTGTTGTTATCAATGTTATGAAACCTGTCGGCGGAAAAAAGTGAGAGCGATCACATCAGTGTAATCGGTTACACACGCTGAAACCCTGCAATCCAGCATTTTCCGCCCGAAATAGTTACGTAACCAGTAAGGTATAGCACCCTTTAAGTTTCTGACATTGCACTAAATACCGGCTATCAGACGACGCTGAAAATAACGCATTTTCACAGTAATAACTACGCTGAAAAATCTCTAAATTGCCGATTGTTAAAGGATTTCAAAATGTAATCGTTATCACTATGTTGTAAACACAGCGTAAGAAGTGTAGACGGCATAGAAAAATGCGCCTGACGATTAAAAGGCATAAAAAAAGCCCGCCTAAGCGAGCTCATTTTCAGTCATACATCTTGCAGCGTTTCCCTCTCCTGTGGGAGAGGGCCAAGGTGAGGGCATCAGCCCGCAGAGGACGCGATTACTTCAAGCCCGCCGCTTCACGCAGTTGAGCCGCTTTATCGGTCTGCTCCCACGGGAAGTGCTCACGGCCAAAGTGACCGTATGCTGCGGTCTCTTTATAGATCGGTTTCAACAGATCCATCATCTGAATCAGGCCATATGGACGCAGGTCGAAGAACTCGCGTACCAGCAGCGTCAGCTGCTCGGTTGAGACTTTCTCAGTACCGAAGGTTTCAACCATGATGGAGGTTGGCTCAGCCACGCCAATCGCGTAGGAAACCTGAATTTCGCAACGGTCAGCGAGGCCAGCTGCAACGATGTTCTTCGCCACATAACGTGCAGCGTAAGCGGCAGAACGGTCAACTTTTGACGGGTCTTTGCCCGAGAATGCGCCGCCACCGTGACGCGCCATGCCGCCGTAGGTATCCACGATGATTTTACGACCGGTCAGACCGCAGTCACCCATTGGACCACCGATAACAAAGCGGCCGGTTGGGTTGATGTGATATTTGGTGCTGGCGTTGATCCACTCCGTCGGCAGAACCGGCTTGATGATCTCTTCCATCACGGCTTCGCGCAGATCGGCGGTGGTCACCTCTTCAGCATGCTGCGTTGACAGCACAACCGCATCGATACCGACAATTTTGCCGTCATCATACTGGAAGGTGATCTGGCTTTTCGCATCCGGACGCAGCCATGGCAGTGAACCGCTTTTACGCACTTCAGCCTGACGCTGCACCAAACGGTGCGCATAGGTGACCGGCGCTGGCATCAGCACATCGGTTTCGTTGCTGGCATAACCGAACATCAGGCCCTGGTCACCGGCGCCTTGCTCCAGCGGATCGGTACGGTCAACGCCCTGGTTGATGTCTGGCGATTGCTTACCAATCGCGCTCAGTACCGCGCAAGAGTTCGCATCAAAGCCCATATCGGAATGGACATAACCGATTTCACGTACGGTATTACGGGTGATCTCTTCAATATCAACCCATGCGCTGGTGGTGATTTCACCGCCAACCAGCACCATACCGGTCTTAACGTACGTTTCGCAGGCCACGCGTGCTTTGGGATCCTGTTCCAGGATGGCATCCAGCACGGCATCGGAAATTTGGTCAGCGATTTTATCAGGATGTCCTTCTGATACGGACTCAGATGTAAAAAGGTGTTTAGCCATTCTGTTCTTTACCTTAACAATGGTTTGAATACGACTGCATAGCGTTAATGATGAAATCGACTTAACGCCCCTTCAGGCAAAGCCACGAGCAGTAAGAAGTTTTAATGCGCCAGACAGACACCGCCTGGATGTTAATCAGTTTAGATGGAAAACCATCTGGACGGCTATTCTAGGTTACTCAGTGAGCACTTTTCCAGTGCTTTTTCCGTTCCCGCATTTTCCGCAACATCGAAAGTGGAATAATTTCCTGACACCGCACGCAGTTACCTGACAAAGATTTTGCAATTTAACCCGTGTGGCTGTATAAAACGCCGCTGCTGTTTCAGCGTAAAGGATGACGTCACTGTGCGTCGCGCCGTCAGATGTCATTTATTCTGACTTTCACCCAAGCCGTTTCTCGCAGGCTGTTAGCCGGCGATGGAGGTGATTAAAGTAATGAACCACTCTTTCTCTCTCATTGGTTCACTGCGCTGTGTCGGCGCGCTGGCTCTCCTTTCCCATTCCACATCTGTTCTTTTATCCTGTCGACGTTCTGTTCATTATCCCGACACGAGCATCGGTTAAATTATCCCTACATCTATTACTGCGTTTCACTCGCTAATGAACGTGCAAATCTCAGGCTATTGCCCTGATTTCACCGACTTCGGCGCGGTGTTTTACACTTAGAGTCATGCAACCTTAAAGGGGCAGTAAGCAGGATGGGACAATTTTCACCTGGCGTTACCATGACAAAACGCGGTAACGATTTCATATTTCAACGGAAAATTGAGGTTCGCGATGTCTGACGACATGAAGAATATCAAGGGTTCGTCAGCTGGCGAACAGGGTTCACTCCGCTCCATGCAGGAGGTGGCAATGAACGATCAGGAAGCGAGCAGAATGCTGCGTACCTACAATATTGCCTGGTGGGGAAATAACTATTACGACGTCAACGAACTGGGGCACATCAGCGTGTGTCCCGATCCGGATCAGCCGGAAGTGCGCGTTGACCTGGCAAAACTGGTTAAAGAGCGCGAAGCCGACGGTCAGCGTCTGCCTGCGCTGTTCTGCTTCCCGCAGATTCTCCAGCATCGTCTGCGTTCGATTAACGCCGCCTTCAAACGTGCGCGTGAGTCCTACGGCTATAAAGGCGATTACTTCCTGGTTTACCCGATCAAGGTTAACCAGCATAAGCGTGTGATTGAGTCGCTGGTCAACTCTGGCGAGCCGTTAGGCTTAGAAGCCGGTTCGAAAGCGGAACTGATGGCGGTACTGGCCCATGCCGGTAAAACCCGCTCGGTGATCGTCTGTAACGGCTATAAAGACCGTGAATATATTCGTCTGGCGCTGATTGGTGAGAAGCTCGGTCACAAAGTTTATTTGGTGATTGAGAAGATGACCGAAGTGCGCCTGGTGCTGGAAGAAGCTGAGCGGTTGAGCGTAGTGCCGCGTCTCGGTATTCGTGCGCGTCTGGCCTCGCAGGGTTCAGGCAAGTGGCAGTCGAGCGGTGGCGAAAAATCCAAGTTTGGTCTGGCAGCGTCGCAGGTGTTGCAGCTGGTCGACATCATGCGCAAGGCCGGTCGTCTCGATAGCCTGCAGCTGCTGCACTTCCATCTCGGCTCACAGATGTCCAACATCCGCGACATCGCCACCGGCGTACGTGAGTCGGCGCGCTTCTATGTTGAGCTGGCGAAGCTGGGCGTTAACATCAAATGCTTCGACGTCGGCGGCGGTTTGGGCGTCGACTATGAAGGCACGCGTTCGCAGTCCGATTGCTCGGTCAACTATGGTCTGAACGAGTACGCGAATAACGTGATTTGGGCGATTGGCGACGCCTGTGAAGAGAACGGTCTTGAGCACCCAACGGTGATCACTGAATCGGGGCGTGCGGTAACCGCGCACCATACGGTGCTGGTGTCCAATATCATTGGTGTGGAACGTAACGAATTCAGCACGCCAGTGGCGCCGGATGCCGATTCACCGCGTCCGATCCAGAGCCTGTGGGACACGTGGCAAGAGATGCATGAACCCGATGTGCGTCGTTCGCTGCGTGAATGGCTGCACGATAGCCAGATGGATCTGTTCGATATCCATACGGGTTATTCATCAGGTACTTACGATCTCGGTCAGCGCGCCTGGGCGGAGCAGCTCTATCTGAGCATCTGCCACTATATTCAGCAGCATCTCGATCCCAGCAACCGTGCGCACCGTCCGATCATTGATGAGCTGCAGGAGCGGATGGCGGATAAGATTTACGTCAACTTCTCGCTGTTCCAGTCGATGCCGGATGCGTGGGGTATCGATCAGCTGTTCCCGGTGCTGCCGCTGGAAGGGCTGAACAAAATGCCTAAGCGTCGCGCGGTGTTGCTGGATATCACCTGTGACTCCGATGGCACCATCGATCACTATGTTGATGGCGACGGTATTGCCACCACCATGCCGATGCCAGAGTACGACATCGATAATCCACCGATGCTCGGCTTCTTTATGGTCGGTGCCTATCAGGAGATCCTCGGCAATATGCACAACCTGTTCGGTGATACCGAAGCGGTGGATGTGTTTGCATTCCCGGATGGCAGCGTTGAAGTGCAGCTGTCCGATGAGGGCGATACCGTGGCGGATATGCTGGAGTATGTGCAGCTAAACCCGAACGACCTGATGACGCTGTTCCGCGATCAGGTCACACAGCAGACCGATATTGATGAAGAGCTGCGTGCGCAGTTCCTGTCAGAATTTGAAAGCGGCCTGTACGGTTATACTTATCTTGAAGATGAGTAATTAATTGCTCATTAACCGGGCTTCGCCAGAGGCCCGGTTTTAACCATTCCTGCCTTTTTTCTTTTTCATCGCCACTTATTTAATTAATTTGTGAAGATGATCACTCTTGACCTATTTATAACCGCCCACCCAAAAAACGTCATTAATAGGTTCTTCTCTATCTTCTTATTTTTGCTAAGAAAGCCCGCCGGCTGGCATCGCTATTATCAATAATAACCCTGCAGTAAGTACTGATTCATCAACCATCTGACAGCCAATCTGTTATGTATTGATTGGGATGTATAATAAAAATTTAAACATTAAGGGTTGAATAGTAACCATTGTAATTATCGTTTTTTGGCACCTTTTGGAATCATTGATTTAAAATGAATGAATTCGCATTTTAGGATAAAAATATAAATCAACCCATATTGATTTAATTATTTTTGTTTTATTTCAATTGCTTCGTTGTTTCTTGATCTGTCAAGACTGGTACTAACTTAAATTTTTCTAGGAATAATCCGAAGTTTTTATGAACTTTAGAGAAATTTACTTACGTTATTGATTGGTTTAAACGATTGAAGTTGTCAGCACTGTTTACTGAAATCTATTTTTCAAAGTGTAAGTTGTACGTTAACCTTCAGTTAAGGCATTAAGTTTTATCAATGTTTCCCTTACTTCTTACATGAGAAATCCTGACAGTTTAGCGCTATCAGGCAGTTGCAGTAAGGACCATGAAATGAGCAATCAACCGAAGTTTATCTTCATGTTGGAGCCGGTTTACGCTTTATCCGGTCAGGTGATTGCCAGGGAATTGTTAACGCGTTTTGCCGATGACGCAGATATCAATAATAAGCGTAACCCCAACAGGGATGCAGGGTTCTTCAGTCAGCTTTCTGCTGACATTAAATGGCAGTTATTCCTCCACCAGATCGAAAAACTTATTCAGCTATACCAGAAAGGGTTTGATCAGATTGTCAGTGTGAATGTTGATAGAGATATCGTAGCCAGCATCTTTAAAGATGATGAAATACAAGAAAAACTGGCTCAACTGACGCTGTTGCGTCTGGAAATATCCGCATTCTTCACCGCGCGCTTTAATAGCGCCGATCTGCTGCTGTTAAAAGGTGTCGCGAAAGTGACGCCAGCCCCTTTATGGCTCGATGACTTTGGTCCGGGTTATTCCAACCTGAACATGCTCGATAGCGGAATATTTGAAATCGTCAAGATTGACAAAGATTTTTTTTGGCAATTTGGCGACGGTCGCACCTTTGACATTCTGCTCGACCACCTCAACGAATTATGCAACGGCGTGATTGTTGAGGGCGTTGAAACTCAACAACAGGTCGACCTGCTGTCGCATAAAGCAATTTATGGCATGCAGGGCTATTTCTGGCAGAGCATCTATCTCAATGATTTTATAGCGTAATCCTGATTTTAGTTGGGTTGGTTTCATCCCTCGGGGAAGAAAAATATGTCAAAGCCTGGGCTGCACGCGTTTCACGTAATTACTGCCCGGCCGATTGAGAATAAAACTATTTTTCCCGTGGTGATTTTAAGAAATAAAACCAATGCGTTATCAGGATGGCGGATTAACAAAACTCAACGCGATTTCATCATTAGCCTGTATGAGGTCGCTCCAGAGAAGAAGTGAATAATCTCACTGATTATTCACTGTAAAAGCCGGTGTCCGCGGATGCCGGGCATTTTTATAGAACTGCGCGGGATCTCAATAACATGAATAATATCTCAGTAACCCCCAAAGGTGGGACCATTGCTTCTGAGCTGAGTGGAAATCAAGTTAATTTAACCGCTCCTAGTGTAGTGAAGCTGCATCTTAATCAGTCTGATATTAAGTCTTTCACACGCAATGGTAATGATTTAGTAGTCACCACAAAGTCTGGTGAAGTGGTTGTTATTCATGGTTTTTATAGCCCGAATGGCGATAGCGATCTGGTCCTGCAGGACGATCGCGGCGCGATGTGGTGGGTGGAAGATCCCGGTACAGAAGGTTTCCAGTATGTCTCTATCGACAGCACCGAAGGTCTGTTAGCGGAAAACACCACCAATGACGGCACCATTGCCGCCTTCGGTATCGGTGGTGCAGCGCTGGCCGGTATCGGCGCGCTGTTTGCTGGCTCTGGCGGCGGTGGCGGAAATGCCTCACCTGGAGATAACGGTGGCAATCCCACTAACCCGACCGATCCTGACACCACACCACCAGCCGTAGTGAGCGATGTGGTGGTTACGGACGCCGTTGGCCCCTATCAGGGCACGATCAGTGCAGGTGGCATAACCGACGACAACACGCCAACGTTAAGCGGAACCGCAGAAGCGGGTGCCATCATCCGCATCTATGACGGCAATACGCTGATCGGCTCAGTGACCGCAGGTGCCGATGGTAGCTGGAGCTTCACCACGCCTACGCTGACGGATGGCCAGCATAGCCTGAGCGTGACCGCAACCGATGCCGCTGGCAATACCAGCGCGGCGTCAAATCCCGTAGGTTTCACCGTTGATACCGTAGCGCCGGATGCCGTGGCGGGTTTGACCGTGGTGAACAACAGCGGCTCTACTGCGCAGCCGATCACCAACGGCGGTGCTACCAATGACACCACGCCACAGCTGAGCGGTACCGCAGAAGCGGGCAGCATCATCACCATTCGTGATGGCAATACGGTGCTAGGCAGCGTTACCGTCGGTAGCAATGGCGCATGGAGCTTTACCAGCCCAGCGCTGAGCCAGGGTAGCCATACGCTAAGCATCACTGCCACCGATGCGGCGGGTAATTCCAGTACGCCGACCACCATCACCTTTACCGTGGATACCCAGGCGCCTGCCGCTGCTACGGAGCTGTCACTCAGTGATAACTCCGGCAATAACTCAGGCAATGTGCCAAACGGCTCCTCCACCGATGATAATACGCCAACCCTGAGTGGGCGCGGTGAAGCAGGCGCAGTGGTGAGCGTTTATGACGGGCAAACCCTGCTCGGCACGGCGGTGGTGGGAGCAAATGGCAGCTGGAGTTTCACCACGCCAACCTTGAGCAACGGTAGCCACAGCTTAACGGTTACCTTGACTGATGCCGCCGGTAACGTCAGTCCCGCGTCGCCTGCATATGAAGTCAATGTTCAGGCCGGTATTCCGCCAGCCACCACCTCATTTGAAATCACCGATGATACCGGTAGCACGCTGGTGCAGCTTAGCAACGGTGCCAGCACCCACGACAACACGCCAACGCTGAGTGGCCTCGCCACCGCCGGAGCGCTTATCACGCTGTACAACGGTACAACCGTGCTGGGTAGCGTGGTGGCGGGCAGTGATGGTCAGTGGACCTTTACTCCAGGCACTTTGGCTGATGGTTCTTATGCTCTTCACGCCTCGGTGACTGATACCGGCGGCAACGTGACGCAAACGCCGACAATTTCCATCACTATCGATACCGTCGCCCCAGCGGCGGCTGGCGGCATACAGCTGAGCGATAACGATGGCAGCACGCTGCAACCGATCGCTTCCGGTGGCGCCACCAATACCACCACGCCGGTGCTCAGCGGCACCGCCGAACCGGGCAGCACAGTGACGGTGCGCGATGGCAGCACCGTGCTGGGCACGGCAACTGTCGGCAGCAATGGCACATGGAGCTTCACCTCGCCGACGCTGACCGAAGGCAACCACAGTCTCACCACTACCGTGACCGATGCGGCGGGTAACGTCGGTCCGGGTTCAAGCCCAATCACCTTCACGGTTGATACCCAGGCGCCAACAGTTGCCAGCAATGTGGTGATCAGCGATAACGTCGGCAGCACCACCGGCCCTATCACCGCAGGCGGTACCACCGATGACAACACCCCGACCTTAACCGGTAACGGTGAAGCGAATGCCATCGTCAAAATTTATGACGGCACCACGCTGATTGGCAGCGTTACCGTGGGGACCAATGGCAGCTGGAGCTTTACCACGCCAACCCTGAGCAACGGTAGCCATTCGCTGAGCGTCACGCTGACCGACGCGGCGGGCAACGTCAGCCCGGCCTCCCCCGATGTTGAATTCACCGTCAATGCGGGCGTGCCGCCAACTACCAGTACGCTGGAGATCACCGATGACAGCGGCAGCACGCTGAAAGTGCTGCCTGAGGGTTCCAGCACGCAGGACACCACGCCAACCCTCAGCGGGCTGGCTGCGGCCAATGCGGTCGTTGAGTTGTACAATGGCACCACGCTGCTGGGCAGCACCGTCGCCGGTGCGGATGGCCAGTGGAGCTTCACGCCAGCGGCTCTGGCCGACGGCACTTACGCCTTCCACGCGGTGGCCACGGATACCAGCGGCAACGTGACCGATTCCGGCACCATCAACATCACCGTTGATACCGTGGTGCCGGATGCGGCGAGCGGGGTGGCACTCACCAATGATGCTGGCAGCATTACGCAACCCGTCACCTCCGGCAACGCCATCAATGATGCAACGCCGGTGTTGAGCGGCAGCGCGGAAGCGGGCAGTACCGTCACGATTCTGGATGGTACCACCGTGCTGGGAACCGTGACGGTGGGCAGCGATGGCAACTGGAGTTTCACCACGCCAACGCTGGCGGAAGGCAATCACAGCCTGACCACCACGGTGACCGATGCGGCGGGCAACGTCAGCCCGGCCACGGCACCGATCGTCTTTAGTGTTGATACCGTGGCGCCAGCGGCGACCAGCGGATTGGTCGTCACGGATAACGTTGGCAGCAGCACCGGCCCGTTAACCTCCGGCACCATTACTGATGACAGCACGCCAACCCTGAGCGGCACAGCCGAAGCGGGAGCGGTGGTGCGCGTCTATGACGGCACCACGCTGCTCGGCTCAGCAACGGTTGGCAGCAACGGCAGCTGGAGCTTCACGCCAGATGCCGCGCTGACCAATGGCCAGCATAGCCTGACCACCACGGTGACCGATGCGGCGGGTAATGTCAGTCCCTCTTCGCCGGTATTTACACTCAATGTCGATGCTGGCGTACCGGCCACCAACAGCTTGCTGATTGTCAGCGACGACAGCGGCAGCACGCTGGTGGAACTGCCAAACAATTCCAGCACCAATGACACCACGCCGATTTTGAGTGGCCAGGCAAGCGAGGGCGATCTGATAACCCTGTACAACGGCACCACGATTATTGGCAGCGTGGTGGCGGGCACCGATGGGCAGTGGAACTTCACGCCAGCGGCGTTGGCTGATGGCAACTACGCGTTCCACGCCACGGCCACCAATCCAACAACCGGTGTTGAAACCGATACGCCGACCATCAACATCACCATTGATACCGTGGTGCCAACCGCGCCAGCGGATGTGGCGCTGACCAATGATGCAGGCGATCCGATTCCTGCCGGCAGCAGCACTAACGACAATACGCCAACGCTGAGCGGAACCGGTGAAGCCGGTGGTACGGTCACCGTCTCCGATGGCACCACCGTGCTCGGCACCACCACGGTGGGCAACGATGGCAACTGGAGTTACACCACGCCTCCGCTAAGCGATGGTAATCACAGCCTGACCTCAACCGTCACCGATCCGGCGGGCAACACCGGCCCAGCGTCACCGCCGGTCACCGTCACCGTCGATACCCAACCGCCAGCGGCGGCAGGCAATGTACAGTTCAGTAACGATGACGGCACGCCGATTGCCGCAGGCGGCACCACCAATGACACCACGCCAACGCTGAGCGGCACCGCCGAGCCAGGTAGCACCGTAACCGTCAGCGACGGCACCACCGAGTTGGGGACGGCGACTACCGGCAGCGATGGCAACTGGAGCTTTACGCCAACCGAACCACTGAGCGAAGGACAGCACAACCTCAGCACCACCGTCACCGATCCGGCGGGCAACGTTGGCCCAGCATCGTCGGTGGTGATCGTGATTGTCGATACCACGGCACCGGCCGTTGCCAGCGATCTGCAGCTCAGCAATGATGGCAGCGGCACGCTGGTGCCGATAGCCGATGGTGGCACCACCAATGATTTGACGCCGGTACTCAGCGGGCGCGCTGAACCGGGCAGCATCGTGACGATTCTCGACGGCACTAGCGTACTGGGTTCGGTGGCCGTCGGCAACGATGGCAACTGGAGCTTTACGTCACCCGCGCTGGATCCGGGCGCACACAGCCTGACCACCACGGTGACCGATGCGGCGGGCAATACCGGCGCGGCGAGTACGCCACTGACCTTTACCCTTGATGTCACCACGCCGCCAGCACCCGGCGGTGTGCAGCTCAGCAACGACACCAGCGGCACGCCAGTTCCGATTAACTCAGGCGCGGCGACCAATGATGCCACGCCGGTGTTGAGTGGTACCGCAGCGGAGGGCAGCACTATTACCGTCTCTGATGGCGGCACCGTGCTGGGCACCGTTACCGTCGGCAGCGGCGGCGAGTGGAGCTTTACAACGCCAGCCCTGAACGAGGGTAACCACAGTTTAACCGCGACGGTAACCAGTCCGGCGGGCAATACCAGCGCGCCATCGACGCCGATTGTGGTCACCGTAGATATCACACCGCCAGCCGCGGCTACGGGTCTGCAACTGAGCAATAACGACGGTGCGACGCCGCTACCGATTGCCGCTGGCGGTACCACCAATGACACCACGCCAGCCCTGAGCGGTACGGCCGAAGCGGGCAGCATCGTAACGGTACGTGATGGCACAGACATTATTGGCAGCGCCACCGTAGGCAGCGATGGCAGCTGGAGCGTTACGCCAAGCCAACCGCTGGCGGCGGGCGAGCATACGCTCACCGCCACCGTCACCGATCCGGCCGGCAACGTTGGGCCAACCTCAACGCCGATCACCGTCAACATTGATACCACGCAGCCACCGGCAGCAGGCGACGTGGCGCTCAACAATGACAATGGCGGCACGCCAGTGCCGATTACCTCCGGCGGCGCAACCAACGACACCACGCCGGTGATCAGCGGCACAGCAGCCGCAGGTAGCACCGTCACGGTGCTTGATGGCACCACGGTATTGGGCACGGTGACGGTGGGCAGCGGTGGAACCTGGAGCTTCACCACGCCAGCCCTGAGCGAAGGCGCGCATAGCCTGACCACCACCGTGACCAGCCCGGCGGGCAACGTCAGCGATCCGTCTACGGCAATCGCCTTTACGGTGGATACTCAACCACCGGCCACCTCAACCGGGCTGCAGCTGAGCAATGATGGCGGCACGACCATCGCTGCCGGCGGCATCACCAATGACAACACTCCTATCCTGCGCGGCACCGCGGAGGCGGGCAGCACCGTCACGGTGCGTGATGGCACAACCGTATTGGGCACAGCAACCGCGGGCACTGACGGCAGCTGGAGCTTCACCCCCGCTACCGCGCTGGGTGAGGGCGCGCACAGCCTGACCACCACCGTGACCGATCCGGCTGGCAACAGCAGCGGCGCTTCCACACCGATCGCCTTTACCGTGGATACCACACCGCCAGCCGCCGCCACCGATCTGCAACTCAGCAATGACAGCAGCGGCACAGCGGTACCGATTGATACCGGTGGCCGCACCAACGACACCACGCCAGTATTAAGCGGCAGCGCCGAAGCGGGCAGCGTGGTGACGGTCAGTGATAATGGCGCGGTGCTGGGTAGCACCACGGTCGGCACCGATGGCAAATGGAGCTTCACACCAACCACACCACTGGATGCAGGTGGACATAGTCTGACCACCACGGTGACCGATACGGCGGGTAACGTCGGCCCGGCATCATCGGCGGTAACGGTGACCATTGATACCGAAGCACCGCCAGCAGCTACTGACGTGGAACTCAATAACGATCAGGGCAACACGCCAGCGCCAATTGCTTCCGGCGGTGCGACCAACGACACCACGCCGGTGCTGAGTGGGAACGCGGATCCGGACAGTATCGTGGTCGTGCGCGATGGCACTACCGTGCTCGGCACGGTGATTGTCGGAAACGACGGAGCCTGGAGCTTCACCACACCGGCGCTGAGCCAGGGCGAGCATAGCCTGACGGCGACCGTCACCGATGCCGCAGGCAACAGCAGCGCACCGTCCACGGCCATCACCTTTACAGTGGATACCGAAGCGCCGTCGGCAGCCACCGGTCTGCAGCTGAGCAATGATTCAGGCGGCACCGCGGTGCCCATCGCCGTAGGCGGTTCCACCAACGACACCACGCCGGTATTGAGCGGTAGCGCCGAAGCGGGCAGCACGGTGACTATCTCTGATGGCAGCAACGTGCTGGGTTCGGTGGTGGTAGGCAGCAGCGGCAACTGGAGCTTCACTTCGACGGTGCTCGGCGAGGGGCCGCATAGTCTGACCACCACGGTGACCGATCCCGCCGGTAACGTTAGCGCGCCATCGGCGGCGCTGAACTTCAGCATCGATACCACACCGCCGGCAGCACCAGACGGGCTGGAGCTGAGTAATAACAACGGCAGCACGCCGGTGGCGATTGATGGCAATAGCACCACTAACGATGCCACGCCGCTGCTCAGCGGCACCGCCGAAGCGGGCAGCACCGTCACGGTACGGGATGGCACGCAGGTGCTAGGTAGCGCGATTGTTGGCAGTAATGGCCAGTGGAGTTTCACCACGCCAACGCTGGGTGAGGGCGGCCATAGCCTGACGGCGACGGTCACCGATCCAGCTGGCAACGTGGGTCCCGCATCCAGCGCGATTGCCTTTACCGTGGATACCGTTGCGCCGGTGGCGGCGACGGGCCTTGAACTCAACAATAACAACGGCGGCACGCCGGTGCCGATTGCCAACAACGGCACTACCAACGACAGCACGCCGCTGTTGAGCGGTACGGCGGAAGCCAACAGCATTGTTATCGTTTCTGATGGCACCACGGTGTTGGGCAGCGCCATCGCCAATGCGCAGGGCGACTGGAGCTTCTCACCCACCCTGACTGACGGTACGCATAATCTGAGCGTGACAGTGCGCGATGCGGCGGGGAATACCAGCCCGGCAAGCAGCGCGATTACCGTCACTGTCGATACCGTAGCACCGCCAGCCGCAACCGGACTGACGCTGACTAACGATATCGGCACGCCGGTCACTATCCCGAACGGCGGCCTCACCAATGACAACACGCCGGTGCTGAGCGGTTCGGGCCAGGCGGGCAGTATCATTACCATTGCCGATCAAAATGGCGTGCTGGGTTCCACCACCGTGGGAGCGGGCGGTACATGGAGCTTTACGCCGCAAACGGCGCTGGCGGACGGTACGCATACCTTCAGCGTTACGGCCAGTGATGCGGCGGGTAACGTCAGCGCACCTGCCACCATTGGCGTAGTGATCGATGCCACTCCACCGGCAGTTGCGGGGAATATTGTCGCCAGCAACGATGAGGGCACTTCACCGGTTGCCATCACCAACGGGGGGGCAACCAACGACAACACGCCGTTCCTTACCGGTACGGCAGAAGCGGGCAGCACCATCATTATTCGTGATGGCACTGAAATCCTGGGCAGCGCTTCGGTGGGTAGCAACGGGCAGTGGAGCTTTAGTTCACCGCAGCTTGATGATGGCGAGCACAGTCTGACCACCACCGTTGTCGATGCGGCAGGTAACGCGGGCCCCGCTTCCACGGCGATCGAGTTTACCGTTGATACCACCGTACCTACGCCAGCCACGCTGGTGGTGAGTAATGACAATAGCGGTGCGCCGGTGCTGGTGCCTAACGGCGCAAGCACCAGTGACAACACACCGCTGCTGAGCGGTGCGGCAGAAGCGGGCAGTCTGGTGACCATTTACGACGGTAATGTCGTGATTGGCAGCACCACGGCGCTGGGCGACGGAAGCTGGAGCTTCAGTTCGCCTGTGTTGACGGACGGTTCGCACACGCTGACCGCGACAGTGACCGATGAAGTGGGGAATGTCAGCGCGCCTTCCGCCAGCTTTACCGTGGTGGTGGATGTTACGCCACCGCAGCCGGCTGACGATCTGCTGCTGCAGAACAACAATGGCGGCACGCTGATCACGATTGCTGACGGCGGCATCACCAACGACAGCACGCCAGCCATCAGCGGCACGGCGGAAGCCAATGCTGTGGTCAGAGTCTACGACGGCACCACGCTGGTGGGTTCGGCGATAGCGGGCAGCAATGGTGCGTGGAGCATCACCACCACGGCGCTCTCGAATGCCACGCATACGTTGAACGTCAGCGTGACGGATGCGGCGGGTAACGTCAGTTCCAATGCCTCGGTATCGCTGACGGTGGATACCTCAACGCCAGCGCAAGTGCTGAGCTTTGCTGTCTATAACGACGCCAATACCACGCCGGTGCAGGTTGCGAATGAAGGGGATACCAACGACAACACCCCAGTGATAAGCGGTACCGGTGTGGCGGGCACCACCATCAATGTTTACGAAGGACCTACCCTGCTCGGCACCACCACGGTGGGTGATAACGGCACATGGAGCTTCCAAACCACGACCTTGTCGGATGGCCAGCATAGCTTCACCGTGTCGGTCACTAACGCGGCGGGTACCACCGGGCCTGAAGCGACGCCGATTACCGTCTATATCGATACGTCGGTGCCGGATCCGATCACTCTCGATGATTTGACGGTAAACGACAACGTAGGCGGCAGCACCGGTCCATTGACCAACGGCGTCACCACCGATGACAACACCCCAACCTTCAGCGGTACGGCGGAAGCGGGCAGTAGAATTTCGATTTACGATGGCACCACGCTGCTGGGTACCGTCAACGCGGTTGGCGGTAACTGGAGCTATACGCCGGGTACCGGGCTCTCTAATGGCGGGCACAGTTTCACCTTCACGGTAACCGATGCGGCGGGTAACGTCAGCGCGGTGAGCAGTCCGGCGTTTACGCTGAACATTGCCGCCGATCTGCCACCCGCCACCAGCACGCTGGTGATCACCGATGACAACGGCACCACGCCGGTTGAGTTGAGCAACGGTGCCAACAGTAATGACAGCACGCCGGTCTTAACCGGTGCCGCTGAGGAAGGGGATGTGATCACCATCCATGATGGCGCTACCGTGCTGGGCAGCGTTACCGTTGGCAACACTGGGCAGTGGAGCTTTACGCCTACGCTAGCCGATGGTGCGCACGGTATCTATATCACTACGGTTAATTCAGTCGGTAATCCGGGAGCGACATCGCCGACGGTGAACTTCACTATCGATACCGGAGTACCGCTCGCCGCCACCAATCTGTCTGCCGCCAATAACAACGACGGCATCACAGTACCGATTGCTGACAACGGTATCACCAACGACAGCACGCCACGGCTGGCAGGACTGGCCGAAGCCAACGGTATTGTCACGGTTTATGATGGCAACACGGTGATTGGCTCTACGGTCGCCAACGCTAGCGGTGAGTGGACCTTCACCGCGCCAACCCTCAGCCAGGGCGGGCATGCGCTGAGCGTTACCGTCACCGATGCGGCGGGCAACGTTGGACCGCGCTCGGATGTGGTGAATCTCACCGTGGATACCCTTGCGCCAAACGCCTCAACGCTGGTGGTCAACAACGACGAGACTGGTGCGGTGGTGCCGAATGGCGGTGCGACCAACGACAATACGCCAACCCTGAGCGGTACGGCGGAAGTCGGCAGCGTCATCACTATTTACGATGGCACCACGCTGCTGGGTTCAGTGGCTGCCGGTGCGGGCGGTGACTGGAACTTCACCACCGCAGTACTGGGTGACGGTAGCCATGCGCTGTCCGTGCGCGTGACCGATGCAGCAGGGAATACCAGCGTCGCGTCCAGTACGGCAACGGTGATCGTTGATACTGCAGCTCCTGCAGCCGTCAGCGGTCTGGCTGCGGCTAACAACAACGGCAGCTCACCGGTGGCGATTGCCGCTGGTGGCACCACTAACGACAGCACGCCAGCGCTGAGCGGTACGGCGGAAGCCGGTAGCATCGTTAAAATTTTCGATGGCGCCAACCAGATTGGTTCAGTCACTGCAGGCAGCAACGGTGCGTGGAGCTTCACCTCGCCAACGCTCGCTGATGGTCTGCATACGCTGACGGTGACGGCGACCGATGCAGCAGGCAATGTCAGCCCAGATGCCTCGATCAGCCTCACGGTGATCACGGCGGCACCAACGCCCGTCACCAATCTGCTGGTCTCTGACAACGTGGGTGCCACAACCGGTAACCTTAGCAACGGCGCTTCAACCGATGACAACACGCCAACGCTGAGCGGAACCGCCACGGCGGGCAACGTGGTGATCATCTCGGAAGGCAGCACGGTGCTGGGTTCTGCGGTTGCCGGCAGCAACGGCGCATGGAGCTTCACCACTGCCGCACTGAGTGATGGTTCGCATCCATTGAGCGTGACGGTGCGCGACGCGGCGGGCAACACCAGCACCGCGACCAACTTCACGGTCAATGTGGATACGGTGGCACCGGCCAACGCAACGCTGCTGGTCACCAACGATACCAACGGTACCACGGTGCCGAATGGCGGATCGACCAACGACAGCACGCCAACGCTGAGCGGTACGGCGGAAGCGGGCAGCCGCGTCTCGGTTTACGATGGCACAACGCTGCTGGGCACCGCGACGGCAGGAAGCGGCGGGGCATGGAGCTTCACCACCGATGTTCTGACCCAGGGCGCGCATGCACTGAGCGTGACGGTGACCGATGCGGCCGGTAACGTCAGTGGCAGCACCGCGGCGACGGTGAATATTGATACCGTGGCGCCGGTGGCGATCACCGGGCTGGCGGCGGCCAATAACAACGGCAGCACGCCGGTAGCGATTAACGCGGGTGGCAGCACCAACGACAATACGCCAGCCCTCAGCGGTAGCGCAGAAGCGGGCAGTCTGGTGATCATCCGTGATGGCACCGCGATTATCGGTTCGGTCACCGCAGGCAGCAACGGCAGCTGGAGCTTCACTACGCCAACCCTGGCGGACGGAGCGCACACCCTTAACGTCACGGCGACCGATGCAGCGGGCAACGTCAGCCCGAATGCCGCGTTCGCCCTGACGATTGATACCGTGGCACCGTCACCGGTGACTAACCTGGTGATCAACGATAACGTCGGCACGATTCAGGGACCGCTGGCTAATGGCGCGGTAACCGATGATGCCACGCCAACGCTGAGCGGCACGGCGGAAGCCAATGCAATTGTCACCATCTATGACGGCAGCACGGTGTTGGGTTCGGTGACTGCTGGAGCCGGCGGTGCCTGGACCTTCACCACCGCCACACTGAGTAACGGCGTTCATCCGCTCAGCGTAACGGTGAAAGATGCGGCGGGTAATACCAGCGCGGCTACCACGCCAGTCTCCATCACCGTAGACACGGTAGCACCGACGGCATCAACGCTGGTGATCACTAACGACGTCACCAACACCACGGTGCCGAGCGGCGGAGCCACCAACGACACCACGCCAACGCTGAGCGGCGTGGCCGAAGCGGGCAGTAGAGTCACGATTTACGATGGCGCTGCGCCGCTGGGTACGGCGATTGCCGGCAGCGACGGCAGCTGGACCTTCACGACCGGTGTACTGACCACCGGCCCGCATCCACTGAGCGTCACGGTAACGGATGCGGCGGGTAACGTCAGCGGCACCACCTCGGCCTCGGTGATTATCGATACCACGCCACCGGCGGCGGTTACCAATCTGGTGGCAGCCAACAACAACGGCAGTACGGCGGTGACCATTCCGAACAATGGCGTGACCAACGACAGTACGCCGCTGTTAACCGGTTCGGGTGAGATTGGTGCGAAGATCAGCGTTTACGACGGGACAACGCTGCTCGGCACCACCACGGTGGGCAGCAACGGCACATGGAGCTTCGTCTCCACTGCGCTGAGTAATGGCACCCACACGCTGAATGTGACGGCGACGGATGCGGCGGGCAACGTCAGCCCAACCACGTCCACCACCCTGAGCATTGACACCGTGGCACCGAATCCGGTCACCAATCTGGTGATCACCGATGATGTCGGGACGATTCAGGGACCCCTGGCCAACGGCGCCTCTACCGATGACGCCACGCCAACGCTGAGCGGCACGGCGGAAGCGAACGCCATTGTCACTGTCTACGATGGCACCACCGTTCTCGGTTCCGTGACGGCGGGCAGTACTGGCGCATGGACCTTCACTACCGCGACGCTGAGCAACGGCACCCATCCGCTCAGCGTAACGGTAACGGATGCGGCAGGTAACACCAGCGCGGCTTCGGCGACGGTCTCTATCACCGTCGATACCGTGGCACCAGCGGCGTCAACGCTGGTGATTACTAACGACGTTACCGGCACCGTGGTGCCGAGCGGCGGTGCCACTAACGACACCACACCAACGCTGAGCGGTTCGGCGGAAGTGGGCAGCAGGGTGTCTATCTTCGATGGTGGCACGCTGTTAGGTACTGTGACCGTTGGCAGCGGCGGGACCTGGAGCTTCACCACCGCCACGCTCGCTCAGGGCACGCATCCATTGAGCGTCACGGTGACCGATGCGGCCGGTAACGTCAGCGGTACCACCGCGGCCTCGGTGACGATCGATACCGTGGCACCGGCGGCGGTGACCAGTCTTGTCGCTGCTAACAACAACGGCAGCACGGCAATCGCTATCCCGAATAACGGCGCGACCAACGACAGCACACCGCTGTTGACCGGTAACGGCGAAGTGGGGGCAAGGATCAGCGTTTACGATGGCACCACGCTGCTCGGCACCACCACGGTAGGCAGCAACGGCAGCTGGAGCTTTATCTCTACTCCGCTGAGCAACGGCACGCACACGCTGAACGTGACGGCAACCGATGCGGCGGGCAACGTCAGCCCGAACGCCTCGACTACCTTGCGCGTTGACACGGTGGCGCCAGCGGCCAGTTCACTCACCATCACCGACGATGCGGGCAGCACGCCAGTGACGTTGGTTAACGGTGCTTACACTCGCGATACCACGCCGGTCCTCAACGGTACGGCGGAAGTGGGCGCGATTGTCACCATCTATGATGGCACCACTGCGCTGGGTTCCGTGACGGTGGGCGCAGGAGGAACCTGGACCTACACCACCACAGCGCTGGCGAACGGTGCGCATCCGCTGAGCGTGACGGTAACTGATGCGGCGGGCAACGTGAGTACCGGCAATACGGCAGTGACTGTTAATGTCGATACGGTGCCACCGGCGGCGGTTAGCGGTCTGGCGATTAACGATGCCGGTACCACCGTCACCGGTAGCGGTGAGGTGGGCGCCATCGTCACCGTGCGTGATGCGGGCGGCAACGCCCTCGGCACGGCGACCGTCGGCACGGGCGGCACCTGGTCGGTTAGCCTGAGTACCGCGCAGACCACCGGAGCCTCGCTGTCGGTGATTCAGACTGACCGCGCGGGTAACGTCTCCACCAGCAGCCCGCTGACCGGCGCGATTCGTATCGTGGCGGCCAACGATGTCAACGAAGTGGATTACACCACCCAAACCGGCACGCTGAACAATGGCACGACCAGCGTGTCGCACACCGCGCTGCTTACGGTCGGGCTCGGCAATGTGCTGCAAGCCAGCGTATTGACCAATGGTAACGCCTACCTGTTTAACGTGGGGCCGGATGACACGCGTACGGTAACGCTGAACGGTTCAATCAGCAGCGTGGGTTTGTTAACCAACTACTCATTGAATCTGTATGAGCAGCAAAGTAATGGCACCTGGTTGCTGATTAACAGCACCACTAACTACCTCGGTGCCGTGTTGTCGCTGGGAACGTTGAAAGGTGCCAACGTGACCTATAACAATCTGGGTACCGGCAACTACGCGGTGATCGTCGCTTCAACCGTTAACGTCAGTCTGCTGCCAACCTCCACGATTAGCACGGTGTCAGACATCACGACGCTGGCTGTCACGGTGGCGGCAACGGTCACCGGTAACCTGCTGACTAACGACACCAGTTCGCTGGCGGGCACCATTCCTAATGGCACAGCAGTGACGGCGGTATCGGGCAACGTGGTGGCGGCGACGGGCAACACCGTGATCAACACCACTTACGGCACCCTGACCATCGATTCACACGGTAACTACACCTATGCACTGAAGGCGGGTCTGAATATCGATACCCTGCCAGCGGCGGATACTTTTACTTACTCGGTAAGGGATGCGAGCGGTGCGTTGACCTCGGCCAGCCTGACGGTGAATTTGCACAATGGTGCGTCGGCGACCTCGTTGTTGGCAGCTAACAGCTTGTTTGCTGACACCACCAGCGGCGACCACGATGCCAGCGGCAGCATCTACGGTTCATCAACGGCGAGTCATACGGGAACCTTGAGTATCACTAATGAACACGGTGATATCACGACGGTTCACAGCGTGGGTACCACGGCGATTGCCGGGGACTTTGGTGTGCTGAGTATTGCCGCCAACGGTAGCTATACCTATGCGCTGAATGCCGGCGTGGATGGACAATCGCTCACTCACAAAGAGGTGTTCAGTTATACCCTGGCCGCGAATGACGGCACCATCACCAGTCAGTCGTTCACCATTGAGCTGCATCCAACCATCACAGGCACAGCGGGGGCTGACACGCTGACCGGCGGTGCCTACGACGACACCATCACCAGCGGTGCCGGCGCAGATACGTTGGTGTATCACTTACTGGCGAGCGCGGATGCCACCGGCGGTAACGGTCACGATACCTGGACCGACTTCAATGTTGCGCAAGGCGACAAAATTGATGTCAGTAACTTGCTTATCGGCTGGAATGATTCCACAAGTAATATTAATGATTTCGTGAAAGTGGACCATACTTCAGATGGCAATACGGTGCTCTCAATTGACCGTGACGGTACCGGTACGGGTTACAGCGCGACTCAACTGATTACGCTGGAAGGCGTGAACGTTTCTCTGGAGGAGCTGCTGCAACAACCGCACCAAAACCACACGGTCTAACGGCTATGTGACGCAGGGATGCAGTAAGGGCACAGGGATGTGCCCCTTTCTCTTTATTGACTGGTGGACTATCGATGGAACTGATGCACTCAGGCGCAACTTTTCGCCGTTCGTTTAAGCTCAGCGTTCTCTGTGCGGGCATGGCTTTACTTTACAGTTCTCAACTTTTAGCGGCCAGTGACGCGTTAACCAACGCGGGGCGTATTACTTCAGCAGGTTTGGCGCAACAACAGGAACTCCCTTCATTAGCCGGCGAGGTGGCTGAACCGGCCCTTACCAACGTACCCGACTCTCTCACCATCAACCAGGCCGTGCAGCGCGCCATTCAGTGGCATCCGGATATTGCCGAAGCCGTTGGCAAGATGCTGGAACAGGCCAATCAGGTTGATGTGGCGAAAGCCAAATACTATCCGCAAATCAGTGCCGGGATGAATAACGGCTACAGTAACGCCTATAGCGAAAAGGGCTTCAGCCCATCGTTTGTGCTGTCGGTTTCGCAGATGCTGTATGACTTTGGCAAGGTCAGCAGCTCGGTGCGTTCCGCCGAAGCGGGCGTGGCGCAGGAGCAGGCCAACGTGTTGGTGAGTATTGACACCGTAGCGCACGATACCGCGGCAGCGCTGGTGGAAGTGCAGGGTTATCAGCAACTGGTGACGATTGCGCAGCAGCAGCTGGCGGCGCTGAGTAAAATTGGCGATCTGGCGCGCCAGCGAAATGAAGAGGGCGCGGCGTCACTGTCGGATGCGACGCAAACCGATGCGCGTATCGAAGGCGCGCGTACCACGTTGACGCAGTATCAGGCCAATCTTAACCGCTGGCGCGCCACGCTGGCGACCTATCTGGGCTGGCCGCTGGTGAAAAAAGTCAGCGATGATTTCCCCACCAATCTCACCAAATCCTGTCAGATGGCGAAAGCCGATGACAAGCTCAATCCAGCGGTGCTGGCGGCCTGGGCGCAGGCCAATCAGGCGCAGGCAAAACTCGATAACGCGAATGCGCAAAATATGCCCACCATCTCGCTGGAACCGCAGGTGACGCATTATCTCAACGATCACTACTCCGGCAGCGAAAGTCTGGATCGCACGCAATATTCCGCCTTTGTCAAAGTCGAGATGCCGCTCTATCAGGGCGGTGGCATCACCGCCAGCCGTGACGCGGCCGCCAATGCGCTGCGCGCCGCCAATGCGGCCGTCAACTCGGCGCGGCTCAAGGCGCGGCAGCAGCTGAGCGAATCGCAGAACGAGTCGCAAAGCCTGGCGCTCAGCCTCGCCATCATGGGTCGGCAACAGACGTTGGGTGAGAAAACCCAATCGCTGTATCAGGATCAGTATCTGCAGCTTGGCACGCGTCCGCTGCTGGACGTGCTCAACGCCGAGCAGGAGGTGTTCCAGACCCGTTTCACGCTGCAGCAAACCATTAGCCAGTTACGCTCACTGCAGCTCGATTGCCTCTACAGCACCGGGCATATGCGGTCGGCGTTTGCCCTGAATAACCAGCGGATCCAGTCCGTGGAGATCCAGCCATGACGCAATTACAACTTCCCGATGCGCCCGATAGCGCCTCCGGGGGAAATGTGCCCCTGCACGGATGGGCCACCGCCATTATCTTGATCGCCGGTCATTATCGCTTGCCCTGTTCGCCGGGGATGATCATGGCCGCTGCGGAGTGGCAAGGCAAACAGACGCGTGACAAAGCGTTGCGCCATCTGGCGCGCCAGGCGGGTTTATCGCTGCAGCTGTATGAAGAGAATAAGTGGGAGATCACCAGCTGGCGGCTGCCGCTGGCGGTAGAGCTGGCCGATGGTCAGGTGGGCGTGATCACCCAGTTTGACGGTGACGATGAGGTGCGGGTGCACTTTGCCGGTGATGAACAGCCAGCGCCGATTGCACTGGCAACGCTGCTACCGGAAATCCGCTTTGCCGCGGCGCTGCGGCCGGTGACGGCGGCCAAAGACAGCCGCGTTGATCGCTATCTGTCGACGGTGAAACCGGACTGGCTGCGCCGCCTGGTGCTGCACGATCTGCGTCCTTACGGCTACGTGATGCTGGGATCGTTTCTGATCAACCTGCTGGCGCTGGTCGGTATTATCTTCTCGATGCAGGTGTATGACCGGGTGATTCCGGCGCAGTCCTATCCGACGCTGTACGTGCTGTATATCGGGGTGATTATCTCGGTGGTGTTCACCTATATCCTGCGCGTCGGGCGCGATCACGTCACCGATCTGCTGGGTAAACGCGCCGACATGCGCGTCTCCGATCGCGTCTTTGGTCACGCGCTGCGGCTACGGAGCAGCGCGGTGCCGCGTTCGACCGGCACCTTCATCTCGCAGCTGCGCGAGCTGGAGTCGATCCGCGAAATGGTCACCTCCACCACGGTGACGGCGATTGTCGATATGCCATTCTTCCTGCTGTTCTTGCTGGTGATGGCAATCATCGCGCCGCAGCTGGCCTGGATTGCGCCGGTGGCGGTGCTGCTGATGATCTTGCCGGGGGTGCTGAGCCAGAAAAAACTGTCGAAGCTGGCGCAGCAAAACCTGAAAGAGTCGACGCTGCGTAACGCGGTGCTGGTGGAGAGCGTACAAGGGCTGGAGGACATCAAGCTGATGCAGGCGGAAGATCGCTTCCTGCAGCAGTGGAACAGCTACATTCGCATCACCGCCCAATCCGGCGTCGAGATGCGCAAAGTGATGCACTCGCTGATCACCTGGGGCGTGACGGTGCAAGGGTTGGTGTATGCCAGCGTGATCGTCATCGGCGCGCCGATGGTGATCGACGGCGATATCACCACCGGTGCCATCGTGGCTGCGTCGCTGCTCTCTTCACGCATGATTGCGCCGATGGCGACACTGTGCGGCGTGCTGGCGCGCTGGCAGCAGGTGAAAGCGGCGAAAGGCAGCCTCGATGCGCTGATGAACTTGCCGGTGGAAAACAGCAAGGACGAGACGCGCATTCACACGCCGGTGTTGTTTGGTCACTATCAGTTCACCGACGCCATGTTCCGTTACTACACCGATTCGATGACTATCGCGCTGCGCATTAAAAGCCTGACGATTAAACCGGGCGAGCGCATTGCGGTGCTGGGGCGCAACGGTTCCGGCAAATCGACCCTGCTGCAGGCGATGTGCGGCGGCATTGATTTAGTCGGCGGCGAGCTGCGGCTGGATAACCTCAGTTTGCCGCATATCGATGTTGCCGACGTGCGACGCAACGTCGGCCTGCTGACGCAAAATGCGCGCCTGTTTCACGGTACGCTGCGTGAAAATTTGACTCTCGGCGCGGCGCACGCCACCGATGATGCCATCTTCGGCGCGCTGACCGTCAGCGGCGGGGCAGACTTTATTCGTCGTCTGCCGCTCGGTCTCGATCATCCGATTATGGAAGGTGGCACCGGACTTTCCGGCGGCCAGCGCCAGTCGCTGCTGCTGGCGCGTATGCTGCTGCGCGATCCCAACATTATCCTGCTGGATGAGCCGACGGCGGCGCTCGACGATCACACCGAGAAGGAGTTTATCGAACGTCTTGGCCAGTGGCTGAATGGTCGCACGCTGATCGTCGCCACGCATCGAGCGGCGATCCTGGCGCTGGTGGATCGTGTGCTGGTGTTGAAAGAGGGACAGCTGGTGATGGATAGCCCGAAAGAGAACGCCTTGCCGCCGCCGCGCGCTAACGGTAGTCAACCGGAGGCGCAATCATGATCAAACAATTACCGGCAAGACTGCGGCTGGTGACCGCCGCCGAGGTGGACTCCTCCGACGATCTGCTGGGCGAGTTGCGATCCGAAACCCATTACACCGGCGCCGTGCGGCTGATTGTCATCAGCACCGCGTTGATCCTCGTCACGGTGATTTGGGCGTGGTTTGGTGTGCTGGATGAAGTCTCAACCGGCACCGGCAAAGTGATCCCCAGCTCGCGCGATCAGGTGCTGCAATCGCTGGAGGGCGGCATTTTGACCGAGCTGTATGTGCATGAAGGCGATCAGGTGCAGGCCGGACAGATTGTGGCCAAGCTTGACGCCACGCGTTCGCAATCCAACGTCGGTGAGAGTGCCGCGCGCTATCGTGCGGCGCTGGCAGCGGCGGCCCGTTTGACGGCGGAAGTGAACGATCAGCCGCTCACCTTCCCGGCGGAGCTGGATAAGTTTCCCGAGCTGGAGGCCTCAGAAACCCGGCTGTACAAAACCCGCCGCGCTCAGCTCTCCGATGCCACCGCGCAGTTTAAAGAGTCGCTGGCGTTGGCCAACCGCGAACTGGCGATTACGCAGCGCCTGGCGAAAACCGGTGCCGCCAGTAGCGTGGAGGTGCTGCGTTTGCAGCGTGATAAATCGGATCTGGAGCTGAAGCTTACTGACATGCGCTCGCAATATTACGTGCAGGCGCGCGAAGAGCTGGCGAAGGCCAACGCCGAAGCCGACAGCATGGCGCAGGTGGTGAAAGGGCGTGAAGACACGGTAACGCGTTTAACCATCCGTTCACCGATGCGCGGCATTGTGAAAAACATCAAAGTCTCCACCGTCGGCGGCGTGGTGCCACCGAATGGTGAGCTGATGAACATCGTGCCAATGAACGATCGTCTGCTGATTGAAGCGCGACTGTCGCCGCGTGATATCGCCTTTATTCATCCCGGCCAGCGCGCGGTGGTGAAGATCTCCGCCTATGACTACGCCATTTATGGCGGCCTCAACGGCGTGGTGGAGAGCATTTCGCCGGATACCATTCAGGATGAGGTCAAACCGGAGATCTACTATTACCGCGTGTTTATCCGTACCGATAACGACTACGTACAGAATAAAGCCGGTAAGCGCTTCTCCATCAGCCCGGGGATGGTTTCTACCGTGGATATCAAAACCGGCGAGAAAACGGTGATGGATTACCTGATAAAACCGTTTAATAAAGGCAAAGAGGCGATGCGCGAACGCTGATTTTTGCTGCCCGATTGCAGGGCGCTGCAATCTTCGCGATAATCGCGCCCATCATCCCTTCCTCGTCGGGCCTAACGACGCGGAGGGGATTTTTTTCATCTATACCCTAAATACTTCATGCTCTAGGTGCGTTGGCTGCTCTCGTTCACCCGAATCACTTACTCAAGTAAGCTCATCGGGATTCTCTCGTTTGCCGCCTTCCTACAGCATGAATTATTTAGGGTATACCTTATTAGGCTAATGACGGATTAAAGAGGACGATTTATGTATAACACCCTGGGCAATCAGTACGATAACTCCCTGGTTTCTAACGCTTTCGGTTTCATGCGCTTCCCGCTGAACTTCCAACCTTACGACAGCGATGCGGAGTGGGTGATTACCGGTGTTCCTTTCGATGCGGCGACATCAGGCCGTCCGGGCAGCCGTTTAGGGCCGGGCGCGATTCGTCAGATTTCCACCAATCTGGCGTGGGAAGGCTGTCGCTGGCCGTGGGATTTCGATCTGCGTCAGCGTCTGAACGTCGTCGACTGTGGCGATCTGGTGTATGCCTTCGGCGATTCACAGGATCTGTCGGACAAACTGCAGGCGCACGCCGAGAAGCTGCTGGCGAACGGTAAACGCATGCTGACTTTCGGCGGCGACCACTACGTGACGCTGCCGCTGCTGCGCGCGCACGCTAAACACTTCGGCAAAATGGCGCTGGTGCACTTCGATGCGCATACCGATACCTATTCCAACGGCCCAACCTTCGACCACGGCACCATGTTCTTCACCGCGCCGAAAGAAGGTTTGATCGATCCGCAGCATTCGGTGCAGATCGGTATTCGTACCGAGTTCGACAAGAGCCTTGGCTTCAACGTGCTGGATGCAGCTCAGGTCAACGATCGCAGCGTCGACGATATTCTGGCGGAAGTGAAGCGCACCGTCGGCGATCTGCCGGTGTATCTGACCTTTGATATCGACTGCCTTGATCCTGCCCATGCGCCGGGCACTGGCACGCCAGTGATTGGCGGCCTGAGCAGCGATAAAGCCACCAAGCTGATTCGCGGTTTGCAGGGCATGAATATCGTTGGTATGGATCTGGTGGAAGTGGCGCCGGGTTACGACCACGCCGATCTCACTTCGCTGGCGGCGGCCACACTGGCGCTGGATATGCTGCACGTGCAGGCGGCGAATAAAGGTTAATCCTTGCGCCTGCGGCTACACTTAGTGGCGGTTAATTAATCTGCGGAGGCTTTTATGGGCTTGCTAGACGATTTAGTGGGATCGCTGGGCAATGGCAACAGCGCAAGTGGACAGGGTAATCAGCTCCAGCAGCTGATGACTATCTGGAACTGGGTGCAGGAGCAGGGCGGTGTTGAAGTACTGCTGCAGAAGTTTCAACAGGGCGGATTGGGGCAGGTGCTGAATACCTGGATCGGCAGCGGCGATAATCAGTCGATTGGCGGCGGCGATATCCAAAATGCACTTGAGCCTGGGCAGCTCCAGTCGCTGGCGGACAAGTTGGGCACCGATGTGAATGGCGCGTCCGGCACGCTGGCCGCGTTACTACCGCAGGTGATTGATAAGTTATCGCCGCAGGGCCACATCGATACGTCCAGCACGCAGGATTTGGGCGCGATGGTGGACGGTTTGTTTAAGCGTTAATCGTTCTTTGCTGGCTGCCCCCCACCTCGGTCCTCCCCCGTTAACGGGGGAGGAAGATGCTGCGATATGTGCGTTCAGAAGCTGCATATGGCTGCGTCTCCTTCCCCCGTTAACGGGGGAAGGCCGGGATGGGGGACCGCGAGCACTATTTACTTCCCGTCTGCGGCAATACGTTCGCGGATATGCTGCGCGCGTGCTTCAGAATCCGGGTGAGAATCAAACATCGAACTCTGGCGCCCCTGTTCCAGTTTTGCCAACTTCTCAAAGCTTGTCGCCAGGCCCATTGGATTCACGCCGCGTTTTTTCAGCAGATCGTAAGAGTAATCATCGGCCTGTGACTCCTGGGTTTGCGAGAACTGTGCATTGACCAGCTTCTCGCCCATTTCACCCAACTGCGATTGTGACAGCGAGCCAATCACGCCGCCTACCGATGCCGCCGCAGTGCGTGTCGCCGTGGTGGTCAGCGCGACCTGCATAGCTTTACGCGTGTGACCCAGCGCAACGTGGCCCATTTCATGGCCGAGCACGCCTTCCACTTCGTTATCGGTCATCATATCCATCAGCCCGCTATACACGCGGATGCAACCATTCGCCATCGCCCAGGCGTTGACGTCTTTGGTTTGATACACCTTGTAGTTGGCGGGTACGCCGTTGATATTGTCGCCCAGCGCGGCAGCGATTTTATTCAAACGCTGCTGATATTCACTGTTGGCGGGCGCAAGCTGGTTGTCTTTATCCATCTGCGCACAGGATTGGTCGCTCAACTCCTTCACTTGTGAATCGTTCAGCGCATAGGCTTGATAAGCCTGCGCGCCAGATTGCAGCAGCGCGTTGTTGTCGAATCCTTCGCAGCCGCTCAGCAGCGAAGCCAGGCCCAGAGCAACAATCGTGGCTCTTATTTTCATATCCGCATCCTTTAGGTAACAAGGTAAAGAAAACAAACACCTGAAACCGTCGCAGGTGTTTAAACGCATTGGTTATAGCTCGCAACTTATTCAATGGCTAGCAGACAAGGCCGGAAATGCAACCGTTTACCCGCTATTTAGCACCCCGATGCATGTACTTTTGCCCTGATTTTCATGTACATTGATGTGCGACTTTTTTCTCGCTTCGCCTTATAACTGATTAATTACAATAAGTTAAGCGTGGCGGAGCATTAATCCGACCTGGAGTAGAAGATGCCCTCTCGTAAAGAGCTTGCCAACGCCATTCGCGCGTTAAGTATGGATGCAGTACAGAAAGCCAATTCGGGACATCCGGGTGCCCCGATGGGCATGGCGGACATCGCCGAAGTGCTGTGGCGAGACTTCCTGAACCATAACCCTACTAACCCGCTGTGGGCAGATCGCGACCGCTTTGTGCTGTCGAACGGTCACGGCTCAATGCTGATTTACAGTCTGCTGCACCTCACCGGCTACGATCTGCCAATGAGCGAGCTGCAGAACTTCCGTCAGCTGCACTCCAAAACTCCAGGCCACCCGGAATACGGCTACACCGCAGGCGTGGAAACCACCACCGGCCCGCTTGGCCAGGGCATCGCTAACGCCGTTGGCTTCGCCATTGCCGAGCGCACGCTGGC
The DNA here is from genome assembly GCF_037149875.1 of Pantoea sp. USHLN256. Classification (NCBI taxonomy): domain Bacteria; kingdom Pseudomonadati; phylum Pseudomonadota; class Gammaproteobacteria; order Enterobacterales; family Erwiniaceae; genus Pantoea; species Pantoea sp. USHLN256. Next base: position 763 of record NZ_JBBCQO010000014.1, on the reverse strand, counting down.
GGCGCAGTTCAACCGTCCGGGCCATGACATCGTAGACCATAACACCTACGTGTTTATGGGCGACGGCTGCATGATGGAAGGTATTTCACACGAAGTGTGCTCCATCGCCGGCACCCTGAAGCTGGGCAAACTGGTCGCCTTCTATGACGACAACGGCATCTCCATCGACGGTCACGTCGACGGCTGGTTCACCGACGACACCGCCAAACGTTTCGAAGCCTACGGCTGGCACGTGGTGCGCGGCGTGGACGGTCACGACGCTGACGCGATTAAGAAAGCGGTGGAAGAAGCCAAAGCGGTTTCCGATAAACCTTCGCTGCTGATGTGCAAAACCGTGATTGGCTTCGGTTCGCCGAACAAAGCCGGCACGCACGACTCGCACGGCGCGCCGCTGGGTGCCGATGAAATCGCGCTGACCCGCAAACAGCTGGGCTGGAACCACGGTCCGTTCGAAATCCCTTCAGACATTTACGCGCAGTGGGATGCTAAAGAAGCCGGCCAGGCGAAAGAGTCTGCGTGGGATAAGAAGTTTGCTGCCTACGCTGCCGCGCATCCGGAGCTGGCTGCTGAGTTCAAGCGTCGCGTGAACAACGAATTGCCGGCTAACTGGGCCAGCGAGTCGCAGAAATTCATTGAGCAGCTGCAGGCCAACCCGGCGAAAATCGCCAGCCGTAAAGCCTCGCAGAACGCCATCGAAGCCTTCGGTAAAATCCTGCCGGAATATCTGGGCGGCTCGGCTGACCTGGCGCCAAGCAACCTCACC
>NZ_JBBCQO010000013.1:0-110894 GCF_037149875.1 Pantoea sp. USHLN256 | reverse complement strand
ACGCCGTAGCGCCGATGGTAGTGTGGGGTCTCCCCATGCGAGAGTAGGGAACTGCCAGGCATTAATTAGGTGAAGAAGCCCTGAACGGAAGTTCAGGGCTTTTTTACGTCTATATCTCTATAAAAATGCAGTGTTTTAGTGCAATTTTCAGAGAAAATCACAGCTAAATAGTCAAAAACCGGATCATATTCTCCCAATAACTCATCAAATTTTAATAATCTTGCTGCTCTTCGTCCCAATTCCCACCTAAAGCTGAAACATTTTCATAAACCGCATGAAGACTCGACATTCACAGCATACCAGGCTAATGTCGGGCATCTGGATGTCTAAACGTTTATACGGTTGTAAGAAAGAGGTGAGCAGGTTATGCCAATCAGAATTCCCGACGAATTACCGGCAGTGAATTTTTTACGTGATGAAAATGTCTTTGTCATGACGTCATCGCGCGCCAGTGTTCAGGAAATTCGTCCACTTAAAGTGCTGATTCTTAACCTGATGCCAAAGAAGATCGAGACGGAAAACCAGTTCCTGCGGCTGTTATCAAACTCGCCGCTGCAGATTGACGTGCAGCTCCTGCGTATTGATAGCCGCGAGTCACGCAACACCCCGACCGAGCATCTGAACAACTTCTACTGCAACTTTGAAGACATCCAAAACGATAATTTCGATGGGCTAATTGTCACCGGTGCCCCGCTGGGACTGGTTGATTTCAATGATGTAGCCTACTGGCCGCAGATTCAGCGCGTGCTGCATTGGGCAAACGAACATGTCACATCGACGCTGTTTGTTTGTTGGGCGGTACAGGCGGCATTAAACATTCTCTATGGCATTCCTAAGCAGACGCGACAGAACAAATTATCCGGTGTTTATGAGCATCAGATCCTGCATCCGCATGCACTGCTAACGCGTGGTTTTGACGACACTTTCCTGGCGCCACATTCACGCTATGCGGATTTCCCCAGCCAGTTAATTCGTGACTACACCGATCTCGAGCTGTTCGCCGAAGCGGAATCTACCGGCGCCTACCTGATGGCGAGTAAAGACAAGCGTTTAGCATTTGTTACCGGCCATCCTGAGTATGATGCGCTGACGCTTTCTGGCGAATATCATCGTGATTACGATGCGGGCTTACATCCGGAAGTGCCGTTCAACTACTTCCCGCAGGACAATCCTGAACTGCCACCGCGCGCCACCTGGCGCAGCCATGGCAATCTGCTGTTCTCGAATTGGCTCAACTACTACGTTTATCAGATCACGCCGTTCGATCTGCGCCGTATGAATCCCACGCTCGAATAAATCCAACGCCTCGTTTTATCCTGCCGCGATAGTCGAAAGCTATCGCGGTTTTTTTTGCTTTCTGTATCTAGTGGAACCTATTGCCTTTAATTCGATGAATTAAATTATACAAATATCAATGTCATAAATGCCATCTAATATAAAAATGGAAATAGTTTTTGAAAATAAAATAAAAACCATTATGCTCTGATCTTGCAGGTTAAAAAACACCCTACATCCGGATCCTATCGTTAGACGATGGATCAACTCAGGAGGCAGCCCGCATGACAGACTCGGTTATCAGCAATACGCTAACCTTTAGCCAGCCCTTTACCCACGCGGAAAAGCAGCTGCTTACCCCGGAAGCGATCGATTTTATCCATTCACTGGTGGTGCGTTTTGCACCTGAGCGTGAGCGTCTGCTGAAAGCACGCCAGCAACGCCAGCAGCACTACGACCAAGGCGAACTACCTGGATTTGATTCGGAAACCACTTCCATTCGTGAAAATGAGTGGCAGGTGCGGCCAATCCCCCCGCTGTTGCAAGATCGTCGTGTGGAGATCACCGGTCCGCCGGATCGCAAAATGGTGATCAACGCGCTTAATGCGAACGTCAACGTTTTTATGGCCGACTTTGAAGATTCGCTGTCACCGACCTGGCAGAAGCTGATTGATGGACAACTAACGCTACGCGATGCGGTTAAGGGTACGCTGAGCTTTACCAGTGAAACCGGCAAGATCTACCAGCTGCGCGCCAACCCGGCGCTGCTGATGTGCCGTGTACGTGGTCTGCATCTGAATGAAAAGCATGTTGAGTGGCGCGATCGAGCCATTCCCGGCGGGCTGTTTGATTTCGCGCTCTACTTTTTCCACAACGTTGAAGCGCTGCGGGAGAAGGGCCATGCGCCATGGTTCTATTTGCCGAAAACCGAGCATGCGGCTGAAGTGGCATGGTGGCGTGAGATCTTCCGTTTCAGTGAAGATCGCTTCGATCTGCCACGCGGCACGATCAAAGCCACGGTATTGATCGAAACGCTGCCCGCGGTATTTCAGATGGATGAGATCCTGTGGGAACTGCGCGATCACGTGGTTGGCCTCAACTGTGGCCGCTGGGATTACATCTTCAGCTACATCAAAACGCTCGGACAACATCCCGATCGCATCCTGCCGGACCGCCAGCAAATCAGCATGGACCAACCATTCCTGGATGCCTATTCCCGCCTGCTAATCAAAACCTGTCATCGCCGCGGCGCGCTGGCGATGGGCGGCATGTCAGCGTTGATTCCGAGCAAAGATACGGAACGCAATTTATGGGTAACGCAGAAGGTGCAGGAAGACAAAACGCGTGAAGCCGGCAACGGTCACGACGGCACCTGGGTGGCACATCCCGGTCTGGCAGACATTGCGATGGAAGCATTTGACCGTCAGCTCGGCGATAAGCCCAATCAACTGCATATTACGCGTGAGCAGGATGCGCCAATCACCGCAGAACGTTTATTGGCACCGTGTCGCGGCAAGCGCACCGAAGCGGGCATGCGCGCTAATATTCGCGTGGCGCTGCAATATCTGGAAGCCTGGATCAGCGGCAATGGCTGCGTACCGATTGATGGCCTGATGGAAGATGCCGCCACTGCTGAAATCGCACGTACTTCGATCTGGCAATGGATTCATCACAAACAGATTCTCAGCGATGGTCAGCCGGTAACGGTAGCGCTGTTCGAACGGCTGCTGGAAGAAGAGTTAGCTGCGTTGCAGCAAACCCTTGGCGCAGAACGTTGCCGCAACGGACGTTTTGAGGATGCCGCCGCGCTGATGGCGCAAATCACCACCGATAACCAACTGGTTTCTTTCCTCACTCTGCCAGGCTACCGCCTGCTGCCTTGAACCCGGAGATATGGCTATGAATCGTACGCAACAGATCAAACTGCTGGAATCGAGCTGGAACGATGCACGCTGGGAAGGCATTACTCGTCCGTACAGTGCAGAGGACGTTATCAACCTGCGCGGCTCGGTGAATCCAGCCTGCACGCTGGCGGAACGCGGCGCCACCAAACTCTGGTCGTTGCTTAATGGCGAATCCAGCAAAGGCTACATCAATAGCCTCGGTGCGCTGACCGGCGGTCAGGCGGTGCAGCAAGCAAAAGCAGGCATTGAGGCGATTTACCTCTCAGGCTGGCAGGTGGCGGCCGATGCCAACCTCGCCGGGCAGATGTATCCCGATCAGTCTCTGTATCCGGTGAATTCGGTGCCAAACGTGGTGGAACGTATCAACCAAAGCTTCCAGCGCGCCGATCAGATTCAGTGGGCCAGCGGCGTCTCGCCAGACGATGAGGACTTCATCGATTACTTCCTGCCGATTGTGGCCGATGCGGAAGCCGGTTTTGGCGGCGTGCTCAATGCTTTCGAGCTGATGAAATCGATGATTCAGGCCGGTGCCGGTGCGGTGCATTTTGAAGACCAGCTGGCGGCAGTGAAAAAGTGCGGACACATGGGCGGCAAAGTATTAGTACCGACTCAGGAAGCGATTCAGAAACTGGTGGCGGCACGTCTGGCGGCTGACGTAATGAACGTGCCGACGGTATTAATTGCGCGCACTGATGCCGATGCCGCCGATCTGATCACGTCCGACTGCGACCCGCGCGATGCGACATTCATTACCGGTGAGCGCACTGCCGAGGGCTTCTTTCGCACGCACGCAGGTATTGAGCAGGCGATCAGTCGCGGGCTGTCCTATGCACCTTATGCCGACGTGCTGTGGTGTGAAACCTCGACGCCGGATCTCGAGCTGGCGCAGCGTTTTGCCGATGCAATTCACGCGCAGTACCCCGGCAAACTGCTGGCCTATAACTGCTCGCCGTCGTTTAACTGGAAGAAGAATCTCGACGATCGCACTATCGCACGTTTCCAGCAGGCGCTGAGCGACATGGGCTATCGCTTCCAGTTTATTACGCTGGCCGGCATTCACAGCATGTGGTTCAACATGTTCGATCTCGCGCACGCCTATGCGCAGGGTGAAGGCATGCGGCATTACGTGGAAAAAGTGCAGCAGCCGGAATTTGCGGCGCGCGACAAAGGCTACACCTTCTCGTCGCATCAGCAGGAAGTGGGGACCGGCTACTTCGATCGCATCACTAATGTGATTCAGGGTGGACAATCCTCAGTAACTGCATTAACCGGTTCCACCGAAGCCTCGCAGTTCTAATCTCACACCGATACTGCCTTTGTAGGGTCGCCATTTATGGCGACCGTTTCCCCCGGAGCGTTACCAATGACACCGAGAGAATCGTTAATCGCCCACACCATTCTGCAGGGTTTCGACGCGCAGTATGGTCGCTTTCTGGATATCACTGCCGGCGCACAGCAGCGCTTTGAACAGGCTGACTGGCACGCGGTGCAGCAGGCGATGAAAGCGCGTATTCATCTCTACGATCACCACGTTGGCTTGGTTACCAATCAGCTGCGCATTCTCAATGATACTTCGGACTGGGATGAAGCTTTCTGGCTGCGCGTCAAAAGTCATTATGAAACCCTGCTGCCTGGCTATCCGCGCCACGAAATTGCCGAGAGCTTCTTCAATTCGGTCTATTGTCGCTTACAGGGCCACAGCCATTTGTCGCCTGAACGCTTGTTTATCTTCCCGTCGCAGCCTTACGCGCCGGCACCCGTTGCACAGCGCCCGCTGTCGCGCCTGTATCGTCCGCAGCAGAATTGGCAGGAGACATTGCGTCAGGTGCTGAATGACATGCCGCTGCGCCTAACGTGGCAGGATCAAACACGCGATATCGGCTGGATTGTGCGTCATCTGCATGAACAGTTTGGCGCCGCGCAGCTGGCAAACGCGACGCTGGATGTCGCTAGCGAGCTGTTTTATCGCAACAAAACCGCGTGGATTGTGGCGCGCCTGCAGCTCAATGATGGCATGGTGCCCTGCTTGTTGCCGATCCAGCGTGATGATGCCGGACGCTTGTGGATCGATACCTGTCTGACCGATAGCGATGATGCCAGCATCGTGTTTGGCTTTGCGCGCGCCTACTTCATGGTTTACGCGCCGGTGCCTGCTGCGCTGGTAGCGTGGCTGCAACCGATTTTGCCGGGCAAAACTGTGGCTGAGCGCTACATGGCGATTGGCTGTCAGAAGCACGGTAAAACCGAATGTTATCGTGAATACCTGCACTATCTGGCGCACAGCGAGGAGGATTTCACCGTCGCGCCCGGCATTCGCGGTATGGTGATGATGGTGTTCACGCTGCCGGGTTTCGATCGCGTATTTAAAGTGATTAAGGACCGTTTCGCGCCGCAAAAGGAGGTCACCGATGCGCAGGTGCGTGACTGCTATCGCATGGTCAAAGAGCACGATCGCGTCGGACGCATGGCGGATACGCAAGAGTTTGAACACTTTGCATTGCCGCGCGCCCGTATTCCTGCCGAGCTGATGGCGGAGTTTGAGCGCGATATTCCGCAGAAGCTGGAAGTACGTGACGATGTGGTGATTATTCGCCACTTGTGGCTGGAGCGCCGCATGGAGCCGCTCAATCTGTGGCTGGCACAGGCGACGCCGGAGCAGCGGCAGCATGCGATTGGCGAGTACGGCGATGCGATTCGCCAGCTGGCGGCGGCGAATATTTTCCCCGGTGACATGCTGTTCAAAAACTTTGGTATGACGCGCCATGGTCGCGTGGTGTTTTACGACTACGACGAGATTCGCCCGATGAGTGAGTTGGTGTTCCGCGATGTACCGCAGGCGCGTTATGAAGAGGATGAGCTGCAGGCCGAACCCTGGTACAGCGTCGGCCCGGATGACGTGTTCCCGGAAACCTTCCGCTATGCGCTATGCAGTGAACCGGCGACCGGTAAATTACTGCAGGCGCTGCATCCACAACTGTTTGATCCCAACTGGTGGCGCGCGCTGCAAACGCGCATCCGCGCAGGGCATATTGAAGAGGTAATTGCCTGGCGCGCGAGCCAGCGTTTCAGCGCGCGCTATCCTGCGGTGGCCGCTTAACGGCCAGAATAGGTTTGCGTCACCTGTTTGGCGGCGCGAATCACCAGCGCGCCAAGTTCGGTGATGCGGTCGTCTGTCATGCGTGCAATCGGGCCGGAAATGGAGATTGCCGCGAAGGGTTCGCCATGCTCGTCATAGATCGGCGCAGCGACACAGCGCAGGCCCAACGCGTGCTCCTCGTCATCATGGGAGAAGCCCATCTTACGAATCAGCGCCAGATTTTCCTTCAGGCTGTGCGGCGAAATCAGCGTCTTCGGCGTGTAATGGTGCAAACCTTTTTGATGCAGCAGCGCTGTTACTTGCTCATCGCTCAGATGTGCCAGAAATGCTTTGCCGGCGCCGGAGGCATGCATCGGCAGCTTGCCGCCAATGGGTGCGGACATCCGCATCAGCTGCGTACACTGCACCTGATCGATAATCACCGCCTGATAATCGCTGAGATCCAGCACCGCCAGATTCACCGTCTCACCGGCATCTTCCATCAGCTTGCGCAGTAGCGGATGCACAATCGCCAGCAGATTGCGGCTCTGCAGGAAGCTGCTACCCACTACAAAGGCGTGCGAACCAATGGTCCATAACCCTAAGTCGCCCACCTGATGGACAAAGCCTTGTTGCTGCATGGTGGTGAGCAGGCGATGCGTGGTGGAGTTGGGTAAACCGGCCTGTTGTGCCAGTTCGGTGAGCGCCACGCTGCCGTGGGATTCGGCAATCAACTCCAGCAGACGCAGGCCGCGCGTAAGAGATTGAACTTGCCCGCCAACGGGCGCGCTGGTGGTCGTGGTGGTGGCACGCGGTTTCTTGCCACGTTTTACGGGCGCAGGGGTTGCCATAACTTCTCCACAATCGCATTAATTATGGAAACCATTTTCGTTTTTAATGGTGCGAATGCAAACGTTCGCTTTCTGGTCGGATCTGTCAGGCATCATGGCTGAAAATGTCTCATCTGAGCTGACTTTTGCTCATCTAAAAGATATGCCAGTATGTCTGGCTGGCATATTAGCCAACGCAATGACGTGGACGGGGCAACAGTGAGCAACAAAACAGAAATGCTGCAGCAGCAGCTGGCGCAACGCATCATGATTCTGGACGGTGGCATGGGCACCATGATCCAGAGTTATAAACTGAGCGAGCAGGATTTTCGTGGCAGCCGCTTTGCCGACTGGCCGACTGATTTGCAGGGTAACAACGATCTGTTGGTGCTCACCAGGCCGGATGTGATTCGCGAAATCCACGATGCCTATCTCGCCGCGGGCGCGGATATTCTGGAGACCAATACCTTTAACTCCACCACCATTGCGATGGCGGATTACGCGATGGAAGCGCTGTCGGCGGAGATCAACTTCGAAGCCGCCAAACTGGCACGTGCCAGCGCCGATGCCTGGACGGCAAAAACACCGCATCGTCCACGCTACGTGGCGGGCGTGTTGGGCCCGACCAACCGCACCTGTTCTATCTCACCGGATGTTAACGATCCCGCTTATCGTAACGTCACCTTCAATCAGCTGGTGGAAGCCTATCGCGAATCCACACATGCGCTGATCGCTGGCGGTTCTGATCTGATCATGATCGAAACGGTGTTCGATACGCTGAATGCCAAAGCGGCGATTTATGCGGTGCAGGCCGAGATGGAAGCGATGGGCGTTAAGCTGCCGCTGATGATCTCCGGCACCATCACCGATGCCTCCGGTCGTACGCTCTCCGGTCAAACCACCGAAGGTTTCTATAACTCGCTGCGCCACGCCGAGCCGCTGTCATTTGGTCTTAACTGTGCGCTGGGGCCGGACGAACTGCGTCAATATGTGGCGGAGCTGTCGCGCATTGCCGAAGGCTACGTCACCGCGCATCCGAATGCCGGTTTGCCCAACGCCTTTGGTGAATACGATCTTGATGCCGCCGTTATGGCCGAGCAGATTGGTGAGTGGGCACGCGCCGGATTCCTCAATATTATCGGTGGCTGCTGCGGTACCACGCCGGAACACATCGCGGCGATGGCGGCTGCGGTGGAAGGTGTTGCGCCGCGCCAGCTGCCGGAGATTCCGGTGGCTTGTCGCCTGGCGGGCCTGGAACCGCTCAACATTCACGCCGACTCGCTGTTCGTTAACGTGGGCGAACGTACCAACGTCACCGGCTCGGCTAAGTTCAAACGCCTGATCAAAGAGGAGAAATACAACGAAGCGCTGGATGTAGCACGTCAGCAGGTTGAGAGCGGTGCGCAAATCATCGATATCAACATGGATGAAGGCATGCTGGATGCGGAAGCGGCCATGGTGCGCTTCCTCAATCTGATTGCCGGTGAACCCGACATCGCGCGTGTGCCGATCATGATCGACTCCTCAAAATGGGAGGTCATCGAGAAGGGCCTGCAGTGCATTCAGGGCAAAGGCATCGTTAACTCCATCTCGATGAAAGAGGGCGTTGAACCTTTCATTGAGCACGCGCGGAAAGTGCGTCGCTACGGCGCGGCGGTGGTGGTGATGGCGTTTGACGAAGTCGGCCAGGCAGATACGCGCGCGCGCAAAATCGAAATCTGTCGCCGCGCCTACAAGATCCTCACCGAAGAGGTCGGTTTCCCGCCAGAAGACATCATTTTCGATCCGAATATTTTTGCCGTTGCCACCGGCATCGAAGAACACAACAACTACGCGATGGACTTTATCGGCGCCTGTGCCGACATCAAGCGCGAATTGCCGCATGCGATGATTTCTGGCGGCGTCTCCAACGTATCGTTCTCGTTCCGCGGCAATGAACCGGTGCGTGAAGCGATTCACGCGGTGTTCCTCTATTACGCCATCCGCAACGGCATGGATATGGGCATCGTCAATGCCGGACAGCTGGCGATTTACGACGATCTGCCGGCCGAGCTGCGCGACGCTGTGGAAGACGTGGTTCTTAACCGCCGTGATGATGGCACCGAGCGCCTGCTGGAGCTGGCGGAGAAATATCGCGGCAGTAAAAGTGACGGCGAGCAGGAGAAACAGCAGGCCGAATGGCGCAGCTGGGACGTGGTAAAACGTCTGGAATACTCGTTGGTGAAAGGCATCACCGAGTTTATTGAGTTGGATACCGAGGAAGCGCGTCAGGCATCTGAACGCCCGATCCAGGTAATTGAAGGCCCGCTGATGTCCGGCATGAACGTGGTTGGCGATCTGTTCGGCGAGGGCAAAATGTTCCTGCCGCAGGTGGTGAAATCGGCGCGCGTGATGAAGCAGGCGGTGGCCTATCTCGAACCTTACATTCAGGCCAGCAAAGAGGCCGGACGCAGCAACGGCAAGATCGTGCTGGCGACGGTGAAGGGCGATGTGCACGACATCGGCAAAAACATCGTTGGTGTGGTGCTGCAGTGTAATAACTACGAAATTATCGACCTCGGCGTGATGGTGCCGAGCGACAAAATCCTTAAAACCGCGATTGCCGAGAACGCCGATATTATCGGGCTTTCTGGGCTGATTACGCCGTCGCTGGATGAAATGGTTAACGTGGCGAAAGAGATGGAGCGCCAGGGATTCACTATCCCGCTGCTGATTGGCGGCGCGACCACCTCGAAAGCGCACACAGCGGTGAAGATTGAGCAGAATTACAGCGGTCCAACGGTGTATGTGCAGAACGCCTCGCGCACCGTGGGCGTGGTGTCATCGTTGCTCTCCGCTACGCTGAAAGAAGATTTCGTGGCACGCACGCGCAAAGAGTACGACACGGTGCGTATTCAGCACGCACGTAAAAAGCCGCGCACGCCGCCGGTCAGCCTGCAAACCGCGCGCGATAACGATTACTCCATCGATTGGGAAAGCTATACGCCGCCGGTGCCGCATCGTCTCGGCGTGAGCGCAGTGCAAGCCAACATTGAAACGCTGCGTAATTACATCGACTGGACGCCATTCTTTATGACCTGGTCGCTGGCGGGGAAATATCCGCGCATCCTGGAAGATGAGGTGGTGGGCGAAGAGGCCAAGCGGCTGTTTGCCGATGCCAACGCGATGCTGGATATGCTGAGCACTAGCGGCACGCTCAATCCTCGCGGCGTGGTGGGGATTTTTCCGGCTAACCGCGTCGGCGATGACATTGAAATCTATCGCAATGAGAACCGCAACGAGGTGCTGTGCGTGAGCCATCATCTGCGTCAGCAGACCGAGAAAACTGACTTTGCTAACTATTGTCTGGCCGACTTCGTGGCGCCGAAATCCAGCGGTAAAGCCGATTACCTCGGCGCGTTTGCCGTTACCGCTGGAATTGAAGAGGATGCGCTGGCTGAGGCGTATGACAAACAGCACGATGATTACAACAAAATCATGGTGAAAGCGGTGTCGGATCGTCTGGCGGAAGCGTTTGCCGAGTATCTGCACGAGCGGGTGCGCAAGGTGATTTGGGGCTTTGCCGCCCATGAAAATCTGAGCAACGAAGAGCTGATTCGCGAGAACTATCAGGGCATTCGTCCCGCGCCGGGCTATCCCGCTTGTCCGGAACATACCGAGAAAGCACCGATCTGGCAGCTGCTGGATGTGGAAGCCAATACTGGTATGAAACTGACCGAATCTTTCGCTATGTGGCCAGGCGCGGCGGTTTCCGGCTGGTATTTCAGTCATCCTGACAGTAAATATTTTGCCGTGGCGCAGATTCAACGCGACCAGGTAGAAGATTACGCGGCGCGTAAAGGGATGAGTGTGACCGAAGTTGAGCGCTGGCTGGCGCCGAATCTGGGTTATGACGCGGATTAATATTCGGTAACGCGCAATTTATCGCGTAATGCCGATCAGTTAAGCGCTGAGCGACTTTCGTTCGCCATCGGCTGAGGCAGTTTCAGTCATGCCGTGCGGCGACCGAGCAGAGGACGCCTGGCCGCGCCCTCTGCACTCCCGGGCCCTGCGCCAGCCCATCCCGCCGCTTCGCGGTGCCTTCGCTTCCTCACGATTCCTGACGGACCGGCGGCGATTCGCTCCTGCTCAGCGCCGCCTCTCGCCGCATCCCTGCGGCTCGCCCTGGAATCCCTCACTCGCTCAGCGGGCTGGGATGTCGCCTCAACACCCGCGCTGCAGCATCAATGCCTATTCCTGAATTATCTTCGCTGGAACGCCTGTAGGGTCGCCATTCATGGCGACCAGGTAACCCACGCAGAGCAAGTGCGCTGCTTAACTGACGTGCATTACGCCATTGATGGCGACCTTCTTAAATATATGTACAAAAAAAGGTCGGCATAAATGCCGACCCTACGATTAATATAGATGAATCAATCAATTAAAGCGCGCATCGCGATCTGACGTTAGATCATACAGCTGATACTTACGGCCCAGCATCTGGCCGCCATCACGCGTTAACGGCACCCAGTTCACCTGCGCACGGCCACGCGTAGGCGTCACGGTAAACAGATCCATCGGTACCGAAATGTAGAAGCCTTTGGTAAAGTCGCCTTCACCATACGCTTCTGCCGACACATTGGTTTTGGTGGCGTAGAAGCCAACCATCACACCGCTGTCGAAGCGCTTCGACACATCCAACGTCACGCCTTTATCTTTTGCCAGATATTCACCGACGCTGGCTTTCACCAATACATCCTGCATAAACCACGGATGCCAGTAAGCGGTGAAATGCCCGGTTGGCGCTTTGTAGTCGGTGAACTGCATCATGTTGTCCCAATCACGCTGCTTCACGTAGTTGGCATCAACGCCGAATGCCCAGTTGCTATCAATCGGACGATACAACACCTCGCCACCGACGCCGCCATACATGGTTTCCAGATAACCGCCGTAAACCTGGCCGTAGAAACCGTTGCCGAGCGACCGCATATAGTTGGCTTGCAGATCGTTGACGTAAACGTTGTTCTCAACGTAATCACGAATATGGGTACGCACGCGTGGCAGCGTGGAGTCGGCTGGCGCGCCGTTATAGTTAAACTTGTCGTAGTTATTGGCGATGTTACCGAACAGGCTGCCGCCGACTAATAGATGATCGGTGAGCCAGTAATCGGCGTTGGCCATCACGCCAACCTGATACATGTAGAAGCTTTCCGGTCCGCCGACCGACTGATTCAGCACCGGCGACAAGCTGTAGTTCAGGCGATCTTTGCGGATGAAGAAACCTTGCTCGGTGGTGCCGGGATCAACCGGATTGTCGCGCGTTTGCTGCAGCGGCTGCTCATGCCCAAGCGGATAACCGGCCAGCTCGTTGTGCAGGCTGGCGACGTTGGTGCGCGTGCTCACCTGCGGCATATTGAAGCGCGACTCGGTGACATCGATGGTATCGATACCGGCAGGCAGGTTGTTCATGATGATGCGATTGGCACGATCGACGCCTTCGCGCGTGTCGCGATATTTGGTTTGCTCGCCGGAAACGTACAGCGTGCTGCCTTTGGTCTGGATATGCGGGCCGTTCAGTCCGGCGTTGTACTTCAGATCCGTCAGCTGATTCGCCACCACCGTCGGTTGCAGCAGGTCGCCCTGCGGCTGCGGGTTGTAGGCCGGTTTCTCGCTATCAATGTGCGACTGATGCAGATCGTTGAAGTTAGTGCGCAGGGTAAAGCCGAACATAAAGGTGTTGCCGCGCTCGTAGCTGGCGTTGATGTCGGCCCAATCGGTGATGCGATAAATCGCGCCGACGTTAACCTTACTGCGCTGATCCAGACGGCCAGCAAAATCATCCTGATAGTTGTTACCTTCGTACTCCACCTTCAGGCGAAGCGGCTGCCATGGCGTTTGATACTCCACGCCACCAAACAGTGCTGAAGGACCGTGGAACATCTGCGAACCGTTAATTGAACCCGCTTCGCCGTTACCGGTGCGGCTACAGAAACTGTCGCTGTAGGAGCAGAACGGGTTTTTGATGGTGCCGCTATTGCCGAGATAACCCCAGCCCAGACCTAAAGTGAAATCAAACGGTCCCCACGCTTTGCTGGCCACCAGATATTCGCTGTCGAATAAACCGGTACCGCCTAAATCGCGCGAGCCCACGGCCACTTCCGGCAGCCAGTAGCTCTCTTGCCACAGGCGCAGCTTCACATCGAAGGCTTTATCTTTATAACTTTGATTGCCGCTGAAGCCTTCCACTGCGCTGTAGCGACGGGTTCGCACGTCGGTATAACGCACGGTAGTTTCCAGCCACGGGAACAGCTGCAGTGAGGCCGAATAGTAACGATATTGATCGTTATCGCGGAAGTTAACGCTAAATTCGCCCTCTTTCGCCATACGCGCAGTTGGCGTCTGCATCAGGCCTACGCCGCCAAAATCAGATTGCGAAGGGCCGACCGGTTCCGGCCAGGTCTCCGCATGCACCTGGCAGGCAGCGGAAACAGAAGCAGCCAGCAGGCTGATAATTAATTGTTTTTTCATCAGTCTGGTATCCGGTGAGTCAGAACGGAAAGCATGCGCGCATTCAAATCGCTTTGGCCCCAAGGCAGGCTCCATGAGGTGAAACCGAGCCAGATAATGCTGCCGGGCTCCACTTCGATATGGCGATGATTCCAGTAGGCAATTGGCACGTGTTGTGTGCTGCCAGACGGCGCAATCACCGTGGCAAAGCTGCGTTCCGCACCGGAAAGGCGATCGTGCCCGTCGAGGTAATCACGCACTTCACGGCCAGGCTGCCAGCTCTCTTTTCCTGGATTGCTCAGCGCACCCAGCACCAGCACCTGCGTGGGTTGTGCCAGCGTGTAGAGGTCATAGCTGCCCTGCAGCGTGCGGTTAGCCTGCGGACGCAGACGCACCTCATCGGGATCGAGTGAGGTGAACTGGCGGCCAGTGACTTTTATGTCGTTAAGCTGGTGGATGACAGCGCCAATGGTGGCGGCCAGCGACTCGCCGCTGTCGGCTTGCCAGGCGCGCAGATCGGCCAGCAGCTGTTTCTGCTGTTGCTGTGCTACCGCGGTTGCACCGCGTTCGGCAATCACCGTGCCCGGCCACCAACTGCGCAGTGCAGGATTTGTCAGTAATTGAGAGAGGTTTTGCGCATCATCGATTTGCAGTGCGTTTTTACCCTGCACATCGTGCACGGTGACTTGAGCCGCGGCCAGCGCATGGCCAGCCGTTAGCAGCATCAACGCTGCCAGCATTGGAGTTATTTTATTCATGATTTCGCCGGCTTCAGAATGGTGGTTTCAACAGGGAATGCATCGGCGGCCAGCATCTGGCTGGCCTGCAGCACCGTGCCGTCACGGTTATCGATCCAGAACGTATTTTGCCACTCGGTCCCCAAGCTCTCCATACGAACGGTCTCATGCCAGACACGGCACGGCACGCGTTCGCCGGTGATATCCAGCACCGTATCGTCACCGCGCTGGAAGCGGGAAACGGCTGTCGCGGCGCGCACGTTATCCTGTTCGCGCCACTGCACCACGCGCGTCCAGCTGGCACCGTTTTGCAGGTGTAACGCATCGGCGAGCGGATCCTGCGGCAGGTTGCTGACGTCAGCGAGGTTGCTCGGTAGCCCGAGGGTTTTCACCAGGCGGCCATGCTGCATCACCAGCATCGCTTTATCCTGGGTGATCCACTTCTGCTGACCGTTTTCGTTGTAACCGAGCACCACGAAGATGCGCGGACCATCATTGATGTGAGCATAGAGGCTGGCGTAGGGCAGGTTAGCAACCTGTTCATCGGTAACCGTGACATCATCCGGGCCGTTAACGGCCAGCATCACGGTTTGTTCAAGGCCTTTTTGCGTTTGTGTGCAGGCCTGCAACAACAGGCAAAGAAGTAGCAAAGAGAGTCGGCGCACTGTGTATCCCTGTTAAATAAGCCAAGCAAAAAATAACCACACGGGTGTGTGGTTATGCTTAAAGGTGCTACATCAACGAGTGGTGCTCGTTGTGGTGGTTGTTGTTGTACCGGTATTTGCACCGTCACCGCCGCCAGAAGCAGCAATGCCGAGACCCACTAACGCACCGAGCGCGCCGATACCGACAGCGGTAGACGCACCGGCAGAGATTGCTCCCGCCTGCGCGCCTGCTGCAGCACCAGCTTCTTCCGGCGCGGCAATCGCAGCGGAAGAAACGGCAACGTAAAGTAAGGCTGCACCGGCAACCATCAGTTTTTTCATAACAACGTTTCCTGCATTTATATGAATCAATGAATGTAGGATCTACCCAGAATTCGGGCGCGTTCAGTATAGGGCAACAAATTACCAGAGTTCAGCATGAGTAAAAGAGGGCGCAAACCTGAGACATTTCTGGTGATAAATACGGCGAATTGGCGTTAGCTGCTTTTTTTAAATGCAGTTTTTTCTGAGGGTGGAATAATTATTTGATTGTCTATAGCAGGGCAGAATTTTTCACTTTTGCATTAACTATTGGTACGGAATAGGAATAATCAGAATTTCCTGAAGCAGGTTAAATAAAAATGATAAATCAATCATATGGATAGCGAGAGGCTGACCGTAAAATAGGGCCATTTTTTAATTAAAAGGGTGGCGGGTAATAGGGCAAACTTCCGATTATCCTTAGCGTATTTTAAGAATTTTCTAAGCGGAGCAGCAGACTAAAATAACCGTATTGCGCGGGTTGTTGCCTATTTGGCATAAAAAAGGCGGCAACCATGCCGCCTTATTCACTGGGTGGGTGGGAAATTAACGCCAGGATTTGTAGCGATTAATTAAGCCATTAGTGGAGCTATCGTGGCTACTAATTTCCGCGTCATTCTCCAGCTCTGGCAAGATGCGGTTTGCCAGCTGTTTGCCCAATTCAACGCCCCATTGGTCAAAGGTGAAGATGTTGAGAATTGCGCCTTGCGTGAAGATTTTGTGTTCATACAGCGCAATCAGCGAGCCTAGGCTGAACGGCGTAATTTCACGCAGCAGGATTGAGTTGGTTGGACGGTTACCTTCGAACACCTTGAACGGCACGATGTGTGCCACGGATGCGGCCGATTTGCCGGCATCGGTGAACTCTTTCTCTACCACATCACGCGACTTACCAAACGCCAGCGCTTCGGTCTGCGCAAAGAAGTTCGACAGCAGCTTCGGATGGTGATCGGTCAGCACGTTGTGGCTCAAGGCCGGTGCAATGAAGTCGCACGGAATCAGTTTGGTGCCCTGGTGGATCAGCTGGTAGAACGCGTGCTGGCCGTTGGTGCCTGGCTCACCCCAAATGATGGGGCCAGTCTGATAATCCACCGGCTTGCCTTCACGATCGACATATTTACCGTTGGATTCCATGTTGCCCTGCTGGAAGTAAGCAGCAAAGCGATGCATGTACTGGTCGTACGGCAGAATCGCTTCGGTTTCGGCACCAAAGAAGTTGTTGTACCAGATGCCAATCAGCGCCAGCAGCACCGGCAGGTTTTGCTCGGCAGGCGTATTAGCAAAGTGGTTATCCATCGCATGTGCGCCGCTCAGCAGCTGCTCGAAGTTCTCGAAGCCGATAGACAGAATGATCGATAAGCCGATTGCTGACCACAGTGAATAGCGGCCGCCAACCCAATCCCAGAATTCGAACATGTTGTCGGTATCGATACCGAATTCACCCACCGCTTTGCCGTTGGTCGACAGCGCTGCGAAGTGCTTCGCCACGTGCTGTTGGTCGCCCGCGGTTTTCAGGAACCAGTCACGCGCGCTGTGGGCGTTGGTCATGGTTTCCTGCGTGGTGAAGGTTTTTGATGCCACGAGGAACAGCGTAGTTTCCGGGCTGAGATCTTTCAGCGTTTCAGCGATGTGCGTGCCATCAACGTTGGATACAAAGTGCATGTTGAGGTGATTTTTGTACGGACGCAGCGCTTCGGTCACCATAAACGGGCCGAGGTCGGAACCGCCGATGCCGATGTTAACCACATCGGTGATCGCTTTACCGGTATAGCCTTTCCACTCACCGCTAATGATGCGCTCGGAAAAGCCTTTCATCTTCGCCAGTACCGCGTTGACTTCCGGCATCACATCTTTGCCGTCGACCACAATTGGGGTGTTGCTGCGATTACGCAGTGCAACGTGCAGTACCGCGCGCTCTTCAGTGCGGTTGATCTTCTCGCCAGAGAACATCGATTTGATCGCGCCAGCCAGATTGGTCTCTTTAGCCAACGCCTGTAATTTTTCGAGGGTTTCCTCGGTGATGCGGTTTTTAGAGAAATCCACCAGCATCTGGTCATCGAAAGTGGCAGAGAATTTCGCAAAACGATCGGCATCTTGCGCAAACAGATCGGCGATTTGCACCGATTTCATCTGGTCAAAATGCTGCTGCAGCGCTTTCCAGGCTGCGGTTTGGGTCGGATTGATATTTTTCATGGCAACACTCTAGTTGATATAAGAACCGTCATTCCATCCGGGGCATCCTGCTCGCCCGGCATCCTTAGCACTCTTGCACGGGGTTGAGTATGACTACAGTTACTATCTAAGGGAAAAAATTTGTGACCGTGGCCGCAGTGTTTCAGGTAAATCCGGCGGCGATTGTCAGCGCAGCAGCAGGAAATTTCCCTGTGCCGCATCAGCAAAAAGCGGCATTTGTCTGATTCGGACTCTACTTTAGGTCGGTGTTGGCAACCGCGTTTGTTCAACGATGCGTTTACCGAAGTGTAAAAGTGAGAAATCCTCAAAGTGCAGGGATGGACAGGGGGGAAAATAATCAGTACTTTATGCGCGCTACTTACACCTCCGGGTGTAAGCCAGAAGAGGCGCGTCGCCCAGGCAGTGTGTTTGAGGATCCGTATCCGCAGATAACACATCAGGGGGTGTGACGCCGAGGTGGGGCAACACGCGGGGTGTTGCACTGTCGGCTGCAGGGGCTGAATCCTCTGGGTTGTCACCAGAATCGTCCACAGTCGGACGCTTCGCAAGGTGAAGCGCTTCTGGGTGACTTGTCTACTGATCTTGTCTGCCCAATTCTGCTCTTCTCTTGTGCCTAGGCTGCTACTATGTCTTCCGCCCCAAAAACGGAAGAAAGATAACCTGACACGGGGTTCGTTACATGTCTCAAAATCTGATCGTGGCTAAATTTGGCGGCACCAGCGTTGCCGATTTTGATGCTATGAACCGCAGCGCAGATGTTGTGCTGTCGGATGCCAATACCCGCTTAGTGGTGCTCTCTGCCTCCGCTGGCGTCACCAACCTGCTGGTTGCCCTTGCTGAAGGCCAGGAACAAGCGCAACGCGCTTACCTGCTGGATGAAATTCGCCGGATTCAATACGCCATCATCGATCGTCTACAGTCGCCGGATGTCATTCGCGAAGAGATTGATCGCATGCTGGAAAACATCACCATGCTGTCTGAAGCGACCTCGCTGGCCACTTCGCATGCGCTAACCGACGAACTGGTGAGCCACGGTGAGCTGATGTCGACGCTGCTGTTCGTGGAGATCCTGCGCGAGCGCCAGGTCAACAGCGAATGGTTTGACGTGCGTAAAGTGATGCGTACCAGCGACCGCTTTGGCCGCGCGGAACCCGAAGTGGCGACGGTGAAAGAGCTGGCGGCAACGCAGCTGCAGCCGCGCATTGCTGAAGCGCTGGTGGTCACTCAGGGCTTTATCGGTAGCGAAATCAAAGGCCGCACCACCACGCTGGGCCGTGGCGGCAGTGATTACACCGCCGCGCTGCTGGGCGAAGCGTTGCAGGCGGCACGCATTGATATCTGGACCGATGTCGCCGGTATTTACACCACCGATCCTCGCGTGGTCTCCACCGCAAAACGTATCGAAGAGATTACGTTCGAGGAAGCGGCGGAAATGGCCATTTTCGGAGCCAAAGTGCTGCATCCGGCCACCTTGCTGCCGGCGGTGCGCAGCGATATCCCGGTGTTCGTCGGTTCGAGTAAAGATCCGGCTGCGGGCGGTACGCGCGTGTGCAACGAAACCAAAAATCCACCGTTGTTCCGCGCGCTGGCACTGCGTCGTAAGCAGACGCTGGTTACGCTGCACAGTCTGAACATGCTGCATGCACACGGCTTCCTGGCCGAGGTGTTCAATATTCTGGCACGCCATAGCATTTCGGTAGATCTGGTCACTACCTCGGAAGTGAGCGTCGCGCTGACGCTGGATAGCACCGGCTCCACCACCACCGGCGACAGCTTGCTGACGCAGGCGCTGCTGACTGAACTCTCTTCACTGTGCCGTGTGGAGGTAGAAGAGAATCTGGCGCTGGTGGCGATCATCGGTAACAACCTGTCGAAAGCCTGCGGCGTGGGCAAAGAGGTGTTTGGCGCACTGGAGCCGTTCAATCTGCGCATGATTTGCTACGGTGCCAGCAGTTATAACCTGTGCTTCCTGGTGCCAACGCCAGATGCAGAAGAGGTGGTACGCGCACTGCACAAGAATCTTTTTGGTTCTTAAGGCAAATTTTTCGCGCAATAAATCAAGCCGGACCTGGTCCGGCTTTTTTATTGGTTAATTTTCTTAAACAATAATTTAAGCGCAGCGATACCATATTCTTCGTTCCAGACATTTCTGAAGATTCCTCTGATGACGGGCAAGACACGTCTTGATTACGCTGGAATTGCCTAAAAATCACACTATTCTCTCATTCAGCGGTTGCGCTTTAATCGCCAAAAACGATAATCCCGCCGAGAAAACATTAAATTATTTGAGGGAATAAAGATGAAAAGATTAGTGGCAGAGACGCTCGGCACTTTTGTGCTGGTTTTAGGCGGTTGTGGTAGTGCGGTTTTGGCGGCGGCGTTTCCAGAGTTGGGCATCGGTTTTGCGGGTGTGGCGCTGGCATTTGGTTTGACAGTATTGGTGATGGCCTTTGCCGTTGGCCATATCTCAGGTGGCCATTTTAACCCGGCGGTCACCATCGGTCTGACCGTGGGCG
This sequence comes from Pantoea sp. USHLN256, assembly GCF_037149875.1. Taxonomy (NCBI): domain Bacteria; kingdom Pseudomonadati; phylum Pseudomonadota; class Gammaproteobacteria; order Enterobacterales; family Erwiniaceae; genus Pantoea; species Pantoea sp. USHLN256. The sequence goes on along the minus strand of NZ_JBBCQO010000013.1, from coordinate 90,912 downwards.
GCCGTTTTCCGGTGTCACAGGTCGTGCCCTATATTATCGCGCAATTAGTCGGTGCCATCGCCGCAGCGGGCGTGTTGTATCTGATCGCCAGCGGTAAAGCCGGTTTCGATGCGGCGGCCAGCGGTTTTGCTTCTAACGGTTATGGTGAGCACTCACCAGGCGGTTTTAGCCTGACTGCGGGGATGATCACCGAGCTGGTGCTGACGGCGGTATTCCTGATTGTGATCATGGGCTCAACCGATAAACGTGCACCGGCCGGTTTTGCACCGATTGCTATCGGTCTGGCGCTGACGCTGATCCATCTGGTGAGCATTCCTGTAACCAATACTTCCGTGAACCCGGCGCGTAGTACCGGCGTTGCCATCTTCCAGGGTGGCTGGGCATTGGATCAGCTGTGGATGTTCTGGTTGTTACCGATTATTGGTGCCGCGATTGGTGGTGCGATCTACCGCTTTTTACTGGAAAAAGCAGAGTAACTTCGTCGTATTTCCGCGGATCGGCAGCAGCCGATCCGCATTTTCCTCTGCAAGTGACTTCCCGCCTTACGTCAAGATAACGAAATGTTATGATCCCGCGTCCGTCGCTGTGGTCGTTCCCTGCGCGACATTTCATCTGTGGCAATATTAAAAAATCCCTAAGGAAGTCTGGTTATGCTCGGCAAACTTACCCGCCTGTTCCCGCTCTGGGCCGTGCTGCTCTCGGTCGCTGCTTATTACTCGCCCTCCACCTTTCTCGGTATCGGTCCATGGGTCACCTATCTGCTAATGCTGATTATGTTCGGCATGGGCGTAACGCTCAATATTGATGATTTCAAACGAGTGCTGGTGCGTCCGGCGCCGGTAATTGCTGGCACCTTTCTGCACTATTTGGTGATGCCACTGGCTGCCTGGGGCCTGGCGAAACTGTTCCAGATGCCGCCGGATCTGGCAGCGGGCATGATTCTGGTCGGCAGCGTGGCGAGCGGCACCGCATCTAACGTGATGATCTATCTGGCGAAGGGCGATGTGGCGCTGTCAGTCACTATCTCATCGGTGTCAGCGCTGGTGGGCGTATTTGCCACGCCGCTGCTGACGCGCTTCTACGTTGATACGCACATTCAGGTTGATGTGGTTGGCATGCTGCTCAGCATCGTGAAAATCGTGGTGATTCCGATTAGCCTCGGCCTGATTGTCCACCACTCCATGAACAGCGTGGTGCGCCGCGTTGAGCCTTATCTGCCAGCGTTCTCCATGCTCTGTATTCTGCTGATCATCAGCGCGGTGGTGGCGGGTAGCCAAAGCTTTATTGGTTCGGTGGGTTTGATGGTGATTGTGGCGGTGATTCTGCACAACGCGATTGGTCTGCTGGGCGGTTATTGGGGCGGCAAACTGTTTGGCTTCGACGAATCCACCTGCCGCACGCTGGCGCTGGAAGTGGGCATGCAGAACTCCGGTCTGGCGGCGACGCTGGGCAAACTCTACTTCTCGCCGCTGGCAGCACTGCCGGGCGCGCTGTTCTCAGTGTGGCACAACCTGTCAGGTTCGCTGCTGGCTGGCTACTGGTCGGGTAAACCGATCGATAAACAGCAGAAATAACGTTAAATCTGTAACGGTCGCCATGATTGGCGACCTCTATATCCTGGGTGCGCATTTATGCGCACCGTTTTGCATTACAGCTTCAGATAAGTACGAATCCCATCCAGAAACATCTGCGTTGCCAGCATAATCAAAATCAAACCCATCAGGCGTTCCAGCGCGTTAACGCCTTTATCGCCGAGCAGGCGTAAAAATAGCCCCGACATCAGCAAGATCGCCACCGTTACGCCCCAGGCAATCAGCAGCGCGCCAACCAGATGCGTCATCTGATTGGGATATTGATGCGACAACAGCATCAATGTCGCCAGCAGTGACGGGCCAGCCACTAAGGGAATTGCCAGCGGCACGAGGAACGGCTCTTCGCCGGCCGGCAAGCCGCTGGTGCTGGTTTCGGCGGAGGGAAAAATCATGCGGATGGCGATCAGGAACAGAATGATACCGCCGGAGATCGACACGGTTTCGGTGCGCAGGTTAAGAAACGTCAGAATGCGTTCACCGGCGAATAAAAACAGCAGCATCAGGGCCAGCGCGATCAGCATTTCACGCATCAGCACCACGCGGCGGCGCTTAGGTTCCAGATGCTTCAGTACCGACATAAAGATCGGCAGGTTGCCCAGCGGGTCCATAATTAACAGCAGCAATATGGTCGCGGATATCATCTCAGTCATGTCAGGTAAACCATCCTATCTATTTGGCCGGGGCCATTATTAGTTGTATTGCTGAAAAAGTTAGCGCAATCGAATTAATTCACTTGCCAGAAAGGCTGCATTTTGTAGAGTTGACGGTCATAGGTAAACCTGATTATTACGCAGACGGGCAGGATTATCCGGCCCGTCTTTTCCTCGCACCACTTAGGGCTTCCTTCGAGAACACCCGAGACGGACAGAAAATGAAGAATGTAGGTTTTATTGGTTGGCGTGGCATGGTCGGCTCAGTGCTGATGTCACGTATGAGCGAAGAACGCGATTTTGATGTCATCAATCCGGTCTTTTTCTCCACGTCACAGCTTGGTCAGGCGGCGCCGACGTTCGGCGGTAAGTCGACCGGTGCGCTGCAGGATGCTTTTGATATCGAGGCGCTGAAGGCGCTGGATATTATTATCACCTGCCAGGGCGGTGATTACACCAGTGAAGTCTATCCGAAGCTGCGCGAAAGCGGCTGGCAGGGTTACTGGATTGATGCGGCTTCCACGCTGCGTATGAAAGATGACGCCATCATCATTCTCGATCCGGTCAACCATAACGTGATTCGTCAGGGCCTCGACAACGGCATCAAAACCTTCGTCGGCGGTAACTGCACCGTCAGCCTGATGCTGATGTCGCTGGGCGGCCTGTTTGCCAACGATCTGGTTGAGTGGGCTTCGGTAGCCACTTATCAGGCGGCATCCGGCGGCGGCGCACGCCACATGCGTGAACTGCTGACGCAGATGGGCATGCTGCACGACCATGTTGCCACCTCGCTGCAGAACCCCGCTTCGGCGATTCTGGATATCGAGCGCAGCGTCACTGATTTCACCCGTTCAGGCACCTTGCCAACCGATAATTTCGGCGTACCGCTGGCGGGCAGCCTGATTCCATGGATCGACAAGCAGCTGGATAACGGCCAGAGCCGCGAAGAGTGGAAAGGTCAGGCGGAAACCAACAAAATCCTGCGTACCAGTAGTGTGATTCCGGTTGATGGCCTGTGCGTACGCGTTGGCGCACTGCGCTGCCACAGCCAGGCATTCACCCTGAAGCTGAAAAAAGATCTGCCGCTGAACGAAATTGAACAGCTGCTGGCTTCCCACAACGAGTGGGTGAAAGTGGTGCCAAACGATCGCGACATCACCATGCGTGAACTGACGCCAGCTGCCGTCACCGGCACGCTGACTACGCCAGTGGGGCGCCTGCGCAAACTGAACATGGGGCCGGAATACCTTTCCGCCTTCACCGTAGGCGATCAGTTACTGTGGGGCGCGGCTGAACCGCTGCGTCGCATGCTGCGTTTGCTGATCGACTAAGCGCAGCGGCAAACCAGACAGGCCGGGGTTTCCCGGCCTTTTTTGTGTCATCCAGGCTGCAAAAAATCGTACAAATTGCGCCTGACAAGTGATCCGCTTCCCTTTTTTGCTCGCCCGACAACAATTTTTCGCAATCCTCCATGGCTTCTGCCATCCCCAAGCTATGATTTAACAGAGATGTGCCGGTTGTTAACTGTTTTCGTTTTTTCGAACTGAATGGTTTGTTGTACACGGCGATGATCTTTCCCACGGACGGTTGTGTCCTCGCGGTGTACCTATGGCTCAATGAAAAGCAGCGCACCCGAGGCGATAATCCTGCCGACTCTGGTCGCCTGCGCAAAATCATAGGAAGAAAGTCATGTCAGAGCTTCCCGATCGCCAGGCGATCAATGCCCTTTTTGCCGGGAATTATGCCGATCCCTTTTCCTTACTGGGGATGCACCAAACTGCCGCAGGCCTTGAAGTTCGCGCGCTGTTGCCCGATGCCTCCGATGTGTGGGTGATTGAAACCAATACTGGACGCAAATGCGCCCAACTGACCTGTCTTGACTCACGCGGCTTCTTTTGTGGCGTGATTCCGCGCCGTAAAAATCTGTTTGGCTATCAGCTGGCGGTGAACTGGCACGGCCAGCAAAACCTGATTGATGATGCCTATCGCTTTGGCCCGCTGTTGGCCGAAATGGATGCCTGGCTGCTGGGCGAAGGTACGCACCTGCGTCCGTACGAAACCCTTGGCGCGCACGGCACCACCATTGATGGCGTGCACGGTACGCGCTTCGCCGTCTGGGCACCGAACGCGCGTCGTGTGTCGGTGGTGGGCGAATTCAACTTCTGGGATGGTCGACGCCATCCGATGCGTTTCCGCCGTGAACTGGGCGTCTGGGAACTGTTCGTGCCGGGCGCGGTGAATGGCCAACTGTATAAATTTGAAATCGTGGATAATTCCGGCCAGATGCGCATCAAAGCCGATCCCTTCGCCTTTGAAGCACAGATGCGCCCGCAAACCGCTTCGATGATCTGCGGCCTGCCGCCGAAAACCGAGATGCAGCCGCAGCGCAAAGCCGCAAATGGGTTCGACCAGCCGATTTCGATTTACGAAGTGCACCTCGGCTCGTGGCGACGTCATACCGATGACAACTTCTGGTTAAGTTACAAAGAGCTGGCGGAACAGCTGATTCCCTATGTCAAAGAGATGGGTTTTACTCACATCGAATTGATGCCGATTAACGAGCATCCGTTCGATGGCAGCTGGGGCTATCAACCGCTTGGCATGTATGCGCCCACACGCCGTTTCGGTACGCGCGATGAGTTTCGCCACTTTGTCGCGGCCGCGCATGATGCCGGCATCAACGTGCTGCTCGATTGGGTGCCGGGCCACTTCCCAAGCGATGACTTTGGTCTGGCGAAATTTGACGGCACCGAACTCTACGAACACAGCGATCCGCGCGAAGGTTTTCATCAGGACTGGAACACGCTGATCTACAACTTCGGGCGTCGCGAGGTGAGCAACTATCTCTCCGGTAATGCTTTGTACTGGATGGAACGCTTTGGTATTGATGGGCTGCGCGTCGATGCGGTGGCTTCAATGATCTACCGCGACTACAGCCGCGCCGAAGGTGAATGGGTACCCAACCAGTTTGGCGGCCGTGAAAACCTCGAAGCGATTTCGTTCCTGCGGCACACCAACCGCATATTGGGCCACGCCGCACCGGGCAGCGTGACGGTGGCGGAGGAATCTACCGACTATCCCGGCGTCACGCGGCCATCGGAAGATGGCGGCCTCGGTTTCTGGTTCAAATGGAACCTCGGCTGGATGCACGACACGCTGGATTACATGAAGCTCGATCCAGTGCATCGTCGCTACCATCACCAGCTGATGACCTTCGGTATGCTCTACAACTACACCGAAAACTTTGTGCTGCCGCTGTCGCACGACGAAGTGGTGCACGGCAAGCGTTCAATCCTCGATCGCATGCCGGGCGATGCCTGGCAGAAATTTGCCAACCTGCGCGCCTACTACGGCTGGATGTGGGGCTTCCCGGGTAAGAAGCTGCAATTTATGGGCAACGAATTTGCTCAGGGGCGCGAGTGGAATCACGACAGCAGCCTCGACTGGCATCTGCTGGAAGGCGAGGATAACTGGCACAACGGCGTGCAGCGTCTGGTGCGCGATCTCAACCACACCTATTGCCACTTCACGCCACTGCATCAGCTCGATTTCGATGGGCAAGGTTTTGAGTGGCTGGTGGTCGACGATCACGAGAATTCGGTGTTTGTCTTTGCGCGCCACGATCGCGAGGGCAACGAAATCATTGTAGTGAGTAACTTCACGCCGGTGGCGCGAAATAGCTATCGCTTTGGCGTTAATCAGCGTGGCGGCTGGCGCGAAATAATGAACACCGACCAGCACGACTACCACGGCAGCGACACGCGCAATCACGGCGTGGTGCACACCGATGAGATTGAAAGCCACGGTCGGCCGCAATCGCTGAGTTTGACCTTGCCACCGCTGGCAACGCTTTGGCTGGTGCGGGAGAGCGACTGATGCTGGAGCGGGGGCAGCCGAAACCGTTAGGTGCACATTACGATGGGCACGGCGTTAATTTCACGCTGTTTTCCCAGCACGCCGAGCAGGTCGAGCTATGCCTGTTTGACGCGCACGGTGCTGAGCGCCGTTTTCCGCTGCCCGCGCGTAGCGGTGATATCTGGCACGGCTATTTTCCTGCGCTAAAGCCAGGCCAGCGCTATGGCTATCGCGTACACGGCCCCTGGGCACCACAGCAAGGGCATCGCTTTAATCCTGCCAAGCTGCTGGTCGATCCCTGCGCCAAAGCGGTGGCGGGCGATGTATTGGACGATGCGCGTTTTCACGGCGGCGAACGTGAGCCTGATAACCAGGATAACGCCGCTGTTGCGCCGAAATCCTTAGTGATCGCTGAAGATTTTGACTGGGAAGCGGATCAACCGTTGCGCACGTCGTGGGGCAATACGGTGATTTATGAAGCGCACGTGCGCGGCTTAACGCAGCAGCATCCGGAAATTCCGGAAAGGCTGCGCGGGACTTATGCGGCGCTAGGTCATCCTGCTATGGTGAAGTACCTGCGTCATCTGGGAATCACCGCGCTGGAGTTGTTGCCGATTGCCCAATTCACCAGCGAACCGCGCCTGCGCCGCTTAGGGTTGAGCAATTACTGGGGCTATAACCCGTTTGCTCTGTGGGCGGTGGATGCACGTTACGCATCCGGTGAGAACGGTTTATCACCGCTGCAGGAGTTTCAGCAGGCAGTGAAAGCGCTGCATGCGGCGGGCATTGAAGTGATTCTGGATGTGGTGTTCAACCATACCGCTGAACTGGAAGAGATCGGGCCGACGATTTCCCAGCGCGGCGTGGATAACGCCAGCTATTACTGGCTTGATGACAACGGCAATTATCAAAACTGGACCGGCTGCGGCAACACCCTGAACCTTAGCCATCCACAGGTGATGGAGTGGGTGCTGGAAGCGCTGCGCTACTGGGTGCGCGCTTGCCACATTGATGGCTTCCGCTTTGACCTTGCCAGCGTGCTGGGCCGCACGCCGGCGTTTCAGCAGGATGCGCCGCTGTTTGCCGCCATCAAAGCGTGTCCGCTGCTCTCGCAGGTGAAGCTGATTGCTGAGCCGTGGGATATCGGTCCCGGCGGTTATCAGGTAGGCAATTTCCCGCCGGACTTTGCCGAGTGGAACGACCATTTTCGCGATGCGGCGCGCCGTTACTGGCTGCATGGTCAGCTGAATAATGGCGATTTTGCCCGCCGTTTTGCCGCATCCAGCGACGTATTTCAGCGTGAGGCGCGTCTGCCGCATGCCAGCATCAATTTGATCACCGCGCACGACGGCTTCACGCTGCGCGATGTGGTGAGCTTCAACAACAAACACAATCAGGCCAACGGCGAAGACAATCGTGATGGCAGCAGCAGCAACTTCAGCCATAACCATGGCAAAGAGGGGCTGCAGGTCAACTTCGATATTGTCGAACGGCGGCGGCGCAGCGTGCACGGCTTGCTCACCACGCTGCTGCTGGCGCAGGGCACGCCGATGCTGCTGGCGGGCGACGAACGCGGTCACAGCCAGCACGGTAACAACAACGCCTATTGCCAGGACAATCCGCTCACCTGGCTCAACTGGCAACACGATGATTTTGGACTGGTCGACTTCACTGCTGCGTTAATCCGCCTGCGCCAGCGCATCCCTGCGCTGACGGCGGATCGCTGGTGGCAGGAGGGCGATGGCAACGTGCAGTGGTGTAATGCCAGCGGCAAACCACTGGAAAAAGAGCAGTGGGAACAGGGGACGCACAGAATGCAGATCCTGCTCTCCGGCCGCTGGTTAATAACAATAAACGCCACGGAATCGGTGAGTAATATCGCCTTACCAGACGGAGAGTGGCGTGCCATTCCTCCTTTCGCCGGGGAAGATAACCCCATCCTGACAACTGTCTGGCACGGTCCCGCACACGGTGTGTGCGTGTTCCTAAAGCAATCATAAGGAGTCAGACATGGTGAAATTAGATAGAACAGATCATCTGATGCTGGCGCGCCAGCTCCCTACACAAACGGTTGCCTTGATCCTTGCTGGCGGGCGCGGTACGCGCCTGAAAGATCTCACCGCGAAACGCGCTAAACCTGCCGTGCACTTCGGCGGCAAGTTCCGCATCATCGACTTTGCGCTGTCCAACTGCATCAACTCGGGCATCCGGCGCATCGGCGTGATCACTCAATATCAGTCACATACGCTGGTGCAGCACATCCAGCGCGGCTGGTCGCTGTTTAACGAAGAGATGAACGAATTTGTCGATCTGTTGCCCGCGCAGCAGCGTGCCGCCACCGAACATTGGTATCGCGGTACCGCCGATGCGGTGACGCAAAACCTCGATATTATTCGCCGTTACAACGCGCAGTACATCGTGATTCTCGCCGGGGATCACATCTACAAGATGGACTACTCGCGCATGCTGCTCGACCACGTCGATCGCGGTGCCAAATGCACCATCGCCTGTTTGCCGGTGCCGCTGGCCGAAGCCACGGCGTTTGGCGTGATGGCGGTCGATGCCGAGAACAACGTGATCGATTTTGTGGAAAAACCGCCGCAGCCGCCGTCAATGCCGGGTGACGACAGCCGAGCGCTGGCCAGCATGGGCATTTACGTGTTCAACGCCGATTATCTGTATCAGCTGCTGGAAGAAGACCTGCAGGTGGCCGATTCCAGCCACGATTTCGGCAAAGATCTGCTGCCAAAAATCGTGGCCAGCGGCGAGGCGTATGCGCACTCATTCACGCTCTCTTGCGTGCAGGTTGATGAAAACGCCGAGCCGTACTGGCGCGATGTCGGAACGCTGGAAGCTTACTGGCGCGCTAACCTCGACCTGGCTTCCGTTACGCCAGAACTGGATATGTACGACCACAGCTGGCCGATTCGCACCCATATGGAGCCGCTGCCACCGGCGAAGTTTGTGCAGGATCGTTCCGGTAGCCACGGTATGACGATGAACTCGCTGGTCTCTGGCGGCTGCATCATCTCCGGCTCGGTGGTGGTGAACTCCGTGCTATTCCCACGTATCCGCATTAACTCGTTTTGCAATATTGATTCAGCTGTATTGCTGCCCGATGTGGTGGTTGGCCGATCGTGTCGTCTGCGTCGCTGCGTGATCGATCGCGCCTGCGAATTACCAGAAGGCATGGTCATTGGCGAAAACCCCGATGAAGACAGCCGACGTTTTTACCGTTCAGAAGAGGGCATCGTACTGGTGACGCGCGCCATGCTGGCCAAATTGGCCGCAGCGGTCAGTAAGTGACGAAAGAGCATAGAGATAATTGCCGCGTGGAACGCATGCGATAACAATAGGGGTTCAGGATGCTGGTTTTACATGTCTGTTCAGAGCTTTTCCCGCTGTTGAAAACGGGCGGATTGGCTGATGTGGTCGGTGCATTACCACAGGCGCAAATCGCCGAAGGAGCGGATGCGCGGGTGCTGATTCCCGCTTATCCGGATCTGCGTAAAGGGATTCCTGATACTGAAATTGTGGCGGAGCTACAAACTTTTGCCGGGCCGGTTCGTTTACTTTTTGGACAATTTAACGGCGTTGGTATTTATTTAATTGATGCGCCGGGACTGTATGAACGTCCCGGCAGTCCTTATCACGACACATCGCAATTCGCCTATGTGGATAATTACCTGCGTTTCGCGCTGCTCGGCTGGATGGGTGCGGAGATTGCCAGCGGGCTGGATATGAACTGGCAGCCCGATATCGTGCACGCGCATGACTGGCATGCGGGCTTAACCTGCGCCTATATCGCGGCGCGCGGTGGCCCGGCGAAAACGGTGTTTACCGTGCATAACCTGGCCTATCAAGGGCTGTTTTCCGCGCGCCATCTGGATGAAATACAGATTCCGCGCGCCTTCTTCGACATGCATGGGCTGGAGTTCTTTGGGCAAATTTCCTACCTCAAGGCGGGACTGTTCTATGCCGATCATATTACGGCGGTCAGCCCCACTTATGCGCTGGAAATTACCCGACCGGAGTTTGGTTACGGCATGGAGTCGCTGCTGGAACAGCGGCTGCGCGAAGGGCGGCTTAGCGGGATTCTGAACGGTGTCGATCCGGGGATTTGGGACCCGGCGCATGATTTACTGCTCACCGCGCGCTACGACAGCGAAACGCTGGAGAGCAAAGCTGAAAACAAACGCCAGCTGCAGATTGCTATGGGCTTGAAGGTCGATGATAAAGCGCCGGTGTTCTGCGTGATCAGTCGTCTGACCAAACAAAAAGGGCTGGATCTGGTGCTGGAAGCGCTGCCGGGCTTGCTGGCGCAGGGCGGGCAGCTGGTGCTGCTTGGCCAGGGCGATGCCGAGCTGCAGCAAGGTTTCCTCGCCGCAGCGGCGGAACATCCGGGTCGCGTGGGCGTGCAGATTGGTTACCACGAAGCCTTCTCGCACCGCATTGTTGGCGGCGCGGATGTGATCATGGTGCCGAGCCGCTTTGAGCCGTGCGGCTTAACTCAGCTGTACGGCTTGAAATACGGCACGCTGCCGCTGGTGCGTCGTACCGGCGGGCTGGCGGATACGGTGCAAGACAGTTCACTGGAAAACCTGGCAGACGGCGTCGCCAGCGGCTTTACCTTTGAAGACAGTAATGCCTGGTCGCTGCTGCGGGCGATTCGGCGCGCATTTGTTCTGTGGTCTCGACCTGCACTCTGGCGTTACGTTCAGCGGCAGGCAATGGGGATGGATTTTAGTTGGCAGGTGGCAGCACAAGCCTACCGCGATCTTTATCAACGTTTGCTGTAATGAGAGATTGGGATACTTGATATGAATGCACCTTTCACCTATGCCTCACCCACGCTGACGGTTGACGCGCTGAAGCACTCAATCGCCTATAAGCTGATGTTTACTATTGGTAAAGATCCATCGATCGCGAATAAGCATGAGTGGCTGAATGCCGCGCTGCTGGCGGTGCGTGATCGCATGGTGGAACGCTGGCTGCGCTCCAGCCGCGCGCAGCTCTCGCAGGATGTGCGGCAGGTTTATTACCTGTCGATGGAGTTCCTGATGGGGCGCACGCTCGGCAACGCGTTGCTGGCGATGGGCATTTATGACGATCTCAATCAGGCGCTGGACGAGATGGGACTCGACCTCAGCGAGCTGATGGAAGAGGAGAACGATCCTGGCCTCGGCAACGGCGGCTTGGGACGTTTAGCGGCCTGCTTCCTCGATTCGCTCGCCACGCTCGGTTTACCGGGGCGCGGCTACGGCATTCGTTACGATTACGGTATGTTTAAGCAGAATATTGTCGACGGCCAGCAGCGCGAATCGCCGGATTACTGGCTGGAATACGGCAATCCATGGGAATTCCAGCGCTTTAACACGCGCTACAAAGTACGTTTTGGCGGCCGTTTACAACATGAAGGTGCGCGGGTGCGCTGGGTGGAAACCGAAGAGATTGTGGCGATGGCTTACGATCAGATCATCCCCGGATTTGACACTGATGCCACCAACACGCTGCGCCTGTGGGGCGCGCAGGCCAGTAACGAAATCAATCTCGGTAAGTTCAATCAGGGTGATTACTTTGCCGCAGTGGAAGATAAAAACCACTCGGAAAACGTCTCGCGCGTGCTCTATCCCGATGACTCAACCTATTCCGGCCGCGAGCTTCGCCTGCGTCAGGAGTATTTCCTCGTCTCCTCGACGGTGCAGGATATTCTCAATCGTCACTGGCAGATGCATGAAACATGGGACAATCTGCCGGACAAAATCGCCATCCACCTCAACGATACCCATCCAGTGCTGGCGATCCCTGAACTGATGCGTCTGTTAATCGACGAACAGAAGTTCAGCTGGGACGATGCGTTTGAAGTGACTTGCCAGGTGTTCTCCTACACCAACCACACGCTGATGACCGAAGCGCTGGAAACCTGGCCGGTGGATATGATCGGCAAGATCCTGCCGCGTCATCTCAGCATTATCTTTGAAATCAATGACTACTTCCTGAAAACCATCCAGGAATACTATCCGGATGATTGGGATTTGATGTCGCGCATCTCGATCATCGACGAAAACGACGGCCGCCGCATCCGCATGGCGTGGCTGGCGGTGGTGGTGAGCCACAAGGTCAACGGCGTGTCGGAGCTGCACTCCAACTTGATGGTGCAATCGCTGTTCGCTGACTTCGCGCGGCTGTTCCCTGGCCGTTTCTGCAATAAAACCAACGGCGTGACGCCACGTCGCTGGCTGGCGCTGGCCAATCCGGCGCTGTCTGAGGTGCTGGATGAGGCGATTGGTCGCAACTGGCGTACCGATCTCGGCCAGCTCAACGAACTGACGTCGCAGGTCGACTATCCGGCCTTTATCGAGCAGATCGCCGATGCCAAATTCGCCAACAAAAAACGTCTGGCGGATTGGGTGGCGAAAAACATGGATATCGTGCTCGATCCGCATGCGCTGTTTGATGTGCAGATCAAACGTATCCACGAATATAAACGTCAGTTACTCAACGTCCTGCACGTGATTACGCGCTATAACCGCATCAAGGCTGACCCCACCGCTGAATGGGTGCCGCGCGTGAATATCTTCGCCGGCAAGGCCGCTTCGGCGTATTACGTGGCGAAGCACATCATCCACTTGATCAACGACGTCGCCAACGTGATCAACAACGATCCGCAGGTGAAGAACAAGCTGAAGGTGGTGTTCATTCCCAACTATGGCGTGAGCCTGGCGCAGATCATTATTCCTGCGGCGGATCTCTCTGAGCAGATCTCCACTGCTGGCACCGAAGCATCGGGCACCAGTAACATGAAGTTTGCGCTGAACGGCGCGTTAACGATTGGCACACTGGATGGCGCCAACGTTGAGATGCTGGATCATGTCGGCAAGGAGAACATCTTTATCTTCGGTAACACCACGCCGCAGGTCGAGAAGCTGCGTACCGACGGCTACAACCCGCGTAAGTATTACGAGGACGATCCCGAGCTGCATCAGGCGCTGACGCAAATCGCCAGCGGCGTGTTCAGTCCGCAGGAGCCAGGCCGCTACCGCAATCTGTTCGATGCGTTGGTGAACTTCGGCGATCACTATCAGCTGCTGGCGGATTATCGCAGCTATGTGGACACGCAGGACAAGGTGGACAAGCTTTATCGTCAACCGGATAAGTGGCAACGCAGCGCGGCGCTGAATATCGCCAATATGGGGTATTTCTCGTCGGACCGAACCATTCAGGAGTATGCGGATGAGATCTGGCACATTTCGCCAGTGAGGTTGTAAAGCGGGGTGTTCCTGAACCAGGTCGCCATGAATGGCGACCCTACCAAACCGCACTGAACCATTGTAGGGTCGCCATTCATGGCGACCAATGTGTTCAGGTTTTAAGGATTACTTCAAAGTAATGCTCTTCACGATCCCATCAGCATCGCTCTGTGCCTGCTGCTGGTTATCCGCTGGCAAGGTAATTTGCAGCGTCAGCAGTTTGCCGTCCACTTTCGCCAGAATCACTGAAGACCATGAAGTCTGGTTGTTGGCAGCAATCACCGTATCCAGCTGCTGAGCCGGCTGATCTTTCAACGTAACCGCTTTGTTCGACACCACCTGCAGCTGCGGATCGCGGCTGCGCTGCTGCTGTTCCAGACGCTGCGCCAGCGCATCAAGCGCTTCATTAGTTGGATCGCCTGCAATCACGATAATTGCGCGCTGCCCGGTTTCGTCGGCATAGACGTGCATGTTAGTCGATTCAGAGCCGAGTTTGCCGCTCTTGTCAGACATGCCCGCCGGCAGTGAGAAGCTCAGCTTGCCGTCCATCAGATTAACCGTCTGAGCAGACTGGCTGGCGCTGGCACCGTTGCTGTTTGCTGCTGCATCATCTTTCTTCTGGTCACATGCCGCCAGGCCGATCACCAGCAGGCCAATACCCACATATTTCACTACGTTACGCATTCTTTTCCCTTTTACATGATTCCAGTCGTTTAGGTTTAAAGCCTAAATAATTCAAGCGGCAGAAAGGCGGTAAGCGCGTGAACCCATGAGCTTACATGAGTAAGTGATTGGGTGAACGCGCGCAGCCAACGCATCTGCCGTTTGAAGTATGACGGCTATAAAAACGGAATCGGCGGTTAAAAGCAACCGCCGGTATGTCAGGAAATCTTAGCGTGCCATGACGTTATGTATAAGTGCAATTAGCCGAAATTGATCTGCTGCTGCGCGGAACGCTCTGCTAATCGCTTCAGCATGGCATTCAGCAGCACGCCGTAAGCGGGCAGGAAGAAGATCATGCAGATCAGCACCTTGAAGCTGTAATCCACCAGAGCGATCTCGACCCAATGCGTGGCCATAAACGGGTCTGGACTCTTGTAGAAAGCGATGAAAAAGAAGGCCAGCGTATCGCTAATATTACCGAGGAACATCGCTGCTGCCGGGGCAATCCACCACTGTGATAAACGGCGCAAACGGTTAAAAACGTGTACGTCGAGAATCTGGCCCAGCGCATAAGCCATAAAGCTGGCGCAGGCGATACGCGCGACGAATAGATTCACCTCTTCCAGTGAAGCCCAACCTTGCCATTCGCCCTGATAAAACACACACGACACAAGATAGGAGATCACCAGCGCCGGAATCATCACCGCCAGAATAATGCGACGAGCCAGCGGCGCGCCAAAGATGCGCACGGTAAGGTCGGTAGCGAGGAAAATAAACGGAAAGCTGAACGCGCCCCAGGTGGTGTGGAAGCCGAAGATAGAAACCGGCAGCTGTACCAGATAGTTACTGGAGGTGATCACCAGCAGATGGAAAAGCGATAGCCAAAACAGCGCATGCATGCGCTGACGTGCAGAGAAGTTGATCATGTCTAACCTTTTTAATAGTGGGGTGAGGGAACCCATTGCCCGTCATACTTCAAGCTGTAGATGCGTTGGCTGCGTGCGTCCACCCTAGTCACTTACTTCACAGTAAGCTCCTGGGGTTGCTCGCACTTGACGCCTTGCTACAGCTCGAATTATTTAGGGCGGAATATGGTAGCAATTTAAAAATCGGCGGCATCTTAACGCGTTGCGCAATTTATGCAATGGTTAATTTTAACGCAATCGTTATCGCCTTGCGTTGGCTAATTTGCGCGCTAGAATGTGCGCCCATCATTAACAACAGACAGAGAATCATGAGCGATCCCTTTTCTGCGCCTGACCATCAGCTTGATGCCCTTGGCCTGCGCTGCCCGGAACCGGTAATGATGGTGCGCAAAACCGTGCGCAGCATGCAGGCCGGTGAAACTTTGCTGATCATCGCCGATGATCCCGCCACCACGCGCGATATTCCCGGTTTCTGCCGTTTTATGGAACATCAGCTGCTGGCACAACAGACCGAAAGCCTGCCGTACCAGTTTCTCATCAAAAAAGGCGCTTAACGCTGACGCAGTAAGCGCAGTGCATTCGCCGTAACCAATGCGGTGGCACCGGAATCAGCTAGCACCGCCAACCACAAACCGGTAAAGCCGAGCAGCGTGGTGACGAGGAAAATCGCCTTCAGGCCCAGCGCCAACGCCACGTTCTGCCGGATGATGGCGCGCGTGCGCCGTGCCAGCACCACCGCGCGCGGCAAAATCGCCAGCTGATTTTGCGTCAGCGCCATATCGGCGGCCTCCAGCGCGACATCGGTGCCGCTGCCCATGGCAATGCCCATGCTCGCGGCTTTCATGGCGGGCGCATCGTTGATGCCGTCGCCTACCATCGCCAATGATTGCTGTGCGCCCAGCTGTCGCACTGCCGCAACTTTATCGGCTGGCAGCAAACCCGCGCGATAATCAATGCGTAACTCGGCGGCAATCGCGGCGGCTGCGCGCGGGTTGTCACCGGTCAGCATCACGCTATTTATGCCAAGTTTTTGCAGCTCAGCCAGCGCGCTAATCGCCTCTTCACGCAACCGATCGCGCAGCGCTAATGCGCCGAGCACCTGTTGCTGCTGCAATAGCAGCACCACGGTTTGCCCCTGCGCCTCCAGTTCGGCCACCTGCTGCTGCTGTACCTCGTCGAGATATTTGGCTTCACGGGGCGTAAGTAACTGATACGACACGCCATCGATTTCGGCACGAATACCGCTGCCCGCCAGCGTTTGCTGCTGTGAGGCGGGCGGAATGGTGAGCTGACGACGCTCGGCTTCGCTGACAATCGCCTGAGCCAGCGGATGTGTGGAGCCTTGTTCTACCGCAGCAGCGATGCTGAGCAGGCTATTTTCCGCTGTTTCGCCAAACGATTGAATATGGGTGACTTGCGGTTTGCCCGCCGTCAGCGTGCCGGTTTTGTCGAACGCCATCAGGCTTACGCGACTGAGACGCTCCAGCGCCGCGCCGCCTTTGATCAACGCGCCCTGACGTGCGGCGGCGGCTAATCCCGAGGTAATGGCGGCCGGCGTGGAGATCACCAGCGCACACGGGCAGCCAATCAGCAGCAGCGTCAGCCCTTTATAAATCCACGGCAGCCAGTCACCGAAGCCAAGCAGCGGCGGCAGCACCATCACCAGCAGTGCCAGTAGCATAATGGCGGGCGTATAGATGCGGCTGAAGCGATCGATAAAGCGCTCAACCGGCGCGCGATGCGTTTCGGCTTCCTCAATCAGTTGCAGAATGCGGTCGATAGCACTTTGGCCGGGCTGGGAAATCACTTTCAGCGTCACCAGACGATCCAGGCTGGTGGCGCCGGCCATGATCTGTTCGCCAGGCTCACGTGCTACCGGCAATGATTCGCCAGTCAATGCACTTTCATCAAAGCTGGCGCTGGCATGCAGTAATTCGCCATCTGCCGGTAAACGGCCACCGGCCGCCACTTCAATCACATCGCCAGGCTGCAGCACTTCTAAGCGGACGTTTTCACGCTGCGTACCCGTAATACGCGTGGCGGTATCGGGACGCAACGCCATCAGCGCGGTGACACCGCGACGCGCGCGCGCAGCGGCGTAGGCTTCCAGGCGTTCGCCCAGCTGGAACAGCAGCAGCACCATGGCGGCTTCAGCATGCGCACCAATCACCAGCGCGCCGGCAGCGGCGATGCTCATCAACATCTCAATGCTAAAGGGCGAACCGTTGCGCAGCAGTTGCCACGCGCTGCGAGCAATAGGTGCCAAACCAACCAGCGTAGTGGCAATAAACAGACGATCGCCCCACAGCGGTGAAACCTGGCTCAGCAGCCAGCTGGCGAGCATTAGCACGCCGAGCAGCAGCAAACCGGCATTTTCCCGCCAGCGGCTTGCGGGGGACGAGATTGATTGGGGATCGTTAGCCGTCAGCGTAAAGCCGGCATTTTTCACCACCTGTTCTATGGTGGTGCGGATGTCCTGATCCGCATCGACCACCAGTTTCTCACTGGCGAAGATCACCCGTGCTTGCTGTACCTGCGGTACGCGTTGTACGGCAGTTTCGATTTTGCGTGCGCAGCTGGGGCAATCCATGCCCGCTATTTGCCAGCGGAATTGGTGTGAGGTGAGGGCGGGCCTGTCGCTTTCGGCGTCGCTATCGCCGCCGGGCGAGCCGCTATCGCTGTCGCAACAGCCACAATCACCTTCAACAGTCACAGGCTGTGCGGCGGAGATTTTTAAGGTCGTGGGTTTTATGCTGCGAACGGAACACAGCGGCTGCGGCTGGCTGTGGGATTTTCCACAGCGGCACGGATGAGCATGTTGATGCATATAACCTCCGGAATCAGGGGCGGGCTAATGCCCGCGCCCTAATGCTACACTCTGGAGTCCACTCCAGAGTCAAGCGGAAGGTTAGCTTTTCTTCAGTAAAGCCACAGTGAACGCGCAATCATGAAGTGACCGGCGAAGTAGCAGGCGGCAACGATGGCGCTATCGGCGCTGAAACGGCGGCGATAATGCGAAATAAACCAGACGATGTTGGCCAACAGCAGCAACGCGGCGCCGACCAGCAGCGAGAAGCTGAAGTCAGTTGGACGGAAGAAGTAGTTTTCCGCCGCCATCCAGTTCATCACCAGCGTCATACCGATCAAGGTGCAAATTGGCCAGCGCAGCTCTTCCAGTTTGGTCCACAGAATCCCGATAACGATGACGCCAATAATCAGGAAGGTGAGAGGAATCGGCCAGAAGAAGCTCATGGTCATATGCGCTGCAAAACTGATGGTGTAAAGCAGATGCGAGAGGAAGAATGCGCCCAGCGCATAGAGCATTTGCTGACGCGGCAACAGCATCAACGCATCACCCACCAGCGTGGCAACCAGGCCAGCCAGAATCAAATAATCGGTGGTGTTGAAGGTTGGCGCTTGCCATGCCCAGGCGACGAGCAACAGTAAGGTGACGGGTTTAAATAGCCAGCGCTGCCATTGCGGACCGCGGTAGGATGCATCGACGTACAGCCAGCCGGAAAAAAGTACGGCAAGAAAAGACCAAAGCATGTTTTCTCCCTTTTCTGGACGAAATGTCCGCCAGTTTGATGAATTTTCCCAAAATCACTCACTCAGTGTAAGTTACCGGCGCCAAATGTGACAATCAGCCGACTCTGGTTGTATGCTTTGTCGTCTTTTCCTGTTCCGACTTAACGCAAAGCACGAGATAAATCATGAGCAAACCACCGCTAATCTTTTTCATCGTACTGGCCATTATTGCCGTATTGGCGACCCGTCAGTTTATTAAACAGCGCCGCGAAACGGCGGTGAACGATGCCTCGCCGGTGCGCTCGCTGAGCGTAGAAGTGAAAACCAAACGCGAATTCCCGTCACCCAATCGCCGTTCGCGTCAGCGCGAGGAGATTGTGGCTGAGGATATGAAATACGAAGCCTGGTTCCATCCGCTGAACGGTGCGAGTGACATTAAAGTGACGGTCAACGCCAGCGATTATCATCAGATGGATAAGGGCGTGAAGGGCGAATTGAAGATGAAAGGGACGCGGTTTGTCAGTTTTACCCCGTCCCCGTAAGGTCGCCATTAATGGCGACCTGGTCATAAACCGCACTTTCTACATCTTCGGATAATGCTTTTTCTGCCATGCCAGCAGCTCAAACACGCCAAAGAAGAAGATTTTCGCCTGGGTCACGCCGCTCAGCTTGGGTGCATCTTTCGGCTGGGTGGCGCGCAGTAACACCAGCTGCAAGCCATGCATAATCACCATAAAGAACAGTGCAACATGCACAAAATAGCGCAGCGGTGTCGGGAAGGGTTGCACCAGATTGAGCAGTAAAAAAGCCCAAACGCAAATCATCAGCAAACGTCCTAAATTAAGCCACATCGTGCGTCTCCCGTTGGCGTTGATATAAGCGATACGCAACCTGGCCGGCAATTTTCTCGCGGTACAGATCCCAATTAGCTGGCGCGACGGGCGTGCCGGTTTCCACTTCGCTCTCCACATAAATCAGCGCTTCGGCGGCCAGCCAGCCATTTTGCTCCAGCAGCGTCAATGTTTCCTGTAACAGCCCTTTACGGAACGGTGGATCGACAAAGACCACGTCAAACGGCTCGCCGGGCTGGCTCAGCCACTGCAGCGTATTGGTTTGCACCACGTTAGCTTGAGTGGCGCGCAGCGTTTGCAGGTTCTGTGACAGTTGTTGCGCTACGGAGCGCTCCAGCTCCAGCAGCGTGGCGGATGCGGCATGACGTGACAGCGCTTCCAGCCCCAATGCGCCGCTGCCGGCGAAGCAATCAAGGCAGCGTGCTTCCTGAATATCCGGCGCTAACCAGTTAAACAGGGTTTCACGCACGCGATCGGTGGTCGGGCGCAAACCTGCGCTATCCGGCACCGGTAATTTACGGCCGCGCCACTGACCGCCAATAATGCGGATCTGGCCTGCAGCGCCGCTGCTGCGGGGGGATTTACTCATTTCGCTCACAACTCGTCATAATTTGTTGCGTAGTTTAACGGGCGTAGCGGGCAGAAGAAACGTTAAAAAAGGGTGCTGTGGTGCGCTGGCTGGAAAGTGTTAGACTACTGAGTTGGTATCGTGCGCGTAATTACCTGATTTTTACGCCGCTCACCCGCTAAAAAATGAATATTTTATCCCCTGGGAACAGCGTGCTACCGGGAATAAGCCATCGAGGAGTAGGGTCACACAATGGCAAAAGAGAAAAAACGCGGCTTTTTTTCCTGGTTAGGCTTTGGCAAAGAAGAAGAGACGCAACAGCCTGCTGAAGAGCAGCAGCAAACTGCCGAGGTGGTCCCAGAGCCCGCCGTTGAAGAGAGTGCGTTAGATCGCGCCGAAGCGCAGGCTGAAGAAACCGTTGCCGTTACCGAACAGGTTGCGGAGCAGCAGAATGAACCGGAAGTCATTGCAGAGCCGGTACTTGAGCAGCAAGAACCTGAGCCGGTTACCGCTATTGAAGAAGAGGTGCTGCCGGAAGCGATTGAACAGCCGGATGTGGCGCCGATCGAAGAAGAGCCGCAGCGGGAAGAGTTAGCCGTCGAGCCAGTCGTCGAGGCGGAACCTGAGGACGACGCGCCGTTAAGCGATGAAGAGCTGGAAGCGCTGGCTTTGGCGGAAACTTATGCTGAAGATGCTGAACTAGCAGAAGAAACTCAGGATACAGTGAGCGATTTGCCGCTGGCCGCTGCGCCAATCATTGCGCAGGAGCAGGAGCGTCCTACCAAAGAGGGCTTTTTCGCCCGCCTGAAGCGCAGCCTGGTTAAAACCCGCGAAAATCTCGGTTCTGGCTTTATCAGCCTGTTCCGCGGCAAGAAAATTGATGATGACCTGTTTGAAGAGCTGGAAGAGCAGCTGCTGATTGCTGATGTTGGCGTTGAAACCACGCGCCGTATCATCACCAATCTGACGCAACAGGCCAACCGCAAGCAGCTGCGCGATGCCGAAGCGCTGTACGGCCTGCTGAAAGCCGAAATGTCCGGCATTCTGGAAAAAGTTGATCAGCCGCTGGAAGTGGGCGGTAAAACACCCTTTGTCATCCTGATGGTAGGCGTGAACGGTGTGGGTAAAACCACCACCATCGGTAAGCTGGCGCGTCAGTATCAGGCGCAGGGCAAATCGGTGATGCTGGCGGCGGGTGATACCTTCCGTGCCGCGGCGGTTGAACAGCTGCAGGTTTGGGGCCAGCGTAACGATATTCCGGTGGTGGCTCAGCATACCGGCGCAGATTCTGCTTCAGTGATTTTTGATGCGATTCAGGCTGCTAAATCACGCAACGTGGATGTATTGATCGCCGATACCGCTGGCCGCCTGCAGAACAAATCGCACCTGATGGAAGAGCTGAAAAAAATTACCCGTGTGATGAAGAAGCTGGATGAAGAGGCGCCGCATGAAGTGATGCTGACGCTCGACGCCAGCACCGGGCAAAACGCCATCAGCCAGGCCAAACTGTTCCATGAAGCGGTGGGCCTGACGGGCATCACGCTGACCAAACTGGATGGCACCGCCAAAGGCGGCGTGATCTTCTCGGTTGCCGATCAGTTCGGCATTCCGATTCGTTATATCGGTGTTGGGGAAGGCATCGAGGATTTACGGCCGTTTAAGGCCGCAGACTTTATTGAGGCACTGTTTGCCCGAGAGGAATGATTGGGATGATTCGCTTTGAAGAGGTCAGTAAAGCTTACCTGGGAGGACGTCAGGCGCTGCAGGGAGTGGATTTCCATCTGCGTCCCGGCGAAATGGCGTTCCTGACCGGCCATTCCGGCGCGGGGAAAAGTACCTTACTGAAGCTGATTTGTGGCATTGAGCGCCCGAGCGCTGGGCAGATCTGGTTTAGCGGTCACGATATTTCGCGTTTGCGTCACAGCGAAGTGCCTTTCCTGCGGCGTCAGATCGGCATGATTTTTCAGGATCACCACTTGCTGATGGATCGTTCGGTCTATGAAAACGTGGCGATTCCGCTGATTATTTCCGGTGCCAGCGGCGAAGATATTCGCCGTCGCGTGTCGGCTGCGCTGGATAAAGTGGGCCTGCTCGACAAAGCGAAAAGCTTCCCAATTCAGCTGTCGGGCGGTGAACAGCAGCGCGTCGGCATTGCCCGCGCGGTGGTGAACAAGCCTGCGGTGCTGCTGGCGGATGAACCGACCGGTAACCTCGACAATGCGCTGTCGGAAGATATTCTGCGCCTGTTCGAAGAGTTCAACCGCGTTGGCGTCACGGTGTTGATGGCAACGCACGATGTCGGATTGATTGCACGCCGAAACTACCGCGTGATGACGCTCAATCAGGGACGTCTGCACGGAGGCCACGATGGTCAATAAACGCAATAAGCGCGCACCTGCGCCGAAAGCGAAGCAGCCTTCTAAAAGCAAAGCGCTGAAGGGCGGCTGGCAGGAGCAGTGGCGCTATGCGCTGCGCGGCACGCTGTCGGATATGTGGCGTCAGCCGCTGGCGACGCTGCTGACGGTGATGGTGATTGCCATTTCTCTGACGCTGCCGAGCGTCTGCTACATGGTGTGGAAGAACGTCAGCCAGGCGGCCACGCAGTGGTATCCCGCGCCGCAGTTGACGGTATATCTGGATAAAGCGCTGGATGATACCGCGGCGGAGAACGTCACCGCGCAGCTTAAGCAGCTGGATGGCGTGGATAACGTCAACTACCTGACGCGTGAAGAAGCGCTGAATGAGTTCCGCAACTGGTCAGGTTTTGGTGGCTCGATGGACATGCTGGAGCAGAATCCGCTGCCGGCGGTGGCTATCATCACGCCAAAACTCAACTTCCAGAATTCGGACACCATGGCGAATCTGCGCGATCGGGTAGCGAAAGTGCAGGGCGTGGACGAAGTGCGCATGGATGATAGCTGGTTCGCACGTTTAGCGGCGCTGACCGGCCTGGTGGGGCAGATCGCCTCGATGATTGGTTTGCTGATGGTCGTTGCGGTGTTCCTGGTGATTGGCAACAGCGTGCGACTGAGCATCTTTGCGCGCCGCGACACCATTAACGTGCAGAAGCTGATTGGTGCCACCGATGGCTTTATCCTGCGTCCCTTCCTGTACGGCGGAGCGCTGCTCGGGTTTGGTGGCGCAGTACTGTCGCTGATTCTTTCCGAAGTGCTGGTATTGCGCCTGCAATCGGTGGTGGCGCAAGTCGCCACGGTGTTCGGTACCACCTTTGTGTTGGAAGGCTTTTCCTGGGATGAAGGGCTGCTGTTACTGCTGATCGCGGCCATCATTGGCTGGATTGCGGCATGGCTGGCAACGGTCCAACATTTACGTCGTTTTACGCCGCAGTAACCAAAAGCAACGTTTTTTGATATACTCTTCCTCTGCTGCCGACGACCTGGGAGCAGAGGAATTCTCCTGGTTCCCCCGCCGTCATCTGTGTGTAAAATATTCACTGCTATAATTGAACTTGTGGATAACTTTGTCGTCCAAGTAGCACAGATTGCTTCTGGTTTTCTCGTGACGTTGACATAATGTAACGTCTGCGCAAGGAACTGTGCAGCAAGTCCATTGAATTTGTGAGGGTTTGAATGACCAAAGAAATGCAAACTTTAGCGATTGCTCCTCTGGGTAACCTGGAATCTTACGTCCGGGCTGCCAACAACTGGCCGGTGCTGACGGCAGAAGAGGAAAAAGCATTGGCTGAGCGGCTGCATTACCAGGGCGATCTGGATGCAGCTAAGACGCTGATCCTGTCTCACCTGCGCTTTGTTGTTCATATTGCTCGTAACTACTCCGGTTACGGCTTGCCGCAGGCGGACCTGATTCAGGAAGGTAATATCGGCCTGATGAAGGCGGTGCGTCGCTTCAATCCAGAAGTCGGCGTGCGTCTGGTGTCATTTGCCGTGCACTGGATTAAGGCAGAGATTCACGAATACGTGCTGCGTAACTGGCGTATCGTGAAAGTCGCGACCACCAAAGCGCAGCGTAAGCTGTTCTTTAACCTGCGTAAAAGCAAACAGCGTCTCGGTTGGTTCAACCAGGACGAAGTGGAAATGGTCGCGCGTGAGCTGGGCGTGAGCAGCAAAGACGTGCTGGAAATGGAATCGCGCATGGCCGCGCAGGATATGACTTTCGACATGTCGTCTGATGACGAAGCGGGCGAAGGCAAACCGATGGCGCCAGTGCTGTATCTGCAGGATAAAACCTCTGACTTTGCCGATGGCATCGAAGAGGACAACTGGGATGCACATGCGGCTGATAAGCTGAGCGATGCGATGCTGAGCCTTGATGAGCGTAGCCAGGACATTATCCGCGCCCGTTGGCTGGACGATGACAACAAAACCACGTTGCAGGAGCTGGCCGATAAATACGGCGTCTCAGCGGAGCGCGTGCGTCAGTTGGAAAAGAACGCCATGAAGAAATTGCGCGTGGCGATTGAAGCCTGATAATTATCAGGTGAAAAAACGGGGCGACTTGATAGTCGCCCTTTTTATTGCCTGAAACACCGTAATTTCATTAGGCAATGACCCGTAGCGGCGCGATTTATCACGCTGTTTTTATTGCCCATTCCCGACGATGCGCAATAAATTGCGCCGCTACCGATCGAGATTGGCAGGACTTATTTCACCCAACCATCAACCTGCGCGCGAAAACCACAGGCCTGCATAAAAGCAGCCCGCACGCCTTGATCGGCCTCGCCATCATCGGCAATCCACCAATCCGTCAACGCACCATTCTGCGCAATTGTCTCTTCCAGCAAATATTGCCCCACGCCGCGCCGCTGCGTGACTTCACGCACGTTGAGATGGGTGATCTTCCCCTGCGTGCCGCTAAGCGTTAACTGCAATGCCGCCAGCAGCCGATCGTTAAAACGCGCGGCATACAGATGCTGCGTGTCGCTGAATTGTGCTTCGAGTTGCACAATATCGATTTCGGGCCAGACTTTAGCTAAATCGATGCGATCCTGGGCGGTTAACGATGCTAAGCGCTGGATTGTCAGCTTCATACCTAATACCTGTACTAGTGCAAAGGCGATAGTGTAGCGAATTTAGACAGTCAGAGCGCTGTCACTTTTTTGCGATGAAAATAGGTCAAATGCCAGCCGGTTTGCCAGGATTGTGGAGTAAGCCAGCAACGATCGTTGAAAAACCCAGCATAACGCGCTGCTATCCTGCTGAAAATTCGGCCATAACAACCAGACGATTCTGCTGATCCACTCAGTCAATTCTGAATATGTCAGTTGATTTACAGAAGAAAGTTCCTGTTTAATAACCTGAAAAATAAAGCCTTATTACCAATAAATGCCAGAAAAGCGTGCTAACCCATTATTGCAGAATGAGTTTTCCTCTTTGACTGGCAGAAAATAAAGCAATCACAACACACGACACAACAGATGGGGAAGTTCGCATGAAAATGAGTAAAGGACGCGCATTACTGGCGGGCTGCGTAGCGTTGGCATTGAGCCATGCTGCGCTGGCGAAAGACATCAAAATTGCCATCGTTGGCGCATCAACGGGTCCAGTCGCGCAGTACGGTGACATGCAGTTTACCGGTGCAGCACAAGCCATTAAGGACATCAACGCCAAAGGCGGCGTGAACGGTGACAAACTGGTTGGCGTGGAATATGACGACGCCTGTGACCCGAAACAAGCGGTTGCGGTTGCCAACAAAGTGGTTAACGACGGCATTAAATACGTTATCGGCCATTTATGCTCCTCTTCTACTCAGCCCGCTTCAGACATCTATAACGACGAAGGCGTACTGATGATCACGCCAGCCGCTACCGCACCCGAGCTGACTGCGCGTGGCTATGCTGACGTGCTGCGCACCACTGGCCTGGACTCCGATCAGGGTCCTACAGCGGCGACGTACATCCTCGATCACATCAAACCAAAACGTATCGCTGTGGTGCATGACAAGCAGCAATATGGCCAGGGCCTGGCGGAATCCGTGCAGAAAACCCTGAAAGCCAAAGGCGGCAACGTGGTGCTGTTTGAAGGTATCACCGCCGGTGATAAAGACTTCTCCACGCTGATTGCGCGTCTGAAGAAAGAGAACGTCGATTTCGTTTACTACGGGGGTTACTACCCGGAGCTGGGCCAGATTCTGCGTCAGGCAAAATCTGCTGGCCTGAATGCTGGCTTCATGGGCCCGGAAGGAGTGGGCAACGCCTCACTGTCTAACATCGCGGGTGATGCGTCTGAAGGCCTGTTCGTGACGCTGCCGAAGCGCTATGACCAGCTGCCAGAGAACAAGGCAATCGTTGATGCGATTAAAGCCAACACCGCGTCTAACCGCAAAGATCCAACCGGTCCGTTCGTCTGGACCACCTACGCCGCGATTCAGTCGCTGGTGGCGGGTATCGAGCGCAGCAAGAGCGATGAGCCTGATGCGATTGCGAAGAACTTAAAAGAGGGCGCTGCCGTCCCAACCGTGATGGGCAACCTGAACTGGGATGAGAAAGGCGATCTGAAGGGCTTCGAATTTGGTGTCTTCAAATGGCACAAAGACGGCTCTTCTACCGCAGTTAAGTAATCCCCCAAAATTCCCTCTCCCGCACGCGGGGGAGGGAATTATTCAGCTCCAGAGCAGGTCCTCACTATGTCCGAGCAGTTTCTCTATTTCATTCAGCAGATGTTCAACGGGGTTACCCTCGGGAGCACCTACGCGCTGATCGCCATTGGTTACACCATGGTCTACGGCATTATCGGCATGATCAACTTCGCCCACGGCGAGGTGTACATGATCGGTAGCTATGTCTCCTTTATCGTGATTGCCGCCCTGATGATGATGGGCATCGATACCTCGTGGCTGATGATTGCCGCGGGTTTCGTGATGGCGGTAATTATCTCTAGCGCCTATGGCTGGAGCATCGAACGCGTGGCTTACAAGCCAGTGCGATCGTCGAAGCGCCTGATCGCGCTGATCTCGGCCATCGGTATGTCGATCTTCCTGCAGAACTACGTCAGCCTGACGCAAGGTTCGCGCGATCTCGCGCTGCCAAGCTTGATCACCGGGCAATGGACGCTGGGCGAAAGCAACGGCTTTGCCGCCACGCTCTCTACCATGCAGCTGGTGATTTGGGTGGTGACCTTCCTGTCGATGCTGGCGCTGACGCTATTCATTCGTTATTCGCGCATGGGCCGCGCCTGTCGCGCCTGTGCGGAAGACCTGAAAATGGCCAGCCTGCTGGGCATCAACACCGACCGCGTTATCTCCCTCACCTTCATCATTGGTGCGGCGATGGCGGCGGTTGCGGGCGTGTTGCTCGGTCAATTCTACGGCTCTATCAATCCGTTTATCGGCTTTATGGCCGGGATGAAAGCCTTTACCGCAGCGGTATTGGGCGGCATCGGCAGCATTCCTGGCGCGATGATTGGCGGCCTGGTGCTGGGCATTGCGGAAGCGCTGACTTCGGCCTATCTGTCGACCGAATATAAAGACGTGGTCTCCTTCGCGCTGCTGATTGTGGTGCTGCTGGTGATGCCAACCGGGATTCTCGGCCGTCCGGAGGTGGAGAAAGTATGAAACGCCTCGGTTTGGTTAACGCCGTCATCTCCACGGTGATGTTGCTGGTGCTTGCCACGTTTTTCATGGGCGTACGCCTCGATCTGGATGGCACCAAACTTGTGGTCGCCAACGCGGGCGCGGTACGCTGGAACTGGATCTTCATTGGCTGTGCGGTGGTGTTTGTCTTCCAGCTGCTGCGTCCGCTGGTACAGGGCAAATTCAAACGCAGCGGCAAAGGTTTTGTGCTGCCGGGTTTTGATGGTTCGACGCCGAAGCAGAAGTTGTTGATGGCACTGGTGATTGCCGCGGCAGTGATTTGGCCGTTTCTGGTGTCGCGCGGCAGCGTTGATATCGCCACGCTGACGCTGATCTACGTAATGCTCGGGCTCGGGCTGAACGTGGTGGTGGGATTATCAGGATTGCTGGTGCTGGGCTACGGCGGTTTCTACGCCATCGGCGCTTACACCTTTGCGTTGCTCAACCACTATTACGGCTTTGGCTTCTGGGAAAGCCTGCCGCTGGCCGGTTTGGTGGCGGGAGCCTTTGGTTTGCTGCTTGGCTTCCCGGTGCTGCGCCTGCGCGGCGACTATCTGGCGATTGTGACGCTCGGCTTCGGCGAAATCGTGCGTATTCTGCTGCTGAATAACACGGCGATCACCGGCGGCCCGAACGGTATCGCGCAGATTCCTAAGCCCAGCCTGTTTGGTCTGGAGTTTGGTCGCCGGGTTAGCGAAGGCGGCTGGAGCACCTTCCATGACTTCTTCGGCTTGAAATACGATCCCAGCGACCGCGTGATTTTCCTCTATCTGGTGGCGCTGCTGCTGGTGGTGCTGACGCTGTTTGTCATCAACCGTTTACTGCGCATGCCGCTGGGCCGTGCGTGGGAAGCGCTGCGTGAAGATGAGATCGCCTGCCGTTCGCTTGGTCTGAGCCCAACGCGCATCAAACTGACCGCCTTCACCATCAGCGCCGTGTTTGCAGGCTTTGCGGGTACGCTGTTCGCCGCACGTCAGGGTTTCGTTAGCCCGGAATCCTTTACCTTCGTCGAATCGGCCTTTGTGCTGGCGATTGTGGTGCTGGGCGGCATGGGCTCGCAGCTGGCAGTGATCCTCGCAGCCATTCTGCTGGTGGTCTCGCGCGAGCTGATGCGTGATTTGAATGAGTACAGCATGCTGGTGCTCGGTGGTTTGATGGTGCTGATGATGATCTGGCGTCCGCAAGGTCTGCTGCCGATGAAGCGTCCGCATCTGAAGTTGAAAAGCAGTAAACAAGGAGAGCAGGCATGAGTCAGCCTTTGTTAGCCGTTGAAGGCCTGATGATGCGCTTCGGCGGCCTGTTAGCCGTCAACAACGTGGCGCTGGAGCTGCATCCACAGGAAATCGTTTCACTGATTGGCCCGAACGGCGCCGGTAAAACCACGGTGTTCAACTGCCTGACCGGTTTTTATAAACCGACTGGCGGCACCATCAAACTGCGCGATCAGCAGCTGCAGGGTTTGCCGGGCCAGAAGATTGCGCGTATGGGCATTGTGCGCACCTTCCAGCACGTGCGCCTGTTCCGCGAAATGACAGTGATTGAAAACCTGCTGGTGGCACAGCATCAGCACCTGAAAAGCGGCGTGTTTTCCGGCTTGTTCAAAACCCCGGCTTTTCGTCGCGGCGAGAGCGAAGCGCTGGATCGCGCAGCGACCTGGCTGGATCGCATCGGCTTGCTGGATCTCGCCAATCGCCAGGCGGGCAACCTTGCTTATGGCCAGCAGCGTCGTCTGGAAATCGCGCGCTGCATGGTGACGCGTCCTGAGATTCTGATGCTGGATGAACCGGCTGCCGGCCTCAACCCGCGTGAAACCCACGAACTGGATGAGCTGATCGCCGAGCTGCGCGGTGAGCACAAGGTTTCCGTGCTGCTAATCGAACATGATATGAAGCTGGTGATGGGTATTTCTGACCGCATTTATGTGGTGAATCAGGGAACGCCGCTGGCCAACGGTACGCCGGAAGAGGTGCGTAACAATCCGGATGTAATCCGTGCATATTTAGGTGAGGCGTAACATGGCAAACCCGATTTTAACCTTGCAGAATGTCAGCGCCCATTACGGTCCGATCCAGGCGCTGCACAACATTAATCTGCATATCAACCAGGGTGAAATCGTTACCCTGATCGGTGCCAACGGCGCGGGTAAAACTACGCTGCTCGGCACCTTGTGCGGTGAACCGCGCGCTACCAGCGGCAACATTACCTTTGATGGCAAAGAGATTACCGACTGGCAAACGGCGAAAATCATGCGTGAAGCAATTGCCATCGTGCCAGAAGGCCGTCGGGTATTTTCGCGTATGACGGTGGAAGAGAACCTGGCGATGGGCGGCTTCTTCGCTACGCGGCAGCAGTATCTGGAGCGTATCGATCGCGTCTATCAGCTGTTTTCACGTCTGGCAGAGCGTAAAGCACAGCGTGCGGGCACCATGTCCGGCGGTGAGCAGCAGATGCTGGCGATTGGCCGTGCGCTGATGAGCCAGCCGCGTCTGCTGCTGCTGGATGAGCCTTCGCTGGGGCTGGCACCAATTATCATTCAGCAGATCTTCGACACCATTGAGCAGCTGCGTAAAGAGGGCATGACCATCTTCCTCGTCGAGCAGAATGCCAACCAGGCGCTGAAGCTGGCCGATCGTGGCTATGTGCTGGAGAATGGCC
Organism: Pantoea sp. USHLN256; assembly: GCF_037149875.1. Classification (NCBI taxonomy): domain Bacteria; kingdom Pseudomonadati; phylum Pseudomonadota; class Gammaproteobacteria; order Enterobacterales; family Erwiniaceae; genus Pantoea; species Pantoea sp. USHLN256. Next base: position 60,826 of record NZ_JBBCQO010000013.1, on the reverse strand, counting down.
ACGTGGTGCTGGAGGATAGCGGCGAAGCGTTGTTATCCAATGAAGCTGTGCGGAGTGCGTATTTAGGCGCGTAGTTGGTGCTCGCTGTCCCCCTCCTCGGTCCTCCCCCATAAATGGGGGAGGAAGACGCTGCCATATGTGAGTTGGGAGTTGCATGTGGCAGCGTCTCCTTCCCCCGCTAGCGGGGGAAGGCCGGGATGGGGGACAGCCAGCACGGACGAATGTTTAAACCCGCATTATCCCATCCCTCTGTCACATCCCCGTCATAAACCTGTTATTAATCCGTCATTTCCCCGTGTCATGTTACGTCGCGAACAAAAAAATGCGCGAATTCGCGCGTAGCTAACAGCACAGGAAAACCTTATGTCCGCTTTTACGCTTCGTCCCCGCCTGATGAGTGTCGTGCTCGGTCTGGCGCTCAGCGGTAATGCGCTGGCTGCAACTGAGATCCCTTTCTGGCACTCAATGGAAGGCGAGTTAGGCAAAGAAGTTGATTCTCTGGCACAACGTTTTAACCAGGCTCATCCCGATTACAAAATCGTCCCGACTTACAAAGGTAACTACGAGCAGAGCCTGGCGGCGGGTATTGCCGCTGTGCGCTCTGGCAAAGCGCCCGCGCTGCTGCAGGTGTATGAAGTCGGTACTGCGACCATGATGGCGTCAAAAGCGATCGTGCCGGTCAATGAAGTGTTTAAAAACGCTGGCGTGCAGATGGATCCGCAGCAGTTCGTGCCAGCCGTTGCCGGTTACTACAGTGATAGCAAAGGCCAGCTGATTTCTCAGCCGTTCAACAGCTCAACGCCGGTGCTGTACTACAACAAAGATGCCTTCAAAAAAGCCGGTCTTAACCCGGACCAGCCACCGAAAACCTGGCAGGAGCTGGCGAAAGACGCCGAAGCGCTGCGCAAAGCCGGCCTGACCTGTGGTTACGCCAGCGGCTGGCAGGGCTGGATTCAGATTGAAAACTTCAGCGCCTGGCATGCGCTGCCGGTGGCCACCAAAAACAACGGCTTTGACGGTACCGATGCAGTGCTGGAATTCAACCAGCCGGTTCAGGTGCGCCACATCGAAATGCTGGAAGCGATGAACAAGAAGGGGGATTTCACCTACTTCGGTCGCAAGGATGAATCCACCGCCAAGTTCTACAACGGCGATTGCGGCATCACCACCGCCTCTTCCGGTTCGCTGGCCGACATCAAACACTACGCCAAATTTAACTTCGGCGTCGGCATGATGCCGTACGATGAAACCGTACCGAACGCACCGCAGAACGCCATTATTGGCGGCGCGAGCCTGTGGGTGATGAAAGGCAAAGATGCCAACACCTACAAAGGCGCGGCGGAGTTTATGAAGTTCCTCGCACAGCCGGAAATCGCCGCTGAATGGCACCAGAAAACCGGTTATCTGCCGATCACCACCGCAGCCTATGAGCTGACTAAACAGCAGGGCTTCTACGACAAGAACCCAGGCGCAGACATCGCCACGCGTCAGATGCTGAACAAAGATCCGCTGCCGTTCACCAAAGGTATGCGTCTTGGCAACATGCCGCAGATTCGCACCATCGTGGACGAAGAGCTGGAGGGCGTGTGGACCGGCAAACAGGCACCACAAGCCGCGCTGGATAACGCGGTGAAACGCGGTAACGAATTGCTGCGCCGTTTTGAGCAGCAAGTGAAGTAACGCTGTTATCTCGGGGCCGACGCCTGGCGTTCGCCCCGATTTCTCTCTTTGATTGAGCCTGCTATGTCCTCATCGCGCCCCGTATTTCGCTCCCGTTTTCTGCCCTATTTGCTGGTGCTACCGCAACTGGTGATTACGGCCATTTTCTTCCTGTGGCCCGCCGGTGAAGCTCTGTGGTATTCGCTGCAAAGCATTGATCCTTTTGGTATCTCCAGCACCTTCGTGGGTTTGGCGAACTTTAAGCGTCTGTTCAATGACGAATACTATCTGGCATCCTTCTGGACCACCATTGAGTTCAGTGCGCTGGTGACGATTTGCGGCATGACGTTTTCCCTGCTGCTGGCGGCGCTGGTGGATTACGTCATTCGCCTGCGCAAGCTATATCAAACGCTGCTGCTGCTGCCGTACGCGGTCGCGCCGGTGGTAGCGGCGGTGCTGTGGATGTTCTTATTCAATCCGGGCCTCGGTTTATTCAGCCACCTGCTGAACCAAATGGGCTACAACTGGAACTATGCGCAAAACAGCGGTCAGGCGATGTTCCTGATTGTATTGGCGTCGATCTGGCAGCAAATGAGCTACAACTTCCTGTTTTTCTTCGCGGCGTTACAATCGATTCCCAAATCGCTGGTGGAAGCCGCTGCGATTGACGGCGCGGGTCCGGTGCGCCGCTTCTTCAATTTGTCGCTGCCGCTGATTACGCCGGTGAGCTTTTTCCTGCTGGTGGTCAATCTGGTTTACGCCTTCTTCGATACCTTCCCGGTGATTGATGCCGCCACCGGCGGTGGTCCGGTACAGGCCACCACTACGCTTATCTACAAAATCTATCGCGAAGGCTTCACCGGGCTGGATCTCTCCTCCTCCGCCGCGCAGTCGGTGGTGCTGATGCTGCTGGTGATTGGCCTGACCATCCTGCAATTCCGCTTTGTCGAGCGTAAGGTGCAATACCAATGATTGAGAATCGACGCGGGCTGGATATCTTCAGCCATACCTTGCTGGTGCTGGGCGTGCTGACCATTCTGTTCCCGCTTTATATCGCCTTTGTGGCGGCGACGCTGGATAACGAGGCGGTGTATCAGGTGCCGATGACCTTAGTCCCTGGCTCGCATCTGTGGGAGAACATCTCGCGCATCTGGACGCACGGCGTCAACGGCAACGGCCCGGCATTTGGCATGATGATGTTTAATAGCCTGCTGATGGCGCTCGGTATTACCGTCGGCAAAATCACCGTCTCGATGCTCTCCGCTTTCGCGCTGGTGTGGTTCCGTTTCCCGCTGCGCTCGCTGTTCTTCTGGCTGATTTTCATCACCCTGATGCTGCCGGTCGAAGTGCGTATTTTCCCGACGGTGGAGGTGATTTCGACGCTGAACATGCTCGACAGCTACAGCGGCTTAACGCTGCCGCTGATGGCGTCCGCTACCGCCACTTTCCTGTTCCGCCAGTTCTTTATGTCTTTGCCGGACGAGCTGATAGAGGCCGCGCGTATCGACGGCGCCAGCCCGATGCGTTTCTTCTGGGACATCGTACTGCCGCTATCAAAAACTAATCTCGCCGCGCTGTTCGTGATCACCTTCATCTATGGCTGGAACCAGTATCTGTGGCCGCTGCTGATCATCAATGATGCCAGCCTCAGCACCGCTGTGGCGGGGGTGAAAAGTATGATCAACACCAGCGGCGGCCCAACGCAGTGGAATGAAGTGATGGCGGCAATGTTATTAACCCTGATTCCACCGGTGGTGGTGGTACTTGTGATGCAACGTGCCTTTGTGCGTGGCCTGGTGGAGAGTGATAAATAAATGGCAGGCGTAACCCTTCAGACCGTTACCAAGTCGTATGACGGCAAAAATCAGATCATTCAGCCACTGAATATCACCATCAACGATGGCGAATTTATGGTGATGGTCGGCCCTTCCGGCTGCGGCAAATCGACACTGCTGCGCATGGTGGCAGGCCTCGAGCGCGTATCGTCTGGCGATATCTATATCGACGACAAACGCGTCACCAATATGGAGCCGAAAGATCGCGGTATCGCCATGGTGTTTCAGAACTACGCGCTCTATCCGCACATGACGGTGGGCGAAAACATGGCGTATGGCCTGAAAATTCGCGGCATGGGTAAAGTGCAGATTGAGCAGCGCGTGATGGAAGCGGCGCGTAGCCTGGAGCTGGATCATCTGCTGCATCGCCGTCCGCGCGAATTGTCTGGCGGACAGCGTCAGCGTGTGGCGATGGGCCGCGCCATCGTGCGTGAACCGGCTGTGTTCCTGTTTGATGAGCCGCTCTCCAACCTCGACGCGCGTCTGCGGGTGCAGATGCGTCTTGAGCTGCAACAGCTGCATCGCCGCCTAAAAACCACCAGCCTCTACGTCACGCACGATCAGGTAGAAGCCATGACGCTGGCGCAGCGCGTGATGGTGATGAACAAAGGCGTAGTGGAGCAGGTGGGTACGCCGGTGGAAGTGTATGAACGTCCGGCCAGCCAGTTCGTTGCCTCCTTTATCGGCGCGCCGGCCATGAACCTGCTGCCGGGACAAATCAGCAGCGACGGCACGCGTTTTACCCTGGATGCACTTAACAGCTTGCTGCTGGGTGAAAGTAAAGCCAAATGGGCCAACCGTCCGCTGACGCTGGGCATCCGTCCCGAGCATATTCAGCTCAGCAGCCGCGAGGCCGGCGGCATTCCGCTGGTGGTGGAGACGCTGGAGATGCTCGGCGCCGATAATCTGGCGCATGGCCGCATCGGCAACGCGCGCATGGTGGTGCGTTTGCCCCACAGTGAGCGCCCGCAGGCGGGCAGCACCTTGTGGCTGCATCTGCCGTCAGATGCGTTACACTTCTTCGATTCAACCTATGGAAAGCGTCTGGAATGAGTCAACACAACTGGCCTTATCCGCATATTGTCGCGCATCGCGGCGGCGGCAAACTGGCCCCGGAAAATACCCTCGCGGCGATTGATGTCGGCGCGCAGCACGGCCACACCATGATTGAGTTTGATGCCAAGCTCTCGGAAGATAAGCAGATTTTCCTGCTGCACGATGACACGCTCGATCGCACCAGCAACGGCTGGGGCGTGGCGGGTGCGCTGTCGTGGCATAAGCTGTCTCAGCTGGATGCGGGCGGTTGGTTTAGCCGCGATTACGAAGGCGAACCGCTGGCGCTGCTGAGCGAAGTGGCAGAACGTTGCCGCCAGCATCAGATGATGGCCAATATCGAGATCAAACCGACGACCGGTCAGGATGTGGAAACCGGGCGCAATGTGGCTCTCGCGGCACGCGAACTGTGGCAAGGACAAACCGCGCCGTTGCTCTCATCCTTCTCTTATGCCGCGCTGGAAGCGGCGATGCAGGCGGCGCCCGAGCTGCCGCGCGGCTTACTGCTGGATGAGTGGCACGACGACTGGCAGGCGCTGACGGCGCGTCTGGATTGCGTATCGATTCATCTGAATCACAGATTACTCGATGCTGAACGTACCGCGCTGCTGAAAGCGGCCGGTCTGCGGATTCTGGTGTATACCGTGAATCAGCCCGCGCGCGCGCGCGAGCTGCTAAGTTGGGGCGTCGACGCCATCTGCACCGATCGTATCGACACTATCGGTCCGGACTTCCGCTAGTTCTGCTGCTTAAGCTGGCCCGGCTGCGATTGAATTACCTGCTGCTGGGCACTGTTACGCTGTTCCTGCACCTTGCGCTGCACATCCTGGCTTTGCTGCTGCTGATCCTGCTGCAGTTTACGCTTTTGCTGTTGCTGCTGATTCTGCATTTGCGACTGCATCCGCTGCTGGCTCGGGTTATAGCCGGGTTGGTTCGGATCGTTGGTGCTATTCAACATATTCGCCATGCTGCTTAACGGCAGCAAAGCGGCGATCACAATTAGCCATTTGTTTTTGTTCATGGTGTTTCCTCCATCAATGCAGCCTGCTGTGTGGTGTTGTTGCGCAACAGGCAACAACGGCTACTGACATAAGTTTATGCTATATCTCAAACCCCTCATCCAGGAGTGCACCTAATTTAACTTTACTGCTACGCTTTTTACTGTATTTGCAAACACTTGCATCAATTAATAACAAATGTAAATAACGTTAAAAGGGTGGTGACAGGATGAGGATACAAGGCAACGTGCGTCAGTTCGGCTGGGCATTGCTGATGAGTTTTACCGTGGTGCAGGGCGCGAACGCCGCGCCGACCAGTGCACCGCCGGTTTCCTATGGCGTCGATAGCGACACTTTTCACCCGGTTAAGGCCAAACATGGCATGGTGGCATCGGTTGATGCGCTGGCCACTGAAGTGGGTGTCGATATCCTTAAGCAGGGCGGTAACGCCGTCGATGCAGCAGTGGCGGTTGGCTTCGCGTTGGCGGTGACGCATCCGCAGGCCGGTAATCTCGGCGGCGGTGGCTTTATGCTGCTGCGCACCGCATCCGGCCGCACTACCGCTATCGACTTCCGCGAAATGGCGCCGGCGCGCGCATCACGCGATATGTTCCTCGACAAGCAGGGCAACGCTGATAGTAAGTTGTCACTCACTTCTCACTTAGCCTCAGGCACGCCGGGTACCGTGGCCGGTTTTGCGCTGGCCGCAAAGAAATATGGCACCTTGCCGCTCAGCACCTTGCTGGCGCCGGCTATCAAACTGGCGCGTAACGGCATCGTAGTGAACGATGCGCTGGCCGACGATCTCGCCACCTACGGCAAAGAGACGCTAATCAATCACGACAATAGCCGCGCGATTTTCTACAAGGCCGACGGCAAGCCATATCAGAAGGGCGAACGTCTGGTGCAAAAGAACCTCGCACATAGCCTGCAGCTGATTGCCCAGCAAGGTCCGGATGCGTTCTATAAAGGCAAAATCGCCGATGAGATTGCCGGTGAAATGGCACAGCATGGTGGGTTGATCGGCAAGCCGGATCTGGCGGCCTACCGCGCGGTGGAGCGTAAACCGGTGAGCGGCACCTATCGCGGCTATGAAGTCTTCTCCATGCCGCCGCCGTCGTCCGGCGGGATTCACATCGTGCAGATCCTCAATATCCTGGAAAACTTCGATCTGGCGAAATGGGGCTTTGGCAGCGCCGATGCGATGCAGGTCATGGCGGAGGCGGAAAAGTACGCCTATGCCGACCGTTCGGAGTACCTGGGCGATCCTGACTTCGTCAACGTGCCGCAGCAGGCGCTTACCAGCAAAGCCTACGCCAAAACGCTGGCGCAGCAGATTGACGTCAACAAAGCGCGTCCATCCAGCGAGATCAAACCGGGCAAACTGGCACCGTACGAAAGTAATCAAACCACGCACTTCTCGGTAGTCGATAAAGAGGGCAACGCGGTAGCGGTGACTTACACGCTGAATACCTACTTCGGCAGCGGCATCGTGGCCGGCCAAAGCGGCATCCTGATGAACAATGAAATGGATGACTTCTCAGCTAAACCGGGCACGCCAAACGTCTATGGCTTAGTCGGCGGGGAGGCGAATGCGGTGCAACCGGCCAAACGTCCGCTGTCATCGATGTCGCCCACCATCGTGGCGAAAGACGGTAAAACCTGGCTGGTTACCGGCAGCCCGGGCGGCAGCCGCATTATCACCACCGTGCTGCAAATGGTGGTCAACAGCATCGATTTTGGGATGAACGTGGCTGAAGCAACCAACGCACCACGCTTCCATCATCAATGGTTGCCGGATCAGCTGCGGGTCGAGAAAGGCTTTAGCCCGGATACGCTGCGCCTGCTGGAAACCAAAGGCCAGCATGTGAAAGTGATGCCTGCGATGGGCAGTACGCAGAGCATCATGATTGGGCCGGACGGCACGCGCTATGGCGCATCCGATCCGCGTTCGGTGGATGATTTAAGCGCGGGATACTAATCAATAATGCGCAATAAATTGCGCCGCTACGGTATATGCACGCATTTGTAGCGGCGCGATTTATCGCGCGTTTTTCAGGGTTATTTCAAGCGCGCCATATAATGCGTATCCACCATTTCGCCGTCGCGCATAGCATGTCGCCGCGCGGTGCCTTCAATCTCAAAGCCAAACTGCTGATATAAGCCAAGCGCTTTATGGTTATCGGCGAACACCGTCAGTTCAATACGCGTCACCTGCAGCCAGTTGTCACACAAATCTATCATCGCTGACATCAGTGTTTTACCGACGCCGCGCCGCTGATAGGCAGCATCGGCGCCCATCCCAAAGGTCGCCGTATGGCGACGGCGCGCTACCGACAGCACTTCCAGAGTCAGTTGTCCGGCGATCTGATCGTCAATACACGCCACTAGCATATGCACACCCGGACGCAGATTGCTGAGGCGTTCCTGCCACAGCGTCGGCGATTGAAACGGTAGATGCAGCGTGCTGGCCTGCGGCTCAGGCTGGCAGTACATGCGCGTTAACGCGGCGGCATCTTCGGGAATAGCGTGGCGAATGACGATCTGACTCATGGCGCGACTCCTTGTGAAAAATGGATAAAATCCCCTTTAACATCAAGGAATTCTCGCGCTTCGTCAATGCAAAAAAATTCGCTAAAAGGGTTTACAGACGCGAATGATAATGATTATTATTGTCATGCGAGCTCGGAAACGTCTCCTGACATCTGGGTAAGCACGACATTGCTCACATTGCTTCCAAGTATTATTTAGCCAGCTCGGGTGCTGGCTTTTTTTTTTTGCTTTTACATGGTGTACCAGGTTGCCGCGCCGGGCCCAACCGGCAGATTGAACACGAACACCCACAGCACAAACAGCAGCGTCCAGCCAATCATAAACACCACCGAATACGGCAACATCATGGCCACCAGCGTACCGATGCCCATGTCACGACGATAGCGCGCCGCCACCGCCATAATCAGGCCAAAATAACTCATCATCGGCGTTATCACGTTGGTCACAGAGTCGCCAATGCGGTAAGCCGCTTGAATCACTTCTGGCGCAAAGCCCACCAGCATCAGCATCGGCACAAAGATCGGTGCGGTAACCGCCCATTGCGCCGAGGCGGAGCCAATCATCAAATTGATAAAGCCGCAGATCATGATGAAGCAAACAAACAGTAGCGGTGCGCCCATATCCAGTGATGCCAGCAGATTGGCGCCTTTCACCGCCACCACGGTGCCGAAGTTGCTCCAGTTAAAGAACGCCACGAACTGCGCAGCAAAGAACACCAGTACGATGTACATGCCCATGCTGCTCATGCTGGCAGACATGGCGTTGATCACATCACGATCGTTGCGCATATTGCCGATGAGTCGGCCATACACCATGCCTGGAATAGCGAAGAAGACAAAGATAAACACCACAATGCCTTTCAGGAAAGGCGAGCCCGCCAGCGTGCCGGTTTTCGGATTGAGCAACACGCCGTAACCCGGAATGACGGTTAGTATCAGCAGCATTGTGACGGCCAGTACCGCCCAGCCAGCTCCTTTCAGCGCCCGACGTTCAGCCGCTGTGAGCGCGCCCATATCGCCACGCACCGCATCGCCCTCGCTATCCTGATATTTGCCCAATTTCGGTTCGACGATGCTGTTAGTAATCCATGTACCCAGAATGGAAATCACGAAGGTGCTGACAAACATGAAGTACCAATTCACTTCCGGGCCAACATGGTAGTTCGGATCGATAATCTGTGCGGCGCTTTGGGTAATACCCGACAGCAGCGGATCGATGGTGCCGAGCAATAAATTCGCGCTGTAGCCGCCTGAAACCCCAGCAAACGCTGCAGCCAGCCCCGCCAATGGATGACGGCCCAGCGAGTGGAAAATCATGGCTGCCAGTGGAATCAGCACCACATATCCCAGCTCCGAAGCCGTATTGGAGATAATACCAGCGAAGACGATAGTGAAAGTGATGAGCTTTTTTGGCGCGTTAAATACCAGCGCGCGCATGGCAGCAGACAGCAAGCCCGAATGTTCGGCAATGCCCACGCCGAGCAAGGCAACCAGCACGGTGCCGAGTGGGGCGAAGCCGGTAAAGTTGGTGACCAGATTGCTGACAATACGCTGCAGACCCTCGGCACTCATCAGGCTAACCACGTGAATCACCCCATCCGGCGCGCGGCCCGCAGCACCAATAGGGCGCGGATCCATGACGCTGACACCGAAGGCCGCGGCAACGGCTGATGCGACAATAATAAAGAGCGCAAAGATCGCGAACAGCGTTATTGGATGCGGCAGCAGGTTACCGAGCCACTCAACGGTATTCAGAAAGCGTTCAATAGGACGCCTGGTGGATGCAGAAGTTTGGTCCGTCATGATTGTCCTTGTTATGTCTTTAGGTGCTAATTTGCAGGACTGCCGATGCTCTTTGTTCTCACTCTGATTAGCTACAAGACCCTTCTCGTTAGTTCAGCCGTAAGGTTTCCCACAAAACCTGAACCTGACAAAAAATGATAAACTCGGGTTACCTTTGATCTCAGGCGCACACGATGAAGAAGAAAAGACCGGTATTACAGGACGTTGCCGATCGCGTCGGCATCACAAAAATGACCGTCAGCCGCTACCTGCGCAATCCCGATCAGGTCTCAGCGGCGCTGCGCGACAAAATCGCCGTGGCGCTGGATGAGCTCGGTTATATCCCCAATCGCGCCCCCGACATGCTCTCTAACGCCACCAGTCGCGCTATCGGCGTGCTGCTGCCTTCGCTGACCAACCAGGTTTTTGCAGACGTGCTGCGCGGGATTGAAGCCGTCACCGATGAAGCAGGTTATCAAACGCTGGTGGCGCACTTTGGTTACAACGCGCAGAAAGAGGAGCTCCAGCTGCGTTCGCTGCTCGGCTGGAACATCGACGGCGTGATTCTCACCGAACGCACTCACACGGCAGGCACGCTGCGCATGCTGGAAGTGGCGGGCATTCCGGTGATTGAGATGATGGATTCGGTAACGCCGTGCCTCGATATGGCGGTGGGCTTTGATAACGTCGAGGCGGCACGTCAGATGACGCATGCTATCCTGAAAAAAGGGCATCGCCACACCGTTTATCTCGGCGCACGCCTTGATGAACGTACCCTACAGAAACAGCAAGGTTATGAAAAAGCGATGCGCGAAGCCGGGCTGACGCCGCACAGCGTGATGATGGAAGATGCTTCTTCATTCAGCGCCGGCGCGCAGCTGCTGTGCGAAGCGCAGAAGCGTTATCCTGAGACCGATAGCCTGTTCTGTACCAACGATGACCTGGCGGTTGGCGCCATGTTTGAGTGCCAACGCCAGGGATTGCGCGTGCCGCAGCAGATGGCGATTGCCGGTTTTCACGGTCACGACATTACGCAAGTGGTGAATCCGCGCCTCGCCACGGTGTTAACGCCGCGTGAGCGCATGGGGCGTGAATCGGCGGCGATGCTGCTGGCGCGCATTGGCGGCGATCGCAGCGTCACGCAACCATTGGATGTCGGTTTCGAAATTGCCGAAGGTGACAGCATCTGATTTTGGCGAATTTATGAGTCAGTTCACACTTTCGTGCTTTTCCGCCTAACAAGGGTTGCCAGCCTTTGAGTGGGCTCCGACAATGATGACTGAATTTGTTATCGGTAACATTGGGCAGAAATCACTGCCGGAGCGCAAAACAATGACTACGCCATCTCCATCGCACCACGTCTTTATCCTGATGGGCGTTTCCGGCAGCGGAAAATCTGCCGTCGCCAATCAGGTCTCTCACCAGTTAAACACTGCGTTTCTCGATGGCGATTTCCTCCATCCGCGCAGCAACATCATGAAAATGGCCGATGGTCATCCGCTGGACGACAACGATCGCCAGCCGTGGCTGCAGGCGCTGAATGATGCGGCGTTTGCCATGCAGCGCACCCAGGAAATCTCCATTATCGTCTGCTCGGCGCTGAAAAAGTCCTATCGCGACATCCTGCGTCAGGGCAACGAGAACCTGAAATTTATCTATCTGCAGGGCGATTTCGAGACCATCGAATCCCGTTTGAAGGCGCGTAAAGGTCATTTTTTCAAACCGCAGATGCTGGTGACGCAGTTCGCTACGCTGCAGGAACCCGGCGCGGATGAGCCCGATGTACTGGTGGTTGATATCAATCATTCACTGGATGAGGTAGTTGCGGCCACGGTTGCGACCATTGAGGGTGCAATCAACAAGGGTTAGTCATGAGTACCGCAACGCTAGTGTTAACCGCAGCAGGCTCTGTCCTGCTGCTGCTGTTTTTGGTGATGAAAGCGCGTATGCACGCCTTTGTTGCCCTGATGTTAGTCTCCATTGGTGCCGGTCTGTTTTCCGGCATGCCGCTCGATAAAATCGCCGAAACCATGGAAAAAGGCATGGGCGGAACGCTCGGCTTTCTCGCCATTGTGGTGGCGTTGGGCGCGATGTTCGGTAAAATCCTGCATGAAACCGGCGCGGTCGATCAAATTGCCATCCGCATGTTGAAAACCTTTGGAGAAAGCCGCGCGCACTATGCGATGGGCGTCGCCGGGCTAATTTGCGCGCTGCCACTGTTCTTCGAAGTGGCGGTGGTGTTGCTAATTAGCATTGCGTTCGCGGTGGCGCGTCGCACCAAAGGCAATTTAGTCAAGCTGGTGATTCCGCTCTTTGCCGGGGTGGCAGCGGCGGCGGCGTTTCTGTTGCCGGGACCGGCGCCGATGCTGCTGGCTTCGCAAATGCACGCCGATTTTGGCTGGATGATCCTGCTGGGCCTGTGCGCGGCAATCCCGGGCATGCTGATTGCTGGTCCGCTGTTTGGTAACTTTATCGCACGTCACGTCAGCTTTAGCGCCCCGCCGGAAGATCACCAACCGGAAGTGGAAGAGGGCAAACTGCCGTCGTTTGGCTTTAGCCTGGCGCTGATTCTGTTCCCGCTGCTGTTGGTCGGTCTGAAAACCATCGGCGCGCGCTTCACCACGCCGGGTACCCATTTGTATGAGTGGCTGGAGTTTATCGGCCATCCGTTCACGGCGATTCTGCTGGCCTGTCTGGTGGCGATTTATGGCCTGGCGTACCGTCAGGGCATGGATAAAGAGAAGGTGATGCAAGTGTGCGGCAGCGCGCTGCAGCCGGCGGGCATTATTCTGCTGGTGATCGGTGCGGGCGGCGTGTTTAAGCAGGTGCTGGTGGATTCGGGTGTGGGCCCTGTGCTGGGCCACGCGTTGACTGGCGCAGGTATGCCGATTGCGCTGGCGTGCTTCATTCTCTCCGGTGCGATCCGCGTGATTCAGGGCTCGGCTACCGTGGCGTGTTTAACCACCGTGGGTTTGGTGATGCCGGTGATTGAACCGCTGCACTACAGCGGCGCGCAGCTGGCGGCGCTGTCGATCTGTATCGGCGGCGGCTCGATCATTATCAGTCACGTGAATGATGCCGGCTTCTGGCTTTTTGGCCGCTTTACCGGCGCCACCGAAGCCGAAACGCTGAAGACCTGGACGCTAATGGAAACCATCCTCGGTACCACTGGCGCGATTGTCGGAATGATTGCGTTTAGTTTGCTGTCGTGATGTAAAACCCGCGCAATAAATTGCGCCGCTGCGGAATGCAGATGTTTGTAGCGGCGCGATTCATCGCGCGTTTTTAAACTTATCAATCCTCATCCCGCTCGTCATCCGGCTGATCTAACACCGTGTACGCCACGGCGCAGAACAGCGAATTCAAACGTTTCATATCGCCCAATAATCCAAGATGCAGCGAGCTGGTTTCAATGCTTTGCACATTTTGCAGATGCAAACGCTCGACGTGCGCGTGGGAGAAGCGGCGAATCAGAATGCGGAAACGATGTTTAGAGCGGCGCAGGCGTTTGGCGCTGGTCACATCGTGCGACAGAAACACCGACAAACTCAGTCGCAGGTTATACAGCACCTGCTCCTGCAAGGTTTGCAGCTCCTCCAATCCTTCCGCTGAGAAGGCGCGGCGCGCGGTCAGCGACTTATCCGCTACGTCGGCGCACATGCGTTCAATAATATCGCCCGCCTGTTCCAGATTGAGCGCCATCTCAATGATCTCCGCCCAGCGGCGGGAATCATCCTCCGGCAAATCCTCTTTCGGCATGCGCGCCAGATAGAGTTTGATCGCGGTGTAGAGCACATCCACATCATCATCCAGCCGCCGCACCGCGCGCTCTTCTCGCAGGTCGCCGTGCACCACTTTATTGAATGACTCAATCATCTGCTCGACCACGTCGCCAATACGCAGCGTTTCGCGCGAGGCATTTGCCAGTGCTAACGCCGGCGTATCCAGCGCGCTACTGTCGAGATGTTTGGGTTTCAGATGGGTTTCATTCTCCGCATCGTCATCAATCATGCGGCGGCACAGACGCGCCATCGGCTCGGCAAACGGCACCATCACTAAGCAGCGAATCAGGTTGTAGAACACGTGGAAGAAGATCACCAGCTCCTCATCATTGACAGGTAATTTGTCGAGGATGTCGGCGACGAAATTGACGAACGGCAAAATGGCGATGCTGCCAATCAGCTTGAACAGCAGGCTGCCGAGTGCAACACGTTTGCCGGCGGCGTTGGAGCCGCTGGCGTTGATCATTGCCAGTAAGCCGCTGCCGAGGTTGGCGCCTATCACCAGACAAAGCGCGACTTTAAACGAGATGACGCCGGTTGCCGTCAGCGTAGCAGTAATCAGCACCGCCGCGAGGCTGGAGTAACTGATGATGGCAAACACCGCGCCAATCAACGCATCGAGCATCACGTCGCCAGTTAGCGTCGAGAACAGCACCTGCACGCCTGCCGCCTGGGTAATCGGTTTGGCGGCGGCGACAATCAGCTGCAACGCCAGCAAAATCAGCCCCAAACCTATGCTGGCGCGGCCCAGCTGACCGCCGCGCGTCTGCTTGCGGCTGAGGAAAAACACTACGCCAAAGAAGATAAACAGCGGCGAAAGCCACGTCAGATCAAAGGTCAGGATGCGCGCCATGATGGCGGTACCGACATCGGCACCCAGCACCACGACCAGCGCGGGCGTGAGGCTCACCAGATTCTGCGCGACAAAAGAGGTGACGAGTAGCGTGGTGGCGTTACTGCTTTGCACCAGCGCTGTGACGCCAATCCCGGCGAGAAACGCCATCGGTTTTTTTTCGACGCTGCGGCTGAGTACACGACGCAGATCGGCACCGTACACGCGCATGATACCGGTACGCACGATATGCGTGCCCCACACCAGCAGCGCAACGGCAGAGAGTAGATTAAGCAGAGTTAACACGGTTAAAGGCTCCTCATCCGTCAGGCGCAAACAACACCGATTGCCAGCCTGACGGTGAGCGCAACCGGTAAAACCTTCGCCGCGTTGCGTTGCCCATTTTTTCGTTAAAATTAAGCGACCTGGCGCAACGTCGACATCTCTAACTGTAGCCCAATCTGCATGCCAGCGGGGTGCAAATCTGCCACGCTACGGTTGAGGACATCAATCGAGAGCTCGACGTTTTGTGCGCGCACGCGATAGCGGATCACGTTGCCGAGCAAGCTGTGGCTGAGGATGGTGGCGGGAATGCCATCCTGTGGCGCACATAGCCGAATTGACTCGGGACGAATCGCCACCTGGCCGCTAAATGTTTGGCCGGTAAGCAGCAATGCCTGCTCGGCGCTCAGCAGGTTGTAGTTGCCAATAAATCCGGCGGCGAACAGATCGGCTGGCTCGGTATACAGCCTCTCAGCATTGCCGTTCTGCACGATCTTGCCACGATTCATCAACACGATGCGATCGGACATCGTCAACGCTTCTTCCTGATCGTGGGTGACGAACAGGGTGGTGAGTTTTAGCTCTTTTTGAATATTACGGATCTGTTCGCGCAGATGACGGCGAATACGCGCATCCAGCGCCGATAGCGGTTCGTCCAGCAGCAGCAAGCGCGGACGCGTCACCAGCGAACGTGCCAGCGCCACGCGCTGACACTGTCCGCCCGAAAGCTGATGCGGATAGCGGCGCGCGAAGTCGGTGAGTTCGACCAGCGCCAGCACCTCCATCACGCGTTTTTGAATATCGCCGCTGGCCAGCTTCTGCATCTTCAGACCAAACGCCACATTCTTCTCAACCGTCATATTCGGAAACAGCGCGTAGCTCTGGAACACCATGCCAATGGTGCGCTTCTGCGGCGGCAGCGGCACGATATCCTGACCTTGCAGCAGCACTTTACCGCTATCAACGTCAGTCAATCCGGCGATGCAGCGTAGCAGCGTGGATTTGCCGCAGCCGCTTGGGCCGAGCAGGGTGACAAACTCGCCCTCTTCGGCGCTAAAATCGATGTTTTCAAAAATGGCGGTCGGGCCGTAGCTTTTATTCAACTGAGTGACGTTCAGATAACTCATGGTCAGCCTCGTTCAGGATTGAGGGCATTCGCCAGCCAGGTGACCAGCAGAACGACGGCAAAATAGGAGATCACCAGCGCACTGGTGAAGTGGCCGCTGCCGTTGCGCATGTTAAACAGATAAACCTGCAAGGTTTCATAGCGGGTGCCGACCAGCATGTTAGCGAAGACGAATTCACCAATCAGGAAGGAGAAGGAGAGCAGCACCGCGATAAACACCCCTTTACGCAGGTTTGGCAGCACCACAAACAGCGCAGCCTGCCAGGTGCTGGCGCCGAGCAGCTGGGCGGCATCAATCAGCTCTTTCAGGTTGATCGCCTGCATGTTGTTGGAGATGGCGCGGTAGATAAACGGCAAAGCGATGGTGAAGTAGCAGCCGATCAAAATCCACGGCGTGCCGGTCAGCATCAAGGGTGACGACGAATAGAGCTGCAGCAGGCCGACCGATGACACCACCGGCGGCACGGCGAACGGCATCAGAATCAGCACATTCATTACCGCATCCAGCTTCGGATAGTAGTAAGCGATCACAAACATGGCGGGCAGCACCAGCACCAGCGAGAACAGCAGCGCACCGAAGCAAACCAGCAGCGAATGTCCCAGCGCCGTTAGGAAACGTGGATCGCTCCACAGCGCAGCCAGCCATTTAAGCGTAAAGCCCTGCGGCAGAATAGTGTCGCTCCAGCTGGTGGAGATGCCGTACAGCAGCGTCGCCAGCAGCGGCGCGGCCAGGATGCACAGCAGCAGCCAGACAATCAGGCGATGGTAAAATTTTTCCGCGCGAGACACGTGTGGCTCCTTAAGACGCTTTGGCGTTGAGATAGCTGCGGCGCACCAGATACTGCTGCACCACGGTAATCAGCGCCATGATCAGCACCAGCAGCATCGCCAGCGCACCGCCGGTATTGGGATCGAGTGAGATATCGCCGGATACCAGCGCCGCGATGCGCACCGGCACCACATTAAAGTTGCCGGTTGTCAGCGCGTAAATGGTGGCGTAAGCACCGAGCGCGTTAGCCAGCAAAATCACGAAGGTGCCGAGTAGCGCCGGGAACAGAATCGGTAAACCGATATGCCACCAATAGCGCCCGCGCCCCGCGCCCAGCAGCGCGGCGGACTCCTGCCAATCCTGCCGCAAGCCATCAAACGCCGGATAGAGCAGCAAAATGCCAAGCGGGATTTGGAACCAGGTGTAAACCAGCACCATGCCGTCGCGCGAGAACAGCTTAAAGCCCTCCAGCACGCCGTAATGGCGCAGCAGCAGCGTCAGGCAGCCGTTCAGGCCAAGCAGGATGACAAAGGCAAACGCCAGCGGCACGCCGGCGAAGTTGCTGGTCATGTTGGTAAATGACATTAAAAAGCGCTGAAAACGCCCGCTGCCGAGTTGATGTAACGAATATCCAGCAATCAGCGAGATCAGCAGACCATAAATGCTTGACCAGATGGAGATATCCAGCGACAGGCGAAAGGCCTGTAAATAGAATGGCGAAGTGAGAATATCGCTATAGTTATCAATGCCCCAACGCTCATTCATGTCGCTCCAGAAGCTGTTGATAGTAATCCACAGCAGCGGTGCGAGCTGAAACGCCACCCAGAACAGGGCAAAAGGCAGCAGCAGCAGGGAAGCGAGCGTTTTTCCCTTCATTACTGCGGCTCCGCCAGTAACGCGCGGCAAACCGGCTTATCATGCTCAACGCCGAGTAAGGTGCAAACGATACCGCATAGCTCGGTCTGCTGGGGTTTGAGATCCGACTGCAGTGAGAAACCGGCGCCAAATACAAACAGCGGCACCTGCGTCTCTTCGGGCAAAATGCCGCCGTGCGAGCGGTCATCGTTCATGCCGTGATCGGCGGTGACAATCACCTGATATCCGGCGGCCAGCCAACCCGGCATCCACTGCGACAGGTAACCATCGGCCATGCGCGCGCGGTTGCGATATTGCGGCGATGACAAACTGTGTTTGTGCCCGGCATCGTCGATGTTCATCGGGTGGATCAGCAGGAAGTCCGGATCGTGGCGCAGGCGCAGGCTTTCCGCGTCCTCAAACAGATGGGAATCCGGATAGCCGTCGTCCCAGTAAAAGTGCCCATACTGAATCGGCAGGTCGGGTGCGACCGTATGCCGGTCGCGCGCCGCATTGAACGGGGAGTGATTGTAGAGTTCACTCACCCAGTGATAGGCGGCCGCAGCGGTGGTGAGACCGGCTGCACGCGCATAATGGAAGATGCTGCGCTGATTACTCAAGCGGCTGACGCCATTATGAATAATGCCGCTGCGCACCGGTGGAATGCCGGTGAGAATGCATTCATACAGCGGACGCGACAGCGAAGGCAGCTCGCAGGTCAGCGTGTAATACTGGCCGTTGCCCTGCGCGCATTCGGCAAATAGATAGCCCATCGCGTGCTGCGCTACCTGATTACTCAGGCCATCCAACACCACCAGGATTGTTTTCATCCCTTCTCCTTTATGGCAATCGTTAATCCAGGTGCGCATAAATGCGCACCCTACAAAACAACGTTACTGTTTCATATTGATGATGACGTTCTCCTGCCACAGGCGCGGCAGCATTTTCGACGTCTTATCCCATGCCGCCTGGTCTTTGATTGGACGGGCATTTTTATACTCAGACTGCGGTAACAGTTTGGCCTGCACGTCAGCCGGCAGGGTTAAATGCTCAGCACGAATCGGACGCGCATAGCCTTTCGCCAGGTTGATCTGGCCTTCATCAGACAAGATGTATTCACGCGCCAGCTTGGCGGCATTTGGGTGTTTAGCGTACTTGTTGATGATGGTGCTGTAGCCTGAGGTGACGGAACCATCGGAGGGGATCACCACTTCGTAGCGATTTTTGTCGATTTGATCGCGATAGTTCAGACCGTTGAAGTCCCACACCACGGCAACCTGAATTTCGCCTTTCTCGATGTTGGCAATCACCGGATCGGTTACGCCAAGACGGCCCTCTTTCGCCAGGTCACCGAAGAAGCTCAGCGCCGGTTTAACGTTCTTCTCGTCACCGCCCATGGCGTAGCTGGCCGCCAGTACACCGTTGGCCGCTTGAGCTGCAGTACCGACGTCGCCGATAGTGACCACATACTTACCTTTCTTTAAATCGGCCCAGCTGTGTGGCACATCTTTCACCTGCTGCTTATCGACCAGGAAGGCGATGGTGCCGGTGTAGGCCAGCATCCAGTTGCCATCCTGATCTTTCGCCCAGCTCGGAATTTGATCCCAATGCGTTGGCTTGTAAGGTTGTGCTACGCCTTTCGCGACGGCAATCGGACCGAAAGCGGCGCCCACATCACCGATATCGGCGCTGGCGTTCTCCTTCTCTGCAGCAAATTTTGCCAGCTCTTGCGCAGAAGACATGTCAGTGTCGCTGTGCTTCAGACCATATTTGCTGCTGAGATCACTCCAGGTATCTTTCCAGTTGGCCCAGCTATCCGGCATGCCGACGCTGTTAACCTGGCCTTCAGCGCGCGCGGCTTTTTCTAACGCGGCGAGGTCATTATCTGCAGCTTGCGCGGCAGGCAGCGCAAGCAGTACGGCACTGGCTACTACAGAGGCGATAAACGCTTTCATCTCGATTGCTCCCGGTATATGTTGTGGGACTTCTTGGTCTAGTCCAGCAAGAACCGAGCCAATGTAGC
Source organism: Pantoea sp. USHLN256 (assembly GCF_037149875.1). Lineage (NCBI taxonomy): Bacteria > Pseudomonadati > Pseudomonadota > Gammaproteobacteria > Enterobacterales > Erwiniaceae > Pantoea > Pantoea sp. USHLN256. The sequence goes on along the minus strand of NZ_JBBCQO010000013.1, from coordinate 41,278 downwards.
CCGAGTAGATGAAGGTTTTATGACCATGGTGGTGAAATGTGGTGTGGCGCGACGATCCACATGCGGTTACAGCGCGCTAAAGCGTGGGTTGACTCTTGTCACAGTGTAGTCATCGAACTGTCATAGTGCAGATTTGCCCCAAAATGAGGCTGAAAAATGTTGTCAAAAACGGCGGATATGATTGCGGCAGGCGTGCGGGAACGCATTGAAAACGGTGAATTTGCCAGCGGTCGTTTGCCTGCGGAGCGCGCGTTAAGCGAACACTATTCCACCACGCGCATCACGCTGCGTGAGGCGTTGGGTTTGCTGGAAGCGCAGGGCATAATTTATCGCGAATTGCGCCGTGGCTGGTTTCTCGCACCGCCGCGCCTGGTTTATAACCCTTCGCATCACAGCCATTTTCATGCGATGGCGGCCGAGCAAGGTCGCGTTGCCAGCACCGAAGTGCTTGAAGCGCGTGAAGTGCCAGCCCAGTTGGCGATTGCGCATCATCTGCAGCTGCTGGAGGGCGACAAGGTATACCGCATTCGCCGTTTGCGCCGCATTGATGGCCGCGCGGTGTTGTATGTTGAGCATTACCTTAATCCAGCCTATTTCCCGGGCTTGCTGGATGAAGATCTCACGCGTTCACTCACCGATCTCTATGACCAGCGCTACGGCATCCGCTACGGTGGCGCGCGCTTTACTATTTTACCGGGGCCACTCCCGGTGCGCGCTGCGCCTGCGCTCAATGTCGCCAGCGGTACGCCGGGCTTACTGATTACCCGCATCAACCGCGATCAGCACAAGCGAGTGATTGATTGTGACTGCGAGTTCTGGCGCTACGACGCACTGTGCGTGGATGTTGAAGTATAAATATTGTGATTTTGATCACGCTACAGCATGATAGCGTCAGAAAGTTCTTGAGAGACTAAGGCGCGAAAAAATGACAATAAAAACAGGGGTTGGGCAGTACATTTCATTAGCATTGCAGTGGGTGCTCAACATTGGCCTGATTATTCTGGCCATTATTCTGGTGGTGTTTCTCGGTAAGGAAACCATTCATCTGGCCAATGTGTTGTTCAGCACCGGTGAGCAGACCTCTTCTTATCTGCTGATTGAAGGCATCGTGATCTATTTCCTTTATTTCGAATTTATCGCATTGATTGTGAAGTACTTTCAGTCGGGCTATCACTTTCCGCTGCGCTATTTTATCTACATCGGTATCACCGCCATTATTCGCCTGATCATCGTCGACCATAAAAACCCGTTTGATACGCTCTATTATTCAGCGGCGATTTTGATTCTGGTGGTGACGCTGTGGCTGGCAAACAGTAACCGCCTGAAGCGCGAGTAATTACCCTTCTTTATCTGCCGTGGCACAACGAGCCGTGCCACGCATTCTCCTCTGCGTTAAACTAGGGCAACTTTTTTTCCGGAGATGTCCTGATGTCGCATGACGCGCTGCGCCAGTTACGCGCACTGCACTGGCTGCCAGCCTCTTCCCCACGGCTTTCTGCCCCTTTACTCGACTGGTTACTTGAAGAAGATTCCATGACGCGTCGCTTTGAGCAGCATTGCCAGCAAGTGACGGTAGAACTCATTCGTGAAGCGTTTATTGGTGCCGATGAGGTAACGGATGAAGCTGAATTTCTGCCGGCTGATCAACGCTTTTGGCTACGCGAAATTGTGCTGTGCGGCGATGGCGAACCCTGGCTGATTGGCCGCACCGTGGTGCCGGAAAGTACCCTTCACGGCCCGGAGCAGATGCTGCAACAGCTGGGTACGCGCCCGCTTGGTCGCTATCTGTTTTCTTCATCGACTCTGAGTCGCGATTTTATCGATCCTGGCCAGGTAGACGATTTGTGGGGACGTCGTTCCCGCCTGCGTTTATCAGGCAAACCGCTACTGCTAACCGAACTGTTTTTACCGGCGTCGCCGCTGTATCGCGCGCTGGAGCAAGGATAAAACCACTGTGCAAAACACCTTACCCATGACCAAATGGCAGGCTTACTGCCGCCTGATGCGTATCGATAAACCGATCGGCACCGTTCTACTGTTGTGGCCGACGATGTGGGCGCTGTGGCTCTCGGGCATGGCGATTCCGCCGCTACCGGTGCTGCTGGTGTTTGTGCTCGGCGTCATCGTGATGCGTGCTGCAGGCTGCGTCATCAATGACTATGCTGACCGAAAAATCGATGGCCATGTCAAGCGTACCGCATCACGTCCGCTGGCCAGCGGCGCGGTAACGGAGAAGGAAGCCAAACTGCTGTTTGCCGGGCTGGGAATAGTGGCGTTTATGCTGGTACTGACCATGAACACCATGACCATTTTGCTGTCGTTTGGCGGTCTGGCGCTGGCATGGGTCTATCCGTTTATGAAACGCTACACGCATCTGCCGCAGGTAGTTCTGGGGGCGGCATTTGGCTGGGCTATTCCGATGGGGTGGGCGGCAGTTAGTGAGTCCTTACCTTTGGTGTGTTGGTTGGTATTCATCGCTAACATCTGCTGGACGGTGGCCTATGATACGCAATATGCGATGGTGGACCGCGATGATGATCTGAAGATTGGCGTGAAATCCACGGCGATCCTGTTTGGTCGCTATGACAAACTGATTATCGGTTTACTGCAGCTGGCGACGCTGGGCCTGATGGTACTGGTGGGCATGATGCTCAATCTGAATGGGGCATTTTACTGGGCGCTACTGCTGGCGGCAGGCTTATTTGTGCATCAGCAGAAGCTGATTGCTCAGCGCGAGCGCGATGCTTGCTTCCAGGCGTTTCTGAATAACAACTATGTGGGCATGGTGCTATTTATCGGCATTTTGCTCAGCACCGTACCGTTCGCCGATTTGCTGTAAACAAAAAAGGCGCACCGAAGTGCGCCTTTTTATCGCTGGTCGCCAGGTTAATCGTGCGCGACCGCGCTCTCAATCGTCAGACGCACATCGCTGGTCACTAACTCCGCCAGCATTTGCCACATCATATGACTCCGTTCTGCATCAGCATCGCCTTTATCACTGATGTAACCTTCATCACGCAGCGTTAGCACCAGCGCAGTAAATACCGCTTTATCAAAGAACTCTGGCGCGTTAATGCCGTGCAGCACTGACAGGCGTTGAGCCAACGTGCGGCTCTCCTTCTCCAGCGTGCCGCGGTTAATGGCCGGTTTTGCGCTGAGAATGGCGAAAGTAATCGCAAAGCGCTGCAGCGTTTCACGAATACCTGCCGCCAGCAGCTGCAGCGAACGGTGACGCGCCGGTGTCATTTTCAGCATGCCGTCTTGCAGTGTGATCAGCCCCTGACGCGCCATCTCGGCGCACAGAGCGTTGAGCACCGCAGGCAATTCCGCTTTATCCCAACGCAGGAACAGCTCGCTCTTCAACATCGGATACACCAGGCTAACCTGGCGCAGCAGCTCAGCATCGCTGATTTCGCGATGCTGCTGCACAATGGCGGCAATCAGCGACGGCATCACCAGCATGTGATGAATGTTGTTGCGATAATAGGTCATCAGCACCGCCTGCTCGCGCGGCAGAATGATGATGTCGCCAATGTTGTCTTGCTCGGTCTCGAACTTGTTCATGCCCATGGCGTGATCAAGCAGCGCTTCGGCGCTCATATCCGGTACCGTTGCTTCCGGTGAGTACGGTACGTTGCGCAGCAGTTGGGTGTAACACTCAAGCTGTTCAATCAACTGTTCGCGCGTCAATGAACGCTGACGTGAGGCCAGCAGCGCGGTGACGCACAGGTTCATGGCGTTCGCCGCACCCGCTTCGTTGATGCGTACCATCAGCTTCGCCGCAATATCATTCACGGCTGGCGTCATCCATGCAGGACGTTGTGGTTCGATCGGATCGATTGCGTCACGCCATTCCGGCACGTTTTTGTTGAGGTAATTCATCAACGGCAGCGGTTCGCCAAAGTTGACGTAGCCCTGACCAAGATTGCGCAACTTACGTAAGCCGCGCACCATCTGCAGGAAGCTCTCTTTCTCTTTGGCGGCGCCACGCAACTCTTTAGCGTAAGTACCCACTTCCATCACGTGCTCATAACCAATGTAAATCGGCACAAAAGTGATGGGACGACTGCCGCCACGCAGCATCGCCTGCAGCGTCATCGATAAGGTGCCGGTTTTCGGGTCCAGCAAACGTCCGGTGCGTGAGCGTCCGCCCTCAACAAAGTACTCAACCGAATAACCACGGCTAAACAGTTCGCCAAGGTATTCACGGAACACCGTGGAATAGAGCTTGTTGCCCTTGAAGGTACGACGAATAAAGAACGCGCCCAGACGACGGAAAATCGGGCCTGCTGGCCAGAAATTCAGGTTGATACCTGCGGCGATGTGCGGCGGCACCAGGCCCTGGTGATAGAGCACATAAGAGAGCAGCAGGTAGTCCATGTGGCTGCGATGGCAGGGCACATAGACAATCTCATGGCCATCCTGCGCCAGCTGACGCACGCGCTCGCCACCGTGGACGGTGATGCCCTGATAAAGGCGGCTCCACAGCCAGCCCATTACGCGGTCGGTCACTTTAATCGCTTCGTAAGAGAAGTTTGCCGCCACTTCTTCCATCATTTCGATGGCATTCTGCTGAGCTTTCTCATGCGAAATCTTTTTGCTACGCGCTTCATCTTCGACTGCTTTTTCAATCGCTTTGGATTGCAACAGCTTATTGAAGAGGTCCTGACGCGCCGGCAGACGCGGTCCGACAGCGGCCAGGCGCTGGCGGGCAAAGTGAATGCGCGCGACACGTGCCAGTTTCTGCGCAATCGACTTGTCGGTGCCGTGTTCGGTCGCCATCTGGCGCAGCGAAACGGTTTGCGAGAAGCGAACGAAGCTATCGCGGCCGTGCCACAAAATGGCGAAGAACTTCTGCACGCCATTAAGAATACGCAGATGCGGTGTCGCTTCTCCCTGAATTTCACGTCCCGGCGCACGACCAAACATCACCGCAACGGGTAGCATCTGGACATCGAGCTGTGGGTTGCTACGGTGCAAATCGAGATAGTCGTGGAATAGCTTTACTGATTCCGGATTCGCCACGAAATAGGGAATAACGCGCGGGCCATCGTGAATAAACACGTGGCGCGGTAGCAAGGTGCCATCGATCTCCAGTGGAGCCAGCGGATCGGGCAGATCATGTTTCAGACATTGCGCCCGTAGCGTGAGCAGGTCAGCCTTTGAATCATAAGGCAAAACATACATCACTGGACGTGTCGGATCGATCCCGTGTTCAGAGACGGGATCGGTCGGAATGACCTTACTTTTTACCAAAATAGAGAGTGGTAAATTCAATAATTTGTAATAGAGTTTACGCCAACCTGACATAGACAACTTAAAGCCTCTTGTTAGCAAAGCGCGGCAAGCATACCAGAAAGCGCAGCGAAGATCTGTGGCTCTGCCACCTCCCACTGCCACACATTGACGTCAAAATAGTTCAAGGGTTCCATAAACATGGCAAATAACGTCACCGGTCTTGTAAGAATAGTGAAAGCAGCCGGTTATTCCTGGCAGGGCTTGCGTGCCGCATGGCAGCATGAAGCCGCATTTCGCCAAGAGGCGATTGCCGCGCTGGTGGCTATTATCGTGGCCTGTTGGCTGGATGTTGATGCCATTTCCCGCGTGTTAATGATTGGTTCGGTAGTGCTGGTGGTCATTGTTGAAATCCTTAATAGCGCCATCGAAGCGGTGGTAGATCGCATCGGTCAGGAGCAGCATCCGTTAGCCGGGCGTGCCAAAGATATGGGATCGGCTGCCGTGTTGCTGACTATCTTACTGGCTCTGTTTGTCTGGATCGCGCTGCTCTGGACGCATTTGAGATAGGGATTCCAGATTCATCAATGCGCTGATTTTTCCCTCTGTTACGGTTTTCATTTCGCGAATAACTGTATATACTCACAGCGACTGTATAAACAACCAGGGGGCGGGATGAAAGCGTTAACTGCAAGGCAGCAACAGGTCTATGACCTGATTCGCGACCATATTAACCAGACGGGCATGCCGCCAACGCGTGCGGAAATTGCTGCGCAACTGGGTTTTCGCTCGCCCAATGCTGCTGAAGAGCATCTGAAAGCGCTGGCGCGAAAAGGCGTTATTGAAATTGTTTCCGGCGCATCGCGCGGGATACGCCTGCTGATGGAAGAAGAGCCGAGCGAAGGTTTGCCATTAATTGGCCGCGTCGCTGCTGGCGAGCCGCTGCTGGCACAAGAGCACATTGAAGCGCACTATCAGGTTGATGCCAACCTGTTCAAACCCAGCGCCGATTTCCTGCTACGCGTTAGCGGTATGTCGATGAAAGATATCGGCATTATGGATGGCGATCTGTTAGCGGTGCATAAAACTCAGGAAGTGCGTAACGGCCAGGTTGTGGTGGCGCGCATTGATGATGAAGTCACCGTTAAACGCTGGAAAAAGCAGGGCGCGATTGTGCATCTTCTGCCGGAAAATAACGATTTCCAGCCGATTATCGTTGATACCCGCGAGCAGTCACTGACCGTTGAAGGTTTGGCTGTGGGTATTGTGCGCAACGGCGAATGGCTCTGATCAATTTCTGATCCTCCCCAACTGCGGCGGCGTATGCTGCGCTGACCGCAGTCTGCTATTTTATTTCTCTGTGACATTTTCTGCGGCACTGTCGGGCGCATTATCACGCTGATACCGCAAACAACGGAATGCGCTGATGCAGCTGTTTTCCCCTTCAGATAAAGCACTCTGGCGGCTGGCGCTGCCAATGATCCTCTCCAACATCACCGTTCCGCTGCTGGGCGTGGTGGATACTGCCGTCATTGGTCATCTTGATAGCCCCATTTATCTCGCTGGCGTCGCCGTGGGTACCACGGCAACCAGTTTCATCTTCATGCTTCTGCTGTTTTTGCGAATGAGCACCACCGGACTGACCGCGCAGGCTTTTGGTGCGAATGATAAAAGCGCACTGGCGCGCGCCTTGACGCAACCGCTGCTCATCGCTTTAGTCTTCGGACTCTTGTTTATGCTGTTGCGCACGTCAGTAAGCAGTTTGGCGGCAGCACTGATGGGCGGCAGTCCGGAAGTGCAGCAGCAGGCGAAAATATTTATTGAGATTCGCTGGCTGAGTGCGCCGGCCACCTTGGCTAATTTGGTGATTCTTGGCTGGCTACTGGGCGTGCAGTATGCACGTGCGCCGATGGTGTTATTGATCGTCGGTAATCTGGTGAACATCCTGCTCGACTTGCTGTTTGTCCTCAAGCTGCACTGGGGCGTGGCGGGAGCGGCGGCGGCTACGGCGTTGGCCGAATATGTCACGCTGGGTGTGGGTTTGTGGATGGTAGCGCGGGTACTTAAATTGCGCGGTATCCATTTCACGCTGCTAAAAAATAGCTGGCGCGGTGATGCGGCGCGGTTGTTTCGCCTCAATCGCGACATTATGTTGCGTTCCCTTATGCTGCAAATCTGCTTCGCGTCTCTCACCATTCTCGGTGCGCGCATTGGTCCGGATGTCGTGGCAGTCAATGCGGTGCTGCTGATGTTCCTCACCTTTACTGCCTACGCATTAGATGGCTTTGCCTATGCGGTAGAAGCCTGTTCCGGTGAAGCGGTCGGCGCTAAAGATCGCAGCCGGTTATTGCTGATCTGGCACGCTGCTTGTCGACAGGCCTGTTTTGTGGCGGTGATATTTGCGCTGATTTATGCCTTCACTGGCCCGCAGATTGTAGCGATGCTGACTTCACTGGAAGCACTACGCGACATGGCCGATCGCTACCTCATCTGGCAGGTGATACTGCCGCTGATTGGCGTCTGGTGTTATCTGCTGGATGGCATATTTATCGGCGCGACGCGCGGACGAGAGATGCGAAACAGCATGGTAATAGCGGCTATTGGTTATGGCGTAGCGCTGTTGACGCTGCCGTGGCTCGGTAACCACGGTTTATGGTTGGCGGTAACGGTATTCCTGGCGTTACGTGGGCTGACACTATGGCTAATCTGGCGGGGTCACTGGCAACGTGATAGCTGGTTTAACGCCTGATTAAGCGAAGCGTAACCTACAGATTAATCTGTAATTCTCTGCAAACTTCGAAGCTGCTACTACAATTACCTTATACGGCGCACATGAGTAGCGCGTTGTCTGGGTATATTGCCATATAGACAGGCGATATATCTATCTCACTCAGGATGAAGTGGAGGATTATATGAACAAAGACGAAGCGAGCGGAAACTGGAAGCAGTTTAAAGGGAAAATGAAGGAAAAGTGGGGCAAGCTTACGGATGATGATATGACCGTGATTGAAGGTAAACGCGATCAGCTTGTCGGTAAAATCCAGGAACGCTACGGCTATGCGAAAGATCAGGCAGAGACCGAAGTGAAAGACTGGGAAAGCCACAACAAAGATTACCGCTGGTAGTCGACTACCCCATTAAGGATGATGCTCCTACCCACCGGTCATTATGATCGGGTCGGCACAAGGATGTGCCCATTACGCTTTTCTCACCCGCTTTTTCCCCTCAACCTGGTGGTCATGTTCGCAGCTTTCGTGATGCGTACAAGCCGCAACCTCAGCGCAATTCTCACACAAGCCATGAGCTTCAATCACCGTGTGACGCAGTGAAAACCCCGCTTGGTCTGCCAGTGCCGCGATAGTTTTTTCCACGCCATGAGCATGCTTTTCGCTGACCGCTGCACAACCATCACACACCAGCATCACCGAAGTATGTGCCGGCTCATCGAAATGGTGGCAAACCACATAACTGTTGTTCGACTCCACGCGATGAATAAATCCCTGTTCCAGCAAAAAATCCAGTGCACGATAGATGGTGGGCGGTTTGGCTTGCGGCTCACTCACGCGCAGCTGATCCAGCAAATCGTAAGCGCTTATCGAACCGTTTTGCTCTGCCATTAAGCGCAGCACTTCGGCGCGTTGAGTGGTGAGACGCACGCCGCGGTCGAGGCAAAGTGATTCTGCCTGAGTAAGCAGTTGTTCGGGCGTGAGGTTTGACATAAGCATTCTCCAGGTTGCAGGTGATGTTATTTTATCACACAAATTTTTACCCTGCTGTGATTGCTTATTCCCCTTAAAAATGGCCAGAAAACTCTCGCCATTCAATAAATTATCCTAAGAATCTTCCCCACGATTTTTCTGCAATGATTTTACCTGATAAATGCGGACCGCCAGACAGCGCAACGGCGCGCGGGTTTTTGCTTTGCAACTCACCGGGTTAGCGTCTATGGTTCAAAAGGTCTTAAGTGATTTCTGGTATCAATTTACTCACTGTTAATTTTTCTGCATAAAAACACAGCGGAATGGCGCTTATGCATCCAATTCTGCGAATAGCAGTGCTATTTCCTTTTAATTCACAGCAATGAAGCGTTAGCCAGGGTTCAGAATAGCGGCTAACTAAACTGTTCCGTCGGTGAGTGGCTCAGCGACATTTTAAAGGTGATGGCAGACTCATGGTGAAGACATTATTCAGGCACAAAAAAGTAGCTTATCTTGTTGGTTTGAATGCGGTATTTCTCTCCTCATCGGCTCTGGCAGCAGGAACATGGTATGACGCGCGTAATGATGCGATGGGCGGTACGGGGGTAGCTTCTTCTACCTGGAGTTCAGCGGTGCTGGCGAACCCAGCATTGATGACCAAAGCGCAGCCTGAAGATAACGTCAGCATTATTATCCCTTCAGCAGGGGCGCAGGTGACTGACAAAGACAAATTACTGGATCGCGTTGATGACATCACCGATACCGTCGATCGTTATCAGAATGTCATCGATAACCTGACCTTTGCAGATTACCTTAATGGTTATCCACAACTTAAAGCGGCAGCGGGCGATGTGGCTAATCAGCTCAGCGATCTACGCGGCAATAAAGCGAATGCCACCGCGGGTGTGGCGCTGGCAGTCACCGTGCCAAATGAAACGTTGCCCTTTGCTTTTATCACCAAAGCATACGGAACGGCGCATGTGCGAGCCAACGTAGCTGATAGCGATATTGCCTACCTACGCGGTGTTGCTAATGGCACCATCATTCCCGTACCGGGAGATGAAGATAATTTGCGTTCTAGCGCCAACGGCCTGGCCGCGTTAGTCACGGATTATGGTGTTGCAGTTGCACATGAATTCTCGATTGCTGGCCATCCGGTTTCAGTCGGCGTTACGCCAAAACTGCAGAAAACCTGGTTGTATAACTACACCGCCAGTATTTATAACTACGACAAGAGCGACATCAACAGTAGCCGCTATCGCAGCAGCGATACCGGTTTCAACGTGGATGCCGGCGTGGCCACTGATTTTGGTGACAACTGGACCTTTGGCGTGACCGGTCAAAACCTGATTTCGCGCGATATCGACACCAAAGAGGTCAACGGCTACCGCGATACCTATCAAATTCGTCCGCTGGTAACTACCGGGCTCTCCTGGAATAACGGACCGTTCACGTTGGCGGGTGATGTTGATCTGACCGAAACCAAGCGCTTCAAATCGGAAGAGTCCAGCCAATATGCGGGCGTGGGCGCAGAGTATCGTGTGCTGGATTGGCTGGCGCTGCGCGCCGGTTATCGCGCCGATCTGAAATCGAATGATACCGATGTCTTTACCGCTGGTTTGGGCGTGTCACCGTTCAACAATACGGTCCATCTGGATCTGGCCGGTTCGGTCGGCAAAGACAATACCGTGGGTGCGATGTTGCAACTCGGATTTAACTTCTAACCCCAGCAAGGTTTTAATCCTGTAAACGGGCGGCTGTGTCGCCCGTTTTGCTGTGGTATCATTGCGCAGTTTCTCATCACTTAACTCACTGCGGATTTACTGCGTTTCATGACCGATACTTTCTCCTCGCAACGTTTTTCTATCGCCCCCATGCTCGACTGGACCGATCGCCACTGTCGCTATTTCCACCGCAAGTTGAGCGGCGATACGCTGCTGTACACCGAAATGGTGACGACCGGCGCAATCATTCACGGTAAGGGCGACTATCTGGCCTACAGCGAGGATGAACATCCGCTGGCGCTGCAACTCGGCGGTAGCGATCCCGCTGCGCTAGCGCAGTGCGCCAAACTGGCTGAGGAGCGTGGCTACGATGAGATCAACCTGAATGTAGGTTGTCCGTCCGACCGTGTTCAGAACGGCCGTTTTGGCGCCTGCCTGATGGCTGATGCCGCGCTGGTTGCCGATTGCATTAAAGCGATGCGCGACGTCGTGAGCATCCCGGTCACGGTAAAAACCCGTATCGGCATTGACGAGCAGGATAGCTATGAATTTTTGTGTGATTTTATTGGCACCGTGGCGCAACAAGGCGGCTGCGATACCTTTATTATCCACGCGCGCAAAGCCTGGTTGTCAGGTTTAAGCCCGAAAGAGAACCGTGAAATTCCGCCGCTGGATTATCCACGCGTCTATCAGCTGAAGCGCGATTTTCCAGCACTGACCATGGCGATAAACGGCGGTATTAAGACGCTGGAAGAGGCCAAACTGCATCTGCAGCATATGGATGGCGTGATGATGGGGCGTGAAGCCTATCAAAATCCTGGCATTCTGGCGCAGGTGGACCGCGAACTGTTTGGACGCGATACGCCAACTGTCGATCCTGTGGCAGTGGTGCGCTCGATGTATCCCTATATCGAAGCGGAGTTATCGAAAGGCATGTATCTCGGCCACGTTACGCGTCATATGCTTGGCCTGTTCCAGGGAATTCCCGGTGCTCGCCAGTGGCGCCGCTACTTGAGTGAGAATGCCCACAAGCCCGGCGCAGATGTGCGCGTGGTAGAGGCGGCGCTGGCGCTGGTTGCGGATAAAATCCCGCAGGAAGCGCTGTAATCATCGGGGGTTGGGTCGCCATGAATGGCGATCCTAAGCAAGCCAGTTGTAGGGTGCGCATTGATGCGCACCGGAACCACAGCACAATAATCCTTTACAGTTGGTTTTTTCTGCGCCACAAGTTAGCAATTTCCACCACGTCTCAGGCATCGCCATTCTGGCGCTATCAATCATTTCAACGTGTTAGCTGAATTTCTTACCTGGCACGCATCTTGTAATACTCCTGATGTTACTTACACAGGAGAACCTTCGTGGAAATTCTATTTGTTCTCGGCTTTTTTCTCATGCTGCTGTTTACCGGCGTTTCGCTGCTGGGAGTTATCGCGGCATTGGTCGTTGCCACTGCTTTGATGTTCTTCGGCGGGTTACTGGCAATTGTTATCAAAGTGTTGCCATGGCTGATATTGGCGGTCATTGCCGTGTGGCTTTATCGTGCATTTACTACGCCATCAGGCGAGGCAAAGTTACGCAGGCTGAAAAGAAAAATCAGTGACTTAGAGAGAAAGAGCTGGCGCTAATTGCGGTGACGATCACAGACTCGAAAATTGCTTAGATCAATTCCGCAATTAAACATATTTTTTACTTATGTTTTCTGTCAGGATGATTGGCGTTGTTACAAACGAATTCATCGCCGCTGTCCCTACACCAGCGCGAACTATAAAAAAGAAAGAAAAAGGGGCTTCCTAATGGGAAGCCCCGTTTGCTTTTAGGCGATCAGGGAATCAGCAGGCTCGAACCTTGCGTTGCCCGGCTCTCCAGCACCTGATGCGCGCGCACCGCATCGCTCAAGGCAAATTTCTGCTGCTCCGGCACGTTTAGCTGAATCGCCCGGCTGGCAATCAGTGAGAACAACTCGTTGCTGGCGGCATCCAGTTCTTCACGATTGGTGATGTAGCCAAACAGTGAAGGTCGGGTGACAAACAGCGAGCCTTTCTTATTCAGAATACCCAGGTCGATGCCCGTTACCGGGCCCGATGCATTGCCAAAGCTCACCATTAATCCGTGACGACGTAGGCTATCCAGCGAAGGTTCCCAGGTATCTTTCCCCACCGAGTCATACACAACGGCGACTTTCTCACCGTTGGTCAACTCGCTGACGCGCTTAGCGATATCCTCTTCGCGATAGTTAATCGTCGCCCATGCACCCGCATCTTTAGCGATTTGCGCTTTTTCCGCGCTCCCCACGGTACCAATCAGATGCGCGCCCAGCGCCTTGGCCCATTGGCAGGCAATCAAACCGACGCCACCGGCAGCGGCATGGAACAGGAAGATTTCATCGGCTTTCACTTTATAGGTTTGGCGCAGCAGATACTGCACGGTTAACCCCTTAAGGAACGAGGCTGCGCCTTGCTCAAAGCTGATGCTGTCCGGCAGGATCACTAATCGATCTTCGGCTACATTATGCGCTTCGCTATAAGCTCCCAGCGCGGCCTGGCAATACACCACGCGATCGCCCGCTTTAAAGCGCGTCACTGCCGATCCCACACGCTTAACCACGCCGGCCGCTTCCGTCCCCAAACCTGATGGGAATGCGCTTACCGGATATAAGCCGCTGCGCACGTAGGTATCAATGTAGTTAATACCAATCGCTCTGTTCTCAACCTGTACTTCGTGTTCGGCAGGATCGGCTAACTCGAAATCGGCCCATTGCAGTACTTCGGGGCCGCCGTGTTGGTTGAACTGAATACGCTTTGCCATTCTGACTCCTGTGATTGTTCATCCTGGGACGGTATACTTGCGCGTCCCTTTCACGATCGGTAATGCATTCACTATGGCAGGAAATAAACCCACCAACAAATCGAACGAACCCCGCGATCGGCAGCTGGAAGGCGTGAAAATGCCGCCGCATTCCATAGAAGCGGAGCAGTCGGTGCTCGGTGGGTTGATGCTGGATAACCAGCGCTGGGACAACGTCTCTGAACGCGTCGTCGCCAACGATTTCTTCAACCGCTCGCACCGCATGATTTTCACAGAGATGCAGCGTTTGCTGGAGGCGGGCCAACCGATCGACCTGATCACGCTGTCTGAATCACTGGAAACGCTGGGTGAATTAGAGATGGCGGGCGGCTTCGCCTATCTGGCCGAACTGGCGAAAAACACGCCAAGTGCGGCGAATATCGGTGCCTATGCCGATATCGTGCGTGAACGTGCGGTCGTGCGCGAAATGATCTCGGTGGCGAACCAAATCGCCGATGCGGGTTACGATCCACAGGGACGCAGCAGCGAAGACCTGCTCGATTTCGCCGAATCTAACGTGTTCAAAATCGCTGAGCAGCGCGCCAATAAAGATCAGGGTCCGCAGAACATCGAGCAGATTCTGGAAGCCACGGTATCGCGCATTGAGGCGTTGGTCTCCACGCCGCACGACGGCGTCACCGGCGTCGATACGGGTTATCAGGATCTGAACAAAAAAACTGCCGGATTACAGGGCTCGGATCTGATTATCGTCGCGGCGCGTCCGTCGATGGGTAAAACCACGTTCGCCATGAACCTGTGTGAAAACGCCGCCATGTTGCAGGATAAGCCAGTACTGATTTTCAGTCTGGAGATGCCCAGCGAACAGCTGATGATGCGTATGCTGGCGTCGCTGTCGCGCGTGGACCAGACGCGTATTCGTACCGGTCAGTTGGAAGATGAGGATTGGGCGCGCATCTCTGCCACCATGGGGATTTTGCTTGAGAAGAAGAACATGTTTATTGATGACTCTTCTGGCCTGACGCCAACCGAAGTGCGTTCGCGCGCGCGACGCATCTTCCGTGAAAACGGTGGATTGAGCTTAATCATGATCGACTACCTGCAACTGATGCGTGTACCGGCGCTGTCGGATAACCGTACGTTAGAGATCGCCGAGATCTCGCGCTCACTCAAAGCGCTGGCCAAAGAGTTGAATGTGCCGGTCGTCGCACTGTCACAGCTGAACCGCTCGCTGGAGCAGCGCGCCGATAAGCGCCCGGTCAACTCGGATCTGCGTGAATCCGGCTCGATCGAGCAGGACGCCGACTTGATCATGTTCATCTATCGTGACGAGGTATATCACGAAAACAGCGATCTGAAAGGCATCGCCGAGATCATCCTCGGTAAGCAGCGTAATGGCCCGATCGGTACGGTACGTTTGACCTTTAATGGTCAATGGTCGCGTTTTGATAACTATGCTGGCCCGCAATACGACGACGAATAATCCTTTCCCCGCAGATGCATGCACGATTTGTGCATGCATTTCACGTCATCAGAAAATAGTGTTGGACAACCTCGGCGTTAATCAGGTTATCTGTAACAAAGCGCACTCAATAACGCTGTGGAAGCAGAATGACTCAGGTAGACGATCACGACCTTAAGATATTGACTCTATTACAATCTAATGGACGCCTCACCAATCAAGAACTCAGCGATTTAGTCGGACTTTCGGCATCACAATGTTCACGTCGCCGCATCAATCTTGAGCAGGCAAATCTCATTCTTGGCTATCACGCTCGCCTGTCGCCAGACGCGGTTGGCTTGGGCATGGTGGGATTAATTGAAGTGAGATTGAAAAACCATACGCCGGATTATGAAGAGAGCTTCCATCGCATGGTGGAAGAGGAAGCGGCGATTGTTGATGCCTTCAAAACGACCGGCGATGCCGATTATCTGCTGAAGGTGGCGGTCGCCGATTTAGCCTCACTCAGCGCGTTGATCAGCCAGTTAGTGGCCGGCCATCAGAGTGTCGCCCACGTAAAAACCTCCGTGGTTTTAAGCCGTCTCAAAGAGAACGGTTTGATGATGATTCCCCAGCACAAAACGCGCCAAAAAAGTGCATGATGTGCTAATCTGGTGCAATAATTGCCGTATTAATGCAAAAAACGCGCACCAGAAAACGGATTTGTGCATGAGTTGATGGTTTGAGCCCTAATTGATGCACAAAAACCTGCAATAAAGCGCCTTAGTTATCAATTGGATAATCACTGGCACCCATCGGCGGCTAACATAGGTCACCGATGTGGTGCGTTTTTTGCATTTGAAGGGCATCATTTGCAATGAGATTAACCCATGGATAACGTTGTACAACCCACTAAAGTTCCTCACTCACTCGTTGAAGATGCGCTGGCGATCGTGCTCGGCACGCTGATGGTGTCGTTTGGTGTCATCATGCTGAAACAAGCCGGCGCGTTGACCGGCAGCTCAGCGGGTATTGCCTTTTTGATCAGCTATTTGTCGCCGCTCTCCTTTGGTAGCGCGTTCTTCCTGATCAACCTGCCATTTTACTGGCTGGCGGTACGCCGCATGGGCTGGGAATTCACCCTGAAAACCTTCTGCGCGGTGGGTTTGGTTTCACTGTTTACCCATCTGCACCCGCTGTTTGTGCATTTTTCTGCGCTAAATCCGTTTTATGCGACACTGTTCGGTAACGTGGTGATGGGCGTTGGGTTTATAGTGTTGTTCCGTCACAAAGCCAGCCTCGGCGGCATCAATATTCTGGCGCTCTGGTTGCAGGACCGCATCGGTCTGCGTGCCGGAAAACTGCAGATGGCGGTCGATACCTGCGTGGTGTTAGCCTCGCTGTTTGTGGTGTCGTTACCCATGCTGTTGGCCTCAATTGCGGGCGCGGTGATCCTTAATCTCATCATCGCAATGAATCATCGTCCCGGCCGTTACCTGGTTTAATGACGCCTCTTTACCTCTTATTTATGACCAATCATGGAGATCTGCACCGTGTTTCAAAACGTTGATGCTTATGCCGGCGATCCGATTCTGTCGCTGATGGAAACCTTCAAACAAGATCCGCGCGATAACAAAGTAAACCTAAGCATTGGTCTCTATTACAACGAAGCGGGCATTATTCCTCAGCTGCAGGCCGTTGCCGCAGCGGAAGAGCGTCTGCAGGCGCAGCCGCATCAGGCGTCGCTGTATCTGCCGATGGAAGGTTTGAACGCTTACCGTAACGCGATTGCACCGCTGCTGTTTGGTAAACAACATCCGATGCTGCAAGCGGGTCGCATTGCATCCATCCAGACGCTGGGTGGTTCGGGCGCACTGAAAGTCGGTGCCGATTTCCTGAAGCGCTACTTCCCTGCTTCAAACGTGTGGGTGAGCGATCCAACATGGGAAAACCACATCGCGATCTTCAACGGTGCGGGTTTCGACGTGGATACCTATCCGTGGTACGACGCTGAGACCAACGGCGTGAAGTTTGATGCGTTCATTGCCAAACTGAAAACGTTGCCGAAGCAATCCATCGTGCTGCTGCATCCGTGCTGCCACAACCCAACCGGCGCCGATCTGACTAACGCGCAGTGGGATGAAACCACCGAAATCCTGAAAGCGCAGGAGCTGATTCCGTTCCTCGATATCGCCTATCAGGGCTTTGGGGCGGGCATGGAAGAAGATGCTTATGCGATTCGCGCGATTGCGGCAGCCGGTTTGCCTGCGCTGGTCAGCAACTCATTCTCTAAAATCTTCTCGCTATACGGCGAGCGCGTCGGCGGACTTTCTATCGTGTGCGACAGTGCAGAAGAGTCGGCGCGTGTTCTCGGCCAGCTGAAAGCTACCGTACGTCGTAACTACTCCAGCCCGCCAAACTTTGGTGCGCAGGTCGTTTCCTGCGTGCTGAATGACGAGGCTTTGCTGAACAACTGGCTGGCCGAAGTGGAAGCCATGCGTCTGCGTATTATTGAGATGCGCCAGGCGCTGGTGAAGGTGTTGAGCACTAAGCTGCCAGGGCAAAACTTTGATTACCTGCTGAAGCAGCGCGGTATGTTCAGCTACACCGGTTTGAGCGCACAGCAGGTTGATCGCCTGCGCGATGAGTTCGGCGTGTACCTGATCGCCAGCGGCCGTATGTGCGTAGCTGGCCTGAACAGCCGTAACGTTAATCAGGTTGCTGAGGCGTTTGCTGCGGTGATGTAACTCTTTTTGCGCGCCGCGGTTTAACTGAACCACCCAGCTTTAACGCGGGTGGTTTTTTTATGCGTATGATTAAGACGGTTCTTGTGGGGAGCGGTGGGATGCGACGTTAGTTTTGGCGGGCTTTTATCTGGTCGGAAGCCGCCAGAAACCAGGAAGTCTAACAATAAGGAATCGCCCCATGAACCCTTTCTCTACCGCACTGAAACCCCTCTGTTATGCCATGACATTGGCCCTCTCGCTGCCTGCCTTTGCGACTGAATTGACGCGTGACAATGGCGCACCGGTCGGTGATAACCAGAATTCGCAAACCGCGGGTGAGCACGGCGCCGTGTTGCTGCAGGATGTGCAGCTGATTCAAAAGCTGCAGCGTTTTGACCGTGAACGTATTCCGGAGCGCGTAGTGCACGCGCGCGGCACCGGCGCACATGGAGAGTTCCGCGCCAGCAAAGACATCAGTGATTTGACGATGGCAGACGTGTTCAAGCCAGGCAGCGTGACGCCGGTGTTTGTGCGCTTCTCGTCGGTGGTGCACAGCAAACATTCGCCGGAGACGCTGCGCGATCCGCGCGGTTTTGCCACCAAGTTTTACACCAGCCAGGGCAACTGGGATTTAGTCGGTAACAACCTGCCGGTGTTCTTCATCCGCGATGCGATCAAATTCCCGGACATGGTGCATGCCTTTAAGCCCGATCCGCGCACCAACCTGGGCAATGATGCCCGCACCTTTGATTTCTTCTCACACGTGCCAGAAGCCACGCACGGTCTGACCATGCTGTTCTCCAACATGGGCACACCCGCTAACTATCGCCAGATGGATGGCAACAGCGTGCACGCCTACAAATTCGTTAACGCGAAAGGCGAAGTGCACTACGTGAAGTTCCACTGGAAAACGCTGCAGGGCGAGAAAAATCTCGATCCTGCTGAAGTCGCAGCGATCCAAAGCGGCACCTTTAGTCATATGACCGAAGATTTGATGGCGGCGATCAACAATAAAGCCTATCCGAAATGGGATCTCTACATTCAAACCATCAAAGCCAGCGATATCGATAAGTTCGATTTCAATCCACTGGATGCGACCAAAATCTGGCCGGGCATTGCCGAAGTGAAAGTGGGGCAAATGGAGCTCAACCGCAACGTCGATAACTTCTTCCAGGAGACCGAGCAGGTAGCGATGGCGCCATCGAATCTGGTGCCGGGCATTGAGGCATCGGAAGATCGTCTGCTGCAAGGGCGTTTGTTCTCGTACGCTGATACCCAGATGTATCGCATCGGCGCTAATGGGCTAAGTTTGCCGGTCAACGCGCCGCGCGTGCTGGTCAGTAATGGCAATCAGGATGGCGCCATGAACAGCGGTAAGGCCGACGATCATGGTGTGAACTATCAGCCCAGCCGCATCTATCCACGTGAAGAGCTGCAAAGTGCGCGTTATAGCCACAGTCCGCTGAGCGGTGTGACGCAGCAGGCAACCCTCGCCAAAACGCAGAACTTCAAGCAGGCTGGCGAGCTGTATCGTTCCTTTAACGATAAAGAGAAAAGCGATCTGATTACCTCGCTGGGCGGGGCGCTGAAAGGTGTCGATGTGCAAAGCCGCGCCATCATGCTGTCGTATTTCTATAAAGCCGATAAAGAGTATGGCGAGCGTCTGGCCGCGATGACTAAAGATGATGTGGGCAGCATCAAAGCGATGGCCGCTAAGCTGAACGACTAACCTTCAGGCGGCAGACTTCACGCTCTGCCGCTTTTTCCTTGTCATAGGGTTTACCTTTCGCCGACATGCTGCACACTTAAACGGTGTGTTTCATTTTAGGATTCTGGCATGTGGCATCAACAAACTCTGACGCTGAGCGCCAAAGCGCGCGGTTTTCATCTCATCACCGACGAGATTGTCGGCCAGCTTAACGGCTTAACCGATGTGCGCATTGGTCAGTTGCATCTCCTGCTACAGCACACTTCGGCGTCACTGACGCTGAATGAAAATTGTGATCCCACGGTGCGCAGCGATATGGAGCAGCACTTCTTACGTCATGTTCCGGAAAATGCACCTTATCAGCACGATTACGAAGGGGCCGATGACATGCCCGCTCACATCAAATCGTCGTTACTGGGTGTTTCACTCCTGATTCCGGTAAGTCGCGGGCGCTTGTTACTGGGCACATGGCAGGGAATCTGGCTGGGTGAGCATCGCGTACATGGCGGCGCGCGGCGCATTGTTGCGACCTTACAAGGGGAATAAAACATGAACACTTCGGATTTACTGACTTACTGCATGGGCAAGCCAGGCGCAGAGCAGAGCTACAAAGACGTGTGGCAAGCGACGCAAATTAAAAGCGAAGGCGTGCTGTTTGCCATGCTGTATGAGGTGAAAGGGCGGCCAGCATTATCGCTGAAAGCGTCACCCGCACTGGCGGATTTACTGCGAGAGGAACATAGCGATGTGTTTCCCAGTGAGCATTTAAATAAGTCGCACTGGAGCACGCTGTGGCTGGATGGTTCACTGAAGGATTCGCAGATTTACTATCTGGTGGATGCCTCCTGGCAACAGGCTGACGCCACGCGCGCGGCGGGCGTCAACCATGATGAGAACTGAGGCCGGTTAAGCCGCAGACTCTTCGCGCAGGGTGTTGATATCAATCACGAAACGATATTTTACGTCGCTTTTCAGCATACGTTCGTAGGCTTCGTTGATTTGGTTCATCGCGATCAGCTCGATATCCGAGGTGATGCCGTGCTTGCCACAGAAATCCAGCATCTCCTGGGTTTCTGCAATGCCGCCAATCAGTGAACCGGCGACGCTACGACGTTTAAAGATCAGGTTAAATACCTGCGGTGCCGGGTGATCGTGTTCCGGTGCGCCAACCAGCGTCATGTTGCCGTCGCGCTTCAGCAGGGTGATGAACGGATTGAGATCGTGCTGCGCCGCAACGGTATTCAGGATGAAGTCAAAGCTATTGGTATGCTGTGCCATCTGATCGGCATCTTTCGAGATCACCACTTCATCTGCGCCGAGGCGCTTACCGTCTTCAATTTTGGACGGTGACGTGGTGAACAGCACCACATGCGCACCCATAGCATGGGCCAGCTTCACGCCCATGTGGCCAAGACCGCCGAGGCCGACGATACCCACTTTTTTACCCGGACCCACGTTCCAGTGGCGCAGCGGTGAGTAAGTCGTGATACCGGCACACAGCAGAGGTGCAACACCTGCCAGATCGAGATTTTCCGGCACGCGCAGTACGAAGCTTTCATCTACCACCATGTTGGTGGAGTAGCCGCCGTAGGTGATGGCGCCCGTTTCGCGGTCTTCACCGTTATAGGTGCCGACAAAACCATTTTCGCAATACTGCTCCAGTCCTTCCTGGCAGCTAGGACAGCTGCGGCAGGAATCAACCATACAACCCACGCCGACCAGGTCACCCACTTTATAGTTGTGTGTGTGAGCGCCAACGGCAGTCACGCGGCCCACGATTTCATGGCCAGGTACCACTGGGAAAATGGTGTTGCGCCATTCATTGCGCGCGGTATGCAAGTCTGAGTGGCAAACGCCACAGTACAACACTTCAATCTGCACATCATGAGCGCGCAGTTCGCGTGGCTTAAAGTCGAACGGGGCGAGTTTTGCTTTCGCGTCCTGTGCGGCATAGGCATGCGTAATATTCATGGTGTCTCCAGTCGGATGTGTCGTGAGTTTTATGCGGGATCCCGTTCAGCGGACTGAAGGGATAAAGGGCGTATGGACGCCAAAAGGAACGCTGTAAGGATAGTCAGCAGGATGAAATGCGTATATGCCTGAAGTTGTCTGATTCTTGCCTGTTCCTGCATTTCGCTGTGGGAATTGGCAGTAAAAATAAGGCCCGCATTAGCGGGCCTGAGAGAAAATCACTTTTTCAACATTGGCTTAAGGAAACGTGCCGTGTGTGATTTTTCACACTCTGCCACCGTTTCTGGCGTGCCGGAAATCAGGATTTCCCCGCCGCCGCTGCCACCTTCCGGACCAAGATCGACAATCCAGTCAGCGGTTTTGACCACGTCGAGATTGTGCTCAATCACCACGATGGTGTTGCCCTGATCGCGCAGCTGATGCAGCACTTCCAGCAGTTGCTGAATATCCGCAAAGTGCAGACCGGTGGTCGGCTCATCAAGGATATACAACGTCTGGCCTGTGCCGCGTTTTGACAGCTCACGCGCCAGCTTAACGCGCTGGGCTTCACCGCCTGACAGCGTCGTCGCCGACTGGCCGAGGCGGATATACGACAGGCCAACATCGATCAGCGTTTGCAGCTTACGCGCTAGCGCTGGAACGGCATCGAAGAACTCACGCGCCTCTTCGATAGTCATATCCAGCACTTCGTGGATGCTCTTGCCTTTGTATTTAATCTCCAGCGTTTCGCGGTTATAGCGTTTACCTTTGCACTGGTCGCACGGCACGTAGATGTCAGGCAGGAAGTGCATCTCTACCTTGATCACGCCATCGCCCTGACAGGCTTCACAGCGTCCGCCGCGAACGTTAAAGCTGAAGCGGCCAGGATTGTATCCACGTGAACGCGCTTCCGGCACACCGGCGAACAGCTCGCGCACCGGCGTGAAAATGCCGGTATAGGTCGCGGGGTTAGAGCGCGGGGTACGGCCAATCGGGCTCTGATCGATATCGATCACTTTATCGAAGTGTTCGAGACCGGCGATCTCACGATAAGGCGCGGCTTCGATGGTGGTAGCCCCGTTGAGCTGGCGCTGCGCAATCGGGAACAGCGTATCGTTAATCAGCGTCGATTTACCCGAGCCGGACACGCCGGTAATACAGGTAAATAAGCCGACCGGAATCGTCAGCGTGACGTCTTTGAGGTTATTGCCGCGCGCACCCGTCAGTTTCAGTACTTTGGCGGGATCGCCTTTGACGCGCTCTTTTGGAATCGCGATCTCACGCTTGCCGCTAAGGAACTGGCCAGTGAGTGAATTTTCATTCGCCATGATCGCGTGCACATCGCCTTCCGCCACCACCTGACCACCATGCACGCCAGCGCCTGGCCCGATATCGATCACATGGTCAGCCGCGCGAATCGCATCTTCATCGTGCTCTACCACAATCACCGTATTACCGAGATCGCGCAGGTGAATCAGCGTACCTAACAGGCGTTCGTTATCGCGCTGATGCAGACCGATGGAGGGTTCATCCAGTACATACATAACGCCCACCAAGCCAGCACCAATCTGGCTGGCCAGACGAATACGCTGCGCTTCACCGCCGGAGAGCGTTTCTGCCGAGCGTGACATCGACAGGTAGTTCAAGCCGACGTTGACCAGGAAGCTCAGGCGATCGCCGATCTCTTTCAGGACTTTCTCGGCGATTTGCGCGCGTTGGCCGCTCAGCTTCATGTTGGCGAAGAAGTCCATCGCATGCCCGATGCTCATCTCAGAGATGGTCGGCAGGTTGGTGTTTTCGACAAAGACATGACGCGCTTCACGACGCAAACGGGTGCCTTCACAGCTGGCACAAGCGCGGTTGCTGATAAATTTCGCCAGCTCTTCGCGTACCGCGTTGGATTCCGTCTCTTTATAACGGCGCTCCATGTTGTGCAGCACGCCTTCAAACGGATGGCGGCGCACCGAAGTATCACCCCGATCGTTGATGTATTTGAATTCGATATTCTCTTTGCCGGAACCGTACAGAATCACGTTGCGCGCATTGTCGCTCAGGCTGTTAAACGGAGCTTCGACATCGAATTGCAGATGCTCTGCCAGCGAGCGCAGCATCTGGAAATAGTAGAAATTACGGCGATCCCAGCCGCGGATGGCGCCACCGGCCAGCGACAGCTCTGGATTCTGCACCACGCGATCGGGGTCGAAATATTGCTGCACGCCCAAGCCATCGCAGGTCGGGCAAGCGCCGGCTGGGTTGTTGAACGAGAACAGGCGCGGTTCGAGTTCGCGCATGCTATAGCCACAAATTGGGCAGGCAAAGTTCGCCGAGAACAGCATCTCTTCGGCGCTGGTATCGTCCATATCAGCGACGATCGCCGTACCCCCGCTGAGTTCCAGCGTGGTTTCAAAAGATTCCGCCAGACGCGTTGCTAGGTCCTCGCGCACGCGGAAGCGGTCAATCACCACTTCGATGGTGTGTTTCTTCTGTAATTCCAGCTTCGGCGGATCCGACAGGTCGCACACTTCGCCGTCGATACGCGCACGGATATAACCCTGTGCGGCGAGATTTTCCAGCGTTTTGGTGTGTTCGCCTTTGCGATCTTTCACCACTGGCGCCAGCAGCATCAGGCGACGGCCCTCTTCCTGCGACAATACCTGATCGACCATCTGGCTAACGGTTTGCGCGGCCAGCGGAACGTCATGATCCGGACAGCGCGGCTCGCCGACGCGTGCAAACAGCAGGCGCAAGTAGTCGTGAATTTCGGTTATGGTGCCGACGGTGGAACGCGGGTTATGCGAAGTCGATTTCTGCTCAATGGAGATGGCGGGCGAAAGACCTTCAATGTGGTCAACGTCCGGTTTCTCCATTAATGAAAGAAACTGGCGCGCATAGGCCGAAAGCGATTCGACATAGCGACGCTGGCCTTCAGCATACAGCGTATCAAACGCCAGCGAAGACTTACCGGAACCTGACAGACCGGTGACCACAATGAGCTTATCGCGAGGGATGATCAGGTTGATGTTCTTCAAATTATGGGTGCGAGCACCGCGGACTTCGATCTTATCCATTCACCTTTCCCGGATTGAACAACACTCGCCATGCCTTGCCAGCACGACCAGCAGAAACGCTCCATTATGGCACAAAAAATAACCTGAATAAATATCCAGTGTTTTTTGCTATTCTGCTTGCTGGAAAAAAATTGGAATCCCGCTCTAAAGTGGGCACACGCCAATGTGACGTGATACAATTTTTCGCTTAGACTTTTAGCATCAACTCATCGGGAGACAGCAACATGGCCAGTCGTGGCGTAAACAAAGTGATTCTAGTCGGGAATCTGGGTCAGGATCCGGAAGTGCGCTACATGCCAAATGGTGGCGCGGTAGCCAACATTACGCTGGCCACGTCAGAAAGCTGGCGCGATAAAGCCACCGGTGAAAACAAAGAGATCACGGAATGGCACCGTGTTGTGCTGTTCGGCAAACTGGCGGAAGTGGCGGGTGAATACCTGCGTAAAGGTTCCCAGGTTTACATCGAAGGCCAGCTGCGTACCCGTAAATGGACCGACCAGAGCGGCCAGGAAAAATACACCACTGAAGTGGTTGTGAACGTTGGCGGCACCATGCAGATGCTGGGTGGACGTCAGCAGGGCGCGAACGCAGGTGGCGCACCGGCGGGCGGTCAGGGCGGCGGCAATAACAACGGTTGGGGCCAGCCACAGCAGCCACAACAGCAGCCGCAAGGCGGTGGCAACCAGTTCAGCGGCGGCGCGCAGCAGCGTCCACAGCAGCAGAGCGCACCGGCGAACAACGAACCGCCAATGGATTTTGACGACGATATTCCGTTCTGATTATTCGCCTGAACACTCGGGTGCATTGTCAATGAATCCAGAGCTGCCATTCCGTGAGGAGTGGCAGTTTTTTTTCGACTGGAGCTGAACCTATTCCTGCATTAATGCGGTCGCCATTCCCGCAGCAACGCTTCCGTTTCGCGAACCAACACCGGATTGCCCGGCATAATCAAATCTGCCCATACTTCGTTATGCTGATTGATCTGCTGCTGTGCCGAAGCATAAGTACGGTCCGCGGTGGTATGCGCATCGGCGGCGACCGTGATGTGATAGCCGAGGCTGGCGCCGACTTTAATCGTGGTATCGACACAGTAATCGGTGGCGCAGCCACAAATCACAAAGCTTTTAATCTCGAGCTGATCGAGGTGGGCGGCGAGATCGGTTTGCCAGAAGCTGTCGCAGGCGGTTTTGTTGACGAAGATGGCGTTGGCTGGCTGGTGTAATTCGGGCACGATTGCCCAGCCTGCGGAGTTAGCCTCTAAACCGGGACCAACGTGCTGGATGAAGATCACCTGATCGGCTGCGGCGGTTAACTGATTGATTCGCTCACAACGTCCGGCGCGATCAAAACGCGGCGTTGCCAGCACGCCATTTTGCATATCCACTACCACAACCACGCGATTGGCCATATTTATCTCCTTTTTAAGTCGTTTTAGTGTCCGGTGAATACGCGATGAGGTAAAGCAAATCCGCTTTGCATTTATCGCTACTGCCGCGCATGCTTACAGAGGTTTTAATCTGGAGGTGTGTGGTGAAGGTGGTTCCTGAAGTCTTTCCTTGTGAGCAAGATCGTGCGCAGTTTCAGCATTTCGCTGAGCTGCCGGGCATTGAGCTTTACCAGGCGCACATCTCCCGCTACGCCTTTGAACCGCATACGCATGAAGCCTTTGGTATCGGGACGATTGAATCCGGTGCTCAGCGTTTTCGCTATCGTGGCGCCAACTACACCGCGCCACAGCATTCGCTGGTGATGATGAATCCTGACGAACTGCATACCGGCGAATCGGCCTGCGACGAAGGCTGGCGCTATCGCATGATCTATATTGATCCGCACGAAATGGATCGTCTGACGGGCGATCGTCATTGGTGGTTCAATGATGCACTGCGCACCGATGCGCGTCTGGCGCAGCCGTTTTCTCAACTGCTGGCGCAGATGTGGCAGGCGCAAACTGCGCTGGAGCGCGAAAGCATTCTGCTTGAACTGCTGGAGTTAATGCGGCCGCTGGCACGGCAGGGACAGCAACGACCGATCGAAGGCGCACACCGCTTTGATGCGGTAAGAGACTATTTACGGGAAAACCTCGCCGAACCGGTGCGCCTCGAAGAGCTTGCTGCGCTGGCGTCACTGTCGCCATGGCATTTTCTGCGCAGCTTCAAACAACACTTCCACGTTACCCCGCATCAAATGCTGATGGCGTTTCGCTTGTTTGCCGCCAAACAACTGCTGGCGCGTGGTGAGAGTGCCGCCACGGTTGCAGCTTCGGTCGGCCTGACCGATCAGGCGCATCTCACGCGCGCCTTCGCGCATCGCTACGGCATCACACCCGGCCGCTATCAAAAACAAGTCTTCCCACTGCGCTAACCGCAATCTGCTACAAGCCTTTAACGCCAGGCTGCGTCACACTGCAGCGGAATGCCTATAAAGGAAGAGTTTATGTTTGCTGGAATACTGTTTGCCCTCGCTGCGGGGCTGATGTGGGGATTGATCTTTGTCGGCCCGCTGTTAATACCGGATTATCCGGGCACCTTACAATCGGCCGGGCGCTATGTGGCCTTTGGTTTAGTGGTGTTACCGCTCGCCTGGCTGGATCGCCGTCGTTTACGACAGCTAACGCGTAAAGATTGGTTTGAAGCGCTGAAACTGTCGCTAATCGGTAATCTGCTGTATTACGCCTTACTCGCCAGTGCGATTCAACGCACCGGCGCACCGATTTCAACGATGATTATCGGCACCTTGCCGGTGGTGATCACCGTGACCGCGAATCTCTGCTATGGCCACCTCGAAGGACGCTTGCCGTGGCGCAAGCTGACGCCCGCTCTGCTGATTATTGCCGTAGGGCTGGCTTGTGTGAATGCCGCGGAGTTGCAAACCCAGGGGCCGGATTTTGATTGGTCGCGTTATTTAACCGGTTTGCTTTTAGCCGTGCTGGCGGTGGCATGCTGGACATGGTATCCGCTGCGCAACGGTTTGTGGATGCGTGCCCATCCCCAACACAAACCCTCAAGCTGGGCGACGGCGCAAGGGTTAGTGACATTGCCGCTGGCGCTGGTGTTCTATCTATTAGTTTGCGGGCAGCTTTACTGGCAGCAACCTGGATTTGATCTGCCGTTCGGACCGCAGCCGCAACACTTTCTATTATTGATGTTAGCAATTGGGCTGATTTGTTCCTGGTTGGGCACGCTGTGCTGGAATGCCGCCAGTCAGCGCGTGCCGACGGTGATCATGGGACCGTTAATCGTGTTTGAAACCTTAGCGGGTTTGCTGTGGACCTTCCTCTGGCGACAAAGCTGGCCGCCGCTGTTAACCGCGGTGGGTATTGGCTGTCTGATTATTGGTGTGATCTACGCGATGCGTATCAAACCGCAGCCGCAAATCACAGCGGTATAAATCAGCAAAATAACGCTGCTGAAGAATCATTTCGGCAGCGTATTCCCCTGTATTTTAAGAATTTGACCAACCCGATCTGCGGACGCTATTGCCATTTCTACCCTTCATCTGAACCTCGATATAACATTCCTGCCGAATTTAGACACTAATTTAGTGCTCATTTGTCATAAGCCATCGTGCTCTGGCAGCGCTGTGGCGCTTAAAGGTTAGCCTTAAGGTGACCTAAACCTTCAATAAGCGGCTGTGATTCCTGCTAGCGGGGGACCTAAAGCGGCAAAAGCGCATGCAGATAATGCGAAAAACATGCATCTAACCTACCGTTTATTGCCCTTTGGCACTGAATAAAACGGCTATAAAGCCACTTTTTGCTTAAGGAGATAGTGTGGTGTTAAGAATCATTCGATGTGATGCGGATAAAAAACCATTAAGCGCAGCGATGATTAATCCCCGACTATTTATCTTTTCTCGCGCTTTTTTGCGGTTATTGTTTAGGGGAGATAACGTTTCTTATCCGGACTATTCCTGGCAGCGCGCAACGAATTTTAGTCTACGTGCATCAGCATAATGACAAATGAATGCCTGAACAGATCCACTCTAAAACAGAGTGAGTGTGTGAGCGGTTACATGCAGTTGTTCATTAATGCTTAACAGAAATGTCTGCATTCAGGTCAGATGATTAATGTTGATAAAGTAATAATCGAAGCGCCAATCTCACCGTAATGAGATTGGACTTCGTTTAAATGGCTTGAATAGAGAGACTTTTGCTGATGTGAATCTATTTTACCGCAAAAAAGGAAGCAATTCCGCGATGGAATTCATCAGGAAAAATTGGTTCGAATTGTTATGTTGTGAACGCCGAATTAAATGATCTTCATATCTTCTGGTAAGAACAAATCTCAGCATTAAGTCAAATAACATCGGCCTTAATGGTGTTAGCGATTATCTGTACCTGCAGGATAATGATAAACGCTACGGCTAATATCCAGTAAACGACAGCTACGACGGGTACCTATGTCGAATGTGGTTTGCAGGAAGTTAACCGCCTGGCGCTTTTCATTGGTGGTGAAGAAGTTTTTCAATACGCTTTGCAGCATCTCTTTATCGGAACTCAGTGATTGCAGCTCACGCGTGAGGTTAAGAAGCTGGTCTTCTAGCTCCTTGATTTTTCTGCCTTCTTCGGAGGATAGCCCAGAAAACTTCTTCTTCCAGCTATAGAAAGTGGCCTCGGAAATGCCAAGCTCCTCACAAATTTCCCTGACTTTCACTCCCGTTTCAGAAGCTTTAATGGCATTTGTGATTTGCTCTTCGCTATATCGTGACTTTCTCATAAATGCTATTACCTTTCTTATCAATTAGTGGATGAGAATTACTGTATTAATATCTGGCACTGCAAAAACACTATTAATGCAGTATTAAAGTGCGCGATTTGAATTGCGAGGGTTAAATTAAGATATTTATAAGAAATATCATCATGGGATAAATCTTATTTTATTATGAATGCCAATGAACGCCTTCCGGGCGTTAGGTTTTTGATATAAATTCTCTCCATCCCAAATGCAGAAAAATACTACATTCCATGGAAAACGGCATAAACCCCTTACAGAAATATCGGGCTATGCCAGTAAACCTTTGCTTAGAATTTAGGCTGAAATCGTTTACATCCACTGAGTTTCGCGCCGGATTTAATCAGAATTTTCCTGAATATATTCTCTAATTATCGACGCGAGTCTCATTTTTCGGACCAGTTTGGTTTGAAGTTCTTAAAATAAGTCAGGCCCACTGAGCGCTTGTTAATTCATTTCAAGGATGTTGTACCGAAAGTTGTTGTAGTTCGTAATACTAAGGATCAGTCAATGAAATTGAGCGTAATGTCTAATGCCGCCTGGATGATGTCTGAAAAGATTGTCTCCGTGTTCGGCGTCATATTTGTGACCTCCTACGTGGCAAAATCCTTTGGCCCAACCATCTTTGGCCAAATGGCGTTTTCCGCCTCGCTATTCTCCATGGTGCAAACCGTGGCGATTTTCGGGACAGAAACCATTTTGTTTAAGCGCATCAGTAAAAGTGCGCCGAAAGGTCTGCGCCTGATGACCGTAGCGCGCAACATGCGCATGGTGTTACTGCTGCTCACTTCGCTGCCGGTGTTGATTTGGGTCTGGTACAACATGCAGGAAAATTTCCTTGCCTTTGCTCTGGCCTCGTTTATTTCTTCGGTTTTCGTCACGCAGGACACTTTCAGCGTTTATAACAACGCGCGTTTGGCTTCGCGGCTAAATACCATCGCCAACTCTGTCGGTTTGCTGCTGGGTTTCACCCTGAGTTTTGCCATCGCCTGGCTGCACCTCAATCCGCTGTGGCTGACCGTTTCGATTGTCGCCGTCACGCTGGTGCCGTACGTGATTAAGCGCTTTAACTTTTATCGCGAGAATCAGGATGTGGCGCCGCCACAAGAGAAGCGCGGTACCTATCTGCGCTATCTGCTGTACGCCGGACTGCCGCTGGCTATCTCCAGCATCTTTATCTCGGTGCAGGTGAAAGCGGCACAGATGTTCCTGGCGGGTATCGCCTCTGCGCGCGACCTCGGCCTGTTCGCTGCCGCCAATACTATTTCGGCTTCATGGATTTTTATCCCGGTCGCCATCATCACTTCCTGCTTCTCGGAAATTTTCCGTGAGCGTGGAGAAGCCGCCATCAAGCTGACAGCACGGCTTAATGGTTATGTCATGGGTGTTTCATTGTTGTTGTTAGCGGTGATCGCGATGTACGGCGAAAAAATCATCATCGCTTTGTATGGTCACGAGTACACACAGTCAGGAAGTCTCATTACGTTGTTGTCGTTAGCAACCTGCTTTTCGGCGATGGGGACCGTGGCGTATCGCTACATGGTTAAAGAAGGCGGGTTTAATTATCTGTTGAAGAAAATTGTTTGCCTGATGGTTATCAGCTTGCCGCTGTCATGGTGGCTGATCCAGAGCTACGGCATCATGGGTGCCGCCTGGAGCGTTTTCATCTCAGAATTGCTGTCCCTTACCGTAATGAATTACTTCTTCAAAAACGGCGTCATCCAAAAAATCCAGGTTTCCTCACTCAACTACAAAACCTACAAATGAGGTCAGATATGCTCAAGTTGAAAGAAGAACTCAGAAGAAGCGTGCAGTACTTCATTAAGAAGATGCCCTGGGCTACCCAGGATCGTATCTACTACTTTCACAAGTTCCGCAGGCTGCCCAATCTGCGTGAGCCGAAAGTCTTTAACGAGAAGGTGCTGTACCGCAAATTTGTCCACGGTGATTATCAGATCTATGGCCGTCTGTCGGACAAATATTCGGTGCGCGAATACATCGCCGAGAAAGTGGGCAGCGAATACCTGATCCCACTGGTGTATGAAACCAGCGATCCAAGCTCGCTGCATACGCTGCCGAGCTGGAAAAACACGGTTATTAAGCCGAATCACGCGTCTAATATGGTCGAAATCCTGCTGGAAGAGCCGGATGCACTGAAGAAGCAGCAGATCATTAGCGACTGCCACCGCTGGCTGAAGACCGACTTTGCTAACGAAGCGCGTGAGATTCATTACCGCTACATTAAGCCGCGCATCCTGGTCGAGCAGTATATTGGCGATGGTAAAACGGCGCCGATCGATTACAAATTCCACATGTTCAATAAGCGCGATGGCAGCTTTGAATATGTGCTGCAGGTGATCTACAACCGCTGTAATCCGCTGTTGTCGATGAATTTTTACGTTAACAATCTTAACGAGGCGTATCACAAGATTCGTGATACTGGCCTGGACGTTACGCCGCAGATGGCCTCGTTACAGCACGCCCTGGCGCTGAGTAAAAAGCTGGCGAGTGATTTCGATTATGTGCGCGTGGATTGGTACATCGATAACGACCAGATCTACTTCGGCGAATTAACCTTCACGCCGGGCGCTGGCTTGGTTACCGGTCTGGATCGCGGGCTAAATCAAATGATGGGTGATATGTGGATTCAGGATCGTCGCGGTACGAAGATACCGGGCGTCACGGTGGCGGAAGTGACTATTCCGGCCGTATTGAAGAAAATTTAAGAATCACACAGCAAAATAAAAAACCCCGCGCAAGCGGGGTTTTTTATGGGCAGCGACTAAGGCATTGGCCAGTCGGTCGGCGTTTGGCTCATCACTTCGATAAAGGCGTTCTTCGAGATTTCCATAAAGTTGTGCAGATTCTCCATGCTCAGCGTAATGCCAAGCAGGCCGGTAACAAACCAGCAGGACATGCCAACCCCAATTCCCCCGCACAGCAGCGCCATTACGTGATGACTGTTTTGACGCAGACGAATTTTCATGGTGCTGGCGAAGAACATCATTACCGCGCTCAGGAGTTCCCAGCGCATAACGATCAAACTGGTGGTTAACGTAGCCATCTGTAGCAAACCTCTTAGGATCAGTGATATCCCCGACATTCGATCGACATCACGGGCGGCAAAGAAGGAAGGTCAGGGAAGCCCTTCTGGCCGTCTTACTGCAAACAGGAAAGTGTGACTTGGCTCACATTATATCACTCGATTTTAAATTTTGAACAAAATTTATACCTTGTATGGTAGAAAAATTTTTATCGAAAATTGGGGGAGGAGACAGGCAGGAAAGGGGAGGTGCGCCCGCACGGGGCGCGCTGAAAAGGTTAGCTTACCGGGCAGCACTCGCCGGTAGTACGCTGGGCAAAGCTGTTCATACTGCTATCCACACAGTCAAAGCTGAGCAGGCGCGGACGCTGAATCATCGCCTGACGGCGCATGGTATGACGATAAGCGGTCGGCGTTTGCGAGAACTGGCGGCGGAACACGCGCGAGAAAGTCTGCTGCGAGTCGTAACCGTACTGCATGGCGATATCAAATACCGGACGCTGAGTTTGACGCAGTGCTTCTGCGGCCAGCGTCAGGCGACGCTCGCGAATATAGCCACCCAGCGTTTGTTTCGTGACGGCACGGAACATACGCTGCAGATGCCATTTTGAGTAACCTGATTTTGCTGCGACTTCATCAATTGATAGCGCTTTATCCAGATTCTGATCGATCCAGTGGGTCAGCGAATGAATGATTTCCTGTTGCATCATAGCCTCATCCTTCTGATGGTTATTACCTGGTTAGAAATTCGAAGTTTTGCTGGGGTGCGAGTATAATTCCTCAAGTTAACTTGAGGTAAAGGCCCTAAATGAAAAAAGAACGCAATTACCCGAAGCCGGTGCTGACACCGGGCGAAGTCGCCAAACGTAGCGGCGTAGCGGTCTCCGCGCTGCACTTTTATGAAACCAAAGGATTGATTTTCAGCTCGCGCAACGGCGGCAATCAACGTCGCTATAGCCGCGACGTATTGCGCCGCGTGGCGATTATTAAAATTGCGCAACGCATCGGCATTCCACTCGCCACGGTGAGCGATAGTCTGAACCATGTGCCGGCCAACAAGCGTATGTCGACGCAGGAGTGGGATGCGCTAACCCAACATTGGCGTGAAGAGCTGGATAAACGTATCGAAACGCTCACCCGCTTGCGTAACGATCTTGATGGCTGCATTGGTTGCGGCTGTTTATCAATGCGTGACTGCCCGCTGCGCAATCCGGGTGACCGCCTGGGCGAACAAGGTTCGGGTGCGGTGTTACTCGATCCCGAGCAAGACGAGCAGAAGCGTTAATCCGCTATACTTGCCAGCACACTTACCGGCAAGGAAAACCGCATGATCACCGTTCACCATCTGGAAAATTCCCGCTCGCATCGCGTGTTATGGCTGCTGGAAGAGCTGGCGGTGCCTTACCAAATTAAACGTTACCAGCGCGAGAATAGCTTGCTGGCACCCGACTCTTTAAAGAAAGTGCATCCGCTGGGAAAATCGCCGGTTATTACCGATGGCAATCGTGTGGTTGCTGAGTCAGGCGCCATCCTTGAATACCTGCAGCAGAAATATGACAGCGAACATCAGCTGATGTTAAGCGATGAAGAGGAGCAGATTCAGGCGCGTTACTGGCTGCACTACGCCGAAGGATCGCTGATGCCGCTGCTGGTGATGAAGCTGGTGTTTGCACAGCTGGGCAAAAAGCCGGTGCCGTGGCTGTTGCGTCCGGCGGGGATCGCGCTGAGCAAAGGAATTCAAAAAGCCTGGCTGAACAAACAGCTGGCGTTGCACGGCAGCGTGATCGAACAACATCTCTCGCAGCATCCCTTTTTTGCCGGTTCACGATTTAGTATCGCCGATGTGCAGATGAGCTTCCCGCTGCTGGCACTGCAAATGCGCGGTTCCCTGCGTGATATGCCCGCCACCGCGCGCTGGCTGGAAACCATGCAGCAGCGCGCCGCCTGGCAGCGCGCGTTAGAGCAGGGCGGCCCGATTCAACTGCAGAGTTGATTGCAGCCAGGTCGGCATGAATGACGCCCGACAAAGCCCATGATCGTAGGGGCGCCATTCATGGCGACCTGGG
Organism: Pantoea sp. USHLN256; assembly: GCF_037149875.1. Classification (NCBI taxonomy): domain Bacteria; kingdom Pseudomonadati; phylum Pseudomonadota; class Gammaproteobacteria; order Enterobacterales; family Erwiniaceae; genus Pantoea; species Pantoea sp. USHLN256. Next base: position 7,087 of record NZ_JBBCQO010000013.1, on the reverse strand, counting down.
AAACCCATTGGCTGGATTTATCCTGTATTACCCGCGATTAGTAGTTGAAAACGCCATGCCAAAGGCCAGATAATCGTTTGCCTTTTTTCCGTGTCCCCCTTTTACGACCTGGAATACGCGGCGACGTAAACGTTTGCCTGATTTTCTTCAGGAAAAGCTTCATCAGGGAGCGGCAAACGTGCGCCGTGCGGCGACTCACATCACAAAAATATTGAGGAATGATTATGTCTGGCGAATCGCGCCCGGCCAGTGGAAAACTGGACGCCTGGTTCAACATTTCTGCACGCGGCAGCAGCGTGCGTCAGGAAGTATTGGCGGGTCTCACCACGTTTCTGGCGATGGTGTACTCGGTTATTGTGGTGCCCGGCATGTTGGGCAAAGCGGGCTTCTCGCCAACGGCGGTGTTCGTTGCTACCTGCCTGGTGGCAAGCATCGGTTCGATCGTCATGGGCCTGTGGGCCAACCTGCCAATGGCGATTGGCTGCGCTATCTCACTGACCGCCTTCACCGCTTTTAGCCTGGTGCTCGGCCAGCACATTAGTGTACCGGTGGCGCTGGGCGCCGTTTTCCTGATGGGCTTACTGTTTACGCTAATTTCGGTAACCGGCATTCGCGCGTGGATCCTGCGTAACTTACCGATGGGCGTCGCGCACGGGACCGGCGTCGGCATCGGTCTATTCCTGCTGCTGATCGCCGCTGACGGCATTGGTTTGGTGGTGAAGAACCCGGCGGCAGGTTTGCCGGTGGCATTGGGCCACTTCGCCTCGTTTCCGGTGATCATGGCGCTGGTAGGCCTGGCGGCGATTTTCGGCCTGGAGAAACGGCGCGTGCCGGGCGGCATTCTGCTGACCATCATCGCCATCTCGATTATTGGTCTGATTTTCGATCCGGCGGTGACCTATCAAGGTCTGTTTGCCATGCCAAGCCTGAAGGATGCTAACGGTCAATCGGCGATGTTTAGCCTGGATATCATGGGTGCGCTGCAACCGGTGGTGCTGCCAAGCGTGCTGGCGCTGGTGATGACGGCGGTGTTTGATGCCACCGGTACCATCCGCGCGGTAGCGGGGCAGGCCAATCTGCTGGATAAAGAGGGGCAGATCATCAACGGCGGCCGCGCGTTAACCACCGATTCACTCAGCAGCGTGTTTGCAGGTCTGGTCGGCGCATCGCCGGCTGCGGTCTATATCGAATCGGCGGCGGGCACCGCAGCCGGCGGGAAAACCGGTCTGACGGCGATTGTGGTCGGTTTGCTGTTCCTGATGATTCTGTTCATGTCGCCGCTGGCGTATCTGGTTCCGGCTTACGCAACTGCTCCGGCGCTGATGTACGTGGGCCTGCTGATGCTGAGCAACGTGGCCAAAATCGACTTCAACGATTTCGTTGATGCGATGTCTGGCTTGCTGACCGCGGTGTTCATCGTACTCACTTGCAACATTGTGACCGGCATTATGCTCGGCTTCGCTTCACTGGTGATTGGTCGCCTGTTTGCCGGCGAGTGGCGCAAACTCAACGTCGGCACCGTGGTGATTGCTGTCGCTCTGGTGGCGTTCTATGCCGGTGGCTGGGCCATCTGACTCTAAAGCGAATAAATTTCAAGATTATTCTCTTTCTGCTCCACGCCGCACATCGGGTTGCCCCGCTGTGCGGCGTTTTGTTTTACACTTTCCCACGCAACAACATCGCTTTAATGAAATTGATTCGCCTAAGGACAGCATGGAAATCTTCTTTACTATTCTCATCATGACGCTGGTGGTTTCACTCTCCAGCGTGGCGGCACGCATTCTGCCGTTCCAAATTCCGCTGCCGCTGGTGCAAATTGCCGCCGGTGCATTACTCGCTTTTCCCGTCTTCGGCCTGCATGTCGATTTTGATCCGGAACTGTTCCTCGTGCTGTTTATTCCGCCGCTGCTGTTTGCAGATGGCTGGAAAACGCCGATTAACGAGTTTCTCCATCACGGTCGTGAAATCATGGGGTTGGCGCTGGTTCTGGTGCTGATAACCGTGGTCGGGATTGGCTACCTGATTTACTGGCTGGTGCCGGGGATTCCGCTGATTCCCGCCTTTGCGCTGGCGGCGGTGCTCTCGCCAACCGATGCCGTGGCGCTGTCCGGCATTGTGGGTGAAGGGCGTATCCCGAAAAAAATCATGTCGATTGTGCAGGGCGAAGCCCTGATGAATGACGCATCTGGCCTGGTGTCGCTGAAGTTTGCCGTCGCGGTGGCGATGGGCACCATGGTGTTTACCTGGGGCGGCGCCAGCGTCGAGTTCCTCAAAGTGGCGGTCGGCGGTTTGGTTGCCGGCGTGGTGATCTGCTGGCTGTATGGCCGCTCGCTGCGTCTGCTCAGCCGCTGGAGCGGGGACGATCCGGCCACCCAAACCGTGCTGCTGCTGCTGTTACCGTTCGCCTCCTACCTGATTGCGGAACACCTTGGCGTCTCGGGTATCCTCGCTGCCGTGGCGGCGGGTATGACCATCACGCGCTCCGGCATTATCCGTCAGGCGCCGCTCGCCATGCGCCTGCGCGCCAATAGCGTGTGGCAGATGTTGGAATTCGTCTTCAACGGCATGGTGTTCTTGATGCTCGGTCTGCAGCTGCCAGACATCCTGGCCACCTCCATTGCGCAGGCCAACGCCGATCCAAACGTCGAACTGTGGATGCTGTTCACTGACGTCTTCCTGGTTTATGCCGCGCTGATGGTCGTGCGTTTTGGTTGGTTGTGGATCATGAAGCGCACCAGCATGCGCCTGCTGAAGAAGAAGCCGCTGGAGTTTACCAACTACTCACTGCGCGAACTGCTGATTGCCTCGTTTGCCGGGGTGCGCGGTGCCATCACGCTGGCGGGTGTGCTATCGATTCCACTGTTCCTCAGCAACGGCGATCCGTTCCCGGCGCGCTACGAGTTGGTGTTCATCGCCACCGGCGTGATTCTGATTTCGCTGCTGGTTGGCGTGGTGCTGCTGCCGATTCTGCTGCGCGATGTGGAGAGCATCGATAAGGTAGGTCATCGTCGAGAGATTCAATTCGCGCGTGCGGCCATGGCGGGCGTGGCGATTGAAAGCCTGCACAAAATGGAGCAGCGTCTGGAGACCGACACCGAAGAGAACATCGATCCGGAGCTGCTGAAGGAAGTGAGTTTGCGGGTGATCGGTAATCTGCGTCGCCGCGCCGAGGGTAAAAACGATATCGAGCAGGCGCAGTTTGCCGAAAACCTTGAGCGTCGTTTCCGCCTCAACGCGCTGCGTGCCGAGCGCGCCGAGGTGTATCACCTGCGTGCCACCCAGGAAATTTCCAACGAGACGATGCAGAAACTGCTGCACGATCTCGATCTGCTGGAAGCGCTGCTGATAGAGAAAGAGGAGTAGCAGTCACCTTGAGCAATGTCTATTGCTCGGACTGTAGCGGCGCAATTTATTGCGCGATAAATCGCGCCGCTACGCTATGTGCTGCTTTCGTTTTCACACCGACAGCCGCGGCGCCGTATCCGGCCAGTGTTCACGGCAGCAATCAATCCACGCCTGAGCGCTGCGCGACAAGTAGCTGCCTTCCCGCCAAATCAAACCTAAACTCCACTGCAGCTCCGACTCCAGCGGCAGCCACAGCAGCGACTGCTTATCCAGCCGCTGACAGATCGGCTCCGGCAGAATCGCCAAGCCCATGCCCGCTTGCACCATCGCCGCAAGAAAATCCCACTGCGCGCTGCGCAGCGCAATATTCGGCGTCAAATTAAGGCGCTGAAACGCTTTTCTGATCTGGCGATTGAGCGCGAACTCTTCGTTGAGGATCAGCAGCGGATGTTTGGCTAACTCTTTTAGTCCGACTTGAGTGTGGTTGAGCCAGATGTCGCTACGCGGTAAAAGCACGCACAGCGGATGATGCATCAACTCCAGCGTGTTGAGCGGCAGCTCGGCATCGATCGGTAGCGCGGTGAGGGCGATATCGAGCGCGCCACTCAGCACCGCTTGCTGCGCCGTCAGGCCGCCAAATTCGGCAATTTTCAATTCAACACCGGGATAACGGCGGCGAAAGGCGGAGATTGATCCGGCCATCTGCATGCCGACCATCGGGGGAATCCCCAGGCGCAGCTCGCCAGTTTTCAGCTGGTTGATGTCGCCCAGCTGCGCCTCAAGCTGATGAAACTCCTGCAGAATCGCCAGTCCGCGCTGATAAACTGCCTGGCCGCTGTCGGTAAGATGCAGTTTGCGTCCTTCGCGCAGTAGCAAGGTGCAGCCCAGCTCCTCTTCCAGCTGGCGTAGCATTTTGCTGATGGTGGGCTGCGTCACGTAGAGCTTCTCGGCGGCGCGGGTAAAGCTTTGCTGGCGGACCACTTCGGTAAAGTAGCGCAGCGCTCGCACGTCCATAAGCATTCCTTTTTGGCATAGTTTGAATGATTTTAATTCATTTCTTTCACAGTTTGCGGCGGATTTATACTAGCCCCCTGAATTTTTCATCGGGGAAAAAGAAATGATGGCATTAAGTCCGCGCAGAACGGATCTCCTGCAACACGCTTTTGTTCCGCTGCAGCTGGGGCTGTATGTGGGTTTGTTTATCTTCAGCGACCGGCTGGTGAGCTGGCTGCATTTGCCGTTGCCCGCAAACGTGGTCGGCATGGTGCTGCTGTTAGGGTTGATCATGACGCGCATTGTGCCGCTGCGCTGGGTGAAAGCGGGCGCTAACTGGCTGCTGGCGGAAATGCTGCTGTTCTTTATTCCAGCGGTCGTGGCGGTGGTGAACTACAGCGACTTGCTGCGCAGCGAAGGCTGGCGCATCTGCGTGGTGATTGGCGTGAGCACTTTACTGGTGCTGGCTTCCACTTCTCTGGTGGTCGATCGTTTATATCGCTACGAACTGGCGCGTGCCGCGCGTAAGCAGGCGCACCATGAATGATCTGCTGATAAGCCTGCTGTGTCTGGCGTTCACGCTGCTGGTCTATTACATCAACAAAATGCTCTATCGTCGCTGGCGCACGCTATTGCTGATGCCGTTGGTGCTAACGCCGCTGGTGCTGGTGGCGCTGCTGCTGCTCACCCATGTGAGCTGGAAAAATTACATTGCCGAAAGTCACTGGCTGATTTGGTTGCTGGGTCCGGCAACGCTGGCGTTCGCCGTGCCGGTGTATGAGAACCTCGAGATCATCAAACGTCACTGGCTGTCGCTGAGTGTCGGCGTACTTACCGCCACGCTGGTGGCGGTCTGCAGCTCGGTGTGGCTGGCGCGTCTGCTGACGCTGCCGGAAACCATCCAGCGCAGTCTGGCGGTGCGCTCGATTACCACGCCATTCGCGCTGGCGGCGGCGCAACCTATTGGCGGCCAGCCCGATTTGGTGGCGCTATTTGTGGTGATCACCGGCGTGTTCGGCATGGCGGTGGGGGATGTGCTGTTTCTGCGTATCGCCATCAAGCAGGGCGTGGCGAAGGGCGCAGGTTTTGGTGCGGCATCACATGGCGCGGGTACCGCGCGTGCCTATCAACTCGGCCAGCAGGAGGGCGTGGTATCCAGCCTGGTGATGATGCTGTCGGGCGTAGTGACGGTGATTCTGGCTCCGCTGCTGAGCCATCTGCTGTGGGCAGCATAGCGGTTCATTTTCAAGCCAGGGCTTATTTTGCTTCCTTGTCGTTTTGCTTACTGTTTGTTCGCGCAAACAACAAGGAAGCGACAATGAAAAAGCATTATTTAGCAGTTGGCCTGATGCTGGCCTCCACTGGGATCAGCGCAGCGGAAATCGGCATTAAAGGGGGCAGCGATTTCTTCTCTGCCACTCTCAATACGGAAAAAACCGCGTTGGGCCTGCAGTATGGCGCCGAATACATGAACGGTGAACGCAAAACCCAGATGGTTGAAGGCAGTATTGGCTATGGATTTGCTTTCGGCGCATTATCGGTAGCACCGCGCGTGGGCGCGTTCTGGGCCGATCTTGATAACGATAAATCCGGGAGCCGCGGCATGAATGCGGGAGTGCGCTTTATGGCTCCTCTGCCGAAAGTGGACAAAATCTGGCTCTATCTTGATTACTCAGTGGCTCCGGATTTCGCCACGCGTCACATGCACCACCTGTACCAGTTCGAGGCTGGCCTTCATTACCAACCGGCCAACTGGCTGACGCTAAGTTCGGGTTATCGTTATCTGTCAACTTATGGCAAATATGGTCAGAATGACCAGAATCTGATCAATGGCGTGTTTATTGGCGCTGCCTACCGTTTCTGATATATCCAGACGGCCTTAACCGGCCGTTTTCCCCGCTGTAATCCATTTTTACGTAAAGCTTTCCAAATAAAGTTGTCTCCTGCTATCAGGCTGTTACCCTTGCCGCCGAATTAAATGTCCTTCATGGAGTGGAATCACATGTTTAAGCAACTTGTTACTGGAAGCGTTTTAGGTCTGGCACTGCTGAGCAGCGGCGCGCAGGCAATTGAGGGCAGTGTTGACGTGGGTGAGCACAGCACCAACCTGAACCTTGGTCTCGGCACCACTTCACCAGGCCTGTTCCTGAAAGGCAACTGGCTGCGTAGCGATCACGATGGCAGCACCTACGGTGCAGGCCTGGGCTATAACATCGACGTGGGCGATTTCCGCATTGCGCCAACCGCGAAAGCCCTGTTCACCCATCCGGAAGATGGCCGTGATGGCTTCACCGTCGCAGTCGGTGGCGCAGCGCAATACAGCTTCAACAGCATGTGGGGCCTGTACGGCGAATATTACTATGCGCCGGAAGCGTTCTCCGATCGTCTTGATAGCTACCAGGAAGCGTCTGGTGGCCTGAGCTTCACGCCAATTTCTCTGCTGAACCTGCGCGTGGGTTATCAGTACATCGAGCTGAACAACAAAGGCAGCCGCAAAGACAACGTACTGGTCGATGGCCCATACGTTGGCGCGTCACTGCGTTTCTGATTTCAGGATCGGATAAGAAAGGGCGACCCAATGGGTCGCCCTTTTGCGTTAGGGTGCGCGCTGGCCCTCACCCCGGCCCTCTTCCACAGGTGTACAGTCCGGGGACATGGTAAACGGGTGTTCAGGGACATGGTGAACACTTTTTAACATTCTTACCCATGGTGATCGACTTATTCTTCAGGTCGATCACCCCCACCTTTG